>JAEVYU010000056.1 GCA_023392595.1 Bacillota bacterium | reverse complement strand
TTCACTATACCAAATGAAGGGGTGTTTTTATATTGTTTCTATCGATTTGTCAATTCTTGTTCATATTTGCTGCTATCTTATGCAATTAAGCTGTTTTCCTTTGTTTTCAAGGTGCGAAAGTTGAGTTTTAAAATGTGCTCAAAGGTTTAAAGTGGATATCGTGGAATTGCTCACCGGCAGCAACCCGACGCTTTCATTTTACACAGTCGTGAGAAGAGGTGGCGGGCTTCCGATTGAACGCCGAAAAGGTTTTGATTACAAGCACCTGGCCTACAGGCTCAAGGACAAAATGGTGGAGCCTTTCCTGGTAAGTGTTCCTTACGACCGGGAAGCGCAGAATAAACCGCTTAATTATTCGACCCATGCGGGGCAGGAGTTTGATTACATTCTTAAAGGCAGCCTCAAAGTGGACTTTGACGGGCATGTGGAAGTGTTAAACGCTGGGGACAGTGTGTTATATGATTCTGGTCACCGGCACGGCATGATAGCCGCGAATGACACTGAATGCCAATTTCTGGCAATTGTGATTCCCAAACCCGAAAAATAAAATTTGTAATTTCCTGTGTTTCAAAAGTATTTTTAAAATAAACAAACTCGAGGTAAGTGTCAAATTCCACTTTCCTCTTTGAGCGTGACGAAAGGAAAGACTATCATAATGCAAGGACTTCACCGAAAGTATGTCAATGAAACCTATGATGAAAATGGAATGCTAAAAACCTTCAGCCTAAATGTCCCGGCCTATTTCAACTTCGGTTATGATGTTGTGGACGAGATGGCAAAGCTTGAGCCCAATAAAAGGGCAATGGTATGGTGTGATGAAAGTGGGGTCGAAAAGATATTCACCTTTGGGGATATCAAAAAATACAGCGATAAAACAGCCAATTTTTTTAAGAGCCTCGGGATTGGAAAAGGCGATATGGTGATGCTGATTTTGAAGCGGCATTATGAATTCTGGTTCTCGATTGTGGCATTACATAAATTGGGCGCCGTCGCTATTCCTGCGACCCACCTGCTTACCACCAAGGATCTCGTTTACCGGTTTAACGCGGCAGGGGTTAAAGCCATAGTCTGTACAGTCATGGGTGAGGTTACCGATTATGTGGACGAGGCGCAGGCTCAGTGCCCTTCGCTTACCGTGAAAATTGCCGCCAAGGGGAAAAAAGACGGTTGGTACAGCTTTACGGAGAATATGGAAGCGGCATCCGAAAACTTTGAGCGCCCCTGTGGCTCTCAAAACCAAAAAGTCAATGACCCGATGCTGATTTATTTTTCTTCCGGTACTTCCGGCCTGCCTAAAATGGCGTGCCATAATTTTGCCTACCCGCTGGGACACATTGTCACCGCAAAGCATTGGCATAATGTCGATCCCGATGGCTTGCATCTTACCGTTGCCGATACGGGATGGGGTAAGGCTGTATGGGGCAAGTTGTATGGCCAGTGGCTGATGGAGGCGGCGGTTTTTGTGTATGACTTCGATAAGTTCGCCCCCGGCGATCTGCTGGGGAAAATCCAAAAGTACAAAATCACCACTTTCTGCGCACCACCGACGATTTATCGTTTCTTTATCAAAGAAGGGATGGAAGGGTTTGATCTGTCCTCGCTAAAATATGCGACCACAGCCGGAGAGGCTCTGAATCCAGAAGTGTTCAATAAATTTTATCAATACACCGGTCTTAAGCTAATGGAAGGTTTCGGACAAACTGAGACTACCTTGACGGTATTAAACTGGATCGGCATGGAGCCAAAGCCCGGTTCGATGGGAAAATCCTCTCCCCAATATGAAGTGTCCATTGTGGATGAGAACTGTCAACCGGTTCCAACCGGGGAAGTCGGCGAAATCGTTATTTGCACCAAGCATGGCAAAGCGGCCGGTCTTTTCAGCGGTTATTATAATGATAAGCTGAGAACGGATGCGGTCTGGCATGACGGTTATTATCATACCGGGGATACTGCCTGGCAGGACGAGGACGGTTACCTGTGGTACGTTGGCAGAACCGATGATGTGATCAAATCCTCCGGTTACCGGATTAGCCCTTTTGAAATTGAAAGCGTACTGATTGAGCATCCGGCGGTATTGGAATGTGCCGTTACCGGTGCGCCTGATCCGGTGCGCGGGCAGGTTGTCAAAGCAACCATTGTGCTCACACGGAATTACACCGCCTCTGATGAGCTGGCGGATGAGATTAAGAATTTCGTTAAGCATGCCACAGCGCCTTATAAATATCCGCGCTTGATTGAATTTGTCGCTGAGTTGCCAAAAACCATTAACGGGAAAATCCGTCGGGTGGAGATCAGGGAAAAGAGCAGACAGACGGGGAAATAAGGGAAATGATTCTGCTCTGAGTTATTTTTTAAACCCGAAGGGATTTTTTATCGCCGGAGATAAAATTGCTGAAATGATTTTAACGATTGGATAATAGTAAAAAGTGATGGGTTGGAATAAAAAAACGATGGGCTGATGAGAAAATACAATTGGATGATCGGAAAAACCCATTAAAAAAATGACTCGGGCGATTGGTTGAAAGGAATAAACAATTGCTGAAATGGTTTCGATCATCGGTTGATGGAAAAAAACAATTCGAAAAATCAGCCGGACGATTGGGTGAAAGAAAAAAACAACCGTAAAAAAGGTTTCGTCATGACTTGAAACTGGGATTTTAAAGGCTCGCTCATTTCTCCATAAATGACCGATTCCACTTCAGCTATAGTTTTACTCGTCTCATATTCCATCCCGGCGGCTCGCCGGAACAACCTCATTTTCGAATCAAGAATAGGGTGATCACACTCAATCCCAAAAACAGGCGGTACCAGACGAACGGTAAAAAGCTACTCTTGCGCAGCCATCGAAGCAAAAGGCCGATAACCAGAAAGCCAACCACTGCCGAGGTAAGGACTCCGACAATAAAAGGAAGCTGAATCGTTTCGCTACCCAGATCTTTAAGTTTGAGAAGACCGGCTCCGGCGACAATCGGAGTTGACAAAAGGAAAGAGAACCGGGCGGCTTCCTCCCGGGTCAGCCCGAGAAATAACCCGCTGGTTATTGTGATACCGGAGCGGGAAACACCGGGAATGACGGCTAATGCCTGGGAAATACCGATGGTAAGACTTTGGTAAAAGGAAATCCCTTCGCTTTCTTGCCGTTTGCGGCCGAAACGATCTGCGGAATACAGAACCAGTCCCATAATGATAAGCATCGTACCAATGATGAGGGGACTGCGGAAAGTAGTTTCAACTTTTTTTTCAAGTAAAGCTCCAATAATTGCTCCCGGAATCGAAGCGATGACCAGATACCAAAAAAATTTTCCCTGCCTGGTTTTAAACCCTGTTCCAAGGCCATGCCGGATTAAATCCAGCCAATCCCGCCAAAAGTAAGACACCACCGCCAATAGCGTACCGAGGTGAAGAGCAACATCAAATGACAGGCCAGGATCGGGCCATTGGAATAACCAGGGTATTAAAACCAAGTGGGCTGAACTGGAAATCGGCAGAAACTCGCCTAAGCCCTGGACAAGTCCAAGAATAACAGACTGCAATATGCTCATAAAATGTTCTCCCCTGAAAAATTATTTTGATTCGATATCTTTCATTTTTTAAAGACACGGATTTAAAAAGAGCACTGCGTGGATTTTTTGTCTTCGCATGTCTCCACGACATGAGGATGAATGTTAAGGGTTCCGGTAAGGGGAATTGTTTTATCCCTAGTGTAACGAATGAAACTGAAATTTGCCTTAAAAAACCTGTCGAAAAAGATAAAATTTCTTTATCATGCGGATCAACCTTTGGTTTTTTCTCCCATCCATAGTTTCTTAGCTGCGATATGGAAAAGTATTACTTAATATAGAAATGTTGACAATTTATAACAAAAGTTATATTCTTTAAATAGGGGCGTTCCCAAAATTTAACAAATAAGGAAGGGTGATAAAAATGTCCAGATATCGATCCATTTTGCTCGTTTTATTGGTTATTGCATTGCTACACCTCAGCAACATAGGCATAGGCGAGAGAACGAATATTTCCTATGCAGCCCAGACAATAAAAATTATGCCCTGTGGCGACTCGGTCACTGCAGGTATAGGAGATCCCAATATGGGAGCTTATCGCACCGACTTATATAGCTATTATATAAATGCGGGCCTTTCGGTTGATTTTGTCGGTTCACAGAGCGGCGGACCGAGCGGTTTAGCGGATAAAAATCATGAAGGTCATTCCGGGTGGACCATTCCCCAGGTGGCAAGTAACGTCAACAGTTGGCTTGATACTTACAATCCCGATGTTATGTTGCTTTGGATCGGCGGAAATGATGTCGTATTCGGAGCGCCGAATACCAGTGGGCTTAGTTCGCTCATTGACCAGATTACGAATCGTAAACCGAATCTAATATTGTTTGTAGCGGATTATTACCATTTGCCCGCCAGTAATTCGATTCATGATAAGATAGAGCAGTATATTGCGGCAATTCCTGGGATTGTTAGTTCAAAAGCGAGTGCGGGCAAACATGTATATTTAGTTAAACTTAGTGATGCCACCTTATTGAGCTCGGATATTTATTCGGATAATTTACATCTTACCCCCTCCGGTTATAGCAAGATAGCTGTTATTTGGTACAATAGCACGATAACGGTTCTGAAGTCCCTGATCAATCCCACTCCTACTCCGACGCCTACCATTACCCCGACTCCTACCGTAACTCCCACTCCGACGCCAATAGCGAACGGTTTTGTGTTGAGTTATAATATTTTGAATGATTGGGGAAATGGTGCTACAATCAGTATTACGATCAAAAATAACAGTAACAACGCGGTGAATGGTTGGACCTTGAATTGGTCATTTTCCGGCAATCAAAAAATAACCAATATGTGGAATGCTTCTTATACCCAAAACGGTTCCAATGTATCCGCAAAGAATTTGACCTATAATGGGACGATCCCCGTCGGCGCCAGTATTAACTTGGGGTTTAATATCTCTTACAGCGGTTCCAATGCCAAACCCAATGAGTTTACTTTAAATGGAACTGCTTGCACAATAGACAATTAAATTTTTTTAAAAACGGTGAATGCATTTAGAAACGCTATCAAGTTTTATCGATTGAGGGGGCATTTCCCTATAAACCGATTAACATCAAACGGTACCACTTGATTTCATGTACGAACATTTGCCCAGTCATATTGTTGGGGTGTTCTCCTCGACCATTTGCCGTAAGAGAAAGCCGGATGAATATTTTTGGGCAGCGTCTTTTTCCGGGCTCATAAAAGAATTGTGAAAAAGCTCTCTTTTGAACAGAGCGCAAATACAAATACCTTGCTTTTTCACAATTTTTCTATAAAGAAAACTATGTCAAACCAAATGGGAGAACATAGACGGGATGCAACAGGATTGAGGTTTTTGCCGTAGGAACGCCGCAGGGCGTTTTTTTATATCTGGGACTTTGTCCACAGGTTGGATGGAGAAAATGGGGTTAAATATTTCTATGCCAGCTAAAGTTGACAATCTGGGAATATAGTAGTAATAAAAAATTCGTTTGCGAATTGTTCGTATACGAATTTTTTATTATTCAAGCAGATCGGATTAGATACAGGGCTGGTATATGAAGTAGGAGCTTTATAAAAATAAAGACAGGGTGAAAGGAAAAATGGATGGAAAACGTAAGATATTACTATTTACGATAAGCGCAGTCATGATCCTCGCATTAGCCAAAAAGTTTTGGGACATTCCTTTTTTATTTAGCTTTTGCAAACAGCCCCGAAATCCTTCGAATACCAATTGCCGCAATGGACCACCCCAAGAGGTATGGAAGGCGATCGGCCTCCCGGCGGTTATCCATGAGTTCATGGCTTCCAGGTTTAGGAAGAGATTAAGATATCAAACCAAGCAGGGAATTATTAGCATGGCTCGAAATTATTTAATGGAGGGGGTGTCCCTTATTTCAGAGCGTTCATTAAAGGTAATGGTACCTCTGCTGGCAATTTTAGCTCATGGAGGGGCCTTCGTTCAATTCTGGTTACAGCAAGGAACATCCTTGTTGCCTCTTCATTGGGGGTTGCAGTTTAACTTTTTATTGGCTTTTTCCTTAATTCTATCAGTACTCCCCATTTTTTGCCGCCAGCCGGTGTTGATTTGGACGGTATTGTGCCTGAAAGGGGTCGCTTTTTTGTTGGTGGGACTGCCGATGGGAGGCTATCTGGGTGTTGAATTGACTTTGCTGACGGCGCTACTGATTGAAGCGATTGTTTATACCCGATTCGTGGAGGGTTTAGTTTATTCGATTACCATCATTCTTTTGACCATTGTTTTTCAACATCGGCTTAGAGCTTGGGGAGTAATGCTTCCCGCCGCCTCGATTCATGACATATTTTCTTTATTGTTATATTCCACCTTTATCATTACATTAACCGAATTATTGCGATCACAAAACAGTTTGCCGTTGAAGGAATTGAACCGCCGGTTTCATGAAGCCACATTCAGACTGGCGGAAACCAATATTCAATTGCAAGATTATGCCGCTTTGGCTGAACAACAGTCTGCAGCCAATGAAAGGAAGCGGCTGGGGCGGGAGATCCATGACTCTTTGGGCTATACATTGACCAACTTGCTGATGATGCTGGAGGCGGCGCTGGATCTCTCCCAGGAAAGTCCGGGGGAACTGCCCGAACATTTGAAGCGCACCCGGGATCAAGCCAAAGAGGGTTTGGCGGAGATACGGCATACCTTAAATTTATTACGTACGGAACAACAACAAATCAAAGGACTTTCAGCAATTCATAAATTGATTGATTCTTTTATCAAGGCTACCCAATTGGAAGTTGAATTAAATCTGGGGGACGCCCCTTTGCATTTTGGAGAGGAAGCGGACTGGGTTGCCTACCGGTTGGTGCAGGAAGGAATCACCAATGCCATCCGGCATGGGAAGGCGACCCAAATCTTTATTTCATTTTATCGCCAGGGCGAGGGGATCGGTATCCAGATTAAAGATAACGGGAATGGGGCGGCGATGATTGAGGAAGGTTACGGCCTAATCGGGATGAGGGAACGGATCGAACGTCTGGGAGGCAACCTTTCGGTATCAAGTAAACCCGGCGATGGATTTATGCTGTCGGCTTGGATGCCTTTTGATATGTAAAGGAGAACCATGGATAAGATCAAATTGTTACTGGTCGATGATCAGACTTTGTTTGTGGAAAGCCTGCGGACTGTTTTAAGGGTCCGGGCCAAAGATATGATGGTTATTGGGGTGGCTGGCGACGGTCCGACGGCTTTGACCATGGTTGCCCTGGAACAACCCGATGTAGTATTAATGGACATCTGTATGACGGGAATGAACGGAGTGGAGGCGACCCGCAGGATTAAGGAAAAATTTCCGGCCATCAGAGTGCTGATGTTGACTACTTTTGATGATGACGATTATGTCATAGAAGCGTTAAAAGCTGGAGCAATAGGCTATTTACTGAAAGACATGCCTCCGGCGGAGCTAATTACAGCCATCCGGGCGGTTTATGAGGGTGGAGTATTGATTTCCCCGAAAGTTGCCGCTAAAATCGTTGATAAGTTAATCATTCAGCCTGGAAAAGACCGCAATCCCGGATCGGAATCCGGTTCATTGATTCATGTCCTCAGCAACCGGGAAAAAGAAGTTTTGCGGTTGCTGGCCCGGGGGCTTGATAATAAAGAAATTGCCGCCCAATTATTTATTGCCGAACAAACAGTAAAAAATCATGTGAATGTAATTTATTCCAAGCTGGGAGTCCACGACCGGTTTCAAGCCTGCCGCAAGGCCAATGAAATCGGAATCTGGTAAGCTCTCCCTCACCCCAAGTTTATTGGAAAAGACATCAAAGAACCATAAAGCAAGCATCAAAAGGATAAGCGCTCTTTGATGGTTTCGCTCCCGCCCATTTTCTATTTACCTTTATTTTTTTAGCCCCATCCTTCCATTGTTGCCGAAAAGCATGATAGGCAGAAGCATCCAAAGTCAGTGTAGAAAGTTTTTTTCATTGAACCAGTACTGGAGTACTAGTACCTCATTTATCGATACCTATCTTAAGCGGCATTTTAAGGTTATTGACAAGGTATTTGAATTAGAAAGTAACAAGATTGTAAATTGATTTACAACGTTTGATTCATCGGTTTGAAGCGTTTGGGATGGAGCTTCCGGGATTCATATAAAGAAGTTTTTATTTTGGCAGTTGGTACTGATGAAAATGATTCTGAAAACAGTACTCCGGTATCAAGTATTTTGGGCCGACTCTATGTTAAAATTTCTTTAACAAAATGGGGGAAGCAAATTTCAAAAGATAAGCGAACCCCCAAAATAATCATAAGGAGGATGGCAAGTGAAAAAGTTGATTACAGTTCTGCTCTCCGTTTGTTGGGTACTTTCTTGTTTCATCGGCATTAGCGGCGTCCAGGCGAAGGGTCCTACGGAAATCAGTTATTACCTCTGGGATGACCCTACCTACCGCCAGATCGTTGATGCTTACAATGCCAGCCAAAAAGAGATTTATGTGAAGGCTACTTATCTTCAGGCTGCGGATTATGAAACAAAGCTGCTTACATTGCTGGCAGGCGGAGTCAATATGGACTGCTATATGCAAAAGCGGCAGGCTGACATGTTTCCGCAAAATTCCAACGGATATATTGAACCGCTGGATAAGTTAATTGTGAAGTATAAATTTAATATCGGGGCGGATAAGCCCTATATGAACGACATATCCATCAATGGGAAAGTGTTGGCGATTCCGTTCCGGGGGGCCGGTTATTTTACCTATTACAATAAAAAGATTTTTGAAAAAGCCGGTATTCCAACCCCGACCGAACTGGTTAAAAAAGGGAACTGGAATTGGAACAAGTTTATCGAAGTCTCCCAAAAGTTATCCACTGGTGACGGAAAACAGTATGGCGCGATCCTATATACCTGGCCGGTTAACACATTCCTGCCGGCTTATCAGCAAAAGGTTGATTTTATCACCGCCAGCGGCAAAATTGACGTAGATATCGATTCCGTTTTATTTTCGATGCGCATGAGGCGGAATCTGGAAAAGTCAAAAGCCATCATACCATTGGCTGAATTGAAAGCGACTAAAACCCATTATTCACAAGCTTTTTATCAAGGTAACGTAGGTATGGTCCTCATCGGCGAGTGGTTTCCTCAGTTTATGCTGGCTGCCCGGGATCAAAAGTTATTGAAGAATTTCACCTGGAATGATTGGGCGATAACCAGAATACCGTGTGATTCCGCCAATTACATAACAGCCGGAGCTTCTACTTTCAACCATATTTATTCCCGTTCCAAGAAGAAGGATGCTGCCTTTAAATTCCTGGCCTGGGCCGGCGGAGTCGAAGGAGCGAAAGTCGTCGCCAAAAACGGTATTTTACCGGCCATCGTTAATGATGAAGTCCAGAATGAATTGAGCAAGGTTGTTCCGGATATGGAGTCTGTGAAATATCTCAGTGAGCCGGTGCCGAAATTCACTGCTTATATCAATAAATACGGCACGAAAATTGAGACTCAGGTATTAAATCCATTAATTGAGAAATATTTGGTTTCAGATATGAGTGATGGGGATTTCATGGTGGAACTAGACAGAGGGTTAAAAGAGGTTGTTAAGTCCAGCAACTAAATGAAATTTTCGTGACCGAAGCCGGAGGTTTCGGGAAAAAGCCGGAACCTTTGGCTTTCATAAAGGAGAATGCAAATGGAGTCATCCTATCAACCCCGTAAATGGTTTACTGTACTTCTTTTTTTATTGCCAAGTTTGATTGGGTTTCTGGTGTTTGTTTTTGTTCCGATTGTTGCTGTAATGGGACTGGCATTTACCAACTATTCCGGCGGCCTTAACACCAGTTTTATCGGTCTTGACAACTTTGTGAAGGCGGTAACCAACAGTACCTTCCAGAAGGCTTTGTGGAATACGGTTCAATTTACTCTGGCCACGGTTGTTTTTCAGTTGGTACTGGGTTTTATCTTCGCGATCATTCTCAACGGAAAAATTATTGCCAGGTCTTTTTTCCGGGCCGTCATCTTTTTGCCGGTGATCTTATCCAACATAGCGGTCTCGTTGATTTTTATGTTAATTTTTCATCCCAGCAAGGGTCCGTTAAATAATTTCCTGCTTTCAATGGGTTTATCAGGATTGCCCTGGTTAACCAGTCCCAATACTTCCTTGCTGACGATCATTTTGGTGACTTTGTGGCAATCCTTCGGATATTATATGGTTTTGTTTTTAAGCGGATTGCAATCCATCAATCCCGAATTATACGAAGCCGGGGAGATAGACGGCGCCAACGGGTTCCAGAGACTTATGCGGATCACTGTTCCGCTGTTAAGTCCGACCACATTCTTATGTGTGATCATGGCGATAATCAATTCGTTTAAAGTATTTGATCAAATCTTTGCGATGACTGGCGGGCAATTGGGAGGGGGACCGGCGGGTTCAACAACGGTTTTAGTATTTGATATCTATCAAAGAGCCTTTACCAATTATGAAATGGGCTATGCTTCCGCCGAATCATTAATTCTTTTATTGATTGTATTGTCAATCACCATTATCCAATATCGCGGTCAGCATCGATGGGTGACTTACGAATAGAATACCGCCACTTATGTTTATACGGGAGGTTATTATGGAACGACAAGAGATTGAATCATTCCCCAATGAGTTGCATTATCAGCCGCCTAAAATCGACAGGGTTCACTTGCTTAGCAAAATATCAATCGGGTTGATTTTAGTTTTGGTTTCACTCTTAATTTTTCTACCGTTACTGATTATGATTTCAGCAGCGTTTAAAAATGAAATTGAGATCTTTGATTATCCAATCCATATTATTCCCAAACAAGCGACGTTAGCTAATTTTACACGATTATTTTTCGATACGGCCGGGAAGCTTAACTTAAATTCGTTTCCAATTTATATTTTCAATTCCGTAAAAATTACCTCAATTATCATGGTCATCCAGCTTTTCACTTCCACCACTGCCGCTTATGCATTCTCCAAGCTAAGGTGGAAAGGGAGGGATGTTTTATTTTTGATTTATGTCAGCTCCATTATGATACCGGCGCAGATTGTAATCATTCCCCAGTTTATCATGGTGCGAACTCTGGGGTTGTATAATACCCACCTGGCATTGATTTTATTGGGTTCATTCACTGCCTTTGGGACTTTTCTGGTAAAACAATATTTCATGACCATTTCCGACTCTCTATTGGAAGCGGCCCGAATCGACGGGGCCAACGAATTTTATATTTATTACAAAATCATGTTACCGTTGTCTAAACCCATTTTAGCCGTACAAGTCATCTTTTCCTTCCGTTATTTTTGGAATGATTTTTTTGTACCGATGATTTATTTATCGGAGGCCTCACTCAAAACGATTCCCCTGGGTATGGCTGATTTTGTCACCGAATATTTTACCTACTACGGTCCTCAGATGGCGGCATGTATGATCTCGATTATGCCGGTTGTGATCATTTTTCTCTTTACTCAGAAGTATTTTGTAGAAGGCATTGCCTCAGGAAGTCTCAAAGGGTAAGCAAATATTAGCGATGGGCGGAGGTAATAAAAATGGCCGAAAAAAAGATAGTGGAAAATCTCCATAGTAATATTCATTGTGAGGATTATGGGCAAAAATATAATCTTCAAAATTTAAACCATCATACGATGATCTTCTCTACTTACCGGGATAAAGAAAGTCTCAACGGCAACTGGAATTTTACGGTGGATCCTTATGACACCGGCCTGCGGGCCAATTGGAACCAGATTGAACCTCGCGATGAAAATGGCCGCCGTATCCCCTGGGATTATGATTATAACGGCGGAGAGGAGATTCCGGTGCCCTCCTGCTGGAATATGTTTCGCCCCGAGTATTATTATTATGAAGGAAGCGCTTGGTATGCCCGGGAATTCACCTATTACCGGGAGTCTGAAGGAGAAAGGCTTTTTTTGCGAATCGGAGCTGCCAACTATGATACCAAAGTTTTTTTGAATGAAGAGTTTTTGGGAAATCATTACGGCGGTTCTACGCCGTTTTATGTTGAACTGACCGGCAAGCTAAAAACCCAAAATATAATCCAGATTTGTGTCAACAATAGCCGGACTCTTGATAGGGTACCCATGCGCAATACCGACTGGTTTAATTATGGCGGTATTTATCGTGAAGTTGATTTGCTCCGTTTGCCACCCGATTTTATCCGGGATTTCTCAGTGTCGTTGGTGCCCGATAATAGCTACAACCGGATCCAAGTGGCGGTATCCCTTGATAAACCCCTTTCCGGTGAACTACTGCTTTTCGAGATACCGGAATTGAATATATCGAAGGAGCTTATGGTGCAGGATGGGAACTGCCAATTTCAGATTGAAGCAGCTCCGGAGCTATGGTCTCCGGAAAATCCCCGTTTATATGAAGTCAAAGCCAGTTTCCGCGGAGAGGGAGTCAGGGATAGGGTTGGATTCCGCCAGATCGAGGTCCGGGGAACCAAAATTCTTCTTAACGGCCGGGAACTTTTTCTCCGCGGCATTTGTGCCCATGAAGATGATGCTGTACTTGGAAAAAGCTCGAATGAGTCCGATATCCGGCGGCGGTTTGCCGATGCCAAGGTGCTAGGCTGTAATTTTATGAGGCTGGCCCATTATCCCCATACCGAGCTTGCCGCCCAAATTGCCGATGAAATGGGGATGATGTTATGGGAAGAGCTCCCAGTCTATTGGGCAATTGATTTTGTGAATCAGGATACGTTCCGGGATGCTGAAAACCAGCTAATTGAGCTCATTAAGCGTGATCGCAACCGGGCCAGCGTCATTATCTGGTCGGTAGGAAATGAAAACCCCGATTCCGATGAACGGTTGTCTTTTATGAGCAGACTGGCTCAGACCGCGAAAAAATGGGATTCTGCACGGCTTGTCTCCGCCGCCTGCCTCGTTAACCACACCAAAATCAAGATTGAAGATCGCTTAACCGAGTATTTGGATATCATTGGGATTAACGAGTATTATGGCTGGTATAATCCAAAATTCTCCGAATTGGTTGAACTGGGAGCTAACTCCAATCCGGATAAACCGGTAATTATTTCCGAAACCGGCGCGGATGGATTAGCCGGCTTCCATAGTAGTAAATCGGATTTGTTTTCAGAGGAATATATGAAAGAGGTTTATCAAAAACAGGTAGCGATCCTGCGGGAATTGGATTATGTGAAAGGTTTGACACCGTGGATCCTCTATGATTTCCGGGCTGAGAGGCGTTATAACCGGTACCAACAGGGATATAACCGCAAGGGGTTGATTGCCTCCGATAAGAAGACCCGAAAGTTGGCGTTTTATGTACTTCAACAGTTTTACCGGGATAAAATGCGGGAAAATGACCCTCAAGGAGAAGAGTGATCGGTCTTCATCAAAGGTATCAGGGATCGTGATGAATTCAACAATTGATTTAACCATAACCTCCTTACTTTCAGGAGGTTATGGTTTTTAGGAGGCTGTCTAAAAAGCAATTCAAAATCAATAAGAAATACAATATATAGCTTCATCGAATGGTTTGACTTCGATATATTGTATTTCTTTATCGTTAAAATTTACTTTTGGGACAGCCCCTTATCTATTGTTTTTAAAAAATAGTCAGGCTTTCAGCGGGGCTGAAATTGCCTGAAAATTATATACCGAACTTAATTTTCACATATATGCCTGCCGTTACAATGATTAGTGCAATGATCGTGGCGGGCATGGCTTCCTTGAACCATCTGCCCCAGCTGATTTTTATTTTATTTTTTTGCATCATACTATAAGCCATCACGTTTGCCGAAGCCCCAATCGGTGTGGCGTTGCCGCCAATATCGAGTCCCATGGCTAACGCCCAGGCCAGGTTTGCTCTAAAAGGAGCAAGAGCGGGATCTGCAGCGATTATGTCCAAGAGAACATAAGCCATGGTGAGCGCCATCGGCACATTGTCAACAATAGCGCTGGCGAGACCCGAAACCCAAATGAAAAGAATGGCCAGTAGAATGCCGTTTCCCCCTGATAAATCTACGATATAGTTTGATAGTAGTTTTAAGGCTCCGATTTTTTCCAAGCCCCCAATGACGATAAATAATCCAATAAAAAATAGTAGAGTTTCCCCGTCAATATTTTTTATGACATGTTCTGCCTTAGCGGCGCCCAGGAATACCAAGGAAATCAGGGCCGGCAGCAGAGTGGCGATGGCAGCGCCAATATGGATTCCCAGTAGACGGTTAAGCTCCGTATGAAGAATTAACAATAAAATTGCACTGGCAAATCCGATCAAACCGATTTTGACTAATCTTTGATCGGAAATGGCATTGTTTAGTAGTAATTCTTTTTTTTCTTGCGCGGTTAGTTTGGCGGCTTTTCGCAAAGATTTAAGGCTGAATAGAAAACAAAAAACGGTGATGGCAATGGTGGCAATGACTGCTATGGGACCAGTATTCCTGACAAAGTCGTTAAATCCATACCCCAGAAGATTGCCAATAATTACATTCGGAGGGTCGCCCACCAGAGTGGCACTGCCGCCGGTATTGGCAGTACATACTTCGGCGATAATGAGTCCAATCGGATTGATATGAAACATCTTGCACACATTCATCGTGAGGATGGTAAAGAATAAAAGTACGGTGATGCTGTCCATAAACGCCGCTAAAAAGCCAGTTAATAATGGGAAGACAAAAAAGATTTTTTTTACATCAAAGTTTACTGTTTCCATGGTTCTGACGGCCCAAAAATCAAAAAAATTGGCGTCTTCAAGAATTCTCACCAGAATGAACATTCCTAAAAGCAAGCCAATGGTTTCCCAGCTGACAAACTTCATCGCCTCTTCCATCGAGAGCAACCCCGATATGATCACAGCCAGAGCTCCAATTAAAGATACCAGATGGCGCGGAATTTTTTCGAGCATAATAAAAAGATAGGTTGCTCCAAAAATTAACAAGGCTAAAACCATGTAGAAAATCCCCCTTCAAAAGTTGATAATATTAGTTTTCTTTATTTAAAGTTCAATAACGGAAGAATAATGCAGTAACATATGCCGGAAAAAAACAAAAAAGGTGGGAAGCTCCAAATAAGAGCTTCCCACCCCGGAAGCCGGTTTCTCTTGAAAGCGAAGCAAACTTCGCCCAACCGGTAAAACATTTTATTTTAGCAAATAATATCATATTGATTGGTTAATTACAACACGTAACCTTTTCAATTTTCTGGAATATCCTTCGGGGCGTTAAAGACAGTCATGTGAACACTAAAATGACTGTTTTTTACATGGTTGGAAATCTCCCGGACGGATACAAAAAACTATTCTGATCAAAATATCTCTAGATAAGGAGGCGTTTCAATGGCATTCACCGATGATCGCTTAACGCTATGGATTATTTCGGGGGTAATTGGATCGATAGTTCGAGAGTTATTTGATTTTTTGGTTATTTGGATGGGAGTACCTATCATTCACATTGCTACTCTGGCAGCAGATTTATTTACCAACAATATGAATGATGCCAAATCATTATTAGGTACACTAACCGGTATAGTAACCGATTGGATTATGGGAGCAGTCATCGGGGTAATCATCGGCCTCGTTTTGCAGTGGAGCGGTTGCCGGAATTATTTATTAAAGGGTATTGGGGTTGGTCTTATTGGATGGGTTGCTATTTTCGGTTTTTTAGTTGCAGGTATGCCTCATGTATTTATGTTTAAACCAACAATCCTGAATACTTTTTTTGCTATAGTGCCTCATAGTATCTATGCAGGTATAACCGCCTTCTGTATCATAAGGTTTACCAAAATAAAGAGTCGCTAAACGGATAAAGAACCAAGATCCTATATCGGAAGGCCCCATTGCTGGTTTGGCAGAGGGGCTTTTATGTGTTGGTAGCATTGCCGGTGTTTTAAGTTCAAGACCATGCTTTTTTATGAACATCACCTTTTTTTGCGTCAATATATTCACTTAATTTTAAGTACCCCCATGTCGCATAAGAATACCATAATGTGAAATTAGCCAATCGCAGTAAGAAATTAGGCTCGATAAACATTCCCAAGTTGACGAGTACTCTTGAATAGATCATACTCATGACGATTCCTGATATAGGAAATATATAAATGATTGGCTTTTGTTGAGGCAGTAGATAGAAGTATATAATATAAAAGGCGCACCAGGATATTGGCGAGGCAAATGGTAAATAACCATAACCGAAGGGATAAAAGTTAATCCATCTAAAAAGATTTGTAAAATGACCAATGGTTAGTCCTACCACATCATAGAGACTGCCGAATATAATTCCATATGCAAAAAGGCGACGAATTTCGGCCCTTGGAACAAGTACCACCAGTAAGAGAAGAAATATTGTCAGTTTTATGAGGTATAGATAGCAAATTGGCATTTATATTTTAACCTTAAAGTTTTAAACTTCATAGAGGGAAGTTCTTTGAGATTATCCTAGCTTGGGATGATAGATTATTATTGTCATTATTTTTTAAAATCATGTAGGGATTGAAAATTTCTCAATAAAAAATGTTTAAACAAAGCGATAAACCGAGGATAATTCCCTCGTTTTTTTATGTCCAAATTTTTAAGCCCATGGGAATTTTGCAATTCATTTTTATTGCATATTTATGATTTATTATATAAGTTGATTGCATTTTTTATTACGATATGGTCGTTAATTGGAGAAAATCAAATTCATTTGTGAAATTTTATACATATATTGGATTGAAAATTTATGCATGGGAGGGATTTTTGATAATGTCACTCACAAAATTTAAGGACAAGTTACCCATACCCAAAGTTCTAAAGCCAAAATACCGGGATGAGGAAAAAACTTATTATGAAATTAAAATGATTCAAACAAAGCAGTCGCTTCATAGTGAACTTCCTGATACCTTAATTTGGGGTTATAACGGAACCTATCCCGGCCCGGTGATTGAAGCCCATAAGGATGAGAAATTGATGATCCAATGGCAAAATAATCTTCCCGACAAACACTTTCTTCCTGTTGATAAAACGCTGCATGGCGCCATGGATGCTCCGGAAGTCCGGACTGTAACTCACCTGCACGGCGCCAAGGTTAAGCCGGAGAGTGACGGTTACCCTGAAGCTTGGTTTACCAAAAATTTTCAGGAGACCGGACCAAATTTCGTCCATCCGACATATTGCTACACCAATCATCAACAAGCCGCCACACTGTGGTATCATGATCATGCTATGGGAATAACGCGATTGAATGTTTATGCCGGGCTAGCCGGATTTTACCTGATCCGCGATAAATTTGAAAAAATATTGGATCTTCCCCAAGGCGAATATGAAATCCCGCTGCTGATTCAAGACCGCTCTTTTAACCAAGATGGTTCCCTATTTTATCCCAGTCAGCCGCAGCCGCCGGTTCCCGGAGTCAATCCGTCCATTACCCCCGGAATGGATGGGGACACTATTTTGGTCAATGGAAAAGTTTGGCCGTATTTAGTGGTGGAACCGCGCAAATACCGGTTCAGGATTTTAAATGGCTCCAATCACCGTTTTTATCGAATGAAAATCCAATCCGGACTGCCAATTTACCAGATAGGAACCGATGGCGGTTTTCTGGAAGTACCGGTAAAACTGCATGAATTGATTTTGGCCCCTGCGGAACGGGCCGATGTGATCATCGATTTTACCGGTTATAACGGAAAAAAATTGGATTTGCTCAATGACGCTCCCAGTCCTTTCCCTATTGGGACACCGGTTGATCCGGAGACTACCGGACGAATCATGCAATTTCGGGTGGATTTACCGCTATTTTGTCAAGACAGGAGTTGGATTCCGGATAGCCTCTATCCGGTGGTGCCTCTAGCCGAATGTGTGGCCAAGGTAAGACGGAATATGAACATGGTTGTGCAACAAGACCCATATGGCCGGTTGGTATTTTTATTAAATGGAAAGAGTTGGCATGATCCGGTAACGGAGACTCCAAGGCTGGGCAAGGTCGAAATCTGGAACCTGATCAATTCAGGCTTTGTCGCTCATCCTGTCCATCTCCATTTAGTGCAATTCCAAATCCTGAACCGGCAGCCTTTTGACGTCCAACTTTTTAATCAAACACAGAAAATTTATTTTACCGGGCCATCTGTACCGCCGTTACCCAATGAGCAGGGTTGGAAGGATACGGTCCGGAGTACTCCGGGAGAAGTGACACGGATTATTATCCGGTTTGGACCATATACGGGCCGTTATGTATGGCATTGCCATCTGCTTGAGCATGAGGACTATGATATGATGCGGCCCATCGATGTGCTGGAGTGATTTGGGGAAGTGATGAAGATTATGTTGCCGGATAAAGATTAAGGAGTTAAGCTGGAGGAGAGTAATCTTCTCCGCTTTTTTATTGGATATAAAAAGTTCGCTTGCAGAGATGTATAAAAGCGGCGGCGGGAAAGAAAACCAGAATTTAAGGAAAAGGAATTGAAGTATGGCATTTATCCAGAGATTTAAACTGCAAAGGTTAAAAACACCGATTGGATTGGGTTCGGCGGGTGTAGAATGACCGGGAATCAAAGCGGTTCTTTGAGTGAAAGGAGATTTTTGGCAGGAACTATTTACAAATGGTACCGTTACAATAGATATCAACCCTCTTTTTTCATTGTATTACCTCCTTTAAAAGCCCCCATCACCGGATTGGGTGATGGGGGCTCTTTTATATTCCTTATTTTACCTAGATTTTTTCTAAAAGCATCGTAAAAATAGTATTGATTTATGAATGGGAGTTAATAATTTGACGGGTAAAAAATTCAACCCAAATTGGGATCGCCTTCTTACACAATCCCAAAGGGAACTCATTGCCGCCGGTATTATAGCTTAAAGGTTTCTAGCATGTGGAGCGAAAAAGAAGGAGAAGCTAGACTGGTTCATATTATGGTAACCACCGATAACCCAAACCAGTATGAACTCTGTTTTAACACTCAAAGTTTTAAATGGAGTTTAGTGAAAGTTTACCATGAATGATGTTGAAAATTGGTTTCAGCCGGTCCAGATGAATCTTAATCGTGATTGGGGTTTTTAAAATTCCTTCACCTTTTGCTCATAAAGCTCATATCATAGAAAAGACAATTTATTAGATACATTCCTCTTATCCTTTAATGGTAAGTCCATAGCGCCACGAAAAGAGCCTATTGCGTTGTAAGTGAGAAGGCTCTTTTCATGGAAAGGCTTTGGCATCTCCAAAAATAACATCTGTCTAACTTTTTTTACCCATGGAACTCATAATATAGATAAAGATAGACCTGCTAAAGGTTTATACTCGTAAAGAGGAGGTATATAACAATGGCAGATGGATTAAAGGGATTGGCTGATAGCGTTAAAGGATTATGGGATGGTTTTGGTTTTGGAAGCGGCTGGCTCATGTTCTTAATCTTCGTACTGTTAGTAATCGGATGTGGTGGTTGCTTCGGTGGCGGTTTCATCTAAGAAGTGTTTATGTCCATTGACTTAAATCAGTCATTGATTTAATATAAAAAATCCCTTTGCCAAATTAGGTGTGGGGATTTTTTAAAAGCAATTTTAAGCTGTGAAGATTAAGCAGGTTTTTGTTTTGATTTGATCATAGAATACAAAAGTCCAATGAAAAAAACTCTACCACCAACCTCCCCATGGTCTACGAAAGAAAAACGGTGATCCAAAGAATGGGTGTCCGAACCTTCCAAACGGGAACGGTCTAAAAAAAGGCCCACCAAAAAACGGTCTTCCAAATCCCCAGAATTGTTGGGCGTTAACGGGTGGCGAATCGACTCCTACATAGTTATTAGCATAGTCCCACATTGGCTCAGCTTGAATGCTACTATATTGAAATGATTCAGGGTTATAATCATAATTCATAGACATATTATCACCTCAGGTTTTAAGTATTTAGTACATTGTATGGAGAAATGGGAAATTCGACTTTATGACTAAAGTAGAATTTGACTAGCCTTTTTGGAAAATTTACCACACTTTGTTGGCATCACGGTGCTTCCCCAATGTTGAAACTTCTTCAGCCGGAGGACTATTAGAGTAATCTTCAGCAGTCCCAAGTATAATAACATTGGTCTGGTTTCTATTATCCATAAAATTCATAATATATAAAAGACAGACCTATCAAACGGTAAAAAGGGGATAGGGCGAGTGGTTTAAAAGGTCTATCTGGTGGATCTTGTGGGTGCAGTTTTAGCAGCTTCATTTAGATGGATTATCCTCTTATAAATAGTTAAACGGGGAATCGACTACGGCAATAAAAAAGTCCCATTGTCGCTTTGGACAGTGAGATTTTTTATATTCCTTATTTTATATAGACTTTTCCAAAAAATATTGTAAAATTTAATTAATATATTGATGAGACCTGATAGCTTGACAGGGGAAAAATTCAATCAAGATTGGGATAGTCTCCTTGGGCAGGGTTATTTTTTCAGTGCTATTATCGTAAAGTAATCTTTTCCCCTTTAATATACGCCCAAGCTGCAAGAGAAAACCATATGATAAAGGTAAAAGGCATAAAATATAAATAACCATCATAAAACTTAAATAGTCCTATTCCCTTAAAAGCTTGTCCTACCATATAACCAAAAGCTATAAAACTGGTCACATACGGATATAAAAATATTTTTCTGACTGGTAAAAAATAAAGATATATCATAAACGTAAAAATCCAAGCTATGGGGGTCCAGAAAGAAAAAAGCCCTAAAATACTAAATGAGCCAATATAAAAATACTTAAATAACTGAAAAAGGCCACTAAAAATAATGATAATGAACATATCTAGGATTCCCCCAAAAAGTAGTCCATAAATAAAAAATTTTTTATATTGTTTTTTGGGAATCAATACTAAGGCTGCAATTCCAAAAGCTAAGGCGACAAGTAAATAATAAATCCCTTTATCGAATGGCAAGACTTTCTCCTCCACGAAATAGGATTGCCTATTCCGCAAATATTTATTATTTTGTTCAGCCCGTTTCTTCAAATATAAACCAGACCGATTGAGTGGTTAATTTACTTATAATACCCCTCTGTCTTACTCCATCGCCATTTCCAATTCTTCTCGCAAAGTTCAACTACACTTGGGAATTTAGTTGTATTTTTAAAGTAGCTGATGCTTTTAAATTGTAGAAACATTACAATTTCAAGCCTGAAAAATCGTCTACATTTCTATTAACTGGTAAAAATCTGTACAAGGAGGATATGTTTGTTTGTCTGGCTTGTGGGGCTAGAATGACGGGCTATAAAGCATTCAAACGGCACCGGAATGGGCAAAGTAAAGGAAATCGTTATTAATCATATTGGTTTCAATGAAAATTTCAAAGGTGAAGCAATACTTAATATGCTTCACCTTTGAAACCGATGAGGATTAAAAGATCTTAAATCAGGGCCTTCCTGGTCCTCCTGGTCTACCTCCTCCGGGACTTTCAGGTCTTTCAGGCCTTTCTCCACCAGGTCTCTCTCCTCCCGGTCCGCCTGGTCTTCCTCCCCCAGGGCCTTCAGGTCTTTCGGGCCTTTCTCCACCTGGTCTTCCTGGTCCTCCGGGTCTTCCAGGTCGGAATCCAGGTCTCCCAGGTCTGAATCCAGGCCGAAATCCGGGACCAAACCCGGGGCCAAATCCAGGTAATGGACGGCAACTAGGAGGTCCTCCAAATTGTGGATAAAAACATTCTATGCCTCTCCAGGGATCTCTGCATACACGGCCTCCCGGGACCCAGAAACAGCCACCTTGGTCGGCATATACATTATAATCTGTATAATCTATATATTGGGCATTTACGTCATATTCACTTTGAGCGGAATAATCATTTTCGCTCATTTTGTTTATCACCCCCTATTTAATGGGTTGTGTTTAGGGTGGCATAAGGAACTTATATGATATTGTATGATTATGATACGATAATATTTTATGAATTAAATAATTAATTTGCGATTGGACTTAGTAATTATTTTGTATTTATTGTATATAGGGTAGGTGAGGTGATTTGGCAGATAATCAACTCAAGCAACAAATCCTAAACGAAATTGCAACAAGCTAACACCCCAACAGTGCACGAATTTTTTTATTATCCACCGTACCGATACCCGGGTACATCCGCCCGGGTGAATCGAAATCATTTTGAAAGTCTTAATCATCGGCCCTTAGTCGGAAAAACCTATGCCTCTGCTCATTATATTGTGGATGGAGGCCAAATTAGCCAGTGTATACCGGAAACCGAACGGGCCCACCATTGCGTCGGCGCCAATCATTTTGCGATCGGGATTGAGACCTGTGAACCATTACAACGGGCGACGTATCAAAACCTGCTTGATTTGATTCATGACATTTGCGGCAGGTATGGGTTTCTGCCAAATCAGGATTACATTTCAGTCGGTTAACCGCCACTTTGACGCGTTTTTCTGGGATGATTTTGTAGCCGGACGAGGGAATCCGGGAAAGGATTTGTTTGACCCGATACAATTCTATAAAGATTTGATAGGGGGTTAACATGAAGAAAATACTTATCGGGGCTGTAATCGGCACATTGATTACGGCTCTTTTATTTTTACAATTTATGCCCCGGCCAGGTCCGGTACAAACTAAAATTATCTCTGGGAATATGTCCGGTCAGGTCGTAATGCCTTCTCAAAAGTCTAAAATTGACCAGGAAGAGGGTGATAATCGTCAAACGAATAAAGTCTCAGGCAACTATCAAATTACCAATGAAACGGGCAGCAATGATTTTGTGGCGAGCGTTCCGGTACAAGGTGAAATTAGGACTAATCATGTTGATTTACAATTTTCTGGTATTACTAACGTGGAACGAAAAGGAGACCGGATAACCGTCAATACTATTTTTGGCCAGGATGTTAAAGAAACCATTTACCAGGAGCCGGTTAAAACCTGGCGCGTTGGTCTTGGAGCTGTGGCAGATTCGGACGGGGTGAAAATTGGCGGACACGTACAGAAGAATTTTCCTATTTGGCGAAGTTTGGTAGCCTTTGGCCGGGTAGAAGTAGATCGGGAGTGGCGGGTAAAAGCAGGGATAGAATATAATTTTTAAAAGGAGCCCCATCGCCTTGTTAAGTGGTGGTGGTGAGGCTGTTTAGCTATATTATTAAGGTAGACATACAACGTCATTATTCATAAGAGGATTCATTATTGCATAGGATTCCCACTGTACACCATTTCCACGAAGAGGATCTTTATAAAGAAAACCGTCTTGTCCAGTTCTTCGTGCTGTACCAATTATTAGAACATAATGACCGCCAAAAATGGTGAACGGCCTAGCTATTAGCCAATTCATTGCCCCTACTCGTCCGGATACGATTAAAGGTCCACGTGAGGACAGCATGGTTTCCCAAGCAAGAAATGTGTCTGGTTTTGGTTTTACTTCTAAACCTTCAATGTTTTCAGGACTGAATCCGTGACTCCAAAAACGAGGTTTTGGAGGAAGGCCTATAGCCAGAGGACGAAACTGTAATAGAGCTGCTAGGCAAAACCAACCGCAATTTAAGCTATTTTGCCTGTGCATAGCAGGAATTCGCGCAACTGTGAAATATCCTTGTATTATATTTGATGAGTGACTCTTTAGAATATTTTTTTCGGTTTTTGGTATAGTAGCATCTTTAGCTTTATTTCCCATCTCATCCGCTTCCTGTTCCAAATCTGCATTATCATTTATCCCCACCCCTTTCATCTGAAATGTAGGATCAACCCTGCCTTGAGCTTGCTGCACCACATGCCACGCCTCATGGGATAAATGTTTTTCTTGACCTGGTGCTACATGAATATCCGTCCCTTGAGTATAGGCTAGCGCTTGCATTTGTGCTGGCTTAGGGGAATTGTAGTGAACACGGACATCATCCATAGATATCTCGGAAAGAGATTCTACATTAGACTTAATATTGTCCGGCAGACCAGTGTTATTTTCGCCTTTTTTCTGAATTGGAACGGGTGAGAAATTTGTTCCATTCTTTTTCTTTGGTTGTATTAAAGAGTTTACCGATACATAATTTGTTTTATCAGGTTGAGAATAAATGTAATTCATGTTTCATCCACCTTTTATTCATAAAATATATTATTTAATTCATAAAATTATTATATCACATACTATTGAATATAAAAATATCCGTTTTGAGTATACTTTCAAATAATACCAGTTAAATCCCATAATTCATTTCCATTATTTGAAAATTTTTTTAGGTAAATAATACATCTAATCTCCATCAAAAACCAATAAATTCTATCTTGGCATCTCAAAGAAGAAGGTATATAAATTTCATCGAACACATATTCGACTTGGAGGTATAAATATGCTAGAGGAAATCGGGGAATCCATCGATGTTGTCGCCGCTTTTACTGCCGGTAAAATTATGCCCATGCTATTTTCATGGAAACACCGCCGGTATTATAACTTAAAGGTTTCTAGCATGTGGAGCGAAAAAGAAGGAGAAGCTAGACTGGTTCATATTATGGTAACCACCGATAACTCAAACCAGTATGAACTCTGTTTTAACACTCAAAGTTTTAAATGGAGTTTAGTGAAAGTTTACCATGAATGATATTGAAAATTGGTTTCAGCCGCTCCAGATGAATCTTAATCGTGATTGGGGTTTTTAAAATTCCTTCACCTTTTGCTCATAAAGTTCATATCGTAGAAAAGACAATTCATTAGATACATTCCTCTTATCCTTTAATGGTAAGTCCATAGCGCCGTGAAAAGAGTCTATTGCTTTGTAAGTGATAAGGAGCTTTTCGCGGAAAGCCTTGGGCACCTTCAAAAATAACATCTGCCTAACTTTTTTTACCCATGGAACTCATAATATAGGTAAAGATAGACCTGCTAAAGGTTTATACTCGTAAAGAAGAGGTATATAACAATGGCAGATGGTTTAAAAGGATTATGGGATGGTTTTAGAGACGGTTTTGGTTGTGGATGTAATGGCTGGCTTATGTTCTTGATCTTCGTGCTGTTAGTTATTGGATGCGGTGGTTGTTTTGGTGGCTGCATCTAAATAGGCATTGTTTCCCTTATCTCTTAACGTAGAATCGACAAAGCTATGTGAAAGTCCCGCTGCCTGATTAGGTAGTGGGGCTTTATAAATAAATTATCATTATTTTTCCTTGCTCATAATGAACATGATTTTTATGGTCAAAATCATCCTATAAACATTAACGTACCACAAAGCTTTTGCACCCAATGTGGTAAACCAAACCCTGCAATTCCAGTCCGCCGTTCCTGTTCCACTAATTTACCAGCCGGTGCATCATTTTGCCCAAGCTGCGGGACTAAAGTAGGAATCAGGTCAAATTGTCCTGGCTTTTTTGTTTACTCCTTTTCCCATCGCCATTCCCAATTTGTTGGTATAAATCATTTGACTGCCTGTTTATATTAAAGTTTCAAAATTAAAACTCATCCTCAAACTCATCTTCAAACTCCTCAAACGGTTCTTCGAACTCTTCAAATTCCTCAAACGGTATAAAGAACGGTCGTCTGAACCTTCTAAACGGAAACCGCCTTCTAAAAAATGGCCGCCTAAATCTACCAAATCCTGGCCCAAATCTCCTAAATTGTTCTGCACTGACTGGTAGTTGATTGTATGGAATGGAAATAACCAGTCCAACATGCATATTATTGGGGTTTATGCCTGGATTTACCGCTATTATATATTCCGGAACAGTATTAAATTTGTTGGCAAGAGTCCCTAATGAATCACCCGCTTGGAGGGAATATTGAATTATATTCGAGCCATAGTTTACGGACATTATTTTCACCTCGGTTATTTTTTGCTGTTTTGGTACATTGTATGAATATATGGTGAAATTTGCCTTGTGCCTAAAGAATAATAAAAGGCAAAAATGCCTTAATAGAACGGGTCCCCCTACGTATAATAATAAAAAATCCGCCAGTTATCTCTGCCGGATTTGCTGTTTTATATCTCCATTCCCAATTCTTCTCGTAAAGTCTAAATTATGTTTCACCCACACGCGCCAAGCATAGGAATAGTTATGATTATTAATTCTGTTAAATTTTAAAAAATATTTTAATTTTCAAATATAAAAAACCAAGTCTTTCGACCTGGCTTTTTTATTAAAACTAAAATTTCAAATCTAGTTCAAATTTCATACGACTAGTATCTTCATCCTTATACATTTGATTTCTATTAAGCCTTCTGTCAAGTTCTTCATCCCGAGGGATATCGTGATTGTAAAACATCTCTGTTCTATCAGGCGAAAAATCTTGACGAAGCCTTTCAAGGTTGTCATCGATGATTTGAAATGCAATATTTCGAGCTCGCAATGAATGAAAAATTGCATCACGGTATAAACCATTTTTATACAATTCTATAGACTTTTGTTGATGCCCTACTGCTTGTGCCAATTGGTAATATTGATGCCCTATATTTGCCATCTGCTGAGCAGACGATACTATAGTTGAAGTGCGATGAATAACATATCGTGCATCACTATTCATGTCGGGCCAGTCGCGGCGAAATGTTCTATCGGATCTATGTTGGTAAAAATCCGCAAAAACACCTAATGAGCAAATAATCACTAGTGCTATTAGTAAAACGAAGATGATGGCCTTCTTCATAATGATTTCCCCTTTTGTTTTGAATTAAATTTTAATAATTATTATAGTCAACGATTCTTAAGTTATGCTGAAAAGGGAATGGAATTGAACTGGTTTTTTATTACTCGGTTTCACTCCATCGCCAACGTCCGGTTAGGCTAGGTCCCTTAAGCCCTGTAAAACTAGGACTAATTTATTATTAGTTTATTTTTTGTCCTAGTTAATTAGGCCTTTTTTTATGCTACATCCTTGATATACTGGAATAGCAGGTGCTTAAATCATAAAAAATGGTAGTGAAGGGACCAAACACGATAAGGAGAATTTTTAATAATGAAATGGATAAGTATTGATGAAAGAACCCCAAATAATTATGAGACGGTTTTAGTCTATTTTGATAATGGGAAAAATCCTGGAATCGATATTTTTACGTGGAATGATAAATGGTATAAACCAAACTCAATAACTCACTGGATGCCGCTTCCTGAACCACCTAAATAAAAATCCGGTAGAAACTCTACTGGACTTTTGTAACTTCGGTTACTCTGTTTCCCTCCATCGCCTTTCCAGTTCTTCTCGTAATGTCCAAATTATGTCTCACCCACTCGCGCCAAGCAGAGCAATAGTCCATGATTACTTCTCCTTTAAATCTTCCAGTGGACAATCCTTATGAATTACATTTACATCATATAGCAGGCATACTACCGGCTTTTGGATGCCGGCACATATTCTTAAGTAAATTTCCAAAACATGGGCAATGTTTGCGGCGATTAACTTTTATATGCTTCATCTCAACCTCCCATAGTTTACATATAATTAAGTAAATGATTAGAATATCCTTTAACCCGCGATTTAAAAATTTGATAGGACAAACCTACCGGATTTATTTTCATTTGGACAATTGATTTGTTTCGAAATTCGTAAGCGCTTGGGAATTTAAATTGTATTTTAAAGTGGGGTGATGCCTCTTAAATTGCAGAAACATTACAATTTCAAGCCTGAAAAATCGTCTATGATTATTTTGTCAGACAGTGTCAGACAAATAAAAAGGAGTGATTTCAATGGAGGAACACCGCAAATTGAAGGCATCAATTTTTGCTTTCCAGGGCAAGAAAGTATAGTCCAATGGATGTTCAACCGCTGCCGTTTACATACCGTGATTATCTTGAAAGAGATGGATTTGCGGCGAAAGTATTAAAAAAAGGGGTGAGATAATTTAAGATCCAAAAGGAAGGCAAGGAAGAAATGGTAGTACCCCATTGAGGTTTGAGCATTATAAGAAAATATGCAACAAAAAGCAATCCAAACCATCCTCACAAAAAAATCAAAAAGGTAATCAGTTAATTTATAAAAATTTAGTCAATATATTGACTAAATTTAAAATATTTGATATTATTGAATTAGACAATATGGTGTCTAATATAAAAAGGAGTATCTAATGGATTTTTCAAAAGAGCTGAGAGAATTATTTTTAATGGAGCAGGTCTATGCAACTCTTTTTTCCGTCATTAATAAGCTCCAGATACGGGGTGATAAATACTTTGGGGGCTTAACCTCAAGGCAATTCATGACAATTATGGCAATACTTCATTTGTCGGAAGATGAAACAACATTAAATAATATTGCAAAAAAATTAGGAACTTCCAAACAGAATGTGAACAAACTTATAACTAGTATTGAAAAGAAAGGTTACATTGCAACGACGCCTAGCGGTCGAGATAAACGTGCTCTTAATGTTAAAATTACAGAATCCGGGAAACAGGTCATGTTAGAGTGCAATGAAAAAGGAATAGGCTTTTTGGCAAATATTTTCAACGATTTCACAACGGTAGAAATAGAAACATTGTGGAGTTTATTAAAGAAACTGTACTGTTTTGATGGTGAAGAGCAGGATGGTTTTGAAGAAAATATTTCTGAAACGGTAGAAATTCAAGATGATTATCAGATTAGAGTGCTAAAAGAATTTGCAAGACGCAGAAATCGTTCTTGAAATGTGAATGGGTTGGTCTTTTTCTAATATTAATTGGGAGGTTTTGGAATATGAAGTTACAAATACAACCATTGGTGGCGCTTTGTGACGAAAAGATCAGTATTGCTATTTCGGAGTTACCCCCATTGGGTAAAGTTAAAATAAGCGTTTCCATGTGCTTACCGTGGGCAAAAAGCATATCCTATGAATCTTTTGCTTGGTTTACTGCCGATTCGAATGGTAACGTCGATCTATCAAAGCAAAAACCCGAAACTGGAACTTATGACTTTGTAGACAGTATGGGGCTGATTGTATCGATGAAGAGCAAGGATATTAACGCTCTAAAAAAGATATGCCAAAATATATCCGTGAATAATAATATATTCATTAATATTGTTGCCGAATGTGGACAAGACAGGGCATGCGCCAAATTGGAACGGTTGTTTAAGACTCCAGAAGTTAAGAATCAAAAAATCACTGATGAATTTGTTGGAGAATTGTTTTATACCGAAAATCCCGGCAATAAAACAATTGTGGTCCCATGCGGCTCAAGCGGTGATCTTTGCGCAACCTTGCCGATTTCATCCTTATTGGCTTCCCGAGGTTTTAATGTTTTATCTCTAGCATATTTTAAAGAGCAAGGGTTACCTGCCAAACTTGCGGAAATCCCACTTGAATATTTTGAAAGAGTATTTGCATGGTTATCAAAAAATCCTATAACTAGTGGTAAAGCTATACAATTTCTTGGCATTTCTAAAGGCGGCGAGCTGGCACTACTCCTCGCATCCAAGTATCATTTCATTACCAAGGTAGCAGCGTTTTGGCCCCATGCGTATTGCTTTGAGGGAACAAACTTCAAGAATGTTTCATCATGGGCCTATGGGGGAAAATCTTTACCTTTTATAAGGTATAAGAAACACTGGCTATTTGCAAATATGATAAGTTGCTTTATAAAAAATGAACCCTTCGGGTTAACCTACACGCACAAAAAGGCCTTGAATGCCGCAAAAGATAGAGAGGTCGCGCGCATCAAGATCGAAAATGCCAAAGCCAATATCCTGTTGTTCGCCGGAAAACAGGATAATATGTGGAATTCATACGATGGCTGTGTGCAAATCATGGGTGACTTGCGGAAACATAACTACCAATATGATTATGATTTCGTCGGTTACGAAAATGCCGGGCATCTGTCGTATGCGCCCTATATCCTACCGGCCGGAGAAATTATGTTTAAGATGGCTCCCAGACTAATGTTTTCTATGGGCGGTACTTTAGAAGCAAACGCACAGGCACAGGCCGATGCATGGGAAAAAGCCATAGAATTTTTTAAAAAATAGTTTTAGCAAGGAATATCTTGAGATAATTGAGTGATAGAAAATTCCGTTTTATGCAAAATAAATAACAATAGGCAGCAGAGGAATTTCTCTGTTTTAAGATTTTGGACGATTTTTTCAAACCATTTAGGCATTCTAATAGCATATACTCCAAACAAATGTTCATTTGAGAAATTATACTATAAATACTTTATACTGTAAATACATATAATATTTACTTTATGTATAAAAAAGAAGAATCAAACATTCATAGAATACTATGAAGTCAACTCTTCAGTTTTGACCCAAACCGAGGAGGTCTTTTCATGGCTCAAATCCCAGAAAATATAGATAACGCCGTAAGAGAATACATTTCAGATCTTAAGAAGGAAATACCGGTACAAAAGGCTATTTTATTCGGGTCTTATGCCAATGGCAGTTATACCAAAGATAGTGATGTTGATTTAGCTATTTTTTCTGATTACTTTGAGGGAACACCGCGAATTGAAGGCATCAAATTTTTGCTGTCCAGAGCAAGAAAGTATAGTTCGATGGATTTTCAACCGATACCCTTTACGTACCGGGATTATCTTGAAAGAGATGGTTTTGTGGCGGAAGTATTAAAAAAAGGGGTAGAGATAGGTTAAGATCCAAAAGGAAGGCAAGGAAGAAATGGTAGTACCCCATTGATGTTTGAACATTATAAAAAATATGCAACAAAAAAGCAGCCCATTTCGGCTGCTTTTAAATTTAGATTTGGTGCCCAGGACCGGACTTGAACCGGTACGGTTGCCCATACGCCCCTCAAACGTACGCGTCTGCCAGTTCCGCCACCTGGGCATTTCTCGCACGCCTATGGCGTACGTGCTGACTATTAAATATTATAAAGGGGATTGATTCGGATGTCAATTGTTATTTTTAAATGGCCCAATCCCGTTTGGCCTTTTACATGGCATTATAAATAAGCGTTACTTAATAATTTGAACGTTTTTACCTGGTAAATTGATTATGAATCTTTAAAAGACAGATTCTGGAATCCACCGAACTTTTTGAAGATTATTGGTGGAATTTAGTCAAAATCAAAGAAATTGTCACCCGGGTTTAGCTGGGGAAATTAACAAATGGGTATAAAACATGCTATCCGTGGCAATAATCACTCTTAGACGCGTCAAAAGTTCGTTTTGTAGGAGTTGATTGGCTGGATGCTGGTGAATAAAGTCGAAATTTGCGGGGTTAATACGGCAAAACTTCCCGTCTTATCCGGTAGTAAAATGCGGGACTTATTACAGAGATTGCAATCCGGCGACCGTTCCGCCAGGGAAGAATTGATTCAGGGTAATCTTCGTTTGGTTTTAAGCGTCATTCAGCGCTTTAATAACCGCGGTGAATTTGTGGACGACTTGTTCCAGGTGGGTTGTATCGGATTGATGAAAGCCATTGACAACTTTGATCTTTCACAGAATGTAAAATTTTCAACCTATGCAGTGCCAATGATTATCGGCGAGATTCGCCGTTATTTACGGGATAATAATCCGCTTCGAGTCAGTCGTTCCCTGCGGGATATTGCCTATAAAGCGCTTCAGGTCAGAGATGCCTTGGTCAGCAAAAATTCCAAAGAACCGACTGTGGCTGAAATCGCCGAAGAACTTAAGGTTCCGCGGGAAGAAGTCGTTTTTGCGCTGGATGCGATTCAGGAACCTATCTCTCTATTTGAACCGATTTATCATGATGGTGGCGATCCGATTTTTGTAATGGACCAAATCAGTGACGAACGTCATATTGACGGCCAGTGGTTGGAAGGTCTATCCATCAAGGAAGCAATGAACAAACTCAACGATCGGGAGAAACTTATTTTAGAAATGCGCTTTTTTGATGGCCGGACCCAAATGGAAGTCGCTGAAGAGATAGGCATTTCTCAAGCTCAAGTTTCCAGACTTGAAAAAAATGCTCTTAAACACATGAAACGCTATGTAGCCGGCAATGAATAGCTTCGGCGTTGATAGATATATGGGGTGAACAATTGAAATGTCGTTAAAGTACCGTTTATTGACCTCCGGGTTGATTATAATATTTTTTACTGTTGTTGGAGGACTTAGTTCCGTTATGGCCCGGTTTGCAGAGCCGATTATCGAAACCTATAACCATTCCAATCTTATCCGTCTCCATGTGATCGCCAACAGTGATTCCCAAAAGGATCAGGCAATCAAATTAAGGGTCAGAGACAGAATTATTCAAGTTACCGAGCCGTTATTGATCAAAGTGGAAGACCCCAAACAGGCTGAAAAGATTTTATCGGGTCATTTGCCATTACTCAAACAAACTGCAGAGCGGGAACTAGCCCGAAACGGGCAGCACCTTCCGGTAACAGTACAGCTTGGCAAGTTTGAGTTTCCCCAGCGGGTATATCCGTTTGGTGTTTTACCGGCAGGAGAATACAAAGGGCTGCGGGTGACTTTAGGAAAAGGGAATGGGAAGAACTGGTGGTGCGTATTATATCCCCCTCTCTGCTTATTGGAGAAGGATGCGCCGAGTTTCCGAAAAAGCCTCCCCGCTGAGGAATACAAAGTGGAATATCATTGGGCTACCCTTGAAAAGCTGCTAAACCAAAAAGGATTATCGATGGATCATTTTTGGAAAGGCTGGGGTACATATTTTGGACTTCTATAATTATAGGACTTTATATGATTGATGATTTTAAAGAAAAAGAGCAGAACTGCTCTTTTTCTTTGCCTCCGGGAGGTTTTGATGAACCTGGCAAGGATAGCCCAATTGTGATAAGATAAATTACAGTTATCATTATCCGATAGGGTGGTTTATCATGCAGATAAAGCAGGAACGGGTATTAACCCTTGCGGCAGTCAGAGAAGCCCAGGATAAACTGAACCGTTTGAATGACGGAAGAAAGATTCATAATGATGAAGAGGCCTGCCGTTTTATCAATGAGCGGGGATTTGTGCTGCTGATGCCGGTCGAGGACATTCCGTTACCGAGTTTATCGAGGGCCGATGACGCAGCCCCCTGGGGAGGATTCGCCATTACCGACCGGGCCTGGGCCTGGAAAGAAACCCTTCCCGGCAATCGACGTTGCGCCTATACCAAACTGATTCATGGCCGGGGCACCTTCATCAGCTGGGATCTATACCCTTCATTTTTAAAAGTCTACGGACCGGAAGGCGACCCCGATTATGAATATGAAAACGGCAGACTGGACAAAACGGAACGGGATTTATACCATCTGGTGGAAAGTTTTGGACCTATTGATTCCCGGGAATTGTGGCGGAGGGCCAAAAGTCTCTTTGGCGATAAACGGACCCGTTTTACCGCTACGCTTGAAAAATTACAATCCCGGTTTTATCTGACTGTAGCCGGAGGTTCCCTCGAAGGTTGGACCCTGCACACCTGGGATTTGGTGGAACGCCAGGCGCCCCAAAAAGTCCTTGCCCAGCTCCCTTCGAAGGAAGAAGCCAAAATGAATCTTCTTTGGCAGACTCTTCAAAATTGCTATGCTGCCCCGGAACGCAAGCTTCGCTCCATCCTGCGCTGGCAGCCGGCGGAATTGGAGCAGGGTATCGCGCAGTTAAAAGCGGAAAGACGCATCGAAGAAGTGGGAATGGAGAGCCAACCCTCAATATGGTTCAGGGTTGCGACGGATTGACTCCGGCTGAATCTTGATACATTCATTCCATGGTAAGCATGGTTATTGGAACTATGCCTGAAACGCCGAAAAGGGAAAATTAATAAAAGGCCTCGTCCTGGCGGCCTTTTATTTTTATGTTGGAACTGGGATCATCTTGTAAAATGGAAACATTTCCATTACAATAATGACAAAGGGAGGAAGGAAATGTCCACGATTAAAGAAGTTGCCAAATTGGCGGGAGTCGGGGTGGGGACTGCATCCAGGGCGTTAAATGGCGGGAAAAACGTCTCTCCGGAAACAATGGAAAAAGTGCTGGAGGTCTCCAGAAAACTGCAATATAAGCCCAACAAGACCGCCAGAAGCTTGGTCAAAGGTGATTATTCCCAGCCCACCATTGGAGTCATCTTTACAACCGCAATTCATCCCTTTTTCTATGAAATTTTAAGGGGGGTTTATTACGGTTTACAACAATCCCATTATAATCTGTTGGTCTTCAACATGGGCTATGACCGCAGCAATGTTTTTAACCGGATTCCCTTTGAAAATTTAGCCGGAATTCTCAATGTTTCGACCAAAATGACTGCGGAAGAAAAAAGGCAATTGAAAATCAGCCGGATTCCCTTCGTATACCTGGATTATTTTGAGGAAGATGTAAACTCCATTTACCTTGATAATTATATGGGCGGAGGAATGGCGGGGGCTTATTTATTATCCAAAGGCGTTAAAAAAATCGCTTTTGTGGGAGAAAATACCCATAATCAGCAATCCGAAAGACGAGTCTCCGGTTTCATGGATAAACTGAAAGAACAAAATATCGAGCCGGTGTGCCAAAAATTAATCGACATCCAGGAAGAAATGCCTTTTGATATCTATGAAAAGGAATCCTATTACCTGACCAAAGAGATACTGCAAAATCATGAAATCGACGGTATTTTTTTCTATTGTGATGAATTTGCCTATGGAGGCCTGAATGCGATTGAGGAATGGGGCGGCCCGGTCAGCATCATCGGTTATGACGATACCATGCCCTCCAAATATTTAAAACTGACCACCATCCGGCAACCCGCCTACAAGTTGGGCTTAGAGGGGGCCAGGCAAATGATTAACCTGATTTTGGGAGCCGATAATAAAATTTTGCAGAAATGCATTCACCCTGAATTAATTGTAAGATCAACCTAATTCCACATTAAAGCGATGGTAGGAGAAGGAGAAGGAGAAAAGCATGAGTATTGAGGCGATTATATTCGATCTGGACGGAGTGATTGTATCGACCGATGAGTTTCATTATCAGGCATGGAAACGTTTGGCCGATGAAGAGGGGATTTATTTTGATAAAGACATTAATCAGAGATTACGCGGTGTTAGCCGCATGCAAAGCCTGGAAATTCTCTTGGAAAAGTCTGTCCGACGCTATGAAGAACCGGAAAAACTGCAAATGGCAACCAGGAAAAATTCTTATTACCAGGAACTCATTCAATCCCTTACCCCGGAACATATTCTTCCCGGCGTTCGTCAATTTCTCGCAGAAGCCAAAAGCCATAAGTTGAAGATTGCCATCGGCTCTTCCAGCAAGAACAGTCCCCTGATTTTAAAACAAATCGGCCTGGATCAATATTTTGATGTCACGGTGGATGGCAATGACATATCCCGCAGTAAACCGGATCCGGAAGTCTTTCTCCGCGCGGCGCAGCGATTGGGAATCCTCCCCGGAAACTGTTTGGTTGTTGAAGATGCAAAAGCAGGGGTGGAGGCGGCGATTTTAGGAGGCATGCGGGTATTGGGAGTTGGAGAGGCCGCCAAAGACCAGCAGGCGGACTGGAATGCCGGCGATTTGGCGCAAATCACCGTGGCGGAGATCGTAGCATGTACATGAAATGAATATCCTGACGGCGGGAGAAATTGAATTCGAAGCTTAGAGGTTGACAATTGGAAACGTTTCTATTAAGATGGAAAGGAGGGAATTGTTTCCCCTGAAAAGTTAATGTTCGGGGAGGGACCTCGGCTCTTTTTGGAAACGATTCCGAATCAATCCATCGAAGGAGTGTGGGAGTATGAAAAGGAAAAAAATAATGGGTTGCTTGTTTGTCTTGGTGTTGCTTGGAATGCTTTGGGTAACCCCGGGTGTATTCGGGGAAAATCCAACCATTACCATTACCGGAACTTGGGGTGGTGGTGAATTGGACACTTTTATGAAGATTGCCGATGCTGCGGGGGTAAAGGTGACTTTTAACACCACCCGTGACCTCAACGCGGTTCTGGCGACTGCGGTCAAAGCCAAAACCCTTCCGGATATCGCCATTTTACCCAACCCGGGGAAACTGCAGGAACTGGCCAAACAAGGCCAACTTCGGCCTTTAAGCTATCTTTCCAAAAACGATCTGAAAAACTATGCCAAAACCTGGGTTAGCCTGGGCAGTTACGGCGGGAAGTTGTATGGCGTATACTTTAAGGTGGCCAATAAGTCGGTCATCTGGTACAACCCGAAGGAATTCAAGAAAAACGGCTGGGCCGTTCCTAAAACTTGGAATGAATTAATCGCCTTGGATAAGAAGATCGTGGCCGCCGGAAAAACGCCGTGGTCGATTGGTTCGGATATCGGCTGGCCGCTGAGTGATTGGATTGAAAACATTATGATCCGCACAGCCGGTCCCGATCTCTATCAAAAGTGGATTGACCACGAGATTGCCTGGACTCATCCGGCTGTCAAAAAAGCCTTTCAAACCTGGGGAGAAATCGTCGGCGATCCCAAAAACCTTGCCGGTGGGATTGACGGTACCCTGGCCACAACGTTCCAAAACGCAGCCGTCGCCGTATTTCAGGAAAATCCCAAAGCCTACATGTATTATGAAGGCGACTTCATGGGCGGTATCGTGACTTCCCAGCTTCCTAACGTCAAGTTAGGGGAAGACATGGATTTCTTCGCTTTCCCGGAAATCAATCCCAAGTATGGGGTTCCCGTGGTAGGCGGGGCCGATGTGTTTGTCGCCTTCTCCGATAAACCGGCGGTTAAAAAGTTAATGAAATTTTTGACTTCAGTTCAAGCAAACGAGATCGCGGCCCAAAATGGTTTCCTTTCCCAGAATAAAGGGGTTTCATTAAACCACTATCCCAATATCGTCAATAAAAATTCCGCCCGTATCTTAACCCAGGCTGAAACCTATGTGTTTGACGGTTCGGATTTAATGCCTTCCGCAGTGGGAAATCAGGGCGGTTTTTGGGATGCTTGCAAGCAATATATCCAAGACCCATCCAAGCTTGACTCCATATTAGCCAAAATGGAAGAATTGGCCAAGAAGAATTATTAATGAAAAAGAATGGCTAGGGGCTGTTGCAAAAGAAAAGATTCGATTGAGATATACAATATATAAGGATTTGCGGTTTCCGCCGGGATGCAATATATTGTATATCTCATGGACATCAATCCGCTTGCCGCGCCCCTTGCTATTTTCAAGGAGTGATATGATGGGCATTGCAAAAACGGCAAGACCCAAGGGAACACACTGCTACGAATGGCTCGGTTATTATTTGTGGCTTTTACCGGCCATCATTCTTATTTTGATATTTTTGGTGATACCCACTATCCAAACCTTTTACCTAAGCTTGCATCAACCTGTAACTTTCAGCGAGAGCGAATTCCGCCGGCAATTTATGGATGATTTGCAGAAAGCTGGCGGCCGGGAAGTGAATTCCGGGGATTTCATTGAACAGCTGCCCCATTGGCGTCAAGTCGTCGATAGTTATGCCAAAGAGTATCAGATTCATATCGCGCCGGGTGATCTGAACGGCGATATGACCGTGAAAGAAACGGCTGAGATGATGACCCTCGCCATCAATACATCCTGCCAGGGGGAAGACGGGGGCCAGCAGTTTGCGGGCTTAAAGAATTACCGGGAAATGATTCACGACAGCGCCATGTTGACCGCTTTTAAAAACAATCTTATTTGGCTGGTGGTTTTTACAATTTTGACCGTGGTTTTCGGTTTATTCATTGCCACCCTGGCTGACAAGGTTCCCTGGTCAACGTTGGCCAAAACCGTCATATTTTTGCCGATGGCGATTTCCGGGGCAGCTTCGGCGGTGATTTGGAATTTCATGTATTTTAAAGATATCCATACCGGTACGGTCAATGCGCTGATCCATGGTTTCCTCACTTTGTTGCAGCAGCTTCATCTCCTGGCGCCGGGGCCTTTCGAAGGCATCGCCTTTTTGGGAAGGCCGGACTTGGTGAATATTGCGGTGATATTTGCAGCCGTATGGATGCAGGTCGGATTTTGCACGGTCATTTTCAGCGCGGCCTTAAAATCGGTTCCGGTGGAATTGATTGAAATGGCCCGTATTGAAGGAGCGGGAAATATCGGGATATTTTTTAAGATTGAGATTCCGGTGATCCGCTCGACCATCGTCCTGGTGATCACCCAGATGATCATGTGGGTGCTGAAGGTGTTTGATATTATTTACGCGCTGACCCAGGGTGGACCTTTTAACTCCAGTGAAGTCATTGCGAACCGGATTTATGTTACCGCTTTTAATCTGAACAATTTTCAGTATGCCTCGGCTATGGCTGTGGTGTTGTTCATCGCAGTGACCCCCATATTGGTGATGAATATTCGTAATCTTGCTTATGAAGAAACCGTCCGGGAATAACAAAGGAGGAAGTGTAATGTTCGTCCAGGAGGATATTCGAAAAAGAATCAATCCCTACCGCCTTAACTGGAGTAAAATCATTGTCAATGCCAGTCTGCTGGTGATGGTATTGTTATGGTTAACTCCCACCGTGATGTTGTTTGTCAGTTCCCTGCGGCCGGTGGGCGATATGCTGACTTCGGGCTGGTGGTCCGCGTTTCTGCATCCCGGAAGGTTTACTTTGGATAATTATCAAGTGGTTTTCACCAGCAAAGGTATTGGCGGAGGATTTCTGAACTCCCTCTTCATTACCCTACCGGCCACGGTTTTACCGATTATCGTCGGCGCCTTTGCCGCTTATCCGCTTTCTTTTTATAAATTTCCCGGCCGCAAGTTGCTCTTTATCGCGATCATCGCCATGCAGATTGTACCGCTGCAAACGGTCCTGGTTCCGGTGCTGCTGACCTTAAAAGGCCTGCGCCTCAATGGGACATTTCCCGGCATCTGGCTGGCGCACACTGCCTTCGGCTTGCCGTTATGCATTTATCTTTTTCGCAATTATTTCGGCCAACTGCCGTATTCCCTTATTGAAGCCGCCAAAATCGACGGGGCCAACCATTTCGAAATCTTCTCCATTTTAATTGCGCCGATGTCAAAACCGGTGTTCGCCAGTTTGGCGATTTTTCAATTTCTTTGGATCTGGAACGATTTGCTGGTAGCCATGGTAGTCCTGGGTGATCCCGCTTTAAGCCCTTTAACCGTGAGATTGACCAGCTTGCTGGGATCGCTTGACTCCGGATGGAATATCATGACTCCGGCCGCTTTTGCCTCCATGCTTTTACCGCTCATTATTTTCCTGAGTTTTCAGAAGTACTTTGTCAGGGGAATTTTGGCAGGGTCCGTTAAGGGTTAAATATATCCTCAATATTATGCCAACCAATCAGGAGATTTCCAATGTCCAAGACAGACTTGAATTTGTGGGAAGTTATCGAAGAACAGTTCGAAATCGCAAACAATTACCGGAATGAAACCATTTTTGCGCAGGGGAATGGATATTTAGGGGTCCGCGGAACTTTTGAAGAAAGTTATTCCGGCCCCGATTGGCCCGGGGCCGCGGGGACCTATATCAACGGCTTTTACGAAACGGCGCCCATCAAGTATCCGGAGATAGCTTACGGATATCCCGAAAAAAGTCAATCCATGCTCAATGTGACCGACTTTAAAGCCATCAGAATTTTGGTGGATGATGAAGAGTTTACGATGCTCGCCGGAGAAATAACCGGGTACCGGCGGATATTATCTTTCAGGGAAGGGCTGCTGACCCGAAGTTTGGTCTGGTCCTCTCCCGGCGGCAAAAAGGTCAAAATCGATATCCAGCGGATGATATCATTCACCCATCAGCATTGGGCCGTTATCGGTTATGAAGTTACCCCGCTTAATTTTCACGGCGAAATTAAAATCATTTCCGCCTTAAACGGCGATGTGAAGAATTTATCCTCGGAGAATGACCCCCGGGTCGGTTCGGGCCTTCAAGGCCGGGTTTTGATGGTGAAACAAATCTTTGGCCGGGAAGAGTTGGGAGTCATCGAGCAGCAAACGAAAGAATCCGGTTTATCCCTGGCGGCCGCCATGATGAACCACATGGAAACGGGCGCTCCATATATAATCCAAAATAGGACCGGAGAGTTTGGGGTAGAGGTTGTGTATCAAGTGGAGGCTGCTCCGGATGTGCCCATCACCCTTACCAAGTATATTGCTGTGGTAACTTCTCTCGAAAATGCCCAAGAGAAGAACCTGGCCCCGCTGGCCAAAAGTGAGGTTTTAAAGGCTGCGGAAACCGGGTTTGAGCGGATGAAAAAATCCCAACGGGATTTTTTAGATGACTTTTGGCAGCGCAGTGATGTTGCAATTGATGGCGATCCCGCCATTCAACAGGGTATCCGGTTTAATATTTTTCATCTCTTGCAGTCGGTGGGCCGCAGCGGCAAAAACAATATCGCGGCCAAGGGATTAACCGGAGAGGGTTATGAAGGCCATTACTTTTGGGATACCGAAACCTATATCCTGCCGTTCTTTCTATATACCCATCCGGAAATCAGCCGGAAACTGTTGGAATTCCGTTATCATACCCTGGATCAAGCGCGGCGGCGGGCCGGAGAAATGGCCCATTCCAAAGGGGCTCTCTTTCCCTGGCGCACCATTAACGGGGATGAGTGTTCCACCTATTTCCCGGGGGGAACCGCCCAATACCATATCAACGCCGATGTCGCCATTGCAATCAAACGTTATCTGGAAGCGACCGGGGACTATGAATTTCTGACCCGCTACGGCGCGGAGATTTTGTTTGAAACAGCCCGCTTGTATGCGGACTTGGGCGATTTCATTCCCGCCAAAGGAAACCGTTTTTGTCTCAACGGAGTAACCGGCCCGGATGAATATACCGCACTGGTTAATAATAATTGTTATACCAATTTGATGGCCAAAGAAAATTTGGAATATGCCTGTCAGGTTGCGGATTGGCTTAAAAAGAATGCGGTTGCCGATTATCAAAGATTAAGAGGCGCTATCGGATTGGAAGAAGCGGAACCGGAAGCCTGGAAAAAGGCTGCCGCTGAAATGTATATTCCGTATGATCCGGCGCTGAAGATTCATTTGCAGGATGATGATTTTTTAAACCGGGCGCCTTGGGACTTTGAAAATACGCCCCCGGACAAGTATCCTTTATTAATGCACTATCACCCGCTGGTGATATACAGGCACCAAGTGTGTAAACAGGCCGATCTGGTATTGGCTTTGTTTTTGCTTGGGGATCGCTTTACGATGGAAGATAAGCGGCGGAACTTTGATTTTTATGAAAAAATAACCACCCATGATTCTTCTCTCTCGAAATGTATTTTTAGCATCATGGCCGCGGAGATCGGGGATTTGGATAAAGCATACCGCTATTTTTTGGAAACCGTAAGGACGGATTTGGATGATATCCAGGGAAATACCAAAGACGGTATTCACGCGGCCAATATGGCCGGGGCCTGGATGTGCCTGGCCTATGGCTTTGCCGGGATGCGGGTTTATGACGGCGGTTTGATTTTTAATCCGTCCCTGCCTCCGGCCTGGCGGAAATATCAATTCAAAGTAAATTTCCAAGCCAGAACCATCGCGGTGCTCGTCGATGCCAAAGGCGCTTTTTTCAATCTATTACAAGGAAGCCCCCTGGCTTTCAGGTGCCATGGAGAAAAGATTGAGCTAAAAGATAATTGTACGGTGCTGTTCAAGGAGAAGGCAAGCTGAGGCAGGGGTTGAAAGACATCAACGATTGCCGGAATGAGATCGGCAATCACAGAAATGAGATCAACGATTATCGGAATGAGATCGACAATCACAAAAATGAGATCAACGATTGCGGAATGAGATCGACAATCACAAAAATGAGATCAACGATTGCCGAAATGAGATCAGCAATCACAAAAATGAGATCAACGATTGCCGGAATGAGATCGGCAATTGCAAAAATGAGATCAACGATTGCCGGAATGAAATCGGCAATCGCTGAAATGACCTCAACGGTTTCTGAAATGAAATCTGAAAACTTAGAAAGGAAATAAACCACAGAGTCGTCCACCCCGGCAAGCTGGGGCAAAGCGAAAGGATGAAAATAAAGAGATAGAACGAATTAACCACGAAGTATACGAAGACTAAAGCCCCTTTTTTCTTCGTGACCTTCGTGCTCTTCGTGGTAGGAATATTAATTTTTTGACATATTTTCTAAGTAGCACGGAGGGTCCAGCGTCGTTCCCTGTGGTTTAATCATTAAGATCCGCAGTTTCTCCATGGGGATCATCCAATGGGGCTTTTTATTTTTAAGCCCTCATCGCCCTCATCCCCCTCATAACTCCCGGCCGGGCCTTGGAGGATGAGTCTCTCTGGCTTCAGGACTTGGTTGCCATCAGTTGCAGCTGCCTGTCGATTTCCGGGCGGTTGAAAACAAAGTATTTGCTGCCATGGTAATCCTTAAGATCCGAAATGACATGGAGCTCGCTGACCATCCCGATGAACCGTTTATAATTGATGCGCTGGCTGTTTTTCCGGCCCCAGGCATCCGCCAACTCCCGGTTGGAAACAGCCTGCTGTTGGGCGCAATCACCGTCCAGGCCCCGGGCTTCCAGTTCCCTCTTTAGAAACATCAATAAATCCAAACGGTCATCGGTAGCTTTCTTGACCAGGTTTTTCTCTTCCCGGACCGCCACGGCGTAATCGGTCAGGAGCCTTGCAGTTTCCGGATTCACCAAAGAGGCCATGGCCAGCAGGGGTTTATAAGAATCCATTTCCCTGGCGCTGAGCCCGGGGATCTCGGGATAGGTTTGATAACACTCCCGAATCGGCTTCCAGTTTCTCAGGAACCAACCATAAAGCCCGTCCCGGATTTGGGCGGGCTCGTTTTGGCGGACTCCCGGTAAATTGATGTTTTTATAGGAAGGATTATATTCAGTCCGGATTTGAATGGTCCGGCTCTTTAAGGCTTCATTTTTGATTTCCTGGATATTCCCCATTGCCACCGGGCTGGTGATTTTGAAAATCACCGGCAGCCAGCCGCTTTTGCGGGTGGGCTCGGAAATGGCGACTTCGGCGCCGTTGTAGGCATTAAGCAAAATGGAAATCAGCGGGGAATCATTTTTGAGGCCCACATCCTTCAACTCATCCAGACAAAAGGTAATCTTGCTTTCGGCATAACGGCGGAAAGCGGCCGGGGTAATCTCCCCAAACCATTTACCGTTGAGGGAAAGTTGGCCGACAACCTCCAGACAGCGGCTTTTCCCGGATTCGTAAGGGGCGTTGAAGAATAAAATCGGGTAACATTTAAACAGGGGCTTCAAATAGGTGCCCATAATCCAGACGGCCACCAGATCGTATTCGGCGGAATGCCGCAAGCCGAGATACTTTTGCAAATAAGCCCGGACCCTCTGGTGGATCTCGGTTGTGTCCGGGCACTGGGCCCCGCCCCGAAAGGCGGAGATACTTTCGTGGCTCCAGCGGGGTTCGATAAAGACGGGGCTGTTGATTACCGGTAAAATATAATTTTCATAGAAATCCTCTTCATTCCAGGGGATGAGCCGGCCGTCGCCGGTTATCACCGCGGTTTGGCCGGTGAAAGTTTTGCTGGTTTCCCGCTGGATATTTACCCCGACAAAAGCGGTGTCTTCGGTAAAGTCGAGCACGGGGTTGATCCGCTCGCTGGAATAGGCCGGTGAAATTGTATCATTTACCATGGTTATGCTCCTTTCATAGGGAGAAGAGAAAAATAAAAATCCATCAACCTTTTTTACTCTTTCCCCTTTTCTCTTGCTCCTTTTTTCGGTATTCTCCTTTCCTGAACCCGAACTGGGGCCACACTTCGGCCGGAAATTCCCGACGGACCCATTTCCGGGCCCTGCTGCACAGGCGTTCGGCTTCTTTGAGGTTGCAGTTTTTGGCGGCGGTCGCCTCCAGGGAATCTTTTTTAAGAGCCCGGCGGTACTCCTGGATTTGGTGGAGATTGCCTTTGAACAGGGATAATGCGGCCAGAAACTCCGGAGATGCGCCGTGTTTTTCCAATTGCTCCAGATAGGCGGTGAGTCCGCTTACCATGCTTCGGACCCGGTTCATTCTTGCGGTATAGGTTTTTTGAATCATTTTCGTTCCTCCAATTTCGTCATTTAATTTTTTTACTTCCCATGGCCTGGCTAAAGTCTATGAACAATGAAGACCCCCATGCCGCCATAAGCAAACAGCGATTGGCCACTTTTTGGGTCATGAGGGCGATGAGGGGGATGAGGGCGTAAAAATGAAAAGCATGTTTTTTTGACCTCCTTTTTTAGGATTTAAAAATAGGGCCCGAATCATGAAAGATACAGGCCGCTTACGATTTATTCTGGAATGAGAAAAACCCGCTTTGGTTTGGCAGCGGGTTTGGATGTTTCTTTGCAGTATTTGATGATACGAGTATAACACCTTTTTTGGGATGATAGGTGCCGGGAAAGTGCCAGAAAAGTGCCGGGGGGAAATGTTTTAAGCTGGGAGGGAGGGCGAAGGAGATGTAGTTTAGGGATTTAAGCGGGTTCGTTCTGTTGGTGGGTGAGGCGATGAGGGGGGAAGAGGGTATTTGAAAATGAAAGGCAATGGGGGCTGATTTTGTATGTAATAAAGAATGATGCGGGTTGATAGGATTTTCTCATGAATTGAGGGTGAAGAGATTGCTTGATAAAGAATAAATGAATGGCGATTTTGAGGGTCCACGGATTTCACCGGCTGAGTGACTTTTGGAGCGGCCCAAAAGTCACCAAAAGGCCGCCGAAACCTACGGATTTCGGACTTCCCTTTATTCATCCGGGGTTTTTGAATGTCGCCGCCATCCCTGGCACTCTGTTTGCCAATTATATGAGGCTTTCGATGGCGACGGCAAAAAACGTCCTGTTTTAAAGCCGCGCTTTTCGACATCGTGTCTCAAATGGCGGGGAGAGGTGATTGGGGTCAAAAAGTCTTTTTTACTTTGGATTCGGATTATTATCAACGGTTTATTGTAAATTGGGAGAAAAAATCTTATATTTATGATGGAGGAGAATTAACCCTGCAATTAGACGATAACCTTTAGCGCGAACCCCAAGTGAACATGATTTTCCTGGTGGGTTCGCGATCCATATGCGACAGGTATTTTTGTATTTTTAGATCATTTTCAAAGGAAATATTTGTAATAAAAAAGGAGGTTCGCGGAAAAGTACGAAATACCCATTAAAGATAGTGGATCGAAAGGTAATACGGTCGCTCCTTGCACAGGAGCGTGGATTGAAACATACCGTTCTTCAATGTTTTCAAATACCGACATCGTCGCTCCTTGCACAGGAGCGTGGATTGAAACTGGTCATACTGGTTATGTTTTGAACTAAATAATGGTCGCTCCTTGCACAGGAGCGTGGATTGAAACCTCACGTTGTACAAAAATAACTTTTAAAATCATGTCGCTCCTTGCACAGGAGCGTGGATTGAAACTTTAACATTATCATAAATCACCTCTTAACGTTGAATGTCGCTCCTTGCACAGGAGCGTGGATTGAAACTGTTGTTATTCGGGACGATATTATTTGTCGTCCGGTCGCTCCTTGCACAGGAGCGTGGATTGAAACAACAGGAGCAGTTTTCCCAATAAGTTTTTGCCGTCGCTCCTTGCACAGGAGCGTGGATTGAAACAATTGTTGCTCAGTGTCAGTAGTCATGGAATCAGTCGCTCCTTGCACAGGAGCGTGGATTGAAACTTAAAATCTTCTATATTCCATAAATAATTGTCGCGTCGCTCCTTGCACAGGAGCGTGGATTGAAACGTGAGGAAAGGAGGTAGTAATCAATGACAATTACGTCGCTCCTTGCACAGGAGCGTGGATTGAAACCCTATATCCAGCTATTTCCTCAATATCCCGTTTGTCGCTCCTTGCACAGGAGCGTGGATTGAAACTTCGATTTCCCACAGCTCCGACAATTCCGGATAGTCGCTCCGTGCACAGGAGCGTGGATTGAAACTGATTTTTACCTACCTCCATTACCATCTTCACCGCGTCGCTCCTTGCACAGGAGCGTGGATTGAAACGACCCACAAACTCAAGGAACGTTGACAACTATTGTCGCTCCTTGCACAGGAGCGTGGATTGAAACCGTTCCTCCTTGTTAATTGATTACAAACATTGCGTGTCGCTCCTTGCACAGGGGCGTGGATTGAAACGACTGAATCAGCTACCACAACTGCTGTGGCTTGTCGCTCCTTGCACAGGGGCGTGGATTGAAACGCCGGAACCGTTTGGGAATGTAAATTGGATGTTGTCGCTCCTTGCACAGGGGCGTGGATTGAAACAATTTTTCCCACTATTTAAACCTATAACCTAATTGTCGCTCCTTGCACAGGGGCGTGGATTGAAACTAATGTTACACTTTTAATAAAATCTAAAACTTCTTGTCGCTCCTTGCACAGGGGCGTGGATTGAAACGAAGCCCAGGAAGATGAAAAAATTCCCCATCATGTCGCTCCTTGCACAGGAGCGTGGATTGAAACTACCAGCAATTAATTGCTTAGTTACTTCAAAATAGTCGCTCCTTGCACAGGAGCGTGGATTGAAACATCGGATCACCTACCTATTATATATTTTTAATGTCGCTCCTTGCACAGGAGCGTGGATTGAAACTAATGTTGCGTCTGGTGCTACTGCTGCATTTCGTCGCTCCTTGCACAGGAGCGTGGATTGAAACCAATTTTACACTATCCCGAATACCTTCTGTAAGTCGCTCCTTGCACAGGAGCGTGGATTGAAACTTCAATATCATCAAAACGACCTAATCGAATTTGGTCGCTCCTTGCACAGGAGCGTGGATTGAAACATTTCTACTATAAAAGAATCAGATACTATTGATCGTCGCTCCTTGCACAGGAGCGTGGATTGAAACATCCGGAATAAAATCTTTACTTTCGCATTTTAACGTCGCTCCTTGCACAGGAGCGTGGATTGAAACAATCTTTTTTCGTAATCGTGTTTTCATCATCTCGTCGCTCCTTGCACAGGAGCGTGGATTGAAACTTAATCTCTTCTTGCTCGATTTTAATCAATTTTTGTCGCTCCTTGCACAGGAGCGTGGATTGAAACAAAAACGTTTCCCAGGGGTGGTTAAGCAGATGAAGTCGCTCCTTGCACAGGAGCGTGGATTGAAACCCAATTCTAAGTTCCATCACTCATTCTCCTTTAGTCGCTCCTTGCACAGGAGCGTGGATTGAAACAGTTCCAAGAGTTCAAAACCGCCTATGAAGAACGTCGCTTCTTGCACAGGAGCGTGGATTGAAACAAGGATACACATGGGGGCTAATACCAGCATGGGGTCGCTCCTTGCACAGGGGCGTGGATTGAAACTTGCGTTACCTTGGATGGATCGAGCTTGTTATAGGTCGCTCCTTGCACAGGGGCGTGGATTGAAACGCAACCTCTTGGACTATCGCCCCCGGATCGGTCCGTCGCTCCTTGCACAGGGGCGTGGATTGAAACCTGTGAGATTTTGAGAGCTCTTTGAATCTCCGCGTCGCTCCTTGCACAGGAGAGAGGGTTTGCAACTTGAAAAACTAAAAGAATTGCTTTGATGAAAATTGCTCTTGGCTCTATTTTGCTGGGAGCGATTTTTTAGAGCGGGATGATGTGATTATTCCATTTAATATTCGATTTTTATAATTTAGTTTATTCAACCAGAAGTTGCCAACGAACAAGGATTTTAAACATGGATGTTGAAGTTTTTTACAAGAAAAAAATAATTCTAAAAAACGATGAAAAAGGCTTAAGTCCGATAATTTTAAACTTCTTTCAAAATCATTGAGAAAAATGAAATCAAGGTGGGATTTTATTTCAATTTTGAGGGGGTCTTGTAAATTGTCCGGAGGTAAGGTTATCCGTTTGATTCAAATGACTTTGTTGATTAATGCCCATCCGGGTTTAACGGCCCAAGAATTGGCTAAACGCAGCGGAATCAGTGTAAGGACTTGTTTTCGGGATATTCAGGCGTTATGCTATGCCGGAGTTCCCATATTTTGTGACAATGGCTACCGGTTGGTAGAAAAATCGCAATTGCAAAAGGTTTCGCTTACCTTGGAAGAGGCCTTGGCGCTTATTTATGGAATCAAACTTTTAGAGAAACAAAAGGGGTTTTTGCATAGCGGTGTTCAGGTCAAAGAAAAGCTGTTAGAACTTTTGCCCGTGCAATTACGGCATGAGGTCGAGGATATGCAAAAGCAGATTGCCGTATCTGCGGAGGTAACGGTGGATTACAGCGGCAAAGATGCTTTGTTTAAAAAGATAAATACCGCCATGCGGACCTGTCGTTGTTTAAACATGGATTATTACAGCTTTAGCAGCAATAAGGTTACGAATCGCACCGTCGCGCCATACCAAATGGTATTTCGCGACGGTTTTTGGTATTTGGTGGGAGATTGCCATCTTCGTGGCGAGATCCGTTTATTTCGGGTGGATCGGATTCGATCCCTGGCGATTCGTGAGGAAGAATTCCTCCGGCCGGCGAATTTTGATTTGGATTCCTACTTGGGATCGGCCTGGCAAATGGAACGGGGCCGGGAATATGTTTTTACCATCCGCTTTACGGGCGATGCGGCCCGTTATGTCCGGGAAACGCAATTTCATCCTTCGCAACAGCTCCGTCCCGAGCATGGGGCGGTTTTGTTTAGCGCCAGGGCTTGCGGATTAAAATCCGTGACCCGCTGGATTTTGCAGTTCGGCGGTGAGGCGGAGGTTTTGGAGCCGGAGGAATTAAGGGACTCGGTGCGGCAACAATTACAAAAGGCTCTGCAAAACTATCCGGGGGAAAATTGAGCCGAACTGGCATTCGCTGTCAGACAGGTGGCAGGGGTGGGTGATAGAATGGGAAAAGAAAGATGCGGGTATTTTCGAAACGCCGCATCATTCCATACAGTAATATGTATTTGTTTCAATCCACGAATTTCTACTTTACAAAGAAATTCGACAGAATACTGATATATTTAGTATTGGCTCATATATAGAAAAATATACCATAATAAGTATTGTCGAAACAGTAATATTTATTTGAACAGCTAATAAACTATATTTCAAATCTAAATTTATAATTAAAAATTGGAGGCTCATTAAATGAATTCGAGAATGGGATATGGTTTAAAAAGGGTAGAAACTATTCAGTCTATTAATGAAATGAATCGTAAAGTACACTATCGTGTTAATGCAAATGAAGTGGAAGTTTGTGAATCTAAAAAGTCGTTGGTAAAAATACAGGTACGTTTGGAGAGGCATAACTGAAAAGAGCTACAGATATTCCAGCCACATCATTTGAGGAGTACAGAGAGGATATGAGAAGAGGGAGCCTTGCCGTTGTATAAATTAAAGAAACGCTATCGACTACCCCATTTTGATTACTCCCGCCCGGGTTATTATTTTATTACAATCTGCGTCAAAGACCGCCGGGAATTATTGGGTGAGGTTATGAACGGACAAATGGGTATGTCCGAGATCGGGAAAATAGCCAAAATGTTTTGGACGGAGATTCCGGATCGGTTTGCAAATATCCGGTTGGACCAATGGGTCATCATGCCCAATCATATCCATGGAATTTTGGTTATCGATGCCGGAGATGAGGAAAGGAACGGCGGAGATGAGGAAAGGAACGGCGGAGATGAGGGGATAAATGCCGGGGATGATGGAATAAACGCCGGAAATGAGGGAATGAATGCCGGAAATGATGGGAGGACCGCGCCATGGCGCGGTCGTACGGGTACGGGTACGAATACGGGTACGAATAGGGGCGAATTGGGATTGGAATTCAGATCGGGATTGCGTCCGTTGGATAAAAATTCAATATCGTCCGTGATTAATCATTTTAAGGGGAATGTCAAGCGGTATTGCAATAAGAATGGCATGGGATATTTCGAATGGCAATCCCGGTTTCATGACCGGATCATCCGGGATGAACGAGCCTTGGAGACAATTCGACGGTATATATGGGAGAACCCGAAGAGGTGGGGGAAGGATAGGCTAAGAAGAAATAAGATGCGACAGGTTGGAACAATATGGCGATGATGGTAGTTGGAAATGAAGAAAAGAGTGGTGAAGCAATGAAAGGCGATTTCATTGCCCATGTACGTAAAAATGATGACGGTACGTGGGCTCCTCCCCAGTTGCTATCGGATCATTTAGAAAATACCGCAAGGCTGGCAGCGGATTTTGCAAAAAAATTTCATTCGGAAAAGTGGGCAAAAGCCGCCGGACTAGCCCATGATGCAGGCAAAGGCAGACCGGCATGGCAAGCTTATCTTTGCCGGAAAAGCGGCTTTGGTTTTGATGAAGAGGCGCATCTGGAAGGAAAGCCGGGGAAAATGCCGCATGCCATTCATGGGGCCAAACTCGTTGAAGAATTATTCGGCAAAGGCTTAGGGAGAGTCTTGGCCTATTGTATCGCCGGCCATCATGCAGGATTACCTGATGGATCAAGCGCGGAAGGGGCAGGGCAAACTTCGCTACAATTTCAAGAAAAACAGGTAAAGGATTTACAAGATATTACCGGTTTCATTTTGGATAATGTATTGCTATCCAAGCCGGATGCACTCCCACGGCAATTTGCAAAAGGACTGGATCTCTCATTATGGGTGAGGATGTTATATTCATGTTTGGTGGACGCTGATTTTTTAGACACAGAAAAATATATGGAAGGTGAACGTCCCAATGACAGAGGCGGGTATTGTTCTATCCCCGAACTTCTCGAACGTTTTAATGAATTTATTATCCGTTTGGACGAAACATCGGCTGATACGCATGTTAATCAAACCCGTAGGGATATTCGCAAAAAATGCGTACAAATGGCAGCAAGCCCACCAGGCGTTTTTTCACTTACAGTACCGACGGGTGGCGGTAAGACTCTTTCTAGCCTCGCCTTTGGCTTAGAACATGCCAGAAGGTACCATTTGGAGCGAATTATTTATGTGATACCCTACACAAGCATCATAGAGCAGAATGCTGATGTATTTCGCTCCGTGCTTGGAGAAGATCAAGTGGTAGAACATCATTCCAGTTTGGAGCAGGATGATATTACGCCCAAATTACGTTTAGCCGCTGAAAATTGGGATGCGCCAATTGTTGTTACCACTTCGGTGCAATTTTTTGAATCGCTTTTTGCGGCTAAATCCAGCCGTTGCCGCAAGCTGCATAATATTGTAAACTCGGTTATTGTCTTGGATGAAGCCCAACTGGTACCGGTCGAATATTTAACCCCGATTCTTGAAACTATGCAATTGCTGGTCGATCATTACGGAGTTAGTTTTGTGATATCTACTGCAACCCAACCGGCATTTAAAGAAAAATCGGGTAATGGAGTATCATTCAAAGGCTTAAAAAGAATAACTGAAATAATGGGGGAGGCTGATCAAGTTAAGACGCTTTATGAATCTTTAAAACGGGTTCAGGTACAGCTTCCAAAAGACTTAGCCATTACATCAAGTTGGGAATCGATAGCTGAAGAATTGCACCAATACAATCAGGTTTTAGGTGTGGTTTCCGATCGAAAAAGTTGCCGAGAGTTATATAAATTAATGCCAGAAGGGACCTATCATTTGTCGGCCTTTATGTGTGGAAAGCATCGCAGTAAAGTCATTGAAGAAATAAAACAAAAACTTAAGAATAAAGACACGGTGCGAGTCATTAGTACTCAACTTGTGGAAGCGGGCGTGGATATGGATTTTCCAGTAGTTTATAGAGCCTTGGCCGGGTTGGATTCAATTGCCCAGGCTGCCGGACGATGTAACCGGGAGGGTAACTTATCGGGACTGGGAAGAGTCATTGTTTTTAATGCTCCAAAGCAGCCTCCCATAGGTATTTTAAGGAAAGCGGCGGATACTACCCGCAGCATTTTCAAATGTACTTGTGATGATCCTTTGGAACATACTTTGTTTGAAAAATATTTTGCCGAACTATACTGGAAAGCCAATTCTTTGGACAAGGAAGGGATAATTTCCTTGCTTAGTCCCGGTATGCAAGAACTCAATATATCATTTCGGACTGTGGCTGGTAAGTTTCGAATCATTGATGATTCAATACAGAAAACCATTTTGGTTCGATATGGCGATAGTGGCAATCTGATTGATTTATTAAAAGCCAAGGGGCCGGAAAGATGGTTGATGCGCAAATTACAAAGATATACGGTTAATGTATGCAATCGGGATTTTGATCAAATGCTCGAACGAGGAACCATTGAAGAAGTGCAGCCGAAGATTTTTGCATTGACTTCAGAAATCGAGTACTCAAACAAAATAGGGCTTTTGGTTGATGAAACATTGTATAACCCGGAAGATTTAATTATTTAAGAAAAGAGGTGAAAAGTAAAATGCATGATTGGTGTTTGGAAGTATGGGGCGATTACGCCTGTTTTACCCGGCCAGAAATGAAGGTGGAGCGCGTCAGTTATGATGTGATGACTCCCTCGGCGGCCAGGGCCATTTTTGAAGCGATTTTATGGAAACCCGCCATCCGCTGGAATGTTACCAAGATTGAAGTTTTGAATCCAATTCAATGGATCTCGGTGCGCCGTAATGAAGTGGGTAAGAAAATATCCGCCCCGACTGCAAAACAGTTGGCGGGGGTGCTGGGTGAACCGATGGGGATTTTCATTGAAGATGAGCGGCAACAACGCGCCGGACTTTTCCTGCGGGATGTGAAATACCGGATTCACGGTTATTTTGATTTCATTCCAACGGAAAAAAGAGCAGCCAACCATTCCGCTTCTCCCGAATTCTGGGCGGACGGTCAAGAACAGGCAACCATAGTCCGGCTGGATGAAACCCAAGCCAAATATGCGGCAATGTTTGAACGGCGGGCTAAAAAGGGGCAGTGTTTCCATCGGCCTTACTTGGGTTGCCGCGAGTTTGCCTGTGATTTTAGATTAGTCGACGCCAATGAAGAGCCTGCCGAAGCGATTTCAGAAACAAGGGATTTGGGCTTTATGCTTTATGACATGGATTTTAATCACGATATCCATAATCCGGCCCCGCAGTTTTTTAAAGCGCATATTGCGAACGGTATTGTTAATACGGACCGTAGGGAAATAGAGGTGAGAGAATGATCTTGCAGGCTTTGAAGGAGTATTACGACAGGAAGGCGGCTGATCCAGAAAGCGACATTGCGCCGGAAGGATGGGAGAAAAAAGAGATTCCTTTTATCGTTGTTTTGGATCATGACGGTGCTTTAGCCCTGATCGAAGATACCCGGGAGGGAGAAGGAAAGAAAAAAAGGGCCAAAGCTTTTTTGGTTCCTCAGGGGGTCAAAAAGACATCCGGAGTTGCAGCGAACTTGCTCTGGGATGTCCCGGGATATGTTTTTGGAATTGATACGAAAGGAAATAAAGAGCGAGTTATCAAACAAAAAATAGCTTTTATCGATCGCTTGAAAGAATTTGAAGAAATTCCGGTCATTCAAAAGGTGCTTCATTTTCTGGAACGGATTACGGAAGACAGATTGGTTCAAGAAGAATGCTGGCAAGAAATTGTTGCAACAAATCCAAATCTTTCTTTTCGGATACATGGTGATACTTTTTTAGTCTGCCGTTATCCCGAGGTTGTTGCGAAACTCTCCTCGTTGATGAACGCCGAAAGTGATGCTCGGCAAGGGATCTGTTTGATTACGGGAGAGAAAACCCAAATAAAGCCGCTGCATACTTCCATTAAGGGGGTTTATGGCGCACAAAGCGCCGGGGCTAATATTGTCTCCTTTAATTTAGAAGCTTTTAAATCGTATGGTAAGGATCAAGGCTTTAATTCTCCTGTTGGCGTTGAAGCCGAGTTTGCCTATACTACGGCTGCCAATACACTCCTGGGAAAGGATTCAAAACAACGTATTTCAGTTGGCGATGCTTCAACTATTTTTTGGTCTGAAAAACAATCTTCTTTTGAATCGGATTTTTCATTTTTTTTCAAAGAACCGGAAAAAGATAATCCAGATGCAGGGACAGAGCGGGTAAAGGCACTTTTTGAATCAGTTAATAGTGGAGCGTATATGAATGATGATGGTGATACTCGGTTTTATATTCTAGGACTGGCCCCTAATGCCGCCCGGATTGCGGTCCGTTTTTGGCAAGTTGGCACTATTTCTCAATTTTCTACACGTATTAAACAATATTTTGATGATTTTGCCATCGTCAAGCCGCCCAAGGAACCGGAATATTATTCAATTTGGCGTATTTTGGTAAATATTGCAACGCAAGACAAGAGTGAAAACATACCGCCCAATATAGCCGGTGACTTTATGCGCGCCATTTTGACGGGAACCCCTTATCCGGCAAACTTGCTGCAAGCTGTGATCCGGCGTATTCACAGTGATGTTGAAAACAGAGTAAAACCTGTAAGAGCGGCATTAATCAAGGCATATTTAAATCGATATTATTATCAAATTTATTCTGATCCAAATCAAAGGGAGGTAAGTAGAACATTGGATATTACGCAACCATCAGTCGGTTATCAACTCGGAAGACTGTTTGCAACCCTTGAAAAAATTCAGGAGGAGGCTAATCCGGGAATTAATGCTACCATCCGGGAACGCTTTTATGGAGCGGCTTGCGCAACGCCGGTGACCGTATTTACGAATCTTTTACGCCTCAAAAATCACCATCTCGCCAAGATGGATAGTAAAGGGAGAGTGATTTATTTTGAGCGATTATTGGGTGAAATCATGGGACGGTTAAGCGATTTTCCGGCACATTTGGATTTGCACGAACAAGGACGATTTGCCATTGGTTATTATCATCAAAGGCAAGCCTTTTTTACCAAAAGTGAAGATATATCACTAAATTGAATTAGAAATAAAAAATGATAAAGGAGCAAATAAAATGGATGCGGTTCAAAAACGTTATGACTTTGTTATTTTCTTTGATGTTAAAGACGGCAATCCCAACGGAGATCCCGATGCTGGCAATTTGCCACGCGTTGACGCCGAAACCGGACATGGACTTATCACAGATGTTTGCCTAAAGCGTAAAGTGCGGAATTACGTGGGACTTAAGCATAATGATCAATCCCCGTACGGAATTTTTGTAAAAGAAAAAGCAATATTAAACAATACGATTGAACAGGCTTACAAGAGCCTGGAAATAGATTTGGAAGCGCCCCCGGCTGATCCGGCGGATGGCAAAAAACGCAATAAGCCAGGACAAGGTCAAGGTAAAGAGATTGATCGGGCTAAACAATTTTTGTGCCAAAACTTTTATGATATCCGGACTTTTGGGGCGGTTTTATCGACCGGATCTAATGCTGGTCAAGTTCGTGGTCCGGTCCAATTAACATTTGGTCGTTCCGTTGATCCGATTGTCTCCCTTGAACACAGCATCACCAGAATGGCAGTAGCTACCGAAGCGGAGGCCGAAAAACAAGGCGGAGACAATCGGACGATGGGCAGAAAGTTTACCGTTCCGTATGGCCTTTATCGCGCGCACGGCTTTATTTCCGCACCGCTTGCTGCTCAAACCGGTTTTTCGGAAGATGATTTAAAACTGCTATGGGAAGCGCTTCAAAATATGTTTGAACACGATCATTCGGCCGCCCGTGGTCTCATGGGCACCCGCAAGTTATTTGTTTTTGAACATGCATCAAAAATGGGGGATGCACCGGTGCAACAACTTTTCGATGCTATTAAGGTAAAGCGGAAGGATGAAAGCAAACCGGCCAGAGATTTCAGCGATTATGTTGTTTCCATTGAGAAAGAAAAGATTCCACAAAACTTAACCTTAATTGAGAGACCATGATGGGCTCGACCTATCCCGACGACTCTCTCCTCCTCCTCTCCGGCATCCAACATTTCGCCTTTTGCCCACGGCAGTGGGCTTTAATCCATGTGGAGCAGCAGTGGCAGGAGAATGTACGTACTTTTGAAGGCCGCTCTTTACATGAACGGGTCGATGATCCCTTTTTTACTGAATCCAGGGGAGCGATGCAGGTTTGCCGTTCGCTCCCCCTGGTTTCTTTTACCTTGGGTTTGTATGGCGTGGCCGATGTAGTGGAGTTTCATCAGTCGCCCGCCAAGACTCCGGCCACTGTTGAACTGGCGGGGAAAAAAGGTTTTTGGTTGCCCTATCCGGTGGAGTATAAGCGCGGTAAACCGAAACCCGACGACCGGGACGCGGTCCAGCTTTGCGCGCAAGCGATTTGCCTGGAAGAAATGCTGGGGGTTTCCGTAGCCGAAGGCTCTTTGTTTTACGGTCAAACCCGGCGGCGGCAAATTGTAGCTTTGGATATAAGTTTGCGTAAACGCGTCAGCGAATTGGCCGAGGGCATGCACTTTCTGTTTGAGCAGGGAACAACGCCGCAACCCCAAAAAAACCGGGCCTGCCCCGAATGTTCACTGGTTGAACTTTGTTTGCCCCGGATTGAACACCGGCAACATAAGGTGGACGATTATATCAAAAACAATATTACCGAGGCCGAATGATGCGCAAACTGTTGAACGTTTTATATGTCACTTCCCCTGATGCCTACCTTGCCAGGGAAGGTGAAACCGTAATGGTCCAGGTTGGCGAGGAAACGAAAATACGGGTCCCCATTCATAACCTGGAGGGAATCGTCAGTTTCGGGTATACCGGCGCCAGTCCCGCCCTAATGCAGTTATGTGCCGAACGCAATGTGGCCTTGTCGTTCTTTTCCGAAAACGGGCGCTTTTTGGCGCGGATTACCGGCAAGATTAACGGTAATGTGCTGCTGCGGCGGAAGCAATACCGGATGGCTGATGACGGCGAAGCAAAGTTATTCATGGCCCGTAATTTTATTGTAGGCAAAGTTTTTAATTGCCGTTGCGTACTGCAACGGTTTTTGCGGGATCACGGCGCTGGCGATCCCGATGGAATCATGATGTTGCGAGTTGATACTCTATATCATATCCTGGAACGGATTAGGCGAGCCGAAACGGTCGAAGCAGTCCGCAGTATCGAGGGAGAGGCGGCGCGGAGCTATTATAGTGTTTTCGACCGCTTAATTTTGGACCAAAAAGATGTATTCTCCTTTAATGGCCGAAACCGCAGACCGCCGCTGGACCGGATGAATGCTCTCTTATCTTTTCTTTATACCTTATTGGCCCATGATTGCGCAGCGGCTTTGGAATCCGTCGGACTTGATCCGCAAGTCGGCTTTTTACATAAAGAACGCCCCGGCCGTCCTAGTTTAGCCTTGGACTTAATGGAAGAACTGCGTCCTTACTTGGTTGACCGTCTCGCGCTATCTTTAGTGAATAATCGGCAAATGGATGGGACGGGGTTTACGGTTAAAGAGTCCGGGGGCGTGATTACGGATGACCAGACCCGTAAAATAATCATTACCGCCTGGCAAAGCCGGAAACAGGAAGAAATTGTCCATCCTTTTTTGGGAGAAAAGCTTCCGGTAGGACTGATTCCTTATGCCCAAAGCTTATTGCTGGCTAGGTTTTTACGGGGAGATCTGGATGCTTATCCGCCGTTCTTGATGAAATAATTATGGAATCTGGAGGCGCGTGATATGATGGTATTGGTGACGTATGACGTCAATACTGAAGATGCCGAAGGCAAGAGGAGATTGCGCAAGGTCGCCAAACAATGCGTAAATTTTGGACAGCGGGTCCAGAATTCGGTTTTTGAATGTTTGGTTGATCCGGTGCAATTTGCCGATTTACGCAAGAGACTGGAGGGAATCATTGATACGAAAGCGGATAGTTTGCGATTTTATTTTTTGGGAGATAATTGGAAAAGGCGCGTGGATCATGTCGGATCGAAAGCCACCTATGATCCCGAGGGCATCATGATGGTATAGCATTGAAATTGAAGAAAATGCAATGTTGACCGGGTAGGCGAACTGTGGTTGGCAAGGTGAGATGTCAAATCAAATTGCGGGACAGTTTTAGCGCGAACCCAAAGTGAACATGATTTTCCTAGGAGGTTCGCGGTGCATACATGAAAAGGGTTTCGGCGTTTTTAGTGGATTTTATAAGGGAAATTTTGTAAGAAAAAAGAAGGTTCGCGGAAAGTTGCAAAACAGTCCTTGTAAATAGAAGGTTGAAAGGTAATACTGTCGCTCCTTGCACAGGAGCGTGGATTGAAACCTGCAATATACAGCATACCGGCCATCCTTCAGGTCGCTCCTTGCACAGGAGCGTGGATTGAAACTCTATCGCTGCAAAGCAGCCAGGCCGAGCAAGGAAGTCGCTCCTTGCACAGGAGCGTGGATTGAAACAAGGATTGATTGACGGTTACATTATCATGACCGAGTCGCTCCTTGCACAGGAGCGTGGATTGAAACGTGTGGGTATGTCGGATGAAGTCCACGAAATGAAGTCGCTCCTTGCACAGGAGCGTGGATTGAAACCGATCTCCATCTTTACCGCGTCGCCGGTATGCCGTCGCTCCTTGCACAGGAGCGTGGATTGAAACGCGTATCTCACAGCGGTTTTATTTATGCCTTGGGTCGCTCCTTGCACAGGAGCGTGGATTGAAACGTCCGTATAGGCTTGCTTTAACCAGGAGATCCGCGTCGCTCCTTGCACAGGAGCGTGGATTGAAACATATTTGCTAACGCTGGTTTTAGACATTTCCTGGTCGCTCCTTGCACAGGAGCGTGGATTGAAACATCCGATAGCTGAGATAGCCGCTCCCGCTTTAGTCGCTCCTTGCACAGGAGCGTGGATTGAAACCTTTAGTTTGGTTTGAGACTCTGTCAAGTTGCGTCGCTCCTTGCACAGGAGCGTGGATTGAAACCCGTCCGGCAGCCAGTTTTGAAGAATTAATTAAGTCGCTCCTTGCACAGGAGCGTGGATTGAAACTTGGTATAATTAATTTTACTGCATTATACTACAGTCGCTCCTTGCACAGGAGCGTGGATTGAAACAAAAATCCAGTGAGCTTTATCATAAAGTATTTGGTCGCTCCTTGCACAGGAGCGTGGATTGAAACCCCGATATACCGGATATGTAATGCAAAGGGCGCGTCGCTCCTTGCACAGGAGCGTGGATTGAAACCGAGCTTACGGGAGTCAAAACGCCATCCTCGTCTGTCGCTCCTTGCACAGGAGCGTGGATTGAAACAAACGCTGCAGAATCCTTAAATCGTTTCATCAAGTCGCTCCTTGCACAGGAGCGTGGATTGAAACCCACAAATGTTCCAATATTATCCGGCTGGCGAAGTCGCTCCTTGCACAGGAGCGTGGATTGAAACCTTTATTCCCATCATGCGACGGACCCGGCGGGCGTCGCTCCTTGCACAGGAGCGTGGATTGAAACAAGGTTAAGCTTGACAAATTCTGCATTGGATATGTCGCTCCTTGCACAGGAGCGTGGATTGAAACTTCAAGTGGATGATCGTGATAGTAATCATGACAGTCGCTCCTTGCACAGGAGCGTGGATTGAAACTTAACTTGGGGGCGATAATTTTGACGAATTTTACGTCGCTCCTTGCACAGGAGCGTGGATTGAAACATCTTGCGAATGAGATGGAAGAAGACCCCGTAACGTCGCTCCTTGCACAGGAGCGTGGATTGAAACATTGCATTTATAGGTTGTGGTCAAGGTGAAAGCGTCGCTCCTTGCACAGGAGCGTGGATTGAAACGATTTCGTATGCCTCTTCAACCCATACCCAACGTCGCTCCTTGCACAGGAGCGTGGATTGAAACTCATCAAATGGTCATAAATCCGCTGCATGATGGTCGCTCCTTGCACAGGAGCGTGGATTGAAACAATACCAACACCGGTTAGACAGGTCATAACAGTGTCGCTCCTTGCACAGGAGCGTGGATTGAAACTGATTTTGCCGGAGAAAAGCACATCTCAAAGAACGTCGCTCCTTGCACAGGAGCGTGGATTGAAACCGGTTTATTGATGGCGACGTTAAGGGATATGAGTGTCGCTCCTTGCACAGGAGCGTGGATTGAAACATCCGAATCATTAGGGAAACGCGTGGCACGTGGACGTCGCTCCTTGCACAGGAGCGTGGATTGAAACATTTTAGAAGCCAAATTATAAATCTGATCAATAACGTCGCTCCTTGCACAGGAGCGTGGATTGAAACTACCGTTTGTCATCACGGGAATTGCCTTTTTCGTCGCTCCTTGCACAGGAGCGTGGATTGAAACCCGCGTCAAAGCTGTCGACATTAAGGATATCGCGTCGCTCCTTGCACAGGAGCGTGGATTGAAACATCATCTTTGTCGATATATTTAAGGGTAAAATCAGTCGCTCCTTGCACAGGAGCGTGGATTGAAACTTCGGGAGTGAGCGGTTTGTTATTAATTATACGTCGCTCCTTGCACAGGAGCGTGGATTGAAACATTTGAAGGAGTGATTTGTTTGGAGTTATGGCTGGTCGCTCCTTGCACAGGAGCGTGGATTGAAACTATCCTACAACCGCCCTGGAAGTATTGGATGATGTTTCTCCTTGCACAGGAGCGTGGATTGAAACCAAATAAGTGATAACGCCATCCAAATCAGTATCTTGTCGCTCCTTGCACAGGAGCGTGGATTGAAACTGAAATAAACTTATTTTTTATTTTTATCCAATTCCTGTCGCTCCTTGCACAGGAGCGTGGATTGAAACAATAATATGGGTTGCTTCCATATCAGCCAAATGTCGCTCCTTGCACAGGGCGTGGATTGAAACTTTTTAACTTTGAAACAGGGTTGTAAGAAGTCGGCGTTCCCTTACATGAGAGCTTGGGAAAATTATTGTAGCACAGGAACTCATTGAAAGTTGGTGTTTGAAATGGATGGCTTATGCTTTACGGATGCAAAAAATATTGAATAATATCCGTATAAAAGAGTATTCGGAAAGAAGATGATGCGAAGCACATAAATTTTATCACAGGGCCTTACTCAAAGTCTTATTTATCCTTATATTTTTGTCTCATGAATTCTGTAAAATTTTCTATTTCTTTAATAGCTTCTTTTGGCAAATTCAACGAAGATAAGTCAAGTTTGTTTTGAATATCATTTGGATGTTTAATATTAGATAAACCTAATAAATAATCTGTAGAAGTATTGAAAATCTTTGCAAACAACTCTATAGTCTTAACACTTGGCTCTGAACGGTTTACCTCATAATGCCCAATGGTTTGTTGCGAGAGGTTTACCATGCTGGCCAATTGCTGCTGGGTCAATCCTGTTTCTTCCCTTAATTGTTTTAACCGCTCTCCAAGTAACAAAATATCACCACCTAATATCAATATACTACTAGAATTAGTTAAAACAAATATTTTACTCCGAAATGTAGTAAAATAGATTGACTACTCATTGAGTGAGTATTATACTTATTATTGTAGTAATATATTTTGTTGATGTATTAAGTAATTATATAAAGAGGATGAAAATCATGTCCTTCACTTCAATCAATATCTATACCCTCAAGCAAATCCGCACCCGCCGCCACCGTTACGATCTTGAAGACCATCCAATCACCAGCCCTTTGATCTGCTATAAAGTCCTCCAATACCTCTTGGATCTCAAATCCGAACCGGTAGAGAAGTTTGGCATTCATCTAATTGTTTTAAGGAGAAATTAAAGATTAATGAGGGAGGTATACCCCATGCTCACCGACAAAGACCTTGGCATCAAAAAAATCATTCTCGACATTTTAAATCGAAAATATCTACCGACACTGATTTAAAATCCGTTTCATCGGTTAAATCCGTTAAATCCTGGTTCAGACGATGTTTTAGGCGATCATTAAAAGCCCCCCGAAATAAACCCGAATTTCTGATGTCGGGAAAGGGTAGGGGGCAGAAAGAAGGCATGTCTCATGAAATCGATTCTTGAAGAATTATTTTACGGCCATATCTTCCCCTTCGAACGGATCGTTCCCCAAGATCCCGAGTATCGTCCCTTAAACCAAAAAAAATCCGATATCAAGCAAACGTTGCAAGTCAGACTCCCGGCGGAAGATTACAAGGCGCTGGAAGGGCTTTTGAATTTGGATTGCGACTCAAGTGTGATGGAAGCTTACGCTTCCTTTGCATATGGTTTTAAGCTCGGAGCGCTGGTCATGCTGGAGGTGCTCGGCAATAACGGAGAGCTCAAGTAAGGCCCCCATCTCTAAGGCTTACTCAAAAAAGTCACCCTTCCCCCGCTACCGTATGCCGGAGCATGGGAAGGATCAGGACGGCAAAACATAGGGTAATCATAATCCCTCGCCCATAGCGTTTTTTGCGTGATGGGAGAGGGCCACTTCTCTGAATGGGCAGACTGGCTGAGGGTATAGACAGGCTCACGAAATTACGGGAAAAGGAATCATATCCGCTAAAAAGGAAAAGGACTCACTAAATTTTAAGGAGGTTCATCTCATGGCCGACTTCGAATTTATCATTACCGAAAGCGATTCGCCGGTTGATTTGGAAGAGTATATCGATTATCTGATTGTTGAACGCTGTAACGAAATCTATTATAAAATCATCAGTCAAAATAGCGAATATCAAAATCTTCAAGCGCAGATGAAGGAGTGTTTTCAAGAGCTTCTCCAATTATTGCCTGATCCGGTCCACCAGGAAATTGTTACTGAAAGCTTACCGGTTATGATCGGAACACTGGAAATGTTGCTGCCGCAGATTATTTACAGGCAGATATTGAAAGATGGATTGGGGTTAAAGAAGTGGCTGGGAAGATGAATATTAGGTCCGGGGACCGGGAAAATCATGGGTATCGAACTGTTGGACCATGTGATAACGGGAGAGCGGAGTTATGTGAGTTTGAAGGAAAAAGGGTTGTTGTAATTTAAGGAATTTGGGAATTAGAGTCAAGAATGCTTGGGTGACTTTAATTGCTTATTTTTGGGGGGTTATAACTTCGATGTCGACAGGGGACGCCACCCGCTCCCCTTGCAACCCCTAAGGCCAAGGGTTGTAGCCGGAGCAACCCGCGCGATGAGTTTCATCGCGAGGAACCCGCCGGCCCGGGGGCAGCGTGCCCCCAGGGATTCCCCTCTATCGCGACACTCCTCCCTGAGTATCGAAGGAGTGCTTGCGCAATTTAACTGACTCCTACATCGTGTAGTCGTCTTCTTGGGTAATTCTGCGGGTCGACGGCTATAATTCATCCATAAATTAAAGCCGCGTGGTCAACATCCTATTGACCATTTCGGAGCATATAAATCTGTATTTTTTTGAGCACTGTTATTTAGCTAATTGAGCTTCTTGAAAGAACAACAGGGGAACCCTCTGATGGTTATAGTTTAAGGGAAAAAGGATTTCTATTAAATTGAAAAGCTAAAGGGAAATGTGGATGAAGCTTTATTTTTGAAGCCTAATTGATAACGTGAAGAAGCAATTAAATAGCCACAATTACCTGCAAGAGATATAAGCCTTCAAGGAGGAAGGCGATTTCCCCACCGCATCTTTCAGGATGAAAACTGCGGTTGCGTTCGGAAGCCTAGCTAAGTTGACAGTCGAATGGCCAGGGATGGCGAAGACATTCAAAAACCCTGGATGAATAAAGGGAGAACCGGAAACCGTAGGTTCCGGCGGCTTTTTGGTTCCTGGGCCGCTCCAGTCACTCAGCCGGTGAAATCCGTGGACAAACAAGATCGGCATTCATCGAATTGTTTTAAGAAGAAAATTAAAGATTAATGAGGGAGGTATTTATCTCATGCTCACCGACAAACCTTGGCATCCCAAAATTCATTCCCGCCATTTCTAAATCCAAATGATCTACCGGCACTGATTTAAAATCCGTATAATCCGTTAAATCCTGGTTCAGACGATGTTTTAGGCGATCATTAAAAGCCCCCGAAATAGACCCGAATTTCTGATGCCGAAAAAGGGTAGGGGCCAGAAAGAAGGCCTGTCCTAGAAATCGATTCTGGAAGAATTATTTTACGGCCATATCCTCCCCTTCGAACGGATCGTTCCCCAAGCTCCCGGGTATCGTCCCATAAACCAAAAACAATGTGGGTAATGAATAGCGTAAAACGGGAGAGGACCGCATCTCTGAATGGACAGAGGGGTGAGGAAATAAACCGCCAGAAGGACTGAGGCCACAGACAGTTGAAATGAGAAACCCAGTAATCAATAATCACGATTTTAATAACCATTATCAAGATTGAGGCGGAGAAGGTTTAAACCTTCATACTTCAGTTCTTCTCTTCACATTTAAGCTTACGTAACTCTTCGCCCGTAATCCCGGTAATCTCGATGATCAGCTCTTCCGGCATTTGTTTGACAAGCATTTTGCGGGCAGCTTCCAGTTTACCCTTTAAAATACCCTCGGCTTCACCCTCTATCCGGCCTTCCGCTTTAGCTCCGGTAATCCGTGTTACTTCATCATGAATCGCCATTTCCCGGGCCTCATAATATCTTTTTACTTCATCCAGGCTACCTAGACGTTCTAACAATTCCTCGGCTTTGGCGATGGCAGGATCGTTATTAATTGCCATTAGGCGTACCTCCTTCGGTGAATCTTCAATGAAAATCAGCCAGCGATCTAAGGGTTTACTTAGATCGGGTCTTGCTTTTCGGAACTTGGGCAATTCCAGGAAATGAATCTCCAGGATATCCGTTAATTTACAGCCTTTGTGAGCATCTTCCCATAAGTGAAAAACCGAATGGTATTGCTCGATATGGATATAATCGAAATCCAAAATATTAATGGTAATGGTCTTTTTAAGTGACTGGAAAGGCTGGCCTTCTTTCAACGCGCGCATGTGCGCGAGTTCACTAAAAAGTTTTGACCAGTAAAATAGGGTCCTTTGATCCATATTGTATTGATTGATGAGTTGGATTTCAATATTAAATTGTTCCCCGGTCATCGTGCGGGCGCGGATGTCTAAAATCCCCAGTTTGTCGTCAATATGGTCTTTTTTAAGCCGGGTATTCTCTATAATTTCGATATCCGTCAGCTTTTGTTCGGCTTCTAAGGCTAAGACGGCATTTAAAAAGCTAATCAAAATTTCCTTGTGTTCATTTTGGCCGAATATTTTCTGAAAAATGAAGTCGTTTTTAACTTTCAGACGGTCCAATTTTTCACCCGACTTTCAGGGGAGAATCCTTGCCCTTTTTCCTAATTATAACATTTTTTGTTTTACCAAAGGTATTTTATTTTCCGACAGAATATTCAGAGGACTATGTCTTCCCCCGCTACCGTATGCCGGAGCAGGGGAAAGCTCAGAACAGCGAAACATAGACGCTCATAATCCCTCGCCCGTGAAACAGGAGAGGGCCGCATCTCTGAATGAATCAGAAAGGGTGAGGGCACAGACCGCCGGAAACCGCCCTTTCCAATCAAAGCGGCCCGTTACAAAGTAACCGGCCGCAATCTTAAAGCGTTGAGTAATGCCTTTTTAATTTAATCCTACCAGAATAACGTGGCATCCTTTGTCTTGGTTGGAAGCGATTTGAGTTTTTTTCCATTCAAAAGGTCGACCACGAGGATTTGGGAGCCTTTGGGAATATACATTTTGTTGCCATCCGGACTGAAATAGGGGGTTGGAGCGGCAACTTCCTGAAAAACCAAATGGATCCCACCACCGACACTAAAAGTAAGGTCTGCCTTATCCGTCAGGGTGTTTATTAACTTCCAGTCGCCACCGGTCACTAAAACCACGTATTTGCCATGGGGAGTCATTTGCAGATATAATGAATTATCCCCAAGATAGCTGAATTTTTTGGTTACGACTTCTTTTTGGATATCATACGTGTAAATTTCAGCGAGAAAAGAATTTAACATATAGAGCTTTTTCTGCTCCGGGCAAGGTACAATATTACCCTTAGGGGCATGGGGCCAATAAATGGGTGTAACGCGGGTCGGCATTTGGACCCCATTGACATAACGAGGCTGCAAACTGTCGGCATAAGCTACCACCGATAGAACCATGGTCGTTGCTTTAAGGATTTTAAGCCCGGCGCTTCCTGCTTTGAATGTTTTCCCCAATTCGGAATGATTAAGGTCCATCGTATTGAGTCTGAGTTTGCTCATATTGTAGGAATAGGCGTAGGGGGAACCGTCCAGAAAAAGGAACGGTTGAATATCGTTCTCGGCAGTAAGTTTCTTCAATGTATTCCCATCATCGTTGCTGATAATACTAATTTCCTTACCGCAAATGATAAATACTTGGTTCTTATCGGGCCATTCCTGAACATACTTTGGTAGGGAGTCATATTTTCTTTCCCACAGGAGTCCTGAGCAGTTGGTGGCCCTAACAATGCTTTGGTTTTCATCTTTTGCAATACTATAGATGATCCCGCTTTGGCCCTGAATAAAGTCTCCCGCGATCCTGCCCAGATCGAACAATCTGTTGTCGAGAGTGGCTAAATTGATGATATTTACTCCGGAGGGAGTCGGTTTCTTTAACTGTTTGAAGTATTTTGCGGGGATTTTAAAACCGGTAACCACACCGGTACTTGTGCTTTCCGGTTCTTGATATCCGTAACCGGCGACCATGATATAATTATTTTCATTGTTAAAACTAAGAATACCAGGGTTGGCCGCTATCTCAAAGGAAGCAACCTGCTGGGAAGTATCGGCATCCCATACGGTCAATGCCGATGAAGGATTGTCCTTATCGCCGAGGCAGGCAACGGCTAAGCGTTTATCATCCCCGGAAAGAGCAATCTGACAAGGAAGGGAATCCAAAACGGTTTCGGTGGCCACAAAGGTGTTTAGATCCACCCGGTAGATTTTGGGTTTGATGACTTCTTTATTGATCATCCCGCCTTGCGTGGCAAGCCATATAACGGATGAATCCTTACTGACTTCAAATGCAACCAATGCGGAATCACATTGAATCTGTTTTTCACAGGATTGAAAATCACCGGCAACCAACAGCAAAGAGGCGCCTTGCTTGATTTCTCCTGACTTTTCTTCCTGGCCGCCACATAAAATCAGTTTTTGACCATGGTTTCCTGTGAGAAGCTGGATGGGATTTCTCCCGATTTTTAACGCGAAGACCTGGCCGGTAGTCAATTGAATCTCGGCTTTTTCATTTTGGCCAAGTAAGAATAAAGGCTCTTCCCCGGCCGCATTTGCCGGAATATTCATGAAAACCGATAAAACCATGAACAATATGAATAGCGGTAAAAATGGTTTTCTCATAACTTTTGCTCCTTTTTAGCGGATTACAGATTGTGAAATGAATTCGATATATTATACATAATACCTTTCGTTTTACATCGCTAATATGGATAAAATTTAAAAAAAGGCTACTGCATGGGATGAATTCCCATTTCTTAAAAACGGGTTCTGTCCCGAATCGCGGGTTGTTAAAAAACGTTGGAAGAAAAACCATAAAAATTTAAGGATTTGTAATTGCAATCCTTCCTAAATCGTGGTTTAATAGATAATTGTTGAATAATGAGAATAAAGTGAGGTTACTGATAACTCGATGAAGGAAAATATTCGAAATATTGCAATTATTGCCCACGTTGACCACGGCAAAACGACCTTGGTCGACTGTTTACTGAGACAATCCGGGATTTTCAGGGATAATGAACGGGTTGTGGAACGGGTTATGGACAGTAACGATTTGGAACGGGAACGCGGGATTACGATCCTATCGAAAAATACCGCCGTCAATTACGGCGATCTAAAGATTAATATTGTGGATACCCCGGGCCACGCCGATTTCGGCGGGGAAGTGGAACGGGTCTTGCGAATGGTGGACGGGGCCTTGTTGTTGGTGGATGCCTTTGAGGGACCGATGGCCCAAACCAAATTCGTGCTGAGAAAAGCATTGGAAGTGGGGCTGCGGATCATTGTAGTGGTCAATAAAATCGACCGCCCGGATGCACGGCCGGACGAAGTGTTAAATGAGGTTTTCGACCTGTTTGTGGAGCTGGAAGCGGAGGACTGGCAGCTGGAGTTCCCGGTTATTTATGCTTCGGCCCGTACCGGTAAGGCTACTTTAGATTGGCAACAACCGGGCACGGACATGAAACCGGTCTTTGAGATGATCGAAAAAGAGGTTCCGGCGCCTTCGGGAGATGAGAATGCCGTATTGCAACTGCAAATCAATACCCTGGATTACGATGATTATGTGGGCCGGGTCGGAATTGGCCGGATTCACAACGGCAGCTTGAATGCAGGTCAATTGGTGGGTCTTTCGAAGCAAGACGAAAAACTGGAAACCATTAAAATCGGTAAACTATGGGTTTGGGATGGCTTAAAACGAAAAGAAGTCGATAAGGCATCGGCAGGCGACATTGTGGCCGTGGCTGGACTTGGTAAAGTCAATATCGGCGAAACCGTTACCGATCCCGAAAATCCCTCTCCGTTACCATTGTTAACCGTCGATGAACCGACCTTGACCATGAATTTCATTGTCAATGACAGTCCCTTTGCCGGTAAAGAGGGTAAATTTGTTACCTCCCGCCATATCCGGGAACGCCTGTTCAAAGAGGCGGAGACCAATGTCAGCCTGCGGGTGTCGGAAACCGACTCCCCGGATTCCTATGAAGTGTCCGGACGGGGTGAGTTACATTTGGGCATTTTAATAGAAACCATGCGCCGGGAAGGTTATGAACTGCAAATATCCAAACCGCGGCCGATTTTAAAGCGGATTGACGGAGAATTGTGTGAACCTTACGAGCGCCTTTTCATCAATCTCCCGGAAGAATTTTCCGGAAGCGTCATTGAGAATTTGGGCAAACGGCGGGCTGAGATGATTAATATGCAACCGGCGGGCGAAAAAAATGTGAAACTGGAATTCTTAATTCCGGCCCGCGGTTTGATTGGTTTTCGTTCGGAATTTTTGACCGCCACCAAGGGCGAAGGCATCATGAACCATATGTTTGAAAAATATGGACCCTGGAAAGGCGAAATCGCCACCAGAAGCCGCGGAGTATTAACGGCTTTTGAGTCCGGCGAAGCGACCACCTATGGGATTCATAATGTTGAGGAACGGGGTTCATTGTTCATCAGCCCGATCGATAAGATTTACGCCGGCATGATCGTCGGGGAAAATTCCCGCGAAGGGGATCTGGATGTCAATGTTTGTAAGAAAAAGCATCTTACCAATATGCGGGCCAGTACTTCGGATGAAACCATCCGCCTGACTCCGCCGCGAAGTTTTACGTTGGAACAGGCCATGGAATATATTGAGGATGACGAATTGGTCGAGGTCACCCCGAGTTCGATCCGCTTGCGTAAAAAGATCCTCGACAAGAGTGACCGGGAAAGAATGGCCAAAAGGAGCAAGGACGCTTCTGCCGTTTGAACGCTTTATTCTTTGGCTCCGGCATTTTTAAGCATTCTCGTAATCTCCGGGTAGCGGCTGGCGGCATTTAAAGCTGTGCAGCCGCTGCGATTGCGGAGCGACAAATCCGGTCCTTTGCTGAGAAGCATTTTTACCATGGAAACCTCGCCTTCGAAACTGGCCACCATGACGGCTGTGGAGCCGTCTTGACGCTGGGAATTGACTTCGGCGCCATTATCGATTAGATATTGAACCGCATCGGCCTTTCGATAAAGAATAGCGATGATTAATGCATTATCTCCATCCTTATCTTGGGTATGGATGGGTGAACGGTTTTCCACCAGCAGCTTTAAACCTTGCATTTGGCCGCATTTGGCGGCTATCATCAGAGCGGTCCATCCTGATTGAGCCGTCTTCAAGTTTACATCGGGATGAGCATCCATTAATGGGCGGATGATATCAACCGCCCCCGTTTGAATCGCCCACATCAAGGCGGTCCAACCACCCCGGCCCTGGATATTCCCATCCGCGCCCGAAGCCAGCAAAATTGACACCAAATCCCCATAGCCATACATGGATGCCAAAATCAGAGCGGTATCGCCGTCACGATCCCTGGCATTAACTGCCGCGCCCTTTTGGATCAATGCCCGGACCATTTGACTCTGATTGGACTTAACAGCCAGGATTAAAGCGGGTGTGCCGCTACCATCTTTGCTATTAGGATCGGCGCCCTGGTTGAGCAAGGCATTGGAGGTGGACCCATCTTTTTTGCGGATGGCCTCGATGAAGACGGAGTTCGGATTGACTCCGCCCGCGATAAAGGCCTTGAATTGAGCCGATTGGCCGTTTTTGGCCGCCATTAACAACGGCGTATCCCCGTCCTTGTTGCGGATAGCCGCATCTGCGCCTTTGGATAGCAGCAGTTGCAGGAGGTCTTGATGGTCTTGGGCGACGGCAAAATGTAAAGCGGTCCACCCGTTTTCGTCGCTTGCATTAAGGGTGGCCCCATAGAAAATCAAACTCCGCGCTATCTCAAGGTTACCTTGACCGGCGGCCAGCATTAATGGGGTTCGGCGGTGAATATCCGTTCCATTAAGATTGGCCTCGTTTTCCATTAACAATTTGGCAGTATCGGTACTGCCTTTGGAAACGGCCCAAAAAAGAGCCGGCCACTGGTTGGAGTCCGCCATATTAACGGAAGCCTTATGACTGAGTAAAAAATTGGCTGTTTCAAGATGGTTTTCTGCGGCTGCCGCCATCAGTGGTGTAAACCCTTTCCGATCCTTGCCGTCTACATTCATCCCTTTGGCGATCATCAGGGAAACGTTCAAGGTATGGCCTTGAGCGGACTCCCATAACAATGCATTCCAACCGTTATTATCAGCAGCCTCGAGATTGGTGGCTTTTTTGAGTAGGATTTGAACGGTTTCTTTATTTCCGCTGGCAGCAGCGGCGATTAGCGGGGTCGTTCCGTCTTTTGCGGTATAATCTACTTCTCCGCCGTTATCCATTAAAAGTTTGACGGTATCCGGATAACCGTTTTTAGCAGCCCATAATATGGAGTTCCAGCCTTGAGCGTCCTTTTCATTGATGTTGGCTTGATAGTTTTTAATCAAACCGGCCAGTAAAGCAGTGTCGCCTTTCTTCGCGGCCCAAATGGAACTAAGAGAGAGATTTGCCCCTTTGTTGAGGAGAAACTGAATAATCCTTTGGTGATTGACCTTGACGGCATACATCAGAGCCGTATAACCTTCCGTGGTGCGAAGATTGAAATCGGCTTGGGGATTTTTGAGAATCAATTCGACAATGGGCAGATATTTATTTTTCACAGCGTGAATGAGGGCGGTGGAACCATAATTGTCCTGTAAGTTCGGATCGGCGCCCTTATCCAGCAGTATTTTGACAATGGATGTAAAGCCCTTGTCGGAGGCAATGATCAACGGAGTCCATTGTTGATCCCCCCGTGTATTAATATCCGCGCCTTTATGAATCAGATTTCTAACCAAGGAAGCCTTGTTCTTGGAGACTGCATTTAACAAATTGGAATTGAGATCTTCAGCCTGCGCAGCAAGGGGGAGGACGAATACCCATAAAAGCGAAAGAGCAATCGATAATTTAATTCTCATGCAATTCCTTCCTTCCTTCCAAAACCGATTCCGGAAAACAATACTCCACAAAATGTAAATTCAATAAATCATTGTAAAAATCCTGCCGCTTCATTCCCCTTGCTTGACGGGGCTGTATTCCTGAATATCCCGGAAGGTGATTTAAACCTCGATCCGGCAAGTTTATATACAACGATGGTTTTGGGGTTACTTGCCGGATTCAAGTTAAAAAGTACGGCGATCGACCGTTAAAGTTCCTTCCCCGCCGTTAATCTTGATGGAATCCACGGCATGGAGGATCATTTTATTCCGGGGCCCTTTTTTCCAGTATAAGATCGAGGCGCTATAAGGCACGGCTTTATCGACAAAACCTCTTATACCTGCGGAACCGGTTGTCCCCGCATTATCAATAACGGTCTTCTTCTCCACCGAGAGTTTGTATTGATGGTTATGACCATGGAGGATGACCGGAACGGATCCAATCAAATCCTCGGCGAGATTGCGGTTATGGACTGCAATAATATCAGGCAGTTTATCACTATCAATGATTCGTTCCTTGAAAGCTTTTGCGGTTTCCAGATATTGTCCGGCCGGGGCCACATCCGAATTGTAGATTCTGGCAGCCGGGTCTGCGGCGCCCGCTATGGTGAGTCCGTAGACACGCAGATCTTTTTTTACTACAACAATAACGTTCTTGGTATGAACAAGACGTTTGGTAATCAAGGGCGATTCATGGTTACCGGGAATAAATACGTAAGGTACTTTCAGCCCGGGAATTCTTTCGATAATGTTAGCCTCAAGGGCGGTTCCGTAATCGGTTAAGTCGCCGGTATCGATAATGAATTGGATTTTGAAGTTTGAAACCAACTCGCTGATGAAGTCGAAAGCCGCCGGGTTATTATGAATGTCGCTGACGTGCAAAACTTTAATATCCGATTGCATATTCCCCATGTTTTTCATGTCTTCGGCTTGTTTGAATAAAACCGGCAGCCCCTGGGAGATTTTTTTCAGATTGTTTCCGATCACTTCAATATTATCTAAGCTCATCGTGACTAAATTCATGGCCCAGGGAGCGGCGGACAGGACTCCCTGATATTTGGGATGTTCAATCTCTTTGGGCTGATAGGAGATGATGGTCATCCCAATCAAAATAAAGATCGTGGCCACGGAACAGAGAATCCCGTAAAGAAAAAGTCTGGATAAGGGTTTAACTCTAAACACCAATAATATAAGGGTTCCTCCAAGTAGACCGTAAAATACAACGGACAGGAAAAAAGACATCATCATCGATTTCACCTGATGTTGCAATAAAGGCAACCACTGCTGTTTCGACGGCAAGGAGTTCAACTGTTTCGCCAAGCCGGAGAAATCGACTTCATCCAGAGTAATAATAAATTGCCAGGGAGTTTTGTGAGACTGGAAAAATAAACGGCCGATGGGCGGAACTTCTATCATAGTGCCGCCCTGGAACGAAAATTTATTTTGTAATTTAAAAGATAGCGAGTTAACGGTAAAAGACGTTGCCGAGAATAGCTGAATAAAGGAAAGGGTAAAAAAACAAACCAGCAAAGTCAGAGTGACCAGACGAAACCGGCGGTTTTGACTTAAGGATGTCCATAATTTTTTCATGTTTACCCTCAAAAGTTTTTTTTATTATAGCATATTTCAACCAGGCAACTTTAGTGTGTTTGTAAGCCTTTACTGGAATAAAATAGCCGGCTTTTCATATAAATGGAATAAGAACTCCCCGAGAGGTGATTTTTATGGCATATTGCTCCGATTGCGGCGTCTACTATACGAGTGAGACGAATATTTGTCCGTCTTGCGGAAACCATGTTTCCCAAAACCGGAAACCCGATCACGCTCCTATATCCGATATTGGCGCTAAAGTACCGGTCTCTGCTGACTTTCTCAATGGTCCCTCCGAAAATAATCCGGAGGGAAACGCTGAGTTTAATAAGGGGGTAGAAAATTCATCCCCGAGTTTACCCAATCCTTCCGATCAAAAGCAGGATGAAATGCTCAATGATAAAATGAGTCCGGAGCCTGGTAAAGCGGAGCCGGGCGGTTTTGATTCTGAAAGTCAATTGGGCAAGGGGATTATCAAGCCGCAAAAGGTTGAAATGGCAGTCGATGGAGTGCACTTTAAATATGAAATCCCACCCCATAGTTTTAAAAGAGAGGGCCCGGTTAAAGGCAGACTGAAAGAGCACCGGGTAACCGGGAATGATATGAAATTGAAATCCCCGGATGAAACGGGTCTAAAAAATACATTCCTGGAAGAACAGATGCTATCGCAAATCTCTGATCAAGAAAAGGCAGAGCCGGGCGTTGACCAGGAGGGCCAAGCGCCTCTTGAAAACCAGGAAGATTCCGGAGAGGGAATTCCGGTCGAACCAGTGAAGGTGGAAGTGCCGCCGGATGATAGAGAGGAAGTTGCCGAGGAGCCTGTTGTCAAGGAACTCCTTTCCGAACCGGAGATTCCCGAACCCGCGCTAAGTGAAAACGATGGGTATAGGTTTGAAGAAGATAGTGTAATTTGGGAGGGAACGCAAAGCTGGTATAAAATTCCTATCAGTAATTGTTATAAAGTAACCGACCGTAAGCTCATGATCTTTGATAAATACCAGCATAAACTGCTGGATGTGAGTTTGTCAATGATTGCCGAAATAACGGTAAGACAATCGTGGGTTGGCAAGTTAATGGGTATCGGAGATTTATTGATTTCCATTCCTGAATTTGCTGCATCTAAAATCGTTTTGGGAGGAATATCCGAGCCATTCAAAGTAAAAAATATCCTGGAAGAAAAGAGACATTTATAAGGATCAGACTGGAAAAGCTATCTAAAATCGGTAAGAAATACGGTATAGGCCGATAATCCTTCATGGATTGCGGTAATTTCAACATATTGTATTTCTTCATCATGTCCGGGCCTACCCGGGAATAACTTTTGGAACATCCCGTTATCGGGTTGACATTCGGGTTTGAAATGCTGATAATGGAGAAATGCTGGTGTGATTTCAAATTCGTTAAATTGAAGCGGGTGGTTTTGATCATGGATGATGGTAAAAAAGTTGTTCTGGTCAGCGGGTGTTTGCTCGGCATCCCCTGCCGCTATGATGGGACAAGCCGGGAAGTACCCGAGTTGCGTTCGATATTGGCAGGCTATCAATTCATTTCTTTTTGTCCGGAAGCCGCCGGAGGAATGAAAAGCCCCCGTCCTCCCGCAGAGATACAAAATGGTGATGGCGCCGGGGTTTTGGAAGGAATCGCCAGGGTCGTCAATGAGGCCGGAAGGGATGTAACGGAAGAATTTTTAAGAGGCGCCGGAGCTGTAGCCGAACAGGTTCATAAACACCGCCCGGATTTTGTGGTTTTAAAGGCCAAAAGCCCTTCATGCGGCGTGGGGAAGATCTATGACGGAACTTTTAGCGGTACCTTGCGAGACGGAGACGGGGTCACCACGGCTTTATTACGCAGTATCGGCGTGGAAGTTCATTCGGAGCAGGATTTCATAAAAAATCAATTTGGAGATAATTAACAGATATATCTTCTTGACGGGAGCCTGCCGGTATGGTAAAATAATTTTTGCCGATGCGGGAGTAGCTCAGTTGGTAGAGCGTCAGCCTTCCAAGCTGAATGTGGCGGGTTCGAGCCCCGTTTCCCGCTCCAATATGCAATTTTAGCTTCCTGGTTTGTCGGGAAGCTTTTTTATTTAATTTGCGAAGGACGGAATTCATAAATTTTCCTCATCAGGATCCGGCTTATTGTGGATGCTTGTTGATCGATCCAACCGTTTGACGATGAATAGCGGATTGAATCCCCGTGGTATTATAAACCATGTTCAAAGGAGAATTTACCATGAAAATTCAGAAGATCGTTTTTTTAATTTCTTTGGCGATTGTCGTTTCTGTTTTGGGTGGAATCGTGTTTGGGGACGATTCGGGAGATGCGGCAGCCTATTTCCCGATGAAACCCGGTAATTATTGGGTTTACAAATTGTCAATGCCTGGAAGCTCTCAAGTTTATCAACGAAAATTTAAAATCGTTGATCCGACCAACGGCAAAAATGGAGCCATATTATATGATCCAAAGGGTAATCCGGAAGTTTTTGTGTATTATGAACAAAATCAGCAAGGCTTATTTAAAACTTCCGAAATGTCTCCGGTAGGACTTAACCAATATAAACCCCTTTGGCCGGTGTTGAAGAGTAAAATGGCGGTTGGAACCTCCTGGAGTTGGGAATCCGATGACCATAAAATGAAGGAGAACACCAAAGTCATCGGTATCGAGAAAGTTACGGTTCCCGCCGGGACCTTTGAGGCGCTTATCATTGAGTGTTATGGAACGGGTCTGGAGGGTGTTGCGTATACCGATAAAACATGGTGGGTCAAAAATGTGGGTTATGTAAAAGATGAATTGACAATCCAGGGAAAATCATTAATCAGTGAACTCACGGAATACCAGTTATATTGAATATCAACTCGAAAATAGAGATTGTTATTGAAGTCGGGTTATGGTATAATATTTAAGCATATTAAGCGGGTAGTATTATGCGCCTGAGTTGCCAAAGATGTTCCATCCTGGAACATGGCGATAAAACGCAGAGTGGCTTCGAAGAAGCGCCTCCCGGCGTTTCGTACTCAGGAAATAGTATAGGTTATTTATTATGCGCCTGTAGCTCAGGGGATAGAGCAACGGACTTCTAATCCGTTGGCCGTAGGTTCGATTCCTACCAGGCGCACCATATGAATTGACAAGGATTTCAGCGATGAAGTCCTTTTATTTTGCCTTAAAAATCGTGTTTTCTAAGAATTTTTCCAATCATTTTTGAAAAGAGCGGTGAGGCGGGAATATGCGAATGTTGATGTGGAGTATTCGAGAATTTAACATTTATTTAATGTGAATTAATCCTTATACGTACAATTATTAAATCTTCACCCGTTGAATCAAACCCTTGAATTATCAAATAGTTGTGCGCTTTTGACTTTTTCTCAAAAAAACATCTATAGCTCAATTAATAGCGATTAGAAAAAACTTGTATATTTGATTAAATAAGTGTAAAATGAAAACGTAAATTTGAAAACGTTTTCAAAAATTGAAATTTAGGAGAGGGTCTTGATGAAAAACAAAAAAGGCAGCTTACTTATGGTTTTAATGGTATCCATCGTAATGTCGTTTTGTGCATTTCCATCTTTTGCCGCATCAAAGCCGGGACGTCTTGTTAAAATTGAATTTTGGCACAAAGACATCGGTTTTAAACAACAATTATACGAAAAGTATATCAAAGAATTCGAAACTCAAAATCCAAATATTAAAGTTGAAATTACCCAAATACGAAACGAAGATTATAAATCAAAACTACCGATAGCCTTTAGTGGAAATAATGCTCCAGACGTATTTTTTACCTGGGGCGGAGGTTGGTTGAAGGAGTTTGTTAAGTCCGGCAATGTACTTGATGTTTCCGGCAAAATTAATACTTCGCCTTTTCTCAAGCCGGCTTTAACCAATTCCACATTTAACAGCAAATTGTACGGTGTACCGCTGGGGATGGATATGGACTTTATCTTTTATAACAAAGAAATTTTTAGTAAATATAAATTATCGATTCCTAAAACCTGGCCTCAACTTATTACAACTTGTGAAGTATTGAAGAAAAATGGTGTTATTCCGTTTACTTTAGCAAACCAACCCAAGTGGCCCGGGTCATTCTTCTTTATGTATCTTGTTGATCGCATCGGTGGACCCGAGGTGTTTAAGAATGCTTTAAGCAGAAATGGCGGATCATTCAGCGATCCGGCTTTTATTGAAGCGGGAGAAGAAATTCAGAAATTGGTCAAGTTAAACGCATTTAATCCTGGTTTCAACGGGCTAATGTATGACTCGGGACCAGGCAGACAACTTTTTTATAGTGAACAAACTGCTATGATGCTGCTTAGCAATACCTTTGTAAATCTGATGCGCTCGGAAGCCCCCTCTTTTGAAAAGAAAATGGGAATCTTTCCTTTCCCAGCTTATGAAGGAGGAAAAGGCGATCCTAGTAACATGGTAGGTATTGCAGCCCCGGTTTGGTCAGTATACTCCCGCACCAAATATCCTAATGAAAGCATTAAACTTATAAAATTTCTCACGGGCCAAAAGATCTCCCAAGAGTATGCCAATGGAAGCGGGTCGATCTCGGCTCGTAAAGATGTAAACTCGACAGACACATTTGTGCAACAAGTTGAGAATATGACAAAAAAGGCTAAGAATATTCAAATGGTTTATGATCAAACCCTACCGCCGGAGATTGCTCAAGCGCATCTGAGCACAACTCAAGAATTATTTGGGCTTACCATAACTCCTAAAGCCGCGGCGGAAACGGTTGAAAGCAAAGCCAAGTCGGTATTGGATAAATAATTAATTCTCAAAGTTTCACAAAAAGGGGGGTTAATAATAACCCCCTTTTTGTTCAATAATTACGTGGAGGAGTTTTTGAAGTGACCAGAGACAAATGCAAACTGGACTTGTTCATAACGTTCCTGGGTCCTACATTACTTATTTATGGAGTATTTGTGGTCTTCCCAATGTTTTCAACCCTTTATTATAGCTTTTTTGATTGGACAGGCCTAAATAACATTAAACATTTTATCGGCATGAAAAACTATCTATTGCTATTTTCCGATAAAGATTTTTTGGCGGCAATGATTAACAATGTATTAGTAATATTGGCTTCCGTGTTTATGCAAATCCCATTAGGACTTGTGATGGCTTTAATTATATCTCGTCCTAAAAAGCGCTCGAATTTTTTGAGCGCAACTTATTTTACTCCGTATCTGATTTCGACAGTGGCCATCGGGTTAATCTGGTCTTTTTTATACGACCCGATGCTTGGACCGATCAATATGGCTTTAAAGGCTATCGGTTTAAAAAGTTACCAAATATTATGGCTTGCCGATAAAAACCTAGCGTTGCTGTCGTTACTGATCGTTGTAATATGGAATCACGCTCCCTTTTATATGCTGGTATTTAAGGCGTCAATCTCATGCATCTCCGAGGACTATTATGAGGCGGCGGCAATTGATGGCGCCACGACATTCCAAAAATTCAAAAATATTACCTTCCCGCTCTTATTTCCAGCGATCTCAAATTCAGTAGTATTATCGATTGTGGGATCTTTGAAAGCTTTTGATCTATTTTATATTATGACCAAAGGGGGACCGGGTTCTTCGACCGAACTGATGGGAACTTATATGTACAAACAAAGTTTTATGTTTTTTAAAATGGGATATGGATCAGCGGCTGCATTTAGTATGTTCTTTATAGCAGTATTGGCGATCATTTTTATTAAATACACACAGAATAAAATAAGGCAGGCGGCGTCCTATGAATGAATTAAAGCAAACGTCAAAATTTCTGACACAAATTAAATCATTTTTTCTCGGTCTACTTGAGATAGGGCTGTGTGCAGCAGCTTTTTATCCTATATTATACGCTCTGAGCACTTCCTTAAAAACTCAAGAAGATTATTTCAAAAGCCCGATCGCGCTCTTTACCGCTTTTTCGGTGGAGAATTATCTAAAAACATTGCAAGATGGATTTTTAAGGTATTTCATAAACAGTACCGTTGTAGCTGTGATCGGCATCGCTATTGTGGTAATCATATCGGCTATGGCGAGCTATGCTTTTGTAAGGCTTGATTTTAAATTGAACAAACTCTTAAACCTCATCGTACTGTCCGGAATGATGCTTCCGATTCACGCTTCACTTATCCCCATCTTTATACTGGAAAATAAGACTGGACTTTATGATACTTTGATGGGAGTCACCTTACCGCAAGTGGCATTTTCAATTCCAATATCCATATTCATCATAAGCCAGTTCTTAGAGGGCATTCCGTTTTCAATCATTGAATCGGCAAAGATTGACGGCGCAAATCATTACACCATTTTTCGCAAGATCATTCTACCTCTTTTGCGCCCGGCTCTCGCAACTGTTATTATATATAATACTGTAAGAATATGGAATAATTTTTCATTTCCATTGATCTTTTCACAAAGTAAAAGGATCTTTACAATTCCTTTAGGACTTCAAGCGTTTTACGGCGAGTTTTCGGTGAATGTTCCAGGCATCCTCTCTGCAATATGTTTGGCGACCTTCCCCATTCTTTTTGTGTATTATTGTATGCAAAAGACGATTGAACAAGGGATAACGGGTGGTGCGGTAAAAGAATAATGACAAAAAGTATATATAAATTTCCCAAAGATTTTCAATGGGGCATCTCTACTTCGGCATATCAAATTGAAGGCGCTTATAATGAAGATGGCAAAGGGGCTTCCATCTGGGATGAATTTGTAAGAATTCCTGGTAAAATAATTGATGGATCAAACGGAGATATCGCATGCGATCACTATCATCGCTACGAAACAGATATTGAATTATTACATGAATTAGGTGTACAAATATACCGTTTCTCGGTTGCATGGTCCCGGATATTCCCGGATGGAATCGGAACACCGAATCCAAAGGGGATCGATTTTTATCACCGAGTGTTGGATAAACTATTACAATATAATATCCAACCAATGCTTACGTTGTATCATTGGGATCTTCCGGAGGCGTTGTCTCAAAAAGGAGGCCTTGCAAGTCCCGAGTATAGCCGGTGGTTTTTAGAATATGCCAACACTGTATTTGATGCATTTTCAGATAAAGTGGACTATTTTGTCACCTATAATCAGCCATTTTCGATTGCTTTCGGTGGTTATTATAGTAATAGGAGAGCGCCCGGCATTTGCGATCTTAATCTAGCAGTCAAGGCGGTTGCGAATTTACTGTCCTCTCATGGTAAGTGTGTTAAAATGTTTAAAACATTGCGCAATAAAAATATCGGAATCATCTTAAATTTAATGCAAATCGACAGCGCTTCAACAAATTCGTCGGATTGTGAAGCTGCTAGACGTTATGACGGAATAATTAACCGGATGTTTATTGACCCTCTTTTTAAAGGGAATTTTCCTGACGATATCCTTCGCTATTTCTTGCAACAAAACGTGGATATCACCCCACTTTTGCATATCGACCGAAACGAGTTGATGCAAAAAGGTGATTTCCTTGGAATAAATTATTACACCCGGCGCACGATCCAAAACGCAGGCGATAAGAACTGGGCTGGCAAAGAGGTTATCCTTGAAAATGCTGTTTACACCGACAGTGGACGTGAAGTATACTCTGAGGGGTTTTATAACCAGATCAAACGGATTAACCAGCTTGAACCAAATCTCCCGCTGTTTATCACGGAAAACGGCGCTGATTATCGAGGCGACACGCTTGAAGATTATCAAAGAATCGCTTATCACCAAAGCCACATTAAGATACTCGCGCGGTTATGTCAGGAAAATGTTAACCTCAAAGGATATCTGCTTTGGACACTCATGGACAACTTTGAATGGGAAAATGGTTATTGTGGGAAATATGGACTATTTGCAGTTGATAAAGAGCGGCGGCGGATTGAAAAATTTAGCGCTAAATGGTATAAAAGATTAATAAGCGATCATTATATTGAGCTATAATCCGATAATGGGAATGGTGAACGATGGTATCCATTAAAGAAATTGCAAAGCACGCTGGTGTATCGATTGCAACCGTGTCGAGGGTTATTAATTATCCGGACAGTGTAAGAGATGGGAAACGCCAAAAAGTCTTAGCGAGTATCAAGGAATTGAACTATAAACCTAATATTCAAGCACGAAATTTTCGCGCCCAAAAATCCAAAAACATAATTGCGCTAATTCCCAATATACGTAGTCCATTTATTACGGAAGTGATCAGCGGTGTCTTTAATACTAGCAAAAGTTTGGGTTATCAAGTTTACATCGGGACTGTTGAAGAGAATATTGAGAGCGCCAAAATGTATATTGGTATGCTTTACTCATGTCAAGCAGACGGAATGTTGATCTTATCATCGAGTATTGGCCGGACGCTGCTTGAAAAGATTAAGGGTCAATTCCCAATTGCGCTCTGCAATGAATATTTTGACGACATTGATATTGACAGTGTCACCATTGACAATAAAAAGGCCGCTTTTGACGCGGTCAGCTATCTTTATCAATGTGGACGGCGTAATATTGCGTATATCGGAGGCAAAAACTATTCCATCTCGACTGAATTGCGGATTCAAGGATATAAAGAAGCTCTGGCTGAATATGGTCTGAATTTTTCAGAAGACAATATTTTGTATAGTTCAAGTAATACTTATGATTTTGAGAATGGTTTCGAAAGCGTTTTAAAAAACGAAACATTGGATGGCTTTGTGATAAACTCTGACTTGAGAGCGGCTAGGTTTATTCGACGATTGAAAGATGAGCATCGTTTTTCGGGATCAAAAGTCGGTATCATTAGCTTTGATGGTACTTATGTCGCGGAATTGTGCGACCCAAGGATTACTACGATAACGCAACCGATGTATGATATCGGGAAGAAAAGTGTGGAATTATTGATCCGTAAAATTGAGTCCAAAAATCTTAATGATTTCCAAAAAATATTTTTACCCTATGAAATAACAGTAAGGGATACTTAAAATATATGAAAAAATATCGAGCGGCCATATTCGATTTGGATGGCGTAATTGTTGATACTGCTAAGTATCATTTTTTAGCATGGCGTAAAATCGCTGCGGAGCTTGGGCTAGAGTTGACGCCGGATGATAATGAAAAGCTTAAAGGCGTAAGTCGTAGCCAATCATTCGATATAATACTCGCTACTGGCGGAATGGCGCTCTCGGATGCGAAAAAACAAGCCTACTTGGAACAAAAAAATTCTTTGTATGTGCAATATCTTCAGAACATGAAGCAGGATGAACTATTACCGGGCGCAGTACCTCTCTTGCAGGAACTACAAAAGAGAAAAATCAAGACCGCCCTTGGTAGCGCCAGTAAAAACGCTTCCATCGTCCTTGAGAAACTCAAGATTACTTCCTATTTTGATGGAATAGTTGATGGAAATTCGGTTGCTCATTCCAAACCCAATTCTGAAGTATTTGTGAAAGCAGCGCGGCAGATTAATGTCGACCTTCGGGATTGTGTGGTTTTTGAAGATTCTCAAGCGGGTATCATAGCGGCCAAAAATGCTGGAATGTATGCGGTTGGAATCGGATCAACAGTTAATTTGACGGGAATGGATCTGTTACTTTCCGGACTGGATCAATTTGACATTAATAGGCTATTTTAGTTCGCGCCGTAATCCAAACTTAATTTTGACGGCTCGCAATAACGCGGTCAATGGCAATCAATCCGGCATCGCCGATTTTTTGCAGATGGCGGCTTATTTTTGATCGCAAAGCGATTGGGGAAGAAGGCGGAGATGCCCTGGGTGCATTTTCCAGATGGAGAGAAAAATAAAAGCACCGGAAAATTTGATATTGGGCAGTAAAATCTATGCGGAGTCGTTCGTTAAGATTACAATCAAACCTTTTGGACTTAGTTTACTGCTTTTTTTATTGTACAGTTGCCATATCATATTGGCCGTGTTTTGAAGATTAACAACGTTAACATCAACATTTTCAAAATATTGGAGCGTTCCCCAGCGTTAAAGTGGATCCCTCGGAGCCTTTTTTGTTAATTTTCTACCCCATATTGCCGAACACTGCCTCCCTAGTAAAACGTTCTCTAAATAACTCGCGTGCGCACGCACGCGCACTCAATGATTGTGAAAGTTTTACTTAAGTAGAGCGTATCTTCCCCATTTCTGATTACCATTTATTTACGATACGCTCTACTAGATAGTCCCTTTCATCAAATGATCGCAGCGACACCCTTTCACAAACCAATCACTGGACGATACATTCCACATCGGCAAACTATGGGGCGGGTCCTGTGGCGCGGCTTTATAAGGCCGCCGCCTCGTTGGGGGTCTTCCAAGCCGTAGATGGGTTTTCATTCCAGTTCTCTACAAGCAGTTCGCCGGATTTCCATTTCCGCTTATATTGACTGGGTGTCAAGGATGTTTCTTTCTTAAATACCTTCGTAAAATAATTGGCATCATGGAATCCGGTCGCCTTGGCAACCTCAATAAACGGCATATCGGTGGTCCGGATTAAAAAGCAAGCCGTACTGATCTTTTGCTGTTGGATATAAGTGGATACGTTTTTTCCGGTAATATTTTTATAGATAAAGCTGAGATAGGACGAGTTCAAATATACATGCTCCGCAATTTCATCCAAGGTCGGAGAGTGGTGAATATTTTCCTGAATATAGGATTCTATTTTTTTAATCATTTCGTGTTCGTTCAGGGAAAAAACCCCCGAATCGACCATATGTTTAGCGCACATTAACTCCAATAACTTTAAACCTTCCACTGCATCTGCACTTAAAATCGAGTGGGAACGGTATTTCTGAATCAAGATATGGGAATCTATTTCACACGCCGAAGCCAATTGTTGAATATAGTCCTTATTAAAAGAGCGTTCCCGGGTCCGGAATTGTCCGATTACCAAGAACCCTACATAAATTTTTTCAAAATATACCGGACAGACGATTTCCAATAATCCTGCGTGACAATAGTATGCAAAAGGATTCTCCGTTTTTGTACAGCGCTCGTGGGCTTTGTCGTCACATATGCAGCAGTATTTGTTGGTGAGTGGGTTCCGTTCTAAAATGTGACAAAAAGGACGGTTTCGCTTCGATGCGCATATCCATTGCTTGGATTCAAAGCCATAAAACAATAGCGGATACCCTACGGCTTTTGAAAGCAAATTCAGAATATCCGTCATTTTTGTTTCATCGATGTTCACCTTATAAGAAACCACCGTGTTTCATCTCCCTGATTATAAAATAATAGGTGTTTACCAAATGCCATTTCAGTGAACTGCCAGAAATCCAAGGAGTATGGCGGCGGAAACCGGCACCTTGAATGGCTCATATAAGAAACCAGTGGATTCGTGATCACTAAAGATTAAAAATTAGATTGCCCAGGCTCAATGGCATTAAAGAGTCAGAGATTCATACGGGGGATCCGTCTAACCTTATAAAGCTATGAAAAGGCACCAGGCAAACTGGCCTGATCGCGGAAGGGAGAAATCATCCTCATGGCTATCATGTTGTTGATGGATATGTTTCATAATGGTTACGATATCACCATTATAAAATATCATTTTGAAAAAAGCTACTGGGATACTTTTGCACCGGACCATTAGTAATTTATTTGGCTTTTCATGAAAGGTCATCGAATAAAAGCTTGTCTTTAAACGGTTTTAAAAATCGGATCCAGTAAAATATTTGGATGTATTCATTGGTAACGAAAATTTAATTTGCAATACATATTACTATTTTTATCTTCATACCATGCCCGCTTAGAAAAACATCTAAAAATATTACTATTTGGTTTGAATTGGACGCTACGTTGAAAATTACTTTTTGAATGATAAAAATCTTTTTGCTATAGTACAGCTAGCAACGGGCGGTTTAAAAATTAAGCAGGGGAGAAGTAAAAATGCAAAATGGGATACCCATAAACCTGAATTGGAAATTCAAGCCTTCATTTGTACAAGAGTATGTAACGGCCCCAAATTATGATGATTTTGAAAATGTCAATCTTCCCCATACGGTGAGAGAAATTCCTTATGATTGCTTTGATCAGACGATGACCTGTGGGCTGTCTACCTACGTCCGTTTTTTGGATCTTCCGGAGATAAGTGACAAGCGAATTTTATTGCTTTTTGAAGGAGTATCCGCAAGCTACGAGCTATATGTTAATGAACATCTAGCGGGGCGGCATAAAGGCGCTTACTCCAGCGAGCTTTTTGATATTAGCGACTTGGCGCGTCAGGGCACCAATAAAATTCTGTTGGTTGTGGATTCCAACGAACGGGCCGATATTCCGCCTAATGGCGCTACCGTTGACTATTTGATATATGGGGGAATCTATCGCGATGTTACCCTCTTTATTCAGGAAGCGTCCTATATCAGTCAAGTCCTTTTCAGATATGACTTGAACATTCAAACACCCACCGTATATCCGGAAATAGTATTGAATAACAACGGAACAGCATTTATAGGGAAAATAGAAGTAACAATTGATGCCGGGGACCAGTTCCATTTTCAATACCATCAACAGGTGGAAATCCCTGGCGGGCCCGGCCGTATTTGCTTAAACAAGCAGGAAATTCCGGAGGTTTGTCTATGGGAACCTGATTCACCGGTACTCTATGATATTGGAGTTAGCCTATGGAAAGAAGAGGGACTCATTGATGCAAACAGCATTCGAACGGGTTTTCGGGCATTGGAAGTAACGGCGGAAGGTTTCTATATCAACGGCAAAAAAACAAAATTGATCGGCCTTAACCGGCACCAATCGTATCCCTATGTCGGATATGCCATGGGAAAGCGGGCCCAGCAAAAAGATGCCGAAATATTGAAAGATTTAGGAATTAACACGGTCAGATGCTCCCATTACATGCAATCGCGTTATTTCCTAGACCGCTGTGACGAACTTGGGTTGCTTGTTTTTGAAGAGATTCCGGGCTGGGGGCATATTGGAGGGAAAGAGTTTAAAGAAGTAGTGATGAACGATTTAGACAACATGATCATTACTCATTACAACCATCCCAGTATTGTGATCTGGGGAACGCGGCTCAATGAGAGTGCCGATGACGATGAATTATATACCATGACCCGCCAGCGAAGCAAGGAATTGGATCCCTGCCGACCAACCAGCGGAGCCCGGTGGCAGATGGGTAGCAACCTGCTGGAAGATATTTATAGCTATAACGACTATTCGCCGGAAGAAAAAGGCCGGTTCGTGTTGCAGGAACCTGAAAAAGTCACCCAAACCCCTCAACCGGTTCCTTATCTCCTTAGTGAACATGTAGGCGCGTTGCTTCCTACGAAACCGGATGACTCGGAAGAACGTCAGGAAAAGTTCGCCTTGTATCATGCCGAGGTATTGAATAAAGTCCGGGTGGATGACAGATATTTAGGAGCGATCGGTTGGTGTATGTTTGACTATAATACCCATAATGATCACAACTCAATGGAGAAGATATGTTCTCACGGCGTCTTCGATATATTCCGGGTTCCCAAATGGGCGGCCTATTTTTATAAAAGCCAAAAGGATCCTGCGGAAGAAATCATTCTTGAACCTTGTTCCATGGTTGGGCGGGGCGAAAGGACGGAACCGGTGCCGTTTTTTGTGCTTACAAACTGTGATTATATCGAGGTTACGCTTTCTACGGATATTACCAGACGATATTATCCCAGTCAGAAATTAGCACACCTGAACCATCCGCCAATTGAAGTCACAGAAAACGGAGAGTTTTGGCAGAACCGCTGGCAAGGTGCGACGATTGTAGGATATATCAACGGAGTGGAATCCGTCAGACGTATTTATTCCAATAATCCAAGGCTGAATGACCTCCTGGTTGAAGTGGATGATACACGGCTTGATAATCATTGCGTTGACGAAACCCGGGTGGTAGGGACTTTTGTTGATGAAAACAAGAATAGGTTATATTTCCACAAGGGTGTGGTCATGGTTGAAACCCAAGGGGATATCGAACTAATTGGTCCTTGTTTATTGCCGGCACTGGGAGGAACCATTGCATTCTGGGTAAAAACCAAGGCTACCGCTAAGAAAGGGAAAGCCGCGATCATACTCAAAACCAATAGAAAGGAGATTGATACTAAGACGATAGAACTTGATTTAGAATAGAACCGGTGTAGGGAATGATAATTTTTATAGCGAAGGGAAGAGCATAATGATGACGAGTGATACCCATGAATTAAAACGGAAACTGGGGCTTTGGGCTACCATTGGAATTTCTGTCGGAACCACAATCGGCGCCGGTATCTTTTCATCCATCAATGAAGTGGCCAAAGCGTCCGGATCGGCATTGTTTACAATTTTAGCGTTTTTGATCGGAGGGTTGATTATCATCCCCCAAAATTTAATTTATGCCGAACTGGCAACGGCCTATCCGGAAGATGGGGGGCATTATACCTATATCAAACATGCCGGTTGGAAAAAGCTTTCCTTTTTAGCCGGATGGGCGACTTTCTGGGCCAACGATCCCGCCGGAATTGCCGTGGTTGCCTTGGCGACCGCGCAATATCTCGCTTTTCTGCTACCAATGAGTGGTGTTGCCATTAAGTTCGTTGCTGTCGCCATTATTTTGTTTTTTATGGGACTGCACGTCCGTTCCGTGGAAAGTGGCAGCAAATCAAATGCTATTTTGACATTGGTAAAAATTATTCCGTTTGTGGTCATGATCGGTTATGGGCTCTTTTGTATTAAGAAAGAGCTTCTGTTTTTACCGGCGGTACAAGGCGCTCCGGTGGGTATCGCTGCCCTGTTGGCGGGAATTTCCGCGACGACCTGGTCTTATGATGGCATGAGTTCCTGCTGCGCCATGACCGGTGAAATTAAAGACCCCAAAAAGACCATGCCGAGAGCATTGATTGGTTCGGTGATTTTTATTATCATGATTTATGTCTTTCTAACCACAGTGGTTACAGGGGTACTGCCTTTTAACTTGCTGTGTAATTCCACAGCGCCTTTAGCGGATGCCGGAGCGCAGTTGCCGGTGATAGCCGATTTTGCCAGCAAGTTTATTGCGATCGCGGGAATCATTGTGGTCCTGGGAGCCACTTCTTCGGTAATTTTATTCCAGCCGCGGCAAGAATATGCAATGGCCAAAGACGGGTTGTTTTTCCGCAGCTTTGGGAAGATTCATCCCAAATATCAAACACCGTATTTTTCGATTATGGCCCAATGCTGCCTCGCCATATTGATGGTATTCGTTTCGAGCATATCCGGTTTATTGGGATATTTTACGGTGGCTTTGTTGTTAAAAAATACTTTAGTATTCTGCTCGATTTTTGTTCACCGCAAGAAAGCGGATTACAATCCCCTTTGGAAAGCGCCTTTATGGAAAGCAACCGCTATCATATCCATATTATCCAGTTTGATTCTGGTGGTTTCCACCTTGATGTGGTCCACCCTGGGAAGCATTATCGCGGCCCTGATAGTCGTGGCTACCGGCATGCCCGCGTATTATATCTGGACAAAATCTAAAAAAGTGACAGAGTAATGGAAGGATCTTTGCCTTTCCCCCGAAATAGCTTTTCTGCGATAAGATGGCGATATATCAATTCTTATTTATTGAGGTTTTAGCAATTTGTCAAGATGTCGAAATTATGCAAGTGGATCGCATCATAAAAAACCGGATGGGGTCCTCAGCAAAAGCCGTTCCGAAATGGGACGGCTTTTTTAATGCCCTGAAATAGATCTATCATTAGCGTTATTTTAATGAACGAAATCACTCCGGGTGCACATTAATAAAAACCAGGCCACCCGCCTGGATTTATTTTTATTCTCCTTCGAACATCACCAAACTTAATAAGTCCGAGCACCTTTTGCTTATAAAGCTCATATTATAGAATATAAAACGGCTGGAAGACCTCCCTATCTTTTATAAAGTCTATTATGTTTGCGAAAGCCTTATTGGTAAGTTGGTAATAGGGCTTTTTCATGAGTTTTTTTAGCGCTTTAAAAGAGGCATTGCCTGGTATCTTTTACCCATACAATTCGTAGTATATAAAAGATAGACCTATCAAACGACAAAAGGGGATAGGGCAATGGGTTCAAAGGTCTATCTGATGGGTTTTGTGTGTAGGCAGTTTTGGCAGCTTCATCCTTTTTCTCCGAGAATCAATCCGTGGAATCGACAAGCGGTAATAAAAAAATCCCATGGTCTCTTTAGACAGTGGGATTTTTTTATACTTTCAATTCTTTCTACAAAAGGGGTTAATTCTATGATATCTTTGGGCTTACTATACAAGTTGAGTTAAATTTTTGAGGCCCAACAACAGCCATTCGAAAGGCCATTCGATCCTCGGTGTCGGCCTCATTTTGTCCCTCGGGGTGGTCAAACGTTGGACGAGGTGGCTAATCAATACGGTATTTCTCCAGAGTTTTTATTAAGAGCGAATCCAGATCTAGTTCACAAGGAAGAGGTGTTCTCCTCCGTGATAGAACAAAAAGGCCTCTGGCCGATGAATTCAATGAACTCGATTGGGCTGTTGCCTTAACAACCCTTTTAGATTTGCTAACGGATATTTTTTTAAAGGGGGAAACGCCCAGAGGAAGTCGCCAAAGCTGTTCCATCCTGGAAGCGGTTTCATGAAACCGTTGGCGCAGATCCTAAAACAGCCATTGGCAACGAACTTGCAACATAAGTTTTTATAAGAAATTTAATAGATTAATCTTGAAAAAATGGAAATATAAGTTATAATAAATGCAACATAGTTGCGTTTGTTTTGAGAGTTGATGATAATATTCATAGAAATCATACGAATGGGAGCTTCAAACATGATGAAATCTACAGGAATTGTAAGGAAAGTTGATGAATTGGGCAGAGTAGTCATCCCGATCGAATTACGTCGGACACTGCAAATTGATGAGAAGGATCCTCTGGAAATTTATGTTGACGGTGAAAGAATTTTTCTTCAGCAATATAAGCCTGCTTGCATTTTTTGCGGTCGTACCGAAGACGTAATAAATTTTAGAGGCAAAATCATTTGTAAGTCATGTTTAGAATCAGCAAAAAATATTAGCTAATTTTCGTTTTAGGAACAGGTGAAGAGAATCATGAGGGAAATGAACGTTGCTGATATATTAAAAAGTGTGGGATTAAAACACACCACGGGAAGAGAATCTCTGCTAAATGTATTAATGGATTCGCCATTTCCCTTGACTCAGGATGAGATATCCCTACGATTATCAGAGGTAGGATTAAACCGGGTTACGATTTACAGGGCGTTGGATTCTTTTCATGGGGCCGGATTGGTACATCGGATCGAAAGCGGCGGCCGGGTGTGGAAGTTTGCTTATTGCCGGTGTGGTTCCCGGGAACATGGCCACCCTCATTTTATATGTCGGGCTTGTGGTAAAGTGGAATGTCTGGAAGATATCGCTCTTCCGGAGATTCGAAATATAAAGCAAGGCTATAGTATTGAAGGACAGGAACTATACCTGCGAGGACTTTGCGCGTTATGTTCTTTACGATGATGTTAAAAGGGAATTTACGCTTTTATTTGATAGAGTTGGAACATTTTGAAATAGAGGAAGAGGGAGTGTAAAAAGGTGAAGCATATTATAACCATGCTTCACCTTTTATTATCTTACCATGGTCTCCATGGTCCAGGACCGGGTCGAGGACCAAACATAGGTCTACATTGAGGTCGTCCTCCCCAGCGCGGGTAAAAACAGCGGATATTTCTTCTGGGATCACGGCATACACGCCCTTGCGGAGTCCAGATACAACCTGCCTGTTCACTATATATGCTATTATCTATATCTTGAGCGTACTCATCATTTTCGTTCATTTGGTTTATCACCCCCTAATTTGATATCAGGGTATAAGGTGGATACAAATAATTTGGAGATTATAACTACGATATCCTATGGATTAAACCGATAATATGTGATTGGATATAGTAACAATTTTTGTTTTCTTATTGGATATAGAGTAGGAGAGGTGAATATAATCCGAACAGGGCCGAGTGCTGATAGATCTGATTTTTGTTGTCGGCTAAAATTCAACGATTAGGAATAACTGTAAACTGAGGATTAATATATAATATTTTAGGAAATACTTCCATAAAACAATGGAGGTATTATCATGACAAGAGAAGATTTTTTCAAAATTGCCGGTCCTCATTTTATTTATATACTGAATGAATCCAAAAAGAAAGCCTGGGAAGGAATTTTGCCTGAAGATGGTATAAGGGCTTTTTATAAATCAGACTGTAAGAAAAACGAAGATAGGACATTCACAGAAACTTTTTTATTTTTAACCGATAAACGTTTAATCGAAGTTTCTGTATCTGCAAATCGAATTTCTAGTGAGTCACGTAGATTTGAACCCATTAGCGTCTATAAAACCTATAAGGTCAATGAATTAAGTACTCCTATAACTGAGGTTGAGGAAGTAAGAATTAAATATCAAAAAAATAAACCGGAAAAAATCCTTAAAAAACCTTCTGATAGAGAAGCCGAAGCAGACTTTAAAAATTTTATTCAATGTTTGGTCTAAAGCACTTTCGGGTGCTTTTTTATTTGATATAAAAAAGGTGAATGAAAATCGTTAAAGCCGAGTGCTAATACATTCGACTTTTTTGTTACCCGGTATTATCTAGAGGCAAAGATTAAGTATTGAATAAATATTTTGGAAAAGTTTAGACTAAATATACTTAAGGAGAAATTAATAACCGATGTTTAAACTACCGATTGAATTGTATTATCCGGCCTTTTCTTTATTTATGATGTTTTTAGCAATCGTATTTGTTCCGCGAGAAAAATTTAAGAGCCTTTTTTGGATTGGTTTACTTTGGGGTTATGTTTTTAGTATTCTGGCAACTCTTTTAGGTAATATTCTAAACTTATTTAGATGGGAGCATATTCAGCCATTCGGATTCTTAAATTCAGTTCAATGGTTAGATCTTGCCTGGATTTTTGCTGTTATTTTGTTTTTATATTATATCCCGGAAGATCCAGGATGGTATGTTTATCCCACTTATTTAATTATTTTTTCAATTGCTAGTGCAGCTTTAGATATGGTATTTCATGAATTAGGCTTACTGACATATGTTAATTGGAATCCTTTTTGGCGATTTATTTTAGCATTGATTTGGTTTTATGGTGCCACTCTTCACCATAATTATCAGCTAAAAAAGAAAAGAAGCGCTATATAAAGAGAAGTATATTTTCGATCGAACAAGGCCGAGTGGGGTAACCCTCGACCTTTTTTGTTACCCGGTAGGGGCTGGCACTCCAAATCGTAGGCCAAGGCCAAAAAAAGATTGTCAAAGATATATTGCCTGGCCTGAACTTTATAATGGGAAGTTATATTTACGAAACAGGTACATGTTCCGGGCCATGTTTATAATGATGCTTTTGAACTTAATCATTCAGTGCTTAACCCATGGTCAGTGGGTTCTAAGCCGAAGGTTGTTTCTTTACAGTGATTTGCTTCTTTAATTTGTTCCAGTTTTAAACGCTTGAAGCTGAAATTGATTTTTTTAACTGAAGGTAATAACGATATTTGATTTTTTGTGCTATGATTGTAATAGCTTTTGATCCAATATTCATCACGAGGTAAACTTATGGCAATGGTTCGGACATCCTTTACAGTTATTCGTCATGGAGAGACCGAATGGAATCTTCAAGGGCTTCATCAAGGAATCTTGGACAGCCCGCTGACTGACAGAGGTGTGGAACAGGCACAACACGTAGCGGGGATGCTGCAGAAATTCTCCTTTGACAGATTATACAGCAGCGATTTGGGGCGGGCTGTGCAAACAACTCAAATCATTGCCGCTGCGGTGAAACTGGGTCCTACTTATGATCAGCGGCTCCGGGAAAGAAATTTGGGAGATTTAGCGGGCTTGACCATCGAGCAGTTCCGGGCGACCAATCCCGAAGCATGCGCTCAATATATCAAACGGGAGCCGGATTATATCATCCCGGGAGGAGAAAGCGCGGCTCAGGCTTATGCCCGAAGTATGGCCTGTTTTGAGGAGATAGTCCAAAAACATCCGGGTGAAAGCATTTTGGTTATAACCCATGGTTTCATTTTGGAGTATTTGTTGCGGTATTCGTTGGGAATTCCCCTGGGCCAAAAAATACGCTTCTCGCTTAAAAATTGCGGTATCAACCGTTTTATTAAAACCGACCATGAATGGATGCTCGATACCTGGGGAGAAATGGGAACGCCAGGAATGGCTCTGCAGACGGTTTTTACAGGAACCTTTTAATCGGAATGCCGAATCCCCAAAGGCTTGTCACCCCAATAGCCACCGCAAACACACGCCTCCATAACTTCTCCATAAATTGATCACAAAAAAGATACACGGAAACACCAGAAACAGAAATATAATATAAAATGAGAAAAGGATATTCCAGAAAGAATTATTTTTTGGGTTTCATTATAAGAGCGAGATTTTGATATAATGAAGCTTTATTTTTTGTATTTTAATTCCCGGAGCGACTTTTTGATTCGTTTTACGTTTGATATCGGAAAAGCAGATTGAAGCCGGACGGAAAGGGGATAGGGATGAAAAAAGTTTTTTTCTTTATCGTTGTCTTTGGAGGAATATTCCTGATTCTTTTCACACTCTTTAAAAACCGGGCGGAAATGAAACAGGAAGCCAGAAACAATGGGAACCGGGAGACTCCGGTCGCAGTGGCTATCGCCTCGGAACAGAACCTGAACAGCCAGTTGATCCAGACGGGATTGATTACGGCCAATCGCGATATCAACATTGTTTCGGAACTTCAAGGCAAGGCAACGGCAGTCCTGGTCCAAGAAGGTTCTTATGTTAAAGCCGGTTCCACGATGATTAAGGTGGAAAATCAAGTTCCTGAAGCTAATTTCCTTGCGGCGCAAAATAATTATCAAAAAGCCCAGAAAGATTGGGAACGTTCCAATGATCTCCATAAGCAGGGACTGATATCGGATATTGATTTGGAATCGGCCCGCCAGTCCTTTAAAACGGCCCAGGCGCAATTTGTTTCAGCCCAGCGTGAATATAACAACTCCGCCATTGCTTCTCCCATCTCCGGTATTGTAACCTCCATTCCGGTTGATGTAGGAACGATGCTCAGTCCCGGAATGACGGTAGCCAATGTCGTCGATATTTCTAAGCTTAAGGTAGTTTTGAACGTGGCAGAACAAGACGCTTTCCGGCTGAAGGTCGGGGATCAAACCGAAATTGAGACGGGAATCTACCCCGGAGTCAAATTTCACGGCAAGATCGCCAGCATCAGCGTTAAGGGTGACGCAGCCCATACTTATCCCGTGAAGATCATGATACCGAATAACAGGGAATACCCCCTTAAATCGGGAATGTTCGGACAAATTACCATCCAATTGGGGAATCAAACCGCTCTGGCCATCCCCCGGAATGCGATGGTTGGGAGTACTGAAAACCCGCAAGTTTTTATCGTCGAGGATGGAAAAGCAAAGTTACGCAATATTCAGATCGGTTCGGAAATAGGGACCCATATAACCGTCCTGCAAGGAATTGCCGCTGGTGAACAGGTTATCGTTGGCGGTCAGGAGGATCTGAAAGATAACTCGGCTGTTGCCATTCAAAATGATATTTTCGGTCAAAGTTCCACGCGAGGCGGCCCTCAACCGGGCGGACAAGGGGCTCATCAAAAAGGCTCTCGCCGGCGTAACCGGGAATGATTCCTTGTCCCGTTGTTTTCAGGCAACCGTACTCTCATTCTAAGGGGGAATACCTTTGACTATCACTGAGCTGGCCATTAAACGCCCCATTATTATCATTGTACTTTTTACAGCTTTAACCTTACTAGGAATTTTTGGTTATTACCAATTAAAATATGATTTGCTTCCCGGTTTGTCCATACCGATGATTAGTGTCAGCACAAGTTATCCCGGCGCGTCCGCAAGCGAAGTGGAAATTTCGGTTACCAAGCGGATTGAGGATGCGGTTTGCGGTTTGGACAAGGTTGATTCGATTTCATCGACCTCGCAAGAGGGTAGGTCCAGAGTCATGATCCAACTGACTCCCGACGCCAATGTCGACTTTTCCTTACAGGATGCCCAGCGTAAAGTCAATTCGGTTATCCGCAGACTTCCCAATGGAGCTCAAACCCCCGCGTTGTCCAAAGTGGATCCCAATGACCGACCGATTATGTCCATCGGTTTTACCTGCAACTTACCGGATACCCAGTTTTATCAATTGGTGAATGATTTTATTGAGCCTGGAATTTCAACAATGGCCGGAGTCGGTGAAGTCAATATTATCGGCGGCCGGCAGCGGGAGATTAAAGTCAACCTGGACAGCCACAGAATGGAATCCTATGGAATGTCTTCCCTCCAGGTATTACAGGCTATTAAAGACGCAAATCTGGAGTATCCCGCCGGAACCGTCAAAGATGATGACGGCCAATATGTGGTTCGAATGGCCGGGCGCTTCAAGTCCCTGGATGAACTCAGAAATTTAGTGGTCGGCCAGTCGGCAAACGGCGGAAACATCCGGCTTTCGGAGGTTGCCGGTATTCAGGACGGTAAAAAGGATATCACCCAAATCACCAGAATAAACGGTAAAAATACCATTGCGGTCAATGTACTGAAACAATCCGACGCCAACACCGTCGATGTGAGCAGGTTGGTACGGGATGAACTCGTAAAACTGGAACGCCAATACCGGAGTGCGGGTTTGAAAGCCACGGTCATCTATGACAATTCCGGTTTTATTATCGATTCAGCCAATGCCGTCAAAGAAGATCTGTTACTGGCCATTTTGTTGGTTGCCGGTGTAATGCTGCTTTTTTTGCACAGCATCCGGAATTCCCTTATCGTGATGGTGGCGATTCCCACTTCACTGGTGGTAACATTCATTGGCATGTGGGCCTGGGGGTTTTCGCTGAATATCATCACGCTGTTGGCGTTATCCTTAGTTATCGGTATTTTGGTGGACGATGCCATCGTGGTTTTGGAGAATATTTACCGCCATTTGGAACAGGGTGAGGATAAGCGGACTGCAGCTTTACGGGGCCGGAATGAAATCGGTTTTACCGCGCTTTCCATCACTTTGGTGGATGTGGTGGTTTATTTGCCTTTGACCCTGGTTTCCGGAATCATCGGCGGAATGATGAAGCAGTTTTCCCTGGTCATTGTTATTTCAACCTTGACCAGTTTATTCGTTTCTTTTACGGTCACTCCCTTGTTGGCTTCCCGTTTCAGTAAACTTGAGCAATTGACCAAGGGGACTCTGATGGGCCGGTTTGGCGCCTGGTTTGAAAAGGCCTATGCCGGTTTGACCAATGACTACTTGAAAGTGTTGAGGCTTGGCCTTGAACATCCCGGCAAGGTCCTGTTGATTGCGGGATTGTTGTTTGCAGCGGCTTTGTCCTTGGTCACTTTTAATTTTATCGGTTCGGAATTTATGCCCCAGGCTGACCAGAGCCAGCTCTCGGTTTCGGTGATGCTGAATACAGGGGCCAAAATTGAGCAAACCGATGCCATGGTTCAATATATTGAACAGGCTATCAGACGGATACCCGAAGTCCAGACGGTTTATTCCAATATCGGTTCCAGAGGCTACGGGGGATCGGCCAGCGGTTATCAGGCGTCGATGAGCGTGATTCTGGTTTCCAAGAATAAACGGAGCCGCAGCGCGGGCCAGATTGGGCGAATGCTTCGGGGAATGGTCGGCCATTTACCCGGAGTGAAAGTTTTTGTCTCTCAACCCAGCGTGATACCGGGCAGTGGCGGCCAGGCTCCCATTCAGGTAGCCATTACCGGTCAGAATTGGGAGGATGTATCCCAAAGCGCCGATCAGGTAATGAAACTAATAGCCGAAATCCCCGGTACCTCCAGTGTCCGTTCGTCGCTTGACCCTCCTCAACCTGAACAAAGTGTTCAGGTTGATCGTGATAAACTGGCCAGTATGGGCCTAAGTATGTCAACAGTGGGTCAGAGCTTGCAATTGGCTTTAACCGGAAACACCGATTCCCAATTTTTAGACCGGGACGAAGCCCAATATGATATCAACGTCATGCTGGACCAAGCTGACCGGAACCATACTTCGCAGATGGGTAATCTTACCGTTGCCAATAAGAGCGGTCAATTGGTGCCTTTAAACCAGTTTGCAAAGATCGTTTCTTCCGTCGGACCTTCGGAACTTCAACGCCGGAACCGTAGATATTCGGTCACCGTCAATGCGCAGGCGGTTGGAAGGACCAGCGGCGATATCGGGAATGACATCAAAGGGGCGCTGGCGAAAGAGAAATTTTTGCCCGGGGTGAATACGATGTTTGTCGGGGCCCTTCAAAACCAGGCCAATACTTTTTTTAGTTTGGGCCTGGCTTTGCTGGCGGCGGTGGTGTTTGTATATTTGATTATGGCGGCGCTGTATAATTCGTTCGTTTACCCTTTTGCCGTACTATTTTCAGTCCCCTTGGCGATTATCGGGGCCTTGCTCGCTCTGGCCTTAACCAAAAATTCCTTGGCGGTTTTCTCAATTATGGGGATTATCATGCAGATTGGTCTGGTAAGCAAGAACGCCATTCTGCTGGTGGATTTCACCAACAAGGGACGGGCGGAAGGCCTATCCATTCACGAGGCTTTGATGCAGGCGGGACGCGAGCGTTTACGGCCTATTTTAATGACCACCTTAACCATGATTTTCGGGATGCTCCCCCTGGCGCTATCGAAAGCGCCGAGCGCGGAATTTAAAAACAGTATGGGATGGGCTTTAATTGGCGGTTTAGCCTGCTCCATGGCAATGACTTTGGTGGTGGTGCCGGTGGTTTATACTCTGATTGAGCGTTTACGGGCAAGCCTGATGCGAAGGTTTCCAGGATCCACCGGTGCGAATTGGGTTGATTGAAGAATTTGGGGAAAGTAAGTGAATTAATCCTCAGGATTCTTGCAAACATCCACCCATTCCCCGCGGGTCACTTGTTGTAAGGAATCGAGGTCGATTTTTACCGCCGAGTTGGGCGATCCTCCGGCGGGGAAAACATAAGCGAATTGTTTTAAGGATTGATCAAGGTAGATTGGAAGAGGCCTTTTTAATCCAAAAGGGCAGACGCCGCCGACCGGGTGGCCGGTAACCTCCAAAACTTCCTCTGCTCCAATCATTTTCGCTTTTTCCTTGAAATGTTCCTTATATTTGTGATTGTCAATCCGGGCATCGCCTTTGACCAGGACTAAGATATCCCGCTCTTTTAAACGAAAGGCCATGGTTTTGGCAATCCGCCCCGGCTCAACATCCAATGCTTTTGCCGCCAGTTCAACTGTGGCACTGCTGGTTTCCAATTCAATCACTTGAAGCGGCAGTTTCTCTTCGGCAAACTGGCGCTTAACGCTATCTAAGCTCATAGGGGAAAGATCCTCCTTGGAAATATAAAAATCCGGTAAACCCATAAAATCCTGTGAATCCTGTTTAAGTTCTTTTCGTTAGGCCTGCGGTATATTTTAATAACGCTTGGTCAGGCATTCTGATATAGAGAGGATGCGGGCCATGAAAAGCAAAAACTTAGCCGCTAAAACGGCTAAGGTGAAGAGTTCATCAAAGTAAGGAGCAGAGCAAGCCCGCCCAAGTAAAAGACTATTGGGCGGATTATTTTTTCATCTTGACTTCCACAAAACTCCAATCCCAATTTTTTAATTCCTTTTCCCAAATTTCCGGAGCGCGGTCAAAGACCACGATCTTATTCATACCCGTGAAAAAAAAGCGGGTGGCTCCTTTGTCATCCTGTTTACGTACAATGAACGCCTGATGGCTATTGCCGTCCGGCGAATTTAATAGAATTTTGATGGCCTTCATATCATGAAAGGAAAGTTCGACCGGTTCCAAATTTTGCAGGGCTTTGGTGAGTTCAGCCAAATTGCCGGATGGTGTATTCGTATTCATAAGATTACGCGCCTCCCAATTTCATACAAACAGATTACATATTCGGCAGTAAATAAAATATTCCTGTTATGGAATTGAATGAATTTCATTGAATTCATTTGCCGGATGTGCCAAAATTTAGGAGCGGGAGATGGAATGGAAATCCGGGCCCTTTTCGTGGTTCTGAACCAAAAAGACAATTCCGTAAAAAATTCATATTTCTACGAAAAACATAAAAAGGGGAGAAATATTTTTGTGGATCGGCAAAGTGATTTTGCAGATAATCCGGAACAACCGGCCGGTTTATCGAAATCGGAATCGGAAAACATGATAGCGAATGAAGACTTAAACTGAGGCCAGGAAGGAGTTTTGGGTTAATTTTACAAATTTTTAATTTACAATTCTCCAAATCCGTCTTACAATAGTAGTAATTGAATATGAATCCTTCAGGGCAGGGTGCGATAAGTTTTACTAACGTAAACCTTTAATCAATTCCCGACCGGTGGTAAGAGAAATAGTTTTCTGTCGAAAACTTTTATTCTTAAGTCCACGCGCTTTTAAAAAGCAGATCTGGTGAGATTCCAGAACCGACGGTAGAGTCCGGATGAAAGAAGGAAAGGCGTATTTCCTGTCCCTGAATAAATTTAATTTGTTCAGGGATTTTTATTTTTAGTAGGTGATGATACTCATGAACAATCAAATCATTCAGTTGGACGATGTTACACTGGCTTTTACCAAGGGGAACCAGCCTGAACTTTTAGGAATCAATCTCTCCATCCATCCGGGGGAAATTATCAGCTTGGTCGGACCCAGCGGCTGCGGCAAATCAACTTTATTACGGTTGATCGCCGGGGTTCTTACCCCAACCCGCGGTGAGGTTAGGGTTTTTGGCGAAAAAGTAACTCCGGGATGGCCGGGACTTGGGTTTGTTCCTCAAGATTCATTACTTTTTCCCTGGCGGACCGTAGCGGCCAATGTTGGACTACCCCTGGAAATTCAGGGAGAGAAAAACAAGTTCCTGATAGCGGAGAAAGTCAACAAAGCCTTGGAATTAGCCAATTTAAGCGATTCCGGCCATAAATATCCCCATCATCTCTCGGGAGGAATGAGGCAACGGGCGGCTTTGGCACGGGCTCTGGTGGGTGATACCCAAATATTGATGTTGGATGAACCCTTTGCGGCCCTGGACGATATTACCCGGACAGGACTGCATTTGGAATTGTTAAATCTACAATCGCGGACTAGTGCGACTATTTTGCTGGTAACCCACAATATCTTTGAAGCGGTTTTTTTATCGGGGCGGGTTGCGGTAATGGGGGAAAAGCCGGGCCGGATTCTTGGCGAGGTTGCCATTGGGTTGGAGTATCCACGCCGCTTGAAAATCATCGGTAATCCGAAGTTCGGAAGACTGGTGAGCGAAGTCCAGGATTTACTGGCCTTGGGGTCGGAAACGGAGGTGTCCTAAATGAAATTTCAAATACGGGTTTTTTTCCGGAACTACTATGAGTACCTGTTGATTCCTTTGGGATTTCTAATCTTTATCGGTATCTGGCATCTTCTGGCTAAAATTTACCCTGCTTTCATTTTACCCGGGCCTGATAAAGTCTGGGACCGGATGATGGAATATGCGAAGAATGGTTTATTAATGCAGCATGGGGTGACCACTTTTTACGAAGCCATGATGGGCTTTTTAGCCGGAGCGTTGCTTGCTTTGCCTTTAAGTTACTTTTTAGCGCGCCATCCCTTTTTTGAGAGGTGTCTTGCCCCTTATATTGTCGGGCTTCAGGCAATCCCCATCGTGGCCTTGGCTCCTTTACTGGTAATCTGGTTTGGATTCGGGCTTACTTCCAAAGTATTAATCGCCGCCTTGGTATCTTTTTTTCCGATACTTACCAACGGCATCATGGGATTTCGAAGTACGGACCCCCGGTTGGCGGAGTTAATGGCGATGATGGGAGCCAAACGCGCCCAAGTGTTTGCAAAGCTCGAGCTCCCGTCAGCCCTGCCGGTGATTTTCGGTGGTTTAAAACTTGGAATTACCCTTTCGGTAATTGGAGCGGTGGTGGGGGAATTCGCCGGGGCCGGAAAAGGCTTGGGTTACTTGGTAAACGCCGCCCGGGGAAGTTTTGACACTCCCTTGATTTTTGTAGCATTGATTATCCTGGCTTTTTTAGGAATTGGCTTTTATTTGCTTATCGTTTGGCTTGAGTACGGACTGTTACCATGGCGACGCCAATAAGCGACGGGAAAAATTCTTTGTCGGGTATAAGGATATGACTGGGTTTAGACGCAAGGATAAAATGAAACTATTGGAGGTTATCCAAGATGAAGAAGGGTTTTTGGATAAGTATCGGTTTGATGGTCATTTTGGTGACGGTTCTGGGTTTTACGACAACTTTCGGATCCTTTGCAGCTGGGCCTTATAAAAAGGCGACCATAGCGATGACCTACATTCCGAATGTTCAGTTTGCTCCCTGGTATGTTGCGGCGGATAAAGGCTTTTTTAAAACAGAAGGCCTCGATGTGAACTTTGATTATCGGATGGATATCGATGCTTTACCGCTCGTGGCCAGCGGTAAAATTGATTTTGCGATTGCCGGGGGCGACCAAGTGATCACTGCCCGTTCTCATGATATACCCGTGGTTTATCTGGCAACGCTCTATGCGAAATTTCCTCCCGCCATTATCGCTTTATCAAAATCAGGGATTAAGACTCCCAAGGATTTAAAGGGGAAAAAGATAGGATTGCCTTTATATGGCACCAGTCTCCTGGCGGTGAAAGCGATTCTTAATAAAGCCGGAATTTCGGAAAAGGATGTTCAGTTAATTGATGTGGGCTATACGCAAATATCGTCTTTAACTTCGGGAAAAGTCGATGCCGTTGTGGGATTTGCCAATAATGAGCCTTTAAATTTAACCGCTCAAGGGTATTCCATCAATCAAATTGATTCCTGGCATTATTTTCCCCTGGTGGGACATGGCTTGATTACCGGTAAAGGAACCCTAGCCGCCAATCCTAAAATGGTTCAGGCGATGGTAAGAGCCACCGTCAAGGGGATGAAGTACGCTTTGGGACATCCATCCGAAGCTTATGCGATTTGTCTGAAATATGTTCCGGATATCAGTAAGGACAGTCAAGGTTTACAACAGAAAATTTTGCAAAGTTCAATGGAGTTATGGGAGAACGAGTTCACCGAACAATATGGATTGGGAATGTCGGATCCGAAAGGTTGGGCGGATTCACAGAAGTCTATCCACCAATATGGTTTGATTGATAAGGAAACACCGGTCAAAGAAATGTTGAATCTAAAATTTATTCCCAAAAAGCAATAATTATTGTATTTGCAGGAAAGGTACGGGATTAATCGGACTGCCGTGGTCGCGGACTTCATAATGGCAATGGGGACCTGTTGCTTCTCCGGTGGCTCCGGCCAAGGCGATTTTCTGTCCTTTTTTCACGGTTTGTCCAACATTAACTAAAAGGCGGGAATTATGGCCGTAACATGTTTCATAACCGTTGCCGTGACTGAGTTTCACAAGGTAGCCATATCCGCTTTGCCATCCGGAGTAGGTGACCACTCCATCAGCGGTAGCTTTGATCGGGGTGCCATAGGAAGCTCTTATGTCAAGACCTTCGTGGCGGATATAACGATGGTAAATAGGATGTAAACGCATTCCGAAAGTGCAAATAATCGTCGAACTCACCGGCCAAATGGAGGGCATATGATCCAGACGGTATTCGCAGGATTGTAACTCCCCCAAAATTTGCTTCTGGGCATTTTTTTCCGCTTCCATATATTGCTCCAATTGTTCCAGATTGTGCTGGAGTTGATCTAAAGAAGTGTTGGGAGCGTTCATTACGGGAAGTGAACTTAAGGAGTACGGCTGGGTGCGTACAAAAAAACCGCGGCTGGCTATAAAAATGGATCGGCCTTTTTTCTCGCGGACTCTGGTTAATGTATTATCCAAACGGTTTTGGTTTTCTTCGATCCTGGACAATTCTTTGGTGATGAATTCGTTTTTGGCGAGAATCGGCCGGACCCGTTGCCTTTCAGCGGTTAATTTTACAATGAGTTGTTTTTTGGCGGCGATGTCTTTTTTAAAAACGGCGATTTGCCATATTTGGGTTGAGTATCCAAAGAAAATATAGAGGTTGAAAATGATAAAACCAATAATTAGCAAAGCCAAAGAATAAGGAATATAACAGCTCTTCACTTTAGTAGATGAAGAGTTTGGAACAATCAGGAGGCTATAATTTAAGTTTTTATTCAAAAATCGGTAAAATTTGCTTGCAGACACGATTGAAAGCCCCCTCTAGTAAAATGAAGCATAAATATACCCAAACGACTAAAGATTTTAATCGCCGTTGCCGATAAATTAAAATTAATGTATTTATTACGACAAGTTCTTGGATATTCCTGCCAGTCAAAATAAATTCGTTAAATATTGATGAATATTTTTAATTTCAATTGTTTCGGCGATGTTCTTTTAAAAATAGCCGGGGAAACTATTTGTTTTTTGAAGTAAAAGAGAATATTTTTCTCTAAAAAGAAAATCTACGAATTGGATCAACATTTCATAAAAAAAGTCCCTTGTTTTTTTCTTGTTTCATATTTAATGATGTGATATGGTGTATTCATGAGAAATCTTAAACAACCTGTTGATAAAGCGCCCCATAAGGGACAACCTGAAATTACCATTCATCTGTTAGCTTGGTATCATCAAAATGCCCGCAAGTTACCCTGGCGTCAAACGAGAGATCCTTATAAAATATGGGTTTCCGAGGTTATGCTGCAACAAACCAGAGTAGAAACGGTAATCCCTTATTACGATAAATTTTTAAACCGCTTTCCTACAGTCGAGGCGTTGGCTGCCGCCTCGGAAGATGAGGTATTGAAAACATGGGAGGGCCTGGGTTACTATCGCCGCGCCAAATTGCTTCACAAAGGAGCGGCAGTGGTGGTCAACCAATTGAATGGCCACTTGCCGGCCGCTCCCAAAGAGTTAAGCGCATTACCCGGTGTTGGAACTTATATGGCCGGCTCCTTGGCCAGTATCGCGTTTAATCTTCCCGTTCCGGCCGTTGATGGAAACGTAATTCGGTTAGTAACCCGTATGCTGGCTTGGGACGAAGATGCCGCAACGCCAAACTCCAAACGCAAGATTACAGACTGGGTGCGCGGGCAATTCCCCCCGGGACAAGCTGGGGATTTTACTCAGGCCTTAATGGAAATAGGAGCGCTTATTTGTTTGCCGCGAGGGCCTCATTGCCGGAAGTGCCCTTTATCCCGGTTCTGTAAGGCTTTTGGGGCTGATCCCGAACGTTTCCCCGTGAAAAAAACTTCACGGGAGATACCGGTAGAACGGCGGATTGTTCTTCGAATTACTTGGAACCGGAAACATCTTTTAGTTCAGAGGCCCAAAGATGGATTGATGGCGGGCTTTTGGGAATATCCAACCATAGTTGCCGGGCCAAACGAGGATGCGCTGATTTTGGCAAAAAAATGGGTTCTTGAGAATTTGGGCGCAATAATAGCATTCCAATTTTCTAGGAATATGACTCACATTTATACCCATTTACGTTGGAACCTGGAAATTTTCGAAGGGGATTGGAAGGAGAAAAGAGAGCCGGATCCAATCAAGAATGGCTTATGGTTATTGCCGGAAGAAGAGGCTGGATTGGCCCGGGTGGCCTTTATCCGGAGATTAAGTTCTTCCGGTGAGACATGAAGAGGGGGAAATTACCCCTTGACTTAATTGAAGCGATTGATTGGGCTGCCTGAGATAAATTCCTTTCTTTGCAACCGTTTGTTTCGGAAAAAAGGATTTACTCGTTTTGTTTTGATGATTTTTGTTTTTTAATACGTTTGTAAAATTCATCAAACATCACATCCAACAGAATATTATTGAGAGGGTCATCCGATTCATGAAGATCTTTTGCTGCAATATGTAGCTCTCGCCTTTGATTGTTCCTTATTTTTGTAACGTCCATTGCAATCACCTCTTCTTCCAATTTTGCCAAAAAAAATATTTTTGATACCGGATGGAAAGAATTATTTGTAATCCGCCCCATAAAAAAACACAAAGGGAAAAAATCACCGATTCACATTGCGTTGAATGACATCAAGTTAACATTGATTTTTATTGAACCTAAGTCGAATGACATCAAGTTGATTGACATCAATAGGCTGAAATGGTATATTTTAAACAGTGCTTAACGTTGCTTTGGATGATGGATTCGGACAGGAATCAATATATTGAAAGTTGCTCTTTTTTAGAAAACTAACTTTTTGATGAAGTGAATTTACAGCCGTATCTCAGGTGTATCATTTGCTGAAGCGGTTTTTCTTTTGGGCATTTGGGTGTTAATTATGTGTCCAATGTCGTTTAATGCGGTTGGATTAATTGGCGGACTCTTTTTGAACCGAGACGGATTTCCATTTTGACGCAAATGAGTATTATTACCAATCTTCTTATGCTTTGGAAATTTTTTTGGAGAGTCGAGCCGAATTTTTTTCGCTGTATGAGATGGCATTCAAATAAAAAAAGAAAGTGCGCGTACACGCGCGCGAGAGGAGGAAAGATTCATTTTGCGTAAGTTTTTTTTACTTGCCACATGTTTGTTAGTTGTCATTGCGGCGATTAGTTTTTCCTATGCCGCAGCACCCAAGATTTTGGTTTATGCCAAGGGTTCCGATCCACGGGGTCTAGATCCGGCCTATGTTGATGATGGCGAATCGGCCAAGATCATCGTAAATATTTATGATACATTGGTGCGATACAAACAAGGAGGCACCGAGATTGAACCGGGTTTGGCCACTTCTTGGACAAAATCCACGGATGGTTTAGCATGGACTTTCAAATTGAGGAAAGGCGTCAAATTCCATGACGGTACGCTTTTCAACGCCGCTGCAGTGAAATTCAGCGTTGATCGCCAAATACCCCCGCTGGTCAAAGATAGTATGCCTTATGCATCCTTCACTTTCGGACCGGTTAAAAAGGTTGAGGTTGTTGACGATTACACCGTTCGGTTTATCTTATCCAAGCCTTATGCGCCGTTTTTGGCCAATCTGGCTATGTCATTGGCAGCTCCGATCGTCAGTCCGGCCGCAGTTAAAAAATATGGCGAGGATGATTTCGCACAACACCCCGTCGGGACGGGTGCTTTTATCTTCCAAAAATGGGATAAGGATCAACAAATCGTCCTGGTGAAGAATAATAACTACTGGGGTCAAAAAGCTAAAGTCGATAAAGTTGTTTATGTGACCACCAAAGAAAATTCCGTAAGAGCCAGCCAATTGATTACCGGCGCCGTCGATATCATTGACGGAGTCGATCCCAATGATGTGAAAACCCTGGAAGCTAAAGGTATGCAAGTTATTAAAAACCCGGGTATGAATATCAACTATATGTGTTTTATGTGCAACCGTAAACCTTTCAATGATGTCCGGGTGCGCCGGGCGATTTCCATGGCCATCAACCGTGAACAGATTGTAAACTACTTATATCAAGGATATGCCAAAGTAGCCAATGGCCCGTTGCCGAGTTTTATTCCCGGTTATGATCCCAAACTCAAGCCGGCAGGGTACAATCCGGAAGAGGCTAAAAAACTCTTGGCCGAGGCTGGATATTCCAATTTCACCTTCAATTTTATAACTTACTCCAATCCTAGACCTTACAATACGGTAAATGGCGTCAAATTGGCCGAAGCCGTACAGGCGGAGCTGTTAAAAATCGGTGTAAAGACCAATATCAAGGTTTATCCTTGGAAGGAATATAAAGATGTATTGTACAAAGGCGTGGAAGGTGACGCCGGTTTCTACGGTTGGGTCGGTGATAACGGTGATGCCGATAATTTCTTATCACTGCTTGACTCAAAAGAAATTGACTCAACTTTAAATTCTGCTAAATACTCAAACCCTAAAGTTGATGCTTTGCTGGAACAAGGAACCAAGACATCGGATCCCGCGGCTCGGGTAAAAATTTATCAGAACCTGCAGAAGATTTTAATTGATGAAGCTCCTTGGGTATTCATCAGTCATGCTGTTGATTTGGCAGCCTGCAAACCTACAGTGAAGAATTTTTATCCCCATCCTACCGGAGTATCGTGGATGAATATTGTTTCCAAATAAAGAACGTTCACAAGAGGCTGTGAGATTTTACAGCCTCTTGTATCTGTAAAGGTTTTCTTTAGCAAAAGCAAGGAGTTAGATTAATGGCTAAATATATTTTGAAACGTTTATTGATGCTTATTCCGGTATTACTCGGCGTAAGCCTATTTGTTTTTATTATCATGCATGTTTTTACCGGCGATCCGGCAGCTCTGATGTTGGGGGAACATGCCACAAAAGCCCAAATTGCAGCGTTGCGTCAAGAAATGGGTCTCAATGATCCGATTTATATACAATTTGGAAGGTTTCTGTGGCAATTAATGCATGGTGATTTAGGCCGTTCCTTAATGACCAAACGCCCGGTGGTTCAGGACATCCTGTCGCAATTTCCGGCAACGATCGAATTGGCCCTGTTCAGTTTGGCCCTGGCATCCCTGGTAGGTATTATTATTGGAGTTATTTCCGCCGTCCGGCGTTATTCGTTTTTTGATTATCTGAGTATGGTAGGGGCTTTATTAGGTGTGTCAATGCCCATTTTTTGGTTGGGTCTGATTTTGATCATTATCTTTTCGGTAAACTTGCATTGGTTACCGGTTTCCGGAAGAATTGATATAGGGTTGGAGCCCGCTGCAATAACCCGTTTATATTTGGTAGACAGCATCCTTACCGGAAATTGGGATGCTTTTTGGAGCGCATTGCGCCATTTGATTCTTCCGGGAGTGGCCTTGGCTGCTTATTCAATGGCTATCATCGCCAGGATGACCCGTTCAACCATGTTGGAAGTGGTAAAACAGGATTATATCCGAACAGCTCACGCCAAGGGGCTCGATGAAAAAACCGTAGTCTGTCACCATGCCTTAAAAAATGCTTTAATCCCAATTGTGACCGTAATCGGGCTTCAATTCGGATTTTTATTGGGCGGCGCGGTGTTGACGGAGACCGTATTTTCATGGCCGGGAATCGGCAGCCTGACGACCAATGCCATTCTCGCTTCGGATTTTCCGCTGGTACAGGGTAGTGTGATTTTAGTGGCTGTGGTCTTTGTATTGGTCAATCTTTTAGTGGATTTGTTTTATGCCTATTTGGATCCGCGCATTCATTATTCATAAACGAGGAGAATTTCGATGGCGGTTGAATTAGTTGATGGCAAGACGATGGGGGAAAAAGCAAAATCCCCTTGGCTGGAATTTTGGAAACAGTTGCGCCGTAATCATGCAGCGATGATAGGTCTGGCGACTTTAGTCATTTTGGTGATCGTAGCAATAGCTGCGCCGTTAATAGCGCCTTACCATTATCAGGAAAGTAATTTACCAATGAGCTTAAAAGCGCCGAGCTTTGCCCATTGGTTCGGTACCGACGAATTAGGGCGCGATATTTTGAGCCGAATTATTTTTGGGGCCCGGATTTCCTTGCGGGTTGGGATCGAAGCGGTTATTCTTTCGCTTTTTGTCGGTATTTTATTGGGGGCCTTGGCCGGTTTTTATGGCGGCTTGGTTGATAATATCATCATGCGTTTGATGGATATCATGTTGGCGTTTCCCCCTTTATTATTGGCGATGGCCTTTATGATGGCCTTGGGACGCGGTTTGGATAATGCCATTATTGCGATTGGAATTGTGTCGATACCGGAATATGCCCGAATCGTGAGAGGATCGGTATTATCGGTCCGGGAAAATGACTATGTTCAAGCGGCCCGGGCTATTGGCGATCATGATCTGCAAATTATCACTTATCACATATTACCGAATGTCACAGCTCCGATTATCGTCCGGGCCACTTTGGGAATTTCTTCGGCTATTCTGGATGCAGCATTCCTGGGGTTCCTGGGGTTAGGCGTTCAACCTCCGGAAGCGGAATGGGGGGCAATGCTTGGCAGTGGCAGATCGGCAATTTTCTCGGCGCCTCACATCGTCACTTTTCCGGGTATTGCAATTACGGTAACGGTATTGGCATTCAATTTACTTGGCGACGGGCTGCGTGATGCGCTCGACCCCAGACTGAAGCAATAGGAGAACAAAATGGCGGAACTTATCAGTATTGAAAACTTACAAACCCAATTCAAGACGGATGGGAAGATTGTCCGTGCCGTAGATAATATCAGTTTTTCACTGCATGAAAAAGAAACTGTGGCCATTGTGGGCGAGTCGGGCAGCGGAAAATCCGTGACTTCACTTTCGATCATGCGGCTGATACCCAATCCTCCGGGTGAAATCGTGGGAGGCCGGATTATCTTTCATGGGGAAGACCTGTTGACTTTGACGGAAAAGAAAATGCGCGAGATTCGCGGTAATAAAATTTCGATGATCTTCCAAGAACCGATGACTTCCTTAAATCCGGTGCACCGCATCGGAGACCAAATAGCCGAGGCGATTATTCTGCATCAAGGACTCAAGAAGCCTGAGGCTTGGGAACGGGCTGTCGATTTGCTGCGGACCATCGGAATACCTTCACCGGAAAAACGGGCCTTTGATTATCCCCATCAACTGTCAGGTGGAATGAGGCAGCGGGTAATGATAGCCATGGCCTTGTCCTGCCGTCCGGATTTGCTGATTGCCGATGAACCGACAACAGCCCTTGATGTAACTATTCAAGCTCAAATTCTGGACTTGATGGGGAAGATGCGGGAAGATTTTGGAATGGCCATTATGCTGATTACTCATGATTTGGCGGTTGTTGCCGAAATAGCTGATCGGGTTATCGTAATGTATGCCGGACAAGTTATGGAGGAAGCTCCGGTCGAGCAATTGTTTGAAAACCCGCTTCATCCTTATACAATCGGATTACTCAAGTCGATTCCCAAGCTGGATGGCGACCATAACCGTCTTTATGTTATTGACGGCTCTGTCCCGGATTTGAGTATGTTACCCCCGGGTTGCTCCTTTCACCCACGCTGCCCCAATGCCGGCCCGCGCTGTAGCAAAGAACGGCCTGGTTTGGTAAGGATAGCCGACGGTCGTCAAGTTTGTTGCTGGCTGCATACGGCGGAAGGAGTGAACGCTTGATGGAAGATCTGGTTAGGGTTGAATCGGTGCGAAAATATTTTCCGGTGCAAAAGAGTTTTTTCGGCCGGGTTTTATCGCATGTTCAGGCAGTCGATGATGTCAGTTTTACCATTGGTAAAGGTGAGACTTTAGGGCTCGTTGGTGAAAGCGGTTGCGGGAAATCCACCATCGGCCGGGTAATTCTTCATTTGCTCGCCCCTACCTCGGGAGAAATCATTTTTGAAGGTCAAAAACTGTCGGAATTATCATCCAAAGAGATAAGGCATTTACGGCGGGAGATGCAAATCATTTTTCAGGATCCGTATTCCTCGTTAAATCCCCGGATGACGGTAGAACAGATTATCGGCGAACCCCTGGTCCGGCATAATTTGGCCCGGGGAAAAGCCTGTAAGGATAAAGTTCGTGAATTAATGAATTTGGTGGGACTTGATTCGAATTATGCCCGTCGTTATCCCCATGAATTTAGCGGAGGACAACGCCAACGTATCGGTATTGCAAGGGCATTGGCAACTCGCCCGAAATTAGTCGTTTGTGATGAACCAGTTTCGGCTTTGGATGTCTCCATCCAGTCCCAGGTCTTAAATCTGCTTAAAGATTTACAGGCCGAGTTCGGGCTGACGTACCTTTTTATCGCCCATGGACTTAATGTGGTGAAGCATGTCAGTGACCGGGTTGGCGTCATGTATCTTGGCAAATTGGTAGAACTTGCCGATGGGGATGAGCTCTATGCCAGACCCTTGCATCCTTACACAAGGGCGCTGCTTTCGGCGATACCGGTCCCGGATCCGAAAGCAAAGAAAGAGCGGATTATCTTGACCGGTGATGTCCCGAGCCCGATTAATCCCCCGCAGGGGTGCCGCTTCCACACCCGTTGCCCGGAGGCGATGGATATTTGTAGCCGCCAAATGCCGGAGTTTATCGAAGCGCAGCCCCGGCACTGGGTTGCTTGTCATTTGTGCACGAAATAAAGCCGGAGGACGTTTTGAAATCAGGCATCCGGCGAATGGCTTTCGATGAGAGACTTTAAAGCGCCACCGGCTGAATCCGGTGGCGCTTTTTGGGTTGTTTGGATTGCCGACGGTTGTGAAACATCCTATTTCAAAACCGTGTGGTCTGCATCGCGCCGACCATATCGGGGTGGGGAAATAGGGCTGATATAATATTTGAAGGCTGATTATGTGTGCTAATAAATACTATTTTCACCCATATTCCATAATAAAGTTTTTCATCGACTATTTCTTGTGTAATTAATTCTTCGAATCCCTAAAGGAAAGAGAGACGAAGATGTAGAATTTATCACAAAAGTAAAATAATGGGTTTTGTTTTGCCAAGGGAGAGTTCATGCAGAATTATGTTTTTATAAAGTTACTGAGCATATCTTCTGAACTTCGAGAAGCCGTTTGTTGGCTTGGTTTTGTTTTGGCGATAGTCATTTCGCTTGGAGTCATTATCGTTCATATTCAAAAAAGGAAAAGGCTGGTACCGGTTTTGATATCGGTGACGGTTACAAACATTATTTTGCTGTCTTCGTTCTATGGTATAATAGAGCTAGGAAAGAATAAGCCGCAGAGTTTTTGGAGTGTCATTGATGGGACCTCTTTCCTGTTTCTTTCGATTTTTTAGAAGGTATTGTTGGCGTTTTTGATCTTTATTTTGGTTCATTTCATGCTTCATCCGGACCATCTAACCGGGTTTGTAGCCAAAATTATCGGTTTGGAATTGTCGTTTAAAAAAGAAGTTAAAAACGCGCTGAAAGACTTTGAACAGGCTCAAAAACAGATTGAATATATGACGGCCCTTAATAAGGCAACCGTTGAATTTATAGCACCGCCTTTCGAGGACAAAATACTTCAAAGCCCTAAAAGTATTGGAGAAGAAATTCGTTCGATTGTAGAAGATATTTTATTATCGATATATGATTCTAAATCAAAGGTAATCATCCATGTCATTCCAATTACCGAGGAGGTCATTGCTGCTTTAGATATTCATATCGCTGCTAAGACCCGGTTGGATTGCCGGAAGAATATGAATGTTGGCAATGTTTATGATGATACACTCGGCATTGTAGTTTTTCGGGGGAATCATAAAGATGATGAAACTGTCCTGATCTTGGATGCCAGAAATGCCAATTGTTTATTAACGGAAGGTGAATTGAGTGCCACTTCCAATTTGTATTTATCCATAGCAACGATTATGACGTGGGCGCAAGCTCATCAAGATTGTTTAAGATTATTAGAGCGTACTGAAGTAAAAAAAGGAGAATACTTAGATGGCTGTTAATATGTGCCGGGTTGCCCCTGTTTCCAAAAAACCGTTTAAGATTGAGAGTAATAAGCCGATACCGAAAAATGTATCCTCCGGGATTCAAACTTTGCGAGAGATAGCGGCTTCTTACGAAAAAAAGCGGAAATAGTATATTAACTCCCAAGCGGGTGAACAATACCTTTGAAAAGGGGGTATTGTTTTGGGGTTTTCACAAAAGAAACAAACGCCGGGAGTGAAAGTGATTCAATCGGGCGGAGGATCGACCAAATCGATTCAAGCGGGGATTGATAAATTAAGAAAGCTGCTGAAATAAACATTTCTTTTAAAAAGAATGGGATGAGCCGATCGTTTCCTCGGATATTATTGGAATGGACTACGGCTCTTTCGTAAGCCGGATGGTCCGGACTATGAAGGACTTGGCGAATCTTTGGTTGAAAAGAGAAGAGGGGGGATTTTGGTTGGTTCGGGTCAAAAACACCTGGCAGGGGGTTGCCTTGCGAAGGTGTTTTTTTGCGTTTTTTCGGCCTATCCGTATTAAAAAAGGGATGAGGGAGAGGAGGGCGTGTGAAAGTGAAAAGGAGGTTACGAATGCCAACGGGAGGCGCCAGCCGCCCTCTCGCACCCTCCAAGGCCAAGGGTTGTAGTGCAGAAAGTGACTCGACTGATGGAATCCGTGGGCCCGATGGTCAATCTAGCAATGGGGTTGGGTTTGCGATTCAGTTTATTCAGGAATCAGTTAGGTGGCGGCCTAAGCTTTATGGTATGGTAAAGGGGGAAGAGAAAGCGGGTTTTAGAGCGAAAAACCTCCGGGACGGGGTCAGAGTTGATGGAAAGAATGGTTTGTAAGCTTGTTAAGGGGAAATTGTATCAGGCAGGGATTATTGGATATATGTGGAATGGTATTATGGAAACTCCAGGCAATGTTGCGCGGTGGGGATATTCAAAAATGAGCCAGTAGATAAGGCAGAAGAGAGGAATTTGAATGATTCGGAACATCATTCGTATATTTTCGGCATTGCATTCCCTTTTAGCGTATATGTTGCGTTACTTTCACCGATGATGTTTGATGCGCCGGGTTCAACGGAAAATATTTTGGTATGGCTGCTTTTTATTGCGGTGTTCACCTTTCCGTTGATGATACTAACCTCCATAATTGCGTCATGGGGGATAGCGAGATCCGGAAAGGGATATAAAATGGCGCTCGTATGTAGTCTTTTGCCTTGCCTTAACATTGCGCTCTTTTTCATTTCCATGGGGTGTATCGAAATTTTTCAAAATGGAAGTTTTGCTCGATGAGGTTGCGAATGGCGGTTGTAACTATTATACAGAGCAAAATATTTGCAAATAAACAAGTAAAATATTAATGGGTAAAGAGCAAAGAGTCTGGATTGATATATAAAAATTCAACACATAATGTAAAGATACCAAAATTTGAAGAAATTAATCTTAACCCATATGATACCTTTACAACTTTTAACATTAAGGGTGAATATCGTTTAATACGTAATCTCATATATCGCGAAATATCTAAAAAGCTATCAAAAGATTTAAAAGATTATTTTCTATCCGAAATTCCAAGTAAGTAATCGGTGGTAACGCCGAAATATTTCGTTATTTTTATTAAGGTGTCATAATCTGGATTTCTGAGCCCACTTTCATAATTAGCTATCGATGATTTACCACGAAGGCCTAGTTCTAAAGCGAGTGTTTCTTGGGTTATACCTTTCTCCTCTCGTAATTCCCTTAGTCGTTTGGCTAGATTCTCCATTTTTGTTCCTCCTGATTTCAAATTATATCATAATCGGCAATGGGTTGAAAACTTTTAGAAAGGGTAGAAAAATTTCTTGACAAGTACACATAAAGTGAACTATAATTTTTATATAGTACACGATTAGTGAACGTATTATACTTCCAGATATCTTAATTATTATAACTATTAACCGTTGATCTTTGAAGTTGAAACTTTGGATACAAAGTTTTAAAAACCGATTCAAGAGAGATAGTTTCAATCGTTAGCCCTTAATAAGGGAAAAAATTGGGTCAACCCCGCAAATTGCTGACTTTCCATAAAGGCGAAGAATGAGGATTGCTCCGAATTATCGTCAACCCAATATTATCTTATCTTGGCTGGTAATTTCATACTGAAAGATAGAAAGAAGGTATCAGTCCCATGAAACCCATTCTAGAAGAACTATTTTACGGCCACATCTATCCCTTCGAACGAATTGTTCCCCAAGACCCCCGATATCGCCCATTAGGCCAAAAAATATCCGCTCTCCAGGAAACGTTGGAGAAGAAACTCCCAGCGGAAGATTATCAAGCGCTGGAAGATCTTTTAGATTTGAGTTGCGACTCCAGTGTGATGGAAGCTTACGCTTCCTTTGAATATGGTTTCAAGCTCGGTGCGCTGGTCATGATCGCAGTGCTGGGTGGTACGGGAGAGCGGATGAGCGGGGAAGAATAAAAAAGCGTGAAGTTCGAAGGCGGGAACTCTTGGAAAGTCCCTGCCTCCGGTGGATTCATCAACATCCAATAGCGCAATCAGACGCTTTTACGCGGCTTTGTTTTATCCATCGAATGGGACCTTAGCCTCAGCCCTTTCCCTGTTTGACCACACTTTGAATGGCCTTGTGAATAATGTCCTGATCACCTAAATAATAATGCTTAAGGGGCTTTAACGTTTCATCAAGCTCATAAACAAGAGGAATTCCGGTGGGAATATTGAGTTCGGCAATTTCTTCTTCGGAAATGGCATCAAGATGTTTGACCAGCGCCCGCAATGTGTTTCCATGAGCGGTAATCAATACTTTTTGTCCGGATTGGATCCGGGGAGCGATTTCCCGGTGCCAATAGGGGAGAAAACGGTCTATGGTATCCTTTAAACTTTCAGTCAGAGGTAATTCCTCTTTGGTTAAATGGCGATACTTCGCTTCGTTCCCCGGATGCCGGGGATCGTCAGGCGATAGGGCGGGAGGTAAAACGTCGAAACTCCGCCGCCAGATGTGAACTTGTTCTTCACCGTACTTTTTGATGGTTTCCGCTTTATTCATTCCCTGTAATGCACCGTAATGCCGTTCATTCAAATGCCAAGACTTTATCTCGGGGATCCAGGTTTGTTCGGTTTCTTCCAGTACCATCCATAAAGTTTTGATCGCCCGCTGCAAAACGGATGTAAAAGCGATATCAAAGGTGTAACCCTCGCTTTTTAATGTTTTTCCTGCCGCATGGGCTTCAAGACGCCCTTTTTCGGAAAGATCCACATCAGTCCATCCTGTAAAACGGTTTTCTTGATTCCAAACACTCTCGCCATGCCTTAATAATACCAGTTTGTTCATATCCAACCTCCGTTTGCCTTTATGAAGGTTATTTTCAGAGCATTCGCTCATTTTTATAATTCTGCCTGCTTTTGGTAAACCCTGCTTACTGAATCTTGCGGCATAAGTTTTTGTTTTGTGCATGGGGGATAAATTTTCTTGATTAAAAATTTACCCAATCGATAAAATTGGGGTTTTTTATTGTGATTGCCGGTGAAATATGCCTCTCCTGCGGAGAATCTGGAAAAAGGGTAGGCGTCAAATTGGGTTTTCCTTAATAAAATATAGTAATACGATTTGGCTGAAATTATTCTGCCATTGGGGATAAATTCCGGTATGGACTGCATGGAGGGCTCGTAAATCCTTAAATGATGTTGCGCGGTGTCTTTCTTAGCCGCTATTCGAATGCGTTTTACATATGGAAGATCCTAAAGGAAAGCGAGAGCCGGTTTAAAACGGCTTAACAATCTAAATCCGGCAAGTTATCATATCAAAGGTTGATTGCCGGATTTGTGCTAATTTCAGAGTGGATTGATTTCTTTAGCTAAGAGCGGAGGGATGGATATGGAACCTAATGAGATAGCCGAATTAATCAAGAAAGATCGTTCGGAACGGACCCATTGCCATTACGAAGGGACTTTTTTGGATTATCTGGAAAAGGTGAAGGAAAATCCTGAAATCGTGCAATTAGCCCACCAGCGACTTTACCAGTTAATCACCGGTCCCGGCGTTGAAGTGATTAAAACCGAGGAAAATCCCAAATTTCGTAGGATTTACGGTAATGATATCCTTAAAAAGTATAAATTCTTTGATGATTTTTATGGGATTGACCGAACGCTAATGAAAATTGTCCGTTTTTTCCATGCAGCCTCCATGAGGGGTGAGGAATCCCGTCAAGTTTTATATCTTGAGGGACCGGTCGGCGCAGGAAAATCCTCCATTATGGAACAACTGAAGCGGGCATTGGAATCAGCGCCACCGATTTATGCAATTAAAGGTTGCCCGATGCGGGAAGAACCTTTACATTTAATTCCCAAACATCTGCGAGCTGATTTCACTCAGCTGTTGAAAGTGGATGTTGAGGGTGACCTTTGTCCGATATGCCGTTACCGCTTAAAGAATGAATATCATGGCGAGTACGAAAAAATGCCTGTTGAAACCGGAGAGTTTTCGATTCGCTCCCGTAAAGGCATCGGTGTGGTACCGCCAGTTGATCCCAATAATCAAGATACCTCTGTGTTGATCGGATCCGTCGACATCTCGAAAATGGACCTTTTTTCCGAAGATGATCCGCGGGTTCTTGCCTTAAATGGCGCATTTAATGTGGGGAACCGTGGCCTGGTTGAATTCATCGAAGTATTTAAAAATGAGATTGAATATTTGCACACCATGATTACTGCTACTCAGGAAAAATCGATTCCCTCTCCCGGCAAAGGAGCCATGATTTATTTTGACGGGGTTATTTTAGCCCACTCCAATGAGGCGGAATGGAATAAATTTAAATCCGATCATACCAATGAAGCTATTTTGGACCGGATTGTCAAGATTGAAGTTCCTTATTGTTTGGAACTCGGGGAAGAGATTAAGATTTATCAGAAGATTCTACGTCAAAGCAATTTCAAAGCGCATATTGCGCCTCATACAATCGAAATTGCCTCGATGTTCGCGATTCTAACCCGGCTCGCGCCGTCGGCCAAGGTTGATCCCCTGACGAAGCTCAAGATTTATAATGGAGAAGAAATACTGGAACAGGGAAGCACGAAAAAAGTGGATATCGCGGAACTCCGCGAGGAGGCGACGATTAAGGAAGGTATGAGCGGCATTTCAACCCGTTTTATAATGAAAAGCCTGGATATTGCCTTATCGGAATCGGAGAATGATTGCATCAATCCGCTTTCGGTCTTAGACACGATGATTAAATCGGTCAAAGAATTATCCTTGTCGGAGGAGGATCGTAAACGTTATCTCGGTTTCTTGCAAAACATTTTACGTAAAGAGTATCATAAAATCTTGGAATTGGAAGTTACTAAAGCCTTTATCCACGGTTATCGGGAGCAAGCACAGGATTTATTTAACAATTACCTTGATCATGCCGAGGCCTATGCCAATCGTACCAAGCTCAAGGATAAAAATACTGCGGAAGAACTTGAACCGGATGAGAAATTTCTCCAATCCATTGAGGAGCAGATTGGCATTACAGGAACTGCTGCCAAGGGTTTTAGACAGGATGTAACGGCATATATGTTTTTTGTGCTTCGAAATGGAGGCGCTCTTGATTATAACAGTTATGAGCCTCTTAAGGTGGCCATAGAAAAGAAGCTGACCGCTTCGGTAAGAGAGTTATCAAGGGTTATTACCCAGTCCAAAGTCAGAGATAAGGAACAAAACGAGAAGTATAATGCGATGGTGACGGAAATGAACAAAAACGGATATTGTGATCATTGCTGCAATGTGGTTCTGAAATACGCGGCCAATAATTTGTGGAAAGATTAAAAACATAAGTGGAGGTGTTAGCGATGGCTGTTTTTCGGGAATCTTCCGGAGATTCGGGGCGGGCCAGCGAAGATCGTCGCAGACATCGTCAATTGGTTGAACAATCGATCAAAAAAAACATCGGTCAAATTATTGCCGAAGAAAGTATTATCGGCCAAAGCGGTCAAAAGAAAATTAAAATACCTATTAAAAGTCTTAAAGAATATCAGTTTATTTATGGTAAAAACCAGCCGGGTGTCGGCAGCGGTACGGGTGAGGAAGAACGGGGCGATGTATTCCGTCAGGGAAACCTGGATAAGGATGAGGCTGGAACAGGCGGACAGGGCCCCGGTAGTGAGCCCGGTGAAGACATTTATGAAACTGAAATAACCCTGGAAGAGATTATCAGTTATTTATTTGACGATTTAAACCTGCCGTTTATGGAACGCAAAAATTTGGCCGAAATTGAAACTATTACCAGGCAGAAGTGGAGTGGATATCAACATAAGGGAATACCGCCGCGGCTTGCCAAAAAAAAGGCAGTGATTGAAAAAATCAAGCGCCGCCAAGGAGGCCGTCAGGGGACTAAACGAAATGAGGAAGAAAGCGAAATAAGCTCGGGACTCCCGGATGAGAAGGAACGTTTTCCTTTCCGGGAAGAGGATCTCCGGTATCACAGAATAAGGGAAGAACGAACTCCGGAGTCGAATGCGGTGGTTATATGTATTATGGATACTTCAGGCTCGATGGACCAGACAAAAAAGTATTTGGCCCGCAGTTTTTACTTCCTTTTGTATCAATTTATCCGGCTCAAGTACTACCAGGTTGAATTGGCCTTTATTGCCCATACAACACAGGCTGTTGAAGTGACTGAAGATGATTTTTTCCATAAAGGGGAATCCGGCGGTACCTACATCAGCAGTGGTTATGAGAAAGCCTTGGAGGTTATTGAGGAACGTTATCCTCCGTCCCGTTGGAACATCTATGCGTTTCACTGCAGCGATGGTGATAATTGGGATGAAGATAACGCTAAAGCGGTTGCCTTGGCTCTAAAATTATGCGAAGTGTGTAATTTGTTCGGATATGGAGAAATCATGACCGGTTATAGTACGATGAAAAAGTTATACCAGGAGCAGATTCATGTCGCTAATTTTTCGTTGGTTTCAATTGAAGGACGGGAAGATATTTGGCCCGCTCTACGGGATATGTTGGCCACCGAAGAACAATAACAGTATCAAGGGTGAATCAGAAAAGCCTAAACCGCTGTGAAAAGTTAGGAGAAACCATGGGTGAATTTACTATCGCGGAACTCGAAAAGTGGAATGAACAGATCGAAAAAGCCGTTAAAGAATTCGGTCTGAATTGTTATGGGCAGGAATTTGAGATTTGTACTTATGAGGAAATGTTGGGCTATGAAGCTTATATTGGTATGCCTTGTCATTATCCGCATTGGAGCTACGGGAAGGCGTTTGAAAGACTCAATACTTTTTACCGCCTCAAATTAAGTGGTCTTCCTTACGAGATGGTGATTAATTCCAATCCGTGCCTGGCATATTTGATGAGGGATAATTCCCTGTTATTACAGATACTGACGATTGCCCATGTTTATGGACATAATGATTTTTTTAAAAATAACCGGCTTTTTGGAACGACCCGGGCCGAGTTGACGATTGAAAATTTCAAGAATCACGGGGATCGGATTCGTGAATATTTGCAAGACCCCAGTATTGGATATCTCAAGGTTGAACGTATTTTGGATGCGGCCCATGCTCTGCGTTTTCAGATTAACCGGGTGCTCGGAAGGCGCAGGCTGACTGTAGAGGAACAGAAGAAACGTTTATCCAGTGAATATCAGCAAAAGACTCAAAGGGACGCTTTCGGTCTAACCCCGGAGATTACCCCGCCCAATTTGAATAAAATTCCTTTAGAGCCGGAAGAGGATCTCCTCTGGTTCATTGCCGAATATGGTAGGATGGAAGAATGGGAACGGGATATCTTACGGATTGTCCACAATGAAAGCGAATATTTTTTGCCGCAGATAGAGACTAAAATCATGAACGAAGGATGGGCCAGTTTTTGGCATTTTCGGATCCTTCAAAGTTTGAACTTACCTCCTGATTTGCATTTGGAATTTTTAAAACGCCATCATCAAGTGATTCGCCCCCATGAACACGGACTCAATCCCTACCATTTAGGATTTACGATTTTTAAAGACCTGGAACGGCGTTACAGCTCAGCCAAAATATTTGAGGCCCGGGAAATTGAAAATGACCGTTCGTTTATCCGGCGTTATCTGACACGGGAATTATGCGAAGAGCTTCATTTGTTCGAATATTACGCCAGTGAGGATAAAGTGATCGTGACTGAGGTCGCAGATAAAAACGGTTGGGAGCACATTCGGGACACTCTTTGTGCAAATGTGGGCACTGGATCAATACCGGTTATTAAAGTGAAAGAGCTGAACTTTAAAGATCGTACTTTAATCTTGGAACACGAATATGACGATCGTGATTTGGAGCTGACCTATGCTGGAGAAACCCTTAAACATTTGGTGGAGTTATGGAGCAATCCCATTGAACTTTACACCTCCATAAAGGGGAAAGAGAAAAGGTTACTCTGCAGTGAAACCAAAAAAATTACGGTGTATGAATAATAGAATCCCCTTTAATGGGGTTGTCCCGAAAAGGAAATGCAAGGGTCAAGAAATATGATATATTATGATATAAAAGGAAGTCATTACCTTTCGTCAAAAAGTCAGAATAATCGACATCGAAAATTTTCTTGGGTTGGTAAAAAATAATTATTCGCAATAGTGCTGCGACAAGATGAATAATGTAAAAAATAGTAAAATTCGACAAAGGGTTTTTGATTTAATTTCAAGAAATTATGGAATCTATCGATTGGAGAGTTCTTCTAACAATTAATTAATTTATCTATGAAAGAATCTTTTTGATTAATTAATAAACCTAAAAAATAAAATTAGGGAAATATATCCAGAAAGTGAGGTGAAAATGAAACTTATCAGGATCTGAAATATTAATTACATACTGGTTCAATAGATTTTGATAAGGCAGAGAAAGGTTATGATGGATCAGGATAAGACAAAAGTATTAATTATAGATGATTCAACGGTGTGGATTAAGTATATAACCCTTTTGCTGGATTGCGAAGATGATATGATCGTGGTGGGTTCGGCCAAAAACCATACGGACGGTCTTGCCTTACTAAAATTATTAAAACCGGATATTGTCATTCTTGATTTATATTTTTCTGGAGTGGAACCGGAAGGTTTAGTATGGATTCAGGAAATTAAAGCCATTTCCGATGCGAAAATCATTGTTACGACCAGTTCGGAAAATCCGGTTCATGTAGAAAAGGCCCTTTTATCCGGGGCCAAGGATTTTGTAGTCAAAGAAAATTTTAAAAAATTGCCCGAAACTATTAGAGAAGTACTTAAAAGATGGTCTACGGCAGAAGTAATGACAAAAATGGTAGAGAGTTATGAAAAGCTTTTAATTGAAAAAAAGAAAGATGATGTATTGGAAAATTTTCAACTAACAACGAGAGAGAAGGAAGTATTAAAATATTTGGAAGAGGATCTGAATCGTTCCCAAATTGCAAAATTGACATATACAACTGAGAATACCGTAAAAAATCACATTACGAATTTGCTGAAGAAACTGGAAGTCAGTAATACCAAAGAGGCAGTTGAGAAGATCAAGAAAATAATGTCGGTATAAAACAAAAAAAGTCCCATAAAAATAGGACTTTTTTTGTTTTTTAGTATTTTAGTCCTAGAAAATCAGGCCTTTTATATAAGCGAAAGCTTGATATAATGTAAATGAAGTTCAGCAGTTTGCAAGATGTTTTACCCCTCACCTAAGGCTGTCTAAAAAGTATTTTATAATCAGAAAAGTATACAATATATTGCATCGTGGATTAACAAATTTATATATTGTTATCTCTTTTGATAAATTTACTTTAGGACAGCCCCTTTTTTTACAATAGAATATCCCGGGAATTGCTCTTTAAAAAAGACAGTTACAAGAACATGATTTTACTCGCACTTGGTTGTCAACTGATTGGAACAAGGAGTAGACCCATGAAAGAATTTATTTTCAGGTTTTTGTTTTTTGGTTTAATTTTCCTAATTGCCGCCTCTTTTTATGGTACAATTAAGATGTTAAGAAAGTAACTCGTCCTGGAAATTCATTTTGCAGAATATTAAAATTGGCTTTATCATAAATTGTGGAAATTAATATGATAAAACATGTTTTTGAATGATGTAAATAATCGGTCATCGATTTTATGGAAATGAAAACTTGTCCTAAATTTGGCAAGTTTTTTTCATTATGGTGAGGAGACTCTTAAATTTGAGAAAGGATCGTCCTTTGACTGTTTGGAGAGGAAAAAAATTTGGATTGATCCTGGGTTAAAAAACCGCGATTTTTGGGATGCCCCAATCCAAAATACATATTTTACTTTGGATTTTGGAAATTAACTGGTTAAATTGAATTTCAATTGGTTCCGATGATAAATACAGGGAAGTTCATTGACATCATGATAAGGAGAGGAATCAATTGCATTGTTTAAGATGTGGGGCCGAGCTGGCTGAAGACAAGGTATCCTGTAACTATTGCGGCTTTCTGGAAGACATTGTGAACCCTAAAAAGCCTGCAGAAGTTAAACCGAAGAAGGTAATGGTTGAACCGCCGCAAGTTTGCTACGCAGGATTTATACAGCGTACTGCCGCTATTGTTTTTGATCTATGTATTTTAGTAGGGGGCGAGGGGCTACTGGCTTCCCTTATCAGCGGCGTGATTTTGCTGATGTCTTTTATTGGAGGACAACCAGTGGATTTTCATATCATCGGATCTTTTGCTGTAGGATTTGGGGTCGTATTTTCCTTCGGACTTAACTGGTTTTATTTTACCTGGCTTGAAAGTTCAAAATTTCAGGCAACTTTCGGAAAGAAAATCATGGGCCTGGCAGTCTTGGATGTTCATTGCCAGAGGATTACTTTCGGGCAAGCGAATGTCCGGTATTGGAGCAAAATTATTTCAACCGCGTTATTATTTGGCGGTTTTTGGATGATGCTTTTCTTTAAAAAGAATCAAACGCTTCATGATTTCATTGCAGGGACGATTGTAATCCAACAAAGCGCCGGAATATTCCGACGAAGCCGAAAGCTTGAATTGGAAGTTGTAAAGTAGTCTCCCGGGTGATGAAGAATCGATTGTTATCCTGGAAATATCGCCGGGATGGCTTGGACTAAGACCGAGGGGCTGTCTTTAAGGATATTCATGGTGCCAGGACACGCGCACCATGAATAAAATACAACACGCATAAGAAAAGAAAAAGTATTCTATTTCCCATGGATTTAAAATTTTTTTGGATTGCCTCTAAATATTTTCCAAGTCGGGCCGATTGCCTGAAATCACAACGAAGATACTTGTTCGTTCACTTGCTTGGCTAATGATTCTTGGTTCACCGCAATTTCAGAAGTGCGCTGCACATTGTTATCCACTAATTCCAACTGTTCGAGAGCGTTCTCGGCCTCGGCGGACAATTCCTCCATGGAAGCGTAAACTTCTTCCGATAACGCCGAAATTTGTTGCACTTCGGCGGTGATTTTTTCGGAAGCTTCCTCGATGTTTTTTGTTGCCCTCAACTGACTATTGGCCTGTTGCATCAAAGTCTCAATTCCCGATAAAACTTTTTTGTGGGATTCCCGTAAATCGTTAAATTCTTCGCTGACTCCGGCGATCTCTTCCACTGAGTTTCTCACACCCTCGATAACTTCCACCATAGCGGATTCGACCTCGACAACTGCTTGATGGATTTCTTCGATGATACCGTGAATTTCCGATGTGGACTGGCCGGATTGTTCCGAAAGGTGGCGAATTTTTTTGGCGACAATCTCGAAGCCTCTCCCGTGTTCTCCGGCCCGGGCTGCTTCGATTCCGGCGTTTAACGACAACATTGTGGTTTGTTCTTTAACGTCATCAATTGTTTTTAAAATATCATCAATACCTTCAACCTGATTGGTAAGGGCAACAAACTTGTCATGCAGTTCGGCAGCGGTTTCTGCATTGGTCTGAATCCGGTTGGTTGACTCATTAATTTTATCGCGAAGTTGTAATAAATGAGTTTCGCTCCCCTGGATTTCGGTTTGGTTTTGGTTTAAGTATTCGTAAATTTGCAAAGCCTGGTCCGATAAGGTCTTAAGGGATTCGGCCGCTTTTTCCGTGGAATCAGTAATTTTTTGAATACCGGCAGTAGAATCCTGGGTACTTTCGGTTATATTTTCAAAAGCCCGGCTCATTTCCAAAAAAACCTCTTTTACCTGACCGATGGCTTCTTTGTTGGCTAAAGTGTACTTGGATACATCTTGAGCGCCGTTTGCCGAAAGGATGGCAGTTTCGATAATGGGTTGCCGGTGCCCGGTTACAATTCGGCGGATGGTAGCGACAAGGATTATGACCAATCCGAATACCACCAAGTTTGAGCCGATAATGATCCAGATCGAGACGGTGGTCCTGTTTTTAGCCTGCTCGGTGGAATTGTCCACAGTGTCGTTGACCAGTGGAAATAAATCGTTATTGATAATGGCCTGAACCGAGGTGACTCCGTTTTTGATGTCATTGAGTACTTCCATGCTTGTAATGTCATTGGTTGATTTATATAAACGGATGAACTTTAAATTTTTATTTAAGCGGTTCAGCAGGATTTTATTATCCTTGACATTGTTTTTCTTCAAGTATCCCATGATTTCCTTGGTATGGACATCCATATCCAACATGGCGCTCATTAAAGTTACCCCGTTATCAATGGATAACGACTGGGTTTGTTGGATATCGTCGGCTGCGAATTGCGAGATATAATGGAAGTTATCGAAAATTCTTACCAGTTCATTTTCGTTGCTTCGGATGGTCTCGTTTTCGACAATGGTTTCATAACTATGAACAATGCCCTGAATTCCAAATAAGACGATAATGTTAATCATGGTAAGGAGCGCCAGGATCGTTGAGAATCCTACGATTACCAGTTTGGTAATGGTCATATGGGCATACAATCTTGTTGGTTGTGGAAAGTGCCATTTCATGGATTATCATCCTTTGGTTAATTGATTCGTATGTTAAATAATATTTTACCATAGAATCAGAAGGAGGGGAATAGTGGAAAGTCATCTATTCTTACATGAAATTAACATGCTGCAGCTAAATGGCGCTGAAAGAAATCAAAGATTACAAATAGATATCAATGATTACAAAACAGGTTGAATCACTTCCGTTTCATCAAAAATTGTCCGGCGCCGGATGACGGCTTCGGATATTGTTTTTGAGTGCAGGCCCAGCAATCCATTAAGCCTTTTCCAAAGCTCCATAAATTCCGGCTTTTCAGGAGAACGGGGCCTTTCTAAACCGTTAACAATAATGGCTTTAACCTTTCCCGGATTGCTTGTCAATACGATGACTTGGTCACTGAGGAGGACAGACTCCTCGATACTATGCGTTACAAAAAGGGTGGTGGTTTTTGTTTCCTGCCATATCCTTAGCAATTCCTCCTGTAAAATATTGCGGTTAAAGGCATCCAAACTACCGAAGGGTTCATCCATTAAGAGTATCCGGGGTCTGACTGCCAGTGCTCTTGCAATAGCAACCCTTTGCTTCATTCCCCCTGATAGCTGATGAGGGAATAAATCCTCGTATCCGTCGAGGCCGACCAAATGCAAATATTCACGAGCAATGGTTTCTTTCGTTTTGAACATTGCTTCATCCGGTTTTGGGGTGGTTTTCCCTTTCGTGACATGCAGTGCGTAAGTTATATTCTTAAGAACAGTCAACCAGGGAAATAATTGTTCAAAACTTTGAAATACTACCATTCGGTCTTTGCTTGGTTTTGTGATGGACTTCCCTCCGTAGGTTATTTCGCCTCCCGAGGGTGTTTCCAGACCGGCAATGCACCGTAAAAGCGTTGATTTGCCACAGCCGGAGGGCCCGACAATGCAAATAAATTGTCCTTTCGGAACCGAAAAATCCACGGCCTCGAAGGCCCGCACTTCTTGGCGCTCGACTTGAAAAACTTTCGAGAGGTTGTGAATGATTAATTCATCTTTCATTTTCTTTTTTCCCCCGAAAACGGTTTTCTTCTTAGTGAGTGGACATACCCCAGCGTCGAACGGTTTTTATTTCAATAACCTCAAAAAACAAGCGCTCTACAATAAGCCCGATGATGACAATTACGATCATGCCTGCGAATACAGCGGCAATTTCCATAAAAAAACGTTCCTTATAAATAAACCATCCCAGTCCGCCTTCGCCGCCGCTGGCGCCGAAGACCATTTCCGCTGCTACCGCTGTTTGCCAGGCGCGAGCCCAACCCACTCTTAGGCCGCTTAAGATATGGGGAAAAGCGCCCGGCAATAGAATGGACCATACCAATGGGATTCCTTCAAGTCCCAAATTTTTTCCGACTTCGATCTGGGTAACGGGAATCGTCTTCAGGCCGGTATGTAAGTTCGCCACCAGGGGCCAAACAGCGGACATGACGATGACCGCAATAATTGACTGTGGACCGGTGCCTAACCAAAGAATGACTATGGGTAAAATGGCGATTCCCGGCAGGGGGTGGAGAACCGCCATTAAAACTTGCACCCATTCGGAAATGATAGGGATGCATGCTGCCAGTATTGTCAAGGTGAGCGCCAATATGATTGCCAGCCCTAGGCCCACACCGATCAAATACAGAGAAAAGCAGGTCCGATGGATTAATTCCCCATTGACGGTTTGGACCATTAGCTCTTTTAAAACACTGCTCAATGAAGGGAACAGTAAGGCCGGGAGGTGCCCGATCCTCGATAATGACTCCCAGCCAATCATTACCATGATCATAAAAAGCATTTGGCGGGAGGTTTTGGAATTGAAGGCTTTCAGTTTAACCATGGTGTTTCCTCGAATATTGCTGCAAATTATGAGTCTCCCTCATTTTTTTTAGCAGATCGTATAAATTAGGATCATAGTTTTACATTTTCCCAAAGGATTTCCGCCGGATCCTGAGGAGTTTTCTTAAGAAAGCCGGCCCTTTTCATGAAATAAGCGAACTCCATTAAGCCATAAGGTTTGGTGGTATAATCCATCCCGGGCCATTTCAGGTACTGTAGGGTCTTTTGGGGTGTTAACTTAAATTCGGGCGCCAATAGATTGGCGGCAGCTTCCATGTTGCCATTCAACCATGAAAAGGAATAATTGATTGCTTTCACAAAGGCCAGATATTGCAGAGGCTTTTGATCATGGAATTTTTTAGAGGCAACTCCTACATTGAAACTGAAAGGACGGCCAAAAACCGATTTACCACTGATTACCAAATGAAAACCCGGTTGGCTCAATTCTTCAAACAAATAGGGCGGAGTGGTAAAATGGGCTGTCAGTCCTTTTTTGGAGATCAAGGCGGCCAGGGCATCGGGGTGTGGCATTGCCATAATATTGGTATCCAGGGCGTTCGGAGAGCCCAATACTTTTTCAGCGGCCATCGCAAGCAGGATATGCTGCACGCTCCCTGGAGAGGGCACGGCGATTTTATCGCCGGGCTTAAAGTCTTTTAAACTTTTAATTTGCGGATTGTTGGTTACCAGTCCCACCGGGACCACCACAAAACCCATGGAAACCTTCCAGGGACAACCTTTTTCCCAACCGATTAAAAAGGGAGGTATTCCCATAAAACCGACATCGGCTTCACCGGAAATCAAACTTTCACGAACAGCTGCTCCGGAACCATACTCCTTCCATATCGGTTTTAAGCCGTTCTTTTCAAAAATATGCAGTTTATCGGCAATCATCAGCGGCGCATAGACTAGACCGAATTGTCCGGCAATTTTAATTTCCGGCATGGGTTCCGCGGCGCCAGTCGAATTGAAAACCATTATGGCGCTTAAAATTGTAAGGATTAACATAATGACCCATGCTCGCGCAGGGAATGAAAAGAGTTTCATTGATAAAAAATCCTTTCTTGGAAGACTTTTATGATATAGATATGCCTGCCCCGGGGCTTATGTGAAAAAAGAATAGGCTTTCGGCTTTCGGGGTGGACGGGGAAGGAAGTAGCGAATTTTTTTCGAATTATCATTAATAATTACAACAGAAAATTGAATCATGGAGTGAAAAATATGTCCAAACGGGAAATCTTACTTTTGGGTAATCCTTCTCTTTACAACGTTTCACGGGAAGCCGGCCAAGGAGAACTTGCGAAGATCACTGAAGTAGCCGGGGATCTCCAAGACACATTGCTTGATTTCAGAGCCAAGTACGGTTTTGGGAGAGCCATTGCCGCCCCTCAAATCGGGGAATTTTTGCGGATGATTTATATGAATCTTGATGGTCAATCCTACTGCCTGATCAATCCCAGATTGGAATTGGGGGACCAACAGTTTGAGCTGTGGGATGATTGCATGAGTTTCCCCGGATTGGAAGTGAGGGTCAACCGGTTTCGAAAGGTTAAGCTGTTTTATAAAGACTTGGAATGGCAGGACCAATGCTGGGAGGCGGAAAATGATTTGTCCGAACTGATTCAGCATGAATACGATCATTTGGACGGTATCTTAGCTGTCCAGCGTGGTGTTGACTCCCGCTCATTCCGGATTAACCAAAAGAAAACAGGTTGTTTTTAAAATAATAACTTAGCGCGTTTTGGTCGCGGCGACCTCTTCTTTTACTTCAGGGGTATTTTCGCTTTTCTTGGCCGTCAAGGACAAATTTTTTCGGAAGAAAATAAAAAACAATACCAAAATAATTATTATGCCACCGGCCCATGCGGAAAGGGGCAGCTTGCGTCCTCCATCCACCATGCTGAATATTCCAAAACCGAAGAAAATAATCGAAGCCCCGATTTTAATCAGTCGTTCCGGAAGTTTGGCGCCCAGTACTTTGCCAACTACGATTGCCAGTCCGTCGGAGAAAACCATGCCGATTGTCGAGCCAAGCCATACTGGTATAAAGGGATTGGCGGTTGCCAGTGTAACGGTACTGAGCATTGTTTTATCGCCCAGCTCGGCCAAAAAGAAAGTTACAAAGACCATCCAGAAAACACCCTTTTTTTTCTTGGTACCGCATGATTTTTCATCATCATCCAGCGAGTCGCCGCGCAGTGTCCAAAATCCGAAACCGATAAAGGCAAGTCCGGCTGTAAAAAGAATCCAATTTGTCGGAAGGTGGCCGCCGATCAACCATCCGATACCGGCTGAGAAGATATGGATAATTAAAGTCGACCAAAAAATGCCCCATATAACCACCCGGGCATTATAACAAGTTGCTAAGGTCAGGGCTACCAGCTGGGTCTTGTCCCCGAGTTCAGCCAAAAAAATCATGGCAAATGAGAGCCAGAAAGCGTTCATGGATAATTCCTCCGTTACATGTTATTGATTACCGCTGCTTACAGGTTGCCGGGAAAACAAAAAAACCCTTAACATAACCCAACCCATGTTTGGATTATGTTAAAGGTCTCACAACTCGGACGCAATAATGCTGCGCGGGAGATAAAGCCAGGTTTTTAATACCGGTATGTTGACTTTATCCGACGACGCCGTCTAAAAAGAAAGAATATCATGGAGACAGCATTTATCAATGTTCGTTTCATCCGATAACACGGTAAATGAGATATCCCAATGATGTTGGTTTTTTTGAGACAGCTGCGAATGCTACTCCCCTCTAACTGTTTATAAGTTTATCCAATGGGAGAGGGATTGTCAAGAGCGGATTGATCCCATTCAATACTTACTTCCAAGCTTTCTGTAGTACAACGGCGGATGCCCTGTTACTTCCTTAAATACCCTGCCGAAGTTGGTGATACTTCCAAAACCGACTTTTTCCGCAATATCAACCACTTTTTCCCTGGATTCCAGCAAAAGCCTTTTCGCTTCCTTGACCCGGACGTTATTTATATATTCGATTAAAGTAAAATCAGTAACTTCCTTAAATACTTTACACAAGTAATTGGGGCTGATATAAAAATGGCCTGCCAAAAAATTAAGAGAGAGCGCTTGGGCATAATGTTGGTTAATATAAGCGGCGATATCGGATACTTTTTCATGAATCGGACTGGGATGTTCGAAAGAGGCTGATGGGGACTGCTTGCTATTCCTGGAAAGGAAAATAAGCAGTTCCAAAACATAAGCTTGCATTGCCAAAAAATATTCGTTATTCATGGTACGATATTCTCCCAACATTTTAGAGAATAATTCGTCCACGAAAGCGCGGGCGCTCAAGGATAAGCTGAAGGCGACGGTTTCATTTTGAAATAAAGGTTTTAAGATCTCTCGGATAGGCTGGCCGGGAGATAACTGTTTTTCCAGAAAATAAAGAAGGACGCCTTCGCAATTTAGAGCCTCATTGCTGGTTGCTTTATGAAGGACGTTGGGATGGATTAAAATCAGGTCGCCTTCCTTGACTTTAAAAGTGCGGTCATTGATGAAGAAAAATCGTTGCCCGGATGACAAATAGAGCATTTCAAAACAGTCATGAACATGGCCGACGTGGTAATGCTTAACTCTACGCCGGTCGATATAAAAGGGATTTTGTTCATTGAGCCAAGCCATTGCCTCACCCCCCATCATTCTACCATATAATTAAATAAAATATAAGAAGAATTAAGCTAAATAAATAGAAACAATACAGATATTAGCTTTATAAGTTATTATAATGGATTTGAAACGAGTCAATAGCGCGTTGAATCCATTCATGCTTCAAACAACGAATCGAGGAACCGGGATGAAGGGGAAAAATTTAGAGTTCGAGGCGGGTTATGCACTATCCAAAGGGGAAATCCGGAAATCAATCCTGATTTTTTCCGGCCCTATTATTGCCGAATTGATGTTAATGTCTCTGATCTCCATTGTCAATCTGTCCCTGGTTGGACATCTGGGTGCCTATGCTCTTGGAGCGGTAGGCCTTGCCAACCAACCGGTTTTGATTGGTTTGGCGGTATTCCAATCTTTTAATATCGGCGCTACCGCTTTGATTTCCAGGTTTATCGGAGCCCGGAATCATCAGGATGCAAAAGGGGTGGTAATTCAGACCGTGATCATGGCGGTGATCCTGGGAACTGTTTTAGCCGTAATCGGTGTGGTTTGGGCCCGGAAGATCGTTGTTTTCTTGGGCGCTCAGGCGGATACTGTGGATTGGGCCACGATGTATATGAAATACATTGCGGTTGGAATGCTTTTTCAATCGATTCCAACGGCAATCACCTCGATATTCAGGGGGGCCGGGGAATCAAAAATTCCGATGTATTATAATATTTTCGCCAATATTGTCAACCTGGCGGCCGGTGTTGTCTGGATTTACGGATTTTGGTTTATCCCTGCCATGGGACTGGTAGGAGCGGCCATGGCTACGACCCTCGCGAAACTCACGGCCTGTTTGATGTCGGTATTTGCCTTGTTTCGGAGTAAGCTTCCGGTTGGGATTTCGGTTCATGACAGCTTTCGAATGGATTGGAAGATGATTCAAAGAGTTATGCGGATTGGGATTTCCGCCGCCGGGGAACAGTTTGCTTTTCGAGTGGGTTTTTTGTTATATACCAAAATTATCGCCGATCTTGGGACTACCGCCTTGGCCGCGCATCAGGTATGTCTTAGCACCACTCAGTTTGTGTCGAACATAGTTAACGGGTTATCCATCGCGGCCAGTTCATTTGCAGGGCGAAGCCTGGGAGCCAACAATTGTAGACTTGCCGAAGATTACTGCCGTCAAATTAACCGTCTGGGGTTGGTTATTTCTTTATCCATGGGTATGTTTTTCTTTTTGGCGGGTTATCAAATTGCCCGGATTTATACGTTGGACACGGGGGTGTTGGTTCAAACGGCCTTCGTTCTTAAAATCGCTACTTTCATTACATTTCCCCAAAATTACCTATCGATTATCTCCGGGTGTCTGCGGGGCGCAGGGGACACCCTTTGGCCCCTGGTATCTTCCTTGATTGGCATGATCGTCGCCAGAGTATCGCTGGCTGCTTTATTTGTTCTGGTATTTCATTGGGGGCTGGGTGGAGCGTGGCTGGCGGCTTTGATAGACCAATTGATCCGCGCCGTTCTGATTTACTTCCGGTTCCGGACCGGAAAATGGAAAGAGATTGCAATTTAGACCGATGGCAAATTGACCGATAATGATGTAAACTAAAGGGTAATCCATGAGATGGTATCCGATAAAATTTGGCATCGGGGAAGTCTCCCCCAAGAAAGGCAGTGAGTGAGTTATGGCTAAGCAATTGGTCTTTACAAAGTCGGTGACGACTTCGATTGATCCCCAAAGGGCCATTCGGAATGCCGATGAATGTTTACTGGAAGTGCGGTTGGTTGAGAGTTTTAAAAACGGATCGAGCTGGCTTTATGAATATGAGGTCAAAGGCGAATTCGGTAAAATTGAGAAGTTTTTGGAACGGCTGAAAAGGATCGGCATCATTGAAAGAGTGTATAGCGAGAGCTGAATCTTTGAGAATATCTTTTTGGGGAGGCTAATGGACTCGTGAAAAGCGAAAAAGAGGAACTGCGCCAAAAACTATTTGAATTACTGGGCGATTTGCCCCCGATCCGGCGGGATGTTTCTGGGGTTATCATCGGCCAGGTGGAACAGGAAACTTACTTTCTTGAAAAATTACTTTTGGATCTCAATGGTCTGGAAGGGGTTCCCGCTTACTTTGCAAAGCCGAAAAACATTCAGGGTAAGGTGCCGGTGATCCTTTTCAATCATTCCCACGGCGGTAATTACCAATTGGGAAAAGATGAGCTGATCAAGGGCAATACGTACCTGCAGCAGCCGGACTTTGCCAGGGAGTTGACGGGCAAAGGTTATGCGGTGCTGGCTATCGATGCCTGGGGATTTGGGGAACGGCGCGGCCGCACCGAAAGCGAGATCTTCAAGGAAATGCTCTGGAGGGGCCGGGTTATGTGGGGGATGATGGTTTATGACTCCATCAAGGCGGTGGATTATTTATTATCCCGTCCTGAAATTGATGGTACGCGCATCGCCGCCGTCGGTCTATCCATGGGCGCCACCATGTCATGGTGGCTGGCTGCTCTGGATGAAAGGATCAAAGTTTGCGTTGATATGTGCGGCATGACCGATTATCAGGCTTTGATTGATAGCCGCGGTCTGGATCACCACGGAATTTACTATTATGTGCCAGCGCTTTTCAAATACTTTACTACTGCCCGGATCAATAGCCTTATTGCACCCAGATGCCACTTTTCTCTGGCCGGACGGTATGACAAACTGACTCCTTTTGAAGGCCTGGGCCGGATTGATGATGAACTCATCAAAGTATATCAAAATGAAGGCGCCCGGGAGGATTGCTGGAAGTCAAAAATATACGACTCTGGGCATTATGAAACGATGGCCATGCGGAAGGATGCCCTGGAATACATCGGAAAATGGCTGTAAATGAGAGTTTCCGGGGTTGTTTTTCTAAATTTATTTCTTTGAAATTTCCAGCAGGGAAATCACAGCTTGATCCGGAGAAGTAAAAGAACCTAAAGGATATGGTTTTTCGGCATATTCGCCATGAAAGTCGGTGCCGCCGGTTGTGATCAGATCGTATTTTAAAGCGATGGTTTCAATTTTTTTACGGGTTTCTTGGTTATTGCGCGGGTGGTTCAATTCCACTCCTTGAAGCGTTTGAGCGGCAGCAAGCTCTTCCAGTAATTCTAAGGAATCGAACTGGCCCGGATGGGCCATGACTGCGATTCCGCCAACCTGCTTCATGATCCCCAGGGCTTCATGAACATCGGGATAACAATTCGGCACGTAGCAACTACCCTTACTGGAAATCAGCTGTTTCATTAATGGGCCGATTGCCACATTGGTATACCCCAAATCAGCCAAGGCTTGCATAATATGGCACTCATAAATTGACTGGCTTTTTTTACTATAGCGTTGAATATGCTCTAAGGTCACCGGATAGATGGACATTATTTTCTCAATCATCTGCAGTTTAGTGGAGGCCCTTGAGGTTAGCGTTTGGTTCAAAAAGGATTGCAATTTATCCATATCCTTCGGGAAATAGCATATCATATGGACGGGGCGGTTACGTTGATAATCGCGGGTTGAAATCTCCACGCCCGGAATCACTCCGATTCCGAACCGGCTTTGGAGAGAAAGTGCAATTTTAGAGCCATAAAGCGTATCGTGATCGGTAAGGGCAATATAATCCAATCCGATTTTTTTGGCATAATATAAAATATCCCCAACACTTAAACTTCCATCGGAACATTCACTGTGACAGTGCAAATCGCTTTTCATTGGTTGATCACATTCTTTCCATGGCCATCGAAATCCTCTCCAAGGTGGCGGAATAACGAGACAACTTCCGGAAAATCGGTAATCGGATGATTGAAAAGCCCGGAAGATCCGAGCACCAGTACATTGGCTCCGGCTTCGACCAGAATGGAAGCGTTCGTTAAGTTGATTTGTCCGTCGACCATAATCTCAATCTGTTTGTCATACTGTTGGAGCATTTTCCTCAGCCGTGCCACTTTGGGTATAACACTGGGAATCATTTGCTGACCCGCAAATCCCGGTTCTACAGTCATAATGCATACAATGTCTAAATAATCAAGCAAATAAGGGATATTGTTAATGTCGGTTGCCGGGTTTATGGCGATCCCGGCGCATTTGCCGTATTTTTTGATGGTTTTCAACGTACGGATCGGATGGGCCAATGTTTCAATATGGGGAATGATGATATCTCCCCCTGCCTCTGCAAACTCCTCTATATAAAGATCCGGGTTATCAATCATTAAGTGGATATCAATCAAAGGATTGAAATTCCTGTTGATAGCTTCGATGATAGTCCGGTTCAAACTGAAGTTCGGTACAAAGTGGCCATCCATCACATCGATGTGATATTGATCAACTCCCGCCAAGCTAAGAGCCTCTAACTGGTTTTTCAAATCCAGCGGGTTGATACACATGACCGAAGGGGAGATTTTATTCATAAATTGCTCCTTTTTTCAGAAAACGCTAATCAAGATGAAATATAGCTTTAAATTCGCCATATTTCTCATTCCAAAGCTCTGCGTCGCAAGGATGATATTGGGAAAAGGGAAAAGAACGCTGAATAAGCTCTTGGCCTTGCTCAATGGATGCGATTTGCCTATCGGCCATTAGCTGTACTACTATATTTCCAAGGGCAGTAGCATTGGATAATCCCGCTAAAACCGGTTTATTACAAGCATTGGCCGTAAATTGGCAGATTAACTTGTCTTTGGAGCCGCCGCCGATAAGATTGATAATTGGCAGCTGCTTTCCAACCAACTGTTCGATTTTTTCTATCGCCCAGCGGTATTTAAAGGCCAGACTTTCGGCGGCGCAACGAACTGTTTCACCCATGGTTTGCGGCGCTTTGCCGTCAATCTCCAAACATTTTTGGCTGATTTTAAGGGGCATGTCCTCGGGAGAAAAGAAAATCAAATCATCCGGGTCGATACGGTAGGCAAAGGGCTTTGCCTGAGAGGCCGTCATTTCCATATCCTCAAAGCTGTACTGCGCTCCATGGTTATTATAATAATTTCGCAATTCTTGAATAATCCAAAGTCCCATAACATTGCGTATCAGACGATGCCTGCCCTTGACACCGCCTTCATTGGCGATATTGTATTTATATCCCATTGCGTTGATGATGGGTTGTTTAACCTCCGTGCCCACCAGCGACCAGGTCCCGCTACTGATAATGGCTTTATCTCCATTGGAGATCGAAGCAAGAAATGCGGATGCCGTATCATGCTCACAGACAGAAACCAGCTTAAAACCGGATATGTTGAGTTCCTTATTGTAGGTGCTTTGGGTTTCTCCGAGAATGGTTCCCGGTTTTACGATATCACCAAGGATTTGCCGGGGAATATTGAATGTTTTGATTATCTCCTCGTTCCAGGTATTTTGGTTATAATCAAACATCTGGCTGACGGATGCAATGGTATACTCACTAGCCGCAACGCCTGTCAAAAAATGAATCAGCAAATCCGGTGTAAAAAGCATCTTGTAAGCTTTTTCCAGGATATAACCCTGTCCGGATTCCTGCATTGCAGCCAGTTGCATCAATGTATTAAAGGGAGCGATTTGATTGCCGGACTGAGCATACAACATGTCAGGGGACATTTTGGCGTAAACCGCATTTTTATATTTTTCGGTCCGGATATCCCGATAACAGCGCAGTGGTGTAAGGACCTCGCCGTTTTTATCAATAAAGGCAAAATCATTGGAGAAGGTATCCAGGCCCATCGAAATAATGGGTCCTTCAGCGAGTTCCGCGGCTTTTTTGACTCCGGTGTTTAATTGCTTGTAAATATTGAAGATATCCCAATACAAGCCGTTATGGATTGAGATGGGATTGTTCTCAAAGCGATGTACATCAAGAAGAGCAAGACGTTCTCCGTCGTAACGGCCTAAAAAGAGTTTACCGCCGCTGCCGCCTAGATCAAACGCGATATAATTCATAGAATTTCTCCTTTTATTGGCTGACTAACAATTCTACTTGATATTTTTTCAGATAGTCGAGAGAGAATACATTGGTCTTCTTGTCCGTGATAATATAATCGACCGCTGAAAAATCCGCTAAGAAAATTTGTCCCATATTGGTAAACTTGGTATAGTCGGCAAGAATTATCACGCTTTGCGACCGTTCGATCATTAAACGTTTGGTATCCACTTCGGCTGCGCTGGAATCGGTGAGCATGTGTTGTTCATTGATGCTGGCGCAGGATAAAAAAGCTTTGCTGGGATAATATTCCTGGGCGATCTTTTGCGGAATGGTCCCGGAAAAAGACATATTGTTCATTTTAAAAATCCCCCCCAAACAAATAAATTCTAAATTGGGATTTTGGACTTGAACGGCCTCCAAGAGAACTTTTAAAGAGTTGGTGATGATACATACATGGATGTTTTTCGGAATATAGCGGACCAGATAAATGGTCGTAGAGCTATTATCCACGAAAATAGCATCCCCATCGGCTATCATTGTTGCCGCCATTTTGCAGATGATCATTTTTTCTTCGTAGTGTTGAATTTCTCGTACGGACACCGGTAGTTCCAATTGGGGTTTGGGAGTGGTAACATTAAGCATAGCACCGCCGTGGGTGCGTTTTAAAAAGCCCTCTTTTTCCAATTCGCGTAAATCACGGCGAATCGTTTCTTTACAGGCGCCAAATCTCTTTGAAAGAGTATCGACTTCGATTTTTCCCGTCCGCTCAAGCAGCGAAACGATTTCTGCTTTTCTTTCCAACCCAAACATACCATCAGTCCTTTAATTAAGATAGTATTATTCAATGTTATTTTTAAAGATGCCGCACATGGCGTCGCATTCGATGCGTTCTAACATACTGTAAGCGGCAAAAATATCATTTCCCGATACAACCACTCCGTGCAGGGGGAGAATGCATCCAATGGGTTTCTTCGCAGCGATCGGCCGGTGCTCTTCGAAGTATTTGTAAACATTTTCAGATAACTCGGGAGTATAAGCCTTGGTATAGGGGATGCAACCCACTTCGCCGCGGCCCATGGTGGCTTCGGAAATATTTGGAATCGGTTTGCTTTGAACGACATATACCATGCAGTACATGGGGTGAGCGTGAATGGTGCATCCAATATTGTCGAAATTTTTGAGAATCAGTTTGTGCATCAAACTTTCCCGAGAGAGTTTTCCGATTCCTTCTAAGATATTAAGATCAAAATCGACCAGCAACATGTCATCCACATTCAGGTCACAATGCCGGCGATCAGACATCAAGGAGGGAGTAATCAGCATTCGGTCGGGAGCTACCTTAACGGCGAAGTTCCCTCCGGCAGCGTTGGTTAGCCGGCGATCCCACATCATTTTAGCTACTTTGACCATTTCTTGACGCATTTCCATGAAAGATAACTCACTCATTTGAATTGCTCCTTTTTTTAAATTACCGTCCAATACGGCGAATTTCATCGTTAAAAGCGATATTTAAGAATCTTATCAGGCGATTTTTTTGACTTCGCATTGATTCATTAATTGATTGGCGCGGACCTCATCAAATCCCACGGATAGCGTTGATTCCGCTGTGGCAGCAGAAATTGCAGTGGCCAGGCGAATAACTTCCTCCATGGGCTGCCCGGCATGAAGAGCGAAAATCATCCCGGCAAGGTAACTGTCGCCACAACCAATGGTGTTGCGGACATTGACCTTGGGTGGGGTTGCTTTAAAGATTCCCTGAGGCGATTTGACGATCGAACCGTCTTTTCCAAGTGAAACCGCTATAATTTCCACTCCATAGTGATCCAAAGAGTGGAGGGCGGAAATAACAGTATTATCATCTGATTCGATGCTTTTTCCGCAGAGTAAAGATAATTCATCCAAGTTGGGTTTGATGAGAAAAGGGGCGGTTTCGATGCATTTCAACAATGTTTTTCCACTGGTGTCGAGGAAAATTTTCAAATGCTTATCTTTTAATTTGGCAATAATATCGTTATAGACATAAGGGTCACTGTAATTGGAGGCATCGCCGGAGAGCACGAGGTAATCTTGGGGAGTGATTTTGGCTTCCAATAAGGCAACGATTTCCGCCAAATCATTTTCGGAAAGAGGGGCCCCCTTTTCGGCGACGATCGTACAATCATTGTTTTGTTCTACAAACAGATAATTTGTTCGGCTATTGTCCTGCTCACGGTAGATAAACTCGACATCGAGTCCGTATTCTTCCAAAGTCTGAATAATCCAACTTCCGGTTTTACCATATCCAATCCCAAACGCCCGGCTGTTAAGACCCAAAAGCTTCAGATTAATAGACACATGGGTGCCTTTTCCGCCGATAACATTTGTAGCAAGATTGATCCGGTTGGTTACGTTTTTCTCCAATTTGTCGAGATACAGGACTCTATCAATAGCCGGATTCAAAGTTAAGGTATTAATCATTCCAAGCAAACTCCTTTTTCAATGTGGTGGGGAAGGGTTACCGTATTTTTACCTGCTTCTGTGTTTATGCCCGTATATTAACATTAAACGGGCACAAAGTCAATCTGTAATATTTTGAATGAAAGCGGAATAATTATTTGGTAGCAACTGAATTGTTGAATATCATAATTTTTTACCGAATGTGTTGTAAATTATATTTTTGTAGAAAATCCTCATTTTTCTATTGCAAACTCACAAAAACGGTGATACAATGACGCTGTGAATAAAAATGTGAGTTTTTGATTTTTGTTTATGCCCGTTTCTTGCGGATGGTTTTATGAAACTCACATTTAGGGATTTGATTTTTTTGTTTTTGCGGTGTCTTATCTTTTGAGGAGGTGTCTAGTAATGAAGTTAGGTTTTTTTACTGCGAATTTTACTGAAAAGCCGCTAAATGAGGTTGCTGAACTTGTCGCAAAGTACGGCTATGAAATGCTGGAAATTCCAGCCTATGCCGGAAATGGACAACTTGAGCCTGATGAGGTTATCAAAGGCAACAATGGGGCAGCACTTAAAAAGATGGTAGAAGGATATGGCTTACAAATCGCAGCTTTAAGTAATCATCCCGAATCTTTTCTGATTATGGGGCCCAGCGGGGTGGAGACTGATTTTATCTTTAAAGGGACTAAGGAAGAAAAGATCGCTTTCGGGACGAAGGGACTACTCAAAACCGCCCAAGCAGCCAATGCATTAGAAGTACCTGTGGTGGTTGGTTTTCCTGGAGTTGAAAACTGGGGCCGCTTTTTCCCATTTCCCTATGGACAAGGTTGGTCGGAGTATGAAACTGATTTTGCCGAAAGATTCATCCCGATTTTAGACAAGTTCAAAGAATATGGAGTTAAATTTGCTATTGAACCTCACCCCAACAGTTTTGTTTACGATATTTATTCAGCCGAAAAAGCGTTGGAACTGGTGAATAACCATCCGTGCCTCGGTTTTAATTTGGATCCCGCTAATATCATTTATCTCGGATTAAAGGTAGAAAATTTCATTGACCGGTTGGGCGATCGGATTTTCCACGTTCATGCCAAAGACGGAGAGATTGTAGAACACAATATCGCAATGGGCGGCATTTTGATGCATGGCGACTGGCAAAGGCTTGACCGTACTTTCCGGTTTAGAATTCCCGGCTGGGGCAGTGTTGCCTGGAAAAAAGTAATTACCGAATTATCGATGGTCGGTTATCACGGAGTCCTTAGCTATGAACATGAAGATGTTACCATGAGCCGTATGGATGGTATTGAAAAAACGGCTGAATTTTTAAAACCGTTGTTGATTAAAGCCCCGTATGAGGGGAGAACCGATAAGTTGTTTAACGAATTCCAATCCGGAAAACCCAAAAACGCTCGGTAAATTCCGACGATATCATTCTACAGTAAGGAGTTGTGAAAAATGGGAAAAATGATGCGTGCTCAAGTAGTGGAAGCACCCGGTAAAATGGCCCTTCAACAAGTGCCGGTTCCGGAAATCAATGATGATGAAGTGCTGATCAAGGTTAAGATGTGCGGTATTTGCGGTACGGATTTGAAGATTTATGCCGGTTTGTATGCTGCGGAACATCTCCCGCTCATTTCCGGGCATGAATTTTGGGGCGTAGTGGAACAAATGGGTAAGAATGCCAAAGGAATAAAAGTGGGCGATCGGGTTTCGGCCGATATTTGCCTTACCTGTGGGACTTGTTATTTTTGCCGCAGAGGAGACTTTCTGCTTTGTGAAAACTTTACCCAGCTTGGTATTCATACCAACGGGGCCTTTGCGGAATATGTCAAGGCTCCTTGGAAGAACTGCTATGTTATCCCGGCAGGGGTTGATGATTATTCCGCGGCTTTTATTGAGCCGATGACCGCGGTTTTGCAAGGCGCCAAAAGTATGAACTGCACGATATCATCCAGTGTGGTGGTAATTGGATGCGGGCTCGGCATATTACATGCGGCAATGGCCAAGTTGCGCGGGGCCGCTCCGATTATTATCACCGGTGACAGCAATTCCCGGTTAGAATTGGCAAAAAGGATGGGAGTCGCCGACTATTTTATCAATATTAATGAAGTTGAAGATGTTGTTGCGGAAGTCAAAAAGTTAACCGGTGGTGTGGGTGCGGACTTTGTATTGGAAGCTGTCGGTACACCGGCTACCTATGAGCAGGCCTTCAAAATGGTCCGACGGGGCGGGGTTGTAGAAGCTTTTGGAGTGGTGCCCCAAGGGAGAATGGCTCAATTTGAACCGTATGAATTTGTGTTGGGTGAGAAAAAACTTCGCGGCAGCTGCGCCGGTATTGGGAATAACTGGGCCGAGGTCATCAATCTTCTATCGTATAAACGGATTGATCCAACCCCTTTGTTCTCTGAAGTTATTCCGCTGGAAGAACTTGAGAACGCTTTGCATGAGCTGAAAACCAATAAAGAAATCATTAAGATTTTTGTTTCCCCGGAAATTCAGAACAGAGTCAAAATCAACCAATAATAATCTTGGAAATAGGAGAGTGTGGAAATGAGCTACAAAGATACTTTGTTAAGCCCGATTAAAATCGGCCAGCGCGTGTCCCCCAACCGTTTCTTCATCCAGGCGATGGAATGTAACGATGAAGATGAGACCGGTAACCCTTCAGAATCAACCACCCAGAGATATGAGGAATTATTCCGTGGTGAAGCCGGACTGGTCAGTCTGGAAGCGATTTCGATCACCCGCGAGAGCCGTTCCCGGGACAATCAGTTAACGATTATGGCGCCTAACAAGGAACCGCTCACCCAGTTTGTCAAACGGGTCAAAGCTGCCAATCCTAAATCTTTATTCATTTTTCAATTAACTCACTCCGGAGAATTAAGTAATCCTTCTTTCTCAAGAAGGGTTACGGTAAAACCGCTTCATGGTTATGGCGGAGATTTATTAACCGAGGAAGAAGTCGATAAGATTATCGATGGTTTTGTGCTGGCTGCGCAAATCGCGCATGATGCCGGCGCAGATGGTATTGATATGAAGCTTTGCCACGGTTATTTCGGTTCCCAGGTTCTCAGACCCTACAATGACCGGAAATGGAAATACGGCGGCTCCTGGGAAAATCGCAGCCGGTTTGCATTCGATTTGTATGAAAGAATTTCCCGCGCAGTCAATGATAAGAATTTTCTGATTGGTTCAAAGATATCCGCATGGGAAGGCTTCCCTGGAGGATTTGGAACTGCCGGACCGAATTCACCGGTTATCGATCTCACCGAACCGATTGCTCTTTTAAAAGGGCTCGAAGAGCGCGGCGCACAATATTTCATTCAATCTGCCGGAAGCCCTTCCATCACGATTAGCTTGACCCAGGTTGACAAGCATGTCCCTTATTTTGCCTATTTGCATCAAACCTTTTCAAAGATTTTCAAAGACAATGTCAAGCCGGAAACGGTTATCATCGGCTCTAACTTTTCCCTGTTCCGCAATGGCAAGAACGGCCTTTGCGCAGTCAGTGAAGAAGATAGTTCTTTGCTACACTTCGGCGCAAAATGTATTGAGGATAGCGTGACCGACATGATCGCCCTCGGCAGGCAATCCTTTGCCGACCCGTTCCTCCCCAAGAAATTAAAGGAAGGCAACGAAAAGGACATTAAATATTGCACGGTTTGTGATAATTGCTTGGAGCTTCTCATTCAACAAAGTAAGGTCGGCTGTTGCACATATAATAAGTACTATACCGATATTTTGGTACAAACCCGAAAAGAAAAGGGCAGACTGACAATTGCTCATACCTGAGAATCGGTGCTGACCATTGAAAGGGGTGATGGGAGTTTCAATAACCTTTACCGATTGGAAATGAGTCAAGCAGGAATCCAAAATAAAATAAATGGGGGGCTTTTTGAATGAAAAAAGTAGCATTTCTGTTCATTGCAGCATTGTTGTTTGCTCTGACTTTCACCAGTTTTGCCGCAACTACTCCGGGACCGATCGGAATCGTCATTCCCTCGGCTGACCATGGCTGGTTAGCTGCGGTATCCTATTTTTCAAAACAAAAGGCGGATCAATTGAAATTGAAAGAAGGTGGCGGTTACAAACTGGTTACTTCGGCCAATGTCAATGAACAAGCCAACCAAATCGAAGAAATGATCGCTTTAAAATGTTCGGCCATCGTGCTTCTGCCGCATAACAACGAAGTGTCGGTTGCTGCGGATAAGATTCTTAAAAATAATATCAAACTAGTACTTTTTGACCGTAAAGTTTCCGGAGACTATACCGCATACATTGCAGGTGACAACGCCGGTCTTGGAGTCGCCTCTGCTGAATATATCGGTAAAAAGTTAGGCGGTAAAGGAACTGTTGCCGTTATGAACTGCCCGAGCGTTGGTTCCGTGAGCACCGAACGTGTTCAAGGATTTAAACAGACTGTTGCCAAAAAATTCCCCGGCTTAAAATTAGTGGATGTCACATCCAGTGGTTTTTCCATGGAAGATGGTTTGAAAATGGCAACCGATATGTTGGTTGCATATCCGAAACTCGACGCCGTATTCTCCATCGATGACGAGCCTTCGGTCGGTATTTTACAAGCCATTAAAGATGCAAACCGCAAAGATATCAAAGTTATCTCCGGCGGCGGCGGAACCCAAACCTATTTTAAAACCATGGGCGGCAACACGGGTATTGACTTATTCACCGCTACCTATAGCCCTGCCATGATTAAAGATGCTATCCAGGCTGCTTATGACCTTAACAGAGGCAAATCGGTTAAAAAGAATACCATTATCGAGCCGAGCATTGTCAACAAAGACAATTACACCAAATTTTTGGACAAGGGTTCGCCATACTGAGTCTCTGCTCCAACTGAAAGTTTAAAATCTTTAGGATTGATGGTATGAGGCTGTTCTTAAAGTAACGGTAAACAAAAAGATATACAATATATAGTTCCTTTTTGAAAGGGTTATCTATTGTATATCTTGCATTTCAATTCTTTGGGGACAGCCCCTTTTAAGAACGGGGTGCTGATATGTCAGAGTATATTTTAGAAATGAAATCAATCTATAAATCCTTCGGCTCCAACGAAGTTCTCCATGGCGTCAATTTTCAACTGAAGCACTCGGAAATTCACGCCCTGCTCGGGGAGAACGGGACCGGCAAAAGTACCTTGATGAATATTCTCGGTGGAGTATTCCCGGCAGAGTCAGGCGAGATCAATTTAAACGGAGTTCCGATAACGGTTTGCTCTCCCGCCGACGCTCAGGAAAAAGGAATCGCCTTTATCCATCAAGAGTTGACCCTGGTTAATGATTTAGCGGTTTATGAGAATTTGTTTCTCGGTAATGAACTCAAAAAAGGCGTTTTTCTTGACATTCCCCAAATGTGCCAAAAATCCCGGGAAGTCTTGGAGAAAATGGGAGTGGAGCTGGACCCGAAAACTTTGGTCAGTGAACTCGACGCCTCCTATAAGCAGATTGTGGAAATCGCCCGGGCGCTTTTACGCAATGCCAGAATTTTAATTATGGATGAACCGACCACCGCCCTGACGGAGGTGGAGATCCAGAGCGTTTTTGCCATTATGACCTCCTTAAGGGAACACGGGGTCAGTATCGTATTTATTTCCCATAAATTGAAAGAAGTTGTAACCATCTGTGATAGCTTCACCGTGATGCGTGACGGAAATAATGTCATCTCCGGCAAAGTTGACCAGCAAATCAATGAGAATTTACTGGCCAAGCATATGGTGGGTAAGGATTTATCGGATGACGAATTATATCATCCGCGAAAAGCGGGTCAGACCGTACTGGAAGTGAAGAATTTATCCTTTGAAAAAGAATTTCATGACATCAATTTTAAAGTGGGCAAGGGTGAAATTGTAGGTTTTACGGGTTTGCTCGGTGATGGACGCAGCGAGTTGTTTCAAACGATATTTGGATGCAATAAAGGCTATAGCGGAGAAATTTATATCAATGGTGTGCACACCATTTTGCATACTACAACCAAAGCGTGTAACTGCGGTATCGGTTATGTTCCGCGTAACCGGAAGGAAAATGGCATTATCCGGGATATGTCGGTGCAGCAAAATACGTCGATATCGATAATTAATAAATTAAAGCGGCTTTTGTTTATTGATCCAAAGAAGGAACAGGAATTAACCAATCGCTTTGTCAGCGACTTAAATATAAAGGTCGGTTGTGTGGATGATTTGATTACCAGTTTGTCCGGAGGTAACCAACAAAAAGTGATCCTGTCGCGCTGGCTGGCGGCCAACCCGGAGGTCATTGTATTGGATAATCCGACCCAGGGCGTGGATATCGGCGCTAAACTGGAGATTTATCATATTATCATGAAACTGGCCCAGCAGGGTATGAGTGTAATCGTTCTCTCCAGCGAGGCTCAGGAAGTTTTGAAACTTTGTGATCGAATTTATGTGATGTATCACGGGGAAATCCGGAAGGAGTTTCAACGGGCCGAAGCGGATGCGGAAAAAATCATGATTGTCGCCACAGGCGGCAATGTAGCTTAGATCGCGATAGCGAAAGCGTTTGAAATTGGTTAAATATTGATGAGGAGTTGACGCAGATGGCAGCCGCCAAAAGGTTTGATCTTAAAAGATTTGCCGGAAATAACAGCGCAATTGTAACCTTTTTTCTGATATTTATCGTATCAGTGATTTTAAAGGGTCATGTTTTTCTCTCCTATAACAACATCATCAACATTTTGCGCAACAATTCGATTATCGGTATTATTGCGCTAGGTATGACATTGATTATTATCACCGGAGGAATCGATTTGTCGGTTGGTTCATTGATGGTGATTGTGGGTGTGGCCATTTTGGCGGTTACCAATGCAACCGGTAATATTTTATTGGGATTATTGGTAGGGCTTTTGGCAGGTATCGCACTGGGCGCCCTAACCGGCTCGATGGTAGCCAAATTCAGACTGCCGGCTTTTATCGTGACTTTGGGTATGATGAGCATATACCGCTCGGTCTCGCAATATTTTTTAAACGGCGGCGGTATTATGATTGATTTCAAGATTCAGGAACCGTTTGTGGCCATATCCAATTCATATTTATTCGGGATCTTGCCGATGCCCATCCTATACTGGATTTTGATTAGCGTCGGTATCTATCTTTTTGCCACCAAAACTACTACCGGACGGCACGTTTATGCGGTGGGCAGCAATGAAAAGGCCACGATGCTTTCGGGTATCAATGTAGACCGGGTTAAGATCATGATTTACGGATTGGGTGGTTTTTTGGTAGCTCTGGCTGCCATTGTGGAATCATCAAGGCTTGGAAGCATCAATTCCGCTTCATCGGGATCTTCTTATGAAATGGATGCCATAGCCGCTGCGGTTGTCGGCGGAACCAGCATGTCCGGGGGTAAGGGCAAGATCATCGGCACGTTCTGCGGTACTTTAACGTTGGGGATTATTAACAACATGATGACGCTTTTGGGTGTTCCTCCATTTTTGGTGGGCGCTGTCAAGGGTTTGATTATCATCAGCGCGGTGTTGTTGCAAAGAGGGTAATCGAGGAGAATTAACAGGATTAGAACCTGGTAAAATGGTGTTGTTAGAAAATAGATGTTCCTTAGGGGGTTTTAAAAAATCCCGTAAATCCATAAAGAAATCAGATCTATCTGGGCTGACTGTTGGTTTATACCTCTCTCTCGCTCTGATATGGAAGTGTCTGTCAAGCCCCATTCAAGGTTAGATTTAAAAAATTGATTTATAAAATTATTCAGCAGTTAGAATCGGTACTCGACGGTATGTCAACCTGATATACGTGGGTTGGTTAC
>JAEVYU010000050.1 GCA_023392595.1 Bacillota bacterium | reverse complement strand
GCCCTTTTTCGGGTGAATACCCCTAGAAACAGTAAAGTATGGTGAATATTAGCCTTTAAATGCTTCAAAATCAAAAAATTTAATCAAGAAAAATGCTGGAAGGTTAATTAATCAGTGGTTCCCTAGCACTTGTTCTTTTGAGAATTCATCACAAGCAGGAAACAAAAAGTCGTGCATTCAATTTTGTTCAAAACGAATAATTCAAAGTGGTCATGGGACAAAAAACGGAATCTAAAAGTATCCTATCAATTACAGGGTTTGACAACCGGGAAAACTCCTATAATGAGAAGAAAAGGATGGATAGGCCCGGCCACCTTATATTCGGGGTCGTTTTGGACAATCTCGTTATCGATCTGCGTGATCCGATCGGGAATGAATTTGGGGATGCCAAGGTCTTTGTCGGTGAGCATGAGGTAATACCTCCCTTATAGTAAGTTTAAAAAGTGAAGGTCTACGTTCGAAGTTTGAGATAATGTCTTTAAAAGTTAGCCCAGGACTTTAGCCTCTGCGGAAGGAAAGGGCAAAGCAAACACCCAGACAGTGGACAGTTCGCTGACGTACCAAGATCCTTGTCGGTGATTTCTGCCGCTTTCTCTGTCACGTCTGGGCGCAGTTGCGGTCCAATATTTTGCTGCCCTTCAAAGTCAACCCTTCTGTTCCGTATTTACGCTCCGAATTCTATCCCGCCAATGTTCCGGTTTTCGTTTACAGTGGGCGAAAGCTATTATCCAAATGCAATCATTATGATGGATATAAACGACAAGATAAGGAAAACGATGCACCAAATACCTCCGGGTGCCATCCTTACGAAGCTGCCATAAATTCGGTAGATTCCTGACCGCTTTTAGCCCGGATTCAATTTCCCGTAAAGAATTGAGCCCTAAAACAGAGTATTTCGCTTCATAAAATTTAACAATTTCTCTTAATTCCAGCTCCGCTTCGGGAAGAATTAAAACTTGAATCATTTATCATACTCCGCTTGAATGTCTGAAACCACCGATTCCATGGAACGTCCGGTTGCTTTGCCTTCTTGTATGACTTGAACTCTACGTTTAATTTCTGTTTCCCGCTCTGGCTCAAGTTCCAAATCGTCAGGGTTATCTAGGCTTAGAATCAGATCATGGGCCAGACTGGCACGTTCACTGGCTGATAGTGCCAGAGCTTCCATACGGATATCATTGATATTCTTTCTCATATTTACCCCCATTGAACTCAATAATGCAAAAACAGGATTCAAAATTTTTCCTTTCTTTGTCTTTATTATAGCATACCCATAAGAAGCGGACCATTGATGAAGTCCGAAATTTCTAAGTCAAACTTTTTATTCAGCCAGCTCTCCCTTATTGCCGAGCACTTCCAGCATCAGCAGAGCGCCGAGCTTAAAACCATATTCAAAGGAAGTGTAAGTTTCCATCACCCCTGAGTCGCAACCCAAATCCAAAAGCTCTTCCAGCTTTTGATAATATTCCGCCGGGAGCCTCTCTTGCAACGCTTGCTTGAGGCCGGATATTTGTCTATTTCAGGGGCTTTTTATTATTGCCTAAAACATTGTCTGAACCAGGATTTAACGGATGAAACGGATTTTAAAATCAGTGCCGGTAGATACTTTCAATTTAAATATGGAATCGATTTCGATTGATTTTCTTTTTGACAACTTCTGGGGATGCAATAAAAAAATGATTTTCCCAGGTTTGATTTTCAAACTTCTTTCTTCATACTTTTATTTTTTCTATTCCTTGCCCAACCAGCGCCACCCAATACCCAAACATCATCCCGTCCATCAACGCCTCGCTGTAGATTATCTCTTCCCTGCGGCAAATCGGGCCATAGTATGTATTATCGTATTCTTTCATCAGTCGTTCCTTATCTTCCGGTGTAATTTAGCATCTTGAATAAAGCTACTTTAAAAATTAGCAAAGAGTGTCAGGAATTTGTTTTAAAATTCATTTGAAATGATACCTCTAATAATCAACGGGAGTATTCCCAGAGGAGAAGCAGAAAGACCGATAATCCCTTGATTTTATTGAAAGCGGAATCAGCCGAAAAAAATAAGCCTGGCGCATCGGACCCGCCGGGCTTATTTTTCCAAATTTCATATTCACCGGATCTTCCGGCAGATGGTCGGGGAAACGGTCATAGAGTATATCAGAAAGCGCAGATTGGCGGAAGCGGCCGGGGAACTTAAATTATCTTCTTCCCTCATGAATCCCTGGAAATTGCGGCTGCGACCATGGTCCGGATTTTTTCACCACCCGGTTCTCCGGCGCTTTGGGACGGGTTGGCGCCGGACGGGTTTTATTTCCCCCGCTTCCATTACAACCATTCAGCGCGACCGCAAATACCAGCATCAAAGTAATTCCTAAAATCTTATGATTCTTCAACTCTGTCCATCCTTTTGATTTTTTTCCTTAGAATCATAGAATAACCGCCAATAACACTCCAATCCAGGGAAATTGTTGGCAACCACGGCCCAGTCCACAAATGAAAAGGTTATTGACATATGCCAAAAATATTATATAATGAATTTGTAAATGGCATATGCCAATTATTGATTGCCTGAAAGGATGACTCTATGCCAAGGCCCCACAAATGCCGGCGGGTATGTTGTATGCCCCAGCGACAAATCTTTGGCCCGCTGGATGCGCCTAAAACCAGTGTCCAAGTGATCGGGATGACCATCGACGAATTTGAGGCTGTCAGGCTGATTGACCTTGAAGGGCTGACCCAGGAGGAATGCGCCGAGCGAATGGAGGTCGCCCGCACCACGGCGCAAGCAATCTATAACAGCGCTCGGGTTAAGTTAGCGAAATGCCTGGTGACCGGGATGGAGCTACACATTGACGGCGGTGATTATGTTCTTTGCAACGACCGGCCGTCGAACTGCGGCTGTAGCCATTGCCACCGCAGAGAAAAATCGGCTCAAAGAGATGAAGAACAATAAATTTAACGTCAACTGCTGTGGCGAGCAGCAAAAATGAAACTGCCGGACCCAAGTCGTTTATAGCGAAAGACTCATAAAAAAAGGAGATATCATTATGATTATTGCCGTACCTTATGAAGACAAGCAGGTGTTTCAACATTTCGGACGCACTGAAAACTTCAAAATTTACGAAGTAACCGACGGTACAATTACCACTGCCACTATTCGTTCCACCGAAGGCAACGGACACGGAGCTTTAATCGATATTCTTAAAAATCTGCAGGCTACGGTGTTGATCTGCGGAGGGATTGGCAGCGGCGCCCAAAATGGGCTGACTGAAAATGGTATTCAAATTTTCGGCGGGGTCAGTGGCGATGCCGACAAGGCTGTGGAGGATTATCTTCGCAAACAGCTGAAATACAATCCCGATGTTAAGTGCGATCATCCCCATGACCAGGGGCATACTTGCGGGGAGCATGACCACACCTGTAAACATCACTGAAAGCATATTCCATGCATTTACAAAGGCATACAAAATAAGCTGGTAAAAAAAACAAACGGCCACTCGCTGGTCGTTTAACTATTTTTCCAAGTTTAGATGGGCTAAAACCTATCGTAATTAAATGCCTTTAGCATATTGATTATGGCTTGTAGGCCAATTTCCAACATCGATCATACTCTATTCTAAAATCACCTTCTTAAACGAAAAAATACAATTTAAACTTGTGAGGTGGAACTAATGTATTCTCAATACTTTACGGGAACATCTGCACTTCCGGAAAGAGCCGGATGTTCGTTTTGCCCTTGGGCTCAAGGTTTTAATACGATGGCTAATCCGGTTAACCCGGTCGACTCACTCCAGCAAGAAGGTCCGCCCACCGGTCCACCGCCTGATTTTATCCCCACAGAGCAACCAACTCCATTTGCGGTTGATCCGGGTGCGATTTCCTTTTGCGTTTTTAATTTTACCTATCTCTGGCTAATAAATGGTCAACAGTTCTGGGCATATCTCGTCTTTGTCGGGAGAAATTCGGTTGCGGGGTGGCGTTACCATAGCCGAAGAAGGCGTTGGAGCTATTTCGGAATGGATTTAAGAGAGATTAGGAGCTTTCAGTGCTTTTAAAGCAAGTTTGAATTTTCAAGGCGCCAAACTTTAAAGTGTACATGAAAAGGGTAAAATTAACAAATAAAAACCGCAATCCGTGAAAAATTCCAACCCCATTTTTTCCCTTTATCTATATAGGTTGAGTTAAATTTTGTTGTTATCAAAAATCCCTGTTAGAAAATGAACGCCTTTTTGACCTAACTCGTGCCTTTCTCCAAAGGCGGGCTCTTCCCCAATGATGTTGTTCAAAGTGGTTGTTTCAGTGGAACGTAACCGCGAACTTTAAGTTCGAAGCCGCTGACCTCTAAAAGATTTTTGGCTTCGAAGGCAGCACTCTCCCACTGAATTCGCTTCATTAAAAACTCCATTGGGGGAGAGTTCGCCTTCGTTTCATGAAGACGCAAGAGAGGTATAGACCTATAGTCTGCCTAAAAAATGTTGACAATAAATAATTCCCCAAGCAACCGCCCAGGGATGGCGGTTGATGTATAAGTATTTACTTTCACTAATCACAAACATGTTTAAGCTTTTTGGCCCTATAAACCCTCCCCGCCATTTGAGGCACGGACGCCGAAAAAGCGCCGCCTCTATTCATGGAAGAATAAAGAATAACGGCGGTCGACCCGAAAGCAAAAAACTGGTAGGGCGCGAACACGATGTTCGAGTCCCTGCATAGAGGACGAAGACTTTCCTAAAAACGCTTTTCACAACCCCGGCTACGGATGGCTGGGGTTAAAGGAGAGACGGAACTCATGGGTTCCTGGCCGCTCAGAAACTCAGCCGGTGAAATCCGTGGGCAATCATAATCGACATTCATCTATTCTTTATTAAGCAATATCCTCACCCAAAAAGGCATAACCTACTTTTCCTTTAGCCCTCCACCCCGGCAGCATCGCATCACAAGTGACGCGATGCATGCTGCACTTGCGAAAAGATCGGGTCCTAAACTGATTCGATCTGATGCAGAAGGTTTCCCGGAGCCAATTGGTACTAAGTCCCCCCAAACCTCAAAAAAAAGTTCGGTATATATGCGCGACCCTCGGGTATATATACGCAACGGTTCGGTATATATACGGACCATTCGTTTAGTTATTCACCCGTTGTTTAAGTTTTCACAATAAGTTTTTTCTCTGTGTCTCCGTGTCTCTGGGGCAAATTCGGACCAGGATTTCACGGATTCCCACTAAAGAGCCTATGCATACTGAACCGTCGCGTAGACCATCCAGTGGGTTTTCAAAACATGCATAGAAGGAAAAGCGGAGCGGAGAATGGGCCAAGATTCCCCGGTTAAATCCTGTAAATCCTATCCCGTCTTCGTTATTCTTTACTTAGGCCAACCTTTTTTCTCATCAATAAACCCAGTGGGCATCCTGCTTTTAAGAATCAAACCGGTATCCCGTTCCCCACAAGGTTTCGATAAATTCTGGATTGGCAGGGTCTTTCTCAATCTTTTTGCGGATTTTCTGAATATGGACCGGCACCGTGGCGGAATCGCCATAATAATCGTCGCCCCAAACAGCGTCAAATAAATGTTCCTTCGTAAAAACGATATTCGGATTGGAGGCTAAAAAAACCAACAGTTCGTACTCTTTGGTGGTGAGCTGCACTTCTCTGCCGTTAACCCAAACCTTATGGGATGCCGTATTGATCTCCAGCCCCTTGTGGTTGATAACTTCACTGGCCGGCTCATTCCCCTTGAGCCGTTCATAGCGTCTGATATGGGATTTGATCCTGGCCGCCAGCTCCGCCGGGCTGAATGGCTTGGTCAGATAATCGTCGGCCCCGAATTCCAAACCGCGAATCTTGTCGATATCCTCGCTTTTAGCCGAGACCACAATCAGCGGGATTTCATACTTTTTCCGCACTTCTTTGATGATTGCCAAACCATCTTTACCGGGAAGCATTAAATCGACCACCACCACATCATACTGGCCCGTAAGCGCCATTTTCGAACCCTTCTCCCCGTCCTGCACAATCTGGGCCCGGTAACCGTTTAATTGGAGATAGTCCCGCTCCAACTCGGCAATGTTGATATCGTCTTCAATGATCAAAATCTGTTTCATGCCCGCTCCCTCCCCTGAACATCCGCTGCCGGCAACTGAATGGCAAAGCAACTGCCTTCCTGTAAACAACTGGAAACCGTGACCTTTCCCTGATGCGCCTCCACCAGTTCCCTGGTGATGGCCAGCCCCAATCCGGTACTGCCGGTATCCTTGGTCCTTTCGGTATCAATTCTGTAAAACCGGTCAAAAATGAAAGGAAGCTTCTCCGAAGAGATCCCCGGCCCGTTATCCCGGATCTCAATCAATATCCACTCCTCCCGCCGGGAAAGAACGGTATCGATCATCAGCCCCTTTTCTGGTCCATATTTCAACGCATTGCCGATAATATTCCGGATAGCCTGGTAAATCCGTTTGCGATCAATATTGACAGTATATTCCGAGGTCAAACTATCCTGATAGGAAAACTCAACCCGCTTCTCCGCAAGTTCCAATCCCAATTCCTCCATTAAATCATTCATAAACTTCCGGACCGGGATCTCTTCCAATTGAAACTCCAGTTTGTCCAGATCCAACTTTGAGAAAAGAAACAAGTCATCAATGAGTTTGTTCATATAAGCCGTATTATTGTAAATGATTTGCAGGTAATAGTGAAGATCCTCGCTTGTCAAATCGGTCCGTTCCAGAATCGCCTCGATGTAACCCTGAATGGAAGTAATCGGCGTCTTTAGGTCGTGGGAGATGTTGGCCAGCAAATCTTTACGGTTTTCTTCATATTCGGCTTTTATTTTTTCAGCCTCCTGCAGCTTGCGGGCCATTTGATTAAAGGAAGCCACCAAAAGCGTAATGTCATTCAGCACATCACACTCGATCCGCACCCCGTAATTTCCCCGGGCAATCTCTTCGACCCCTTTTTTCAGCTGATCGATGGGCTCAAAAACCCTTTTTTCAAGCCGCCAAAGAAAAAAAATCTCGTAAACTCCCACGATGCTGATCAACACCGCAATGAAAACACCGAAAATTCCGATTCCCATGTAACGGATGAGTAAATACCACAGGATGAGGTTAATTGCGATGGCGACCGGACGAAAATATTTTAAACGCCTGTTATAATGATTAAACTCGCCAAATTTCCATGTACCCTGGCCTCTCCGGCCCCAGTCGGTTTGAAAGAGAGTCTTCTGCTGTTGGTGATATTCCAGGTGTCTTGCGATTAACTCCCGGATAGAGCTTTGTTTATTCTGGCGCTGTTCATGGCGGTGGCATTGAAAACCCGTGAATAGCCCTTTGACAACCCGGGGCAGCCCCATGGTTCATCCTTCCTTCATGCGTTTTATATTGATTCCAATATACTATTCCAGGCCTTAGAATGCAAATCTGCTTGCTGCTTTTCAGTTGGCATGCTGACAAGGATTTGGGGAGCCGCCCAGAAGCCGGATTTGTTCGAAAATACGGTTCACGGCCAATAAATCTTTACCGCACCATTTGACGAACGGTTTCTTGGTTATCAGCTCCAGCAAGCGGCCCCGGTTTGCCAAATTCACCAGCCGTTCCCAAATCTTAATTTGACTTGACTGCTCATAGGCGGTAATCAAATCCGGAAGCGAAAAACTAAAAATTCCACAGCCAATAATCGATGTCAAAAACAAAACAATATCCCGGAAAAATATCCCTTCGAAATATTCCGCCTGAATTTCCTCTTCAAAATCAATGAGATAAATTTCGTCATTTTTCAGGGTAAAATTACGGATTTGAGCCCCGCCGTGACATTGGCCGTTACGATGGAGCTTCCCCAATTCACGGATGGCCATTTCCAAATAAGCCTGGGTTTGCCCGGATTTTTCCCTGATGATTTCCGGCAGACTTCTGCCGCAATCCTCAAGGATTAGGTATCTTTGTGAATAGGAATAAACCGCAGGCACATTCAGGCCCAACCGTTTCAGTTCACCAAGCTTTTCCGCTTCATGAACGATTCCATTTTCCTCGCTGACAACGAGCGTTGGGGCCAGCAATGGTATCCGGGTCACGCCAAATATCATTTTTTGCAACCGGTGAAACCGGTTCCGTTTCGATCCGCCCAGTAATTTCACATAACAATCCTTGCCGCAGTAAGTTGCTTTAAAAATCCGCTTTTGAAGATGGTCAAAGACATCTTCGCTAAAATCGACGGTTCCCATCGATCATCCTCCTTTACGATTTTATCAATCCCGTCCGCTCATCAAATCAAGCTTGGCCCGGGCCGTCAAGTAAAGGGCTATCCCCTGGTAATAACCGCTTAAAGCTTGATCCAGCGCCAGTTGGGAATCCATAATGTCCATGGTGGTGGATAGGCCTTGCTCGAACCGGCCTTCCGTCATTTCCAGGGATTCCCGGGCCATATGAATATTCGATTGATTGGCGCGGATAACTTCCAGACTCTCCCGGATATTTTGGGCCGCTTCTTCCACCTCCAGCTTGATTTGATCCCGTAGTCCCGATTCCTGGATCGCAGTCAGCTCCACATTTTTTGGGCTCCGGTCACCTTGGCGGAAGTGGAGAAACCGTCAAAGATGTTCCCTGTAATATTCAACGTCAGCGTCCATATTTTATTGCCATTCCAATAACCAGGATTATAATCCAGGCTCCCCCCCTGATATTGGCCGACCATGAAAATGCCTGGCTTATAGCCGGCTTCCGCCAATTGTTTCCGGTATCGGCCCAGATCCTTCAATTGCTCCATCTGGCGCATTTCAGGCCGGTTTTGGCAGGCCGACTCCAAAATTTGCTCCGTCCGGATGGTTTCTTCCACCGGAAAGTCTGCCGCAACTTTTTCCGCCGGAATGATTTCCGCCGAAGCCTGAAAGGGCCCGGTATCAGAGGCCACCTCATACTTCCGGTCTTTGGGAAATCCCATCAGCAGGGCCAGGCTGAGTTTGGCGAGACTCTGTTCATTTTGGGCCGCGATCACTTTCGGTTTTAGAGAATCCCGTTGCACTTTGGCGCGGAGCACTTCAAAGCGGGAGACGGCTCCCAGCTTATATGAATTTTCAATTCGCGCCACATGATGCTCCATATTGTCATAAGAAGACTCCGCTACTTTCACCATCCGCTCCGCCAGCCAAACCCGGTAAAAGGCCTGTTTTTCCTGAAAGGACAGTTGTTGTTTGGTTTGACGCTCTTTTTCCAGGGCTATCCGGAATTGCGTCTTCGCAAGCCCAAGGGCTCCGCTTAACTTTCCTCCCGAATAAAGAGGCTCGGTCAGGGAAATCGCCGCCCCCGAATCATCAGAAGAAGCGCCGGGAAAGATTGCCGCAGAATAAGGGTACATGGGTTCCTGGGCTTTGTCGGCAAAGATTGAATACGTAAGTTTGGGCCAAAAAGCGCCCGCGGCTTCGGCGACCTCCGCCCCGGCGATTTCCACGTTTTTCCTCGCCGCTTGAATCGAGGAGCTATTATCGGCGGCCAGTTCCAAACAACGGTTCAGCGATAGATAAAGGGATAATGCTTCCGGTTGGGCCCCAGCCGGGGAAGCCGGGGAATGATCGGCAAATATGGTTTCCGGCAAAGCCATTGCCAGAATGATCCCTAAAACAATCCATGTTTTTTTTGTCATTAGACAGATTCCTCTCCCTTGATATCCGTTTTAGGATGGATGTTCCGGCCGGAAACATTTTTTTTGGTTTTGATTTGGAACAAAAGTACCGGAATAATCCCGGCCAAAATCAAAAAAGCGGTGACCCGGTAGCAATCATTGATGGCTTGGACATAGGCCTGTTTGGCGATGTAACTTCCCAGCATCGACTTGGCCTGCAGGGCGGCCTGGTAAAAATAAGCCGGGCTTCCGGCCACCGCCCTGGCAAACGCGGTATACCCGTTCAAAGCATGCTGGAAAACAGGAGAAGAGGTTTGAACGGACTGGCCGATCATGGCCGTGTGAAAAATCTGCCGCTGAATGAGTACCGTTCCCAGCATCGCCACACCGAAACTGCCGCCTACTTGACGGGTAATCGAGATCAGTCCCGACGCCTGGGCCATTTTTTCCTTGGCGATCCGCACCATGGATACTGACATTAACGGAGTGAGCAACATCCCCATCCCTATTCCCCGCAGTATCAACGGCATCATGATTTGAGCCCGCTCGGAAAAAAGCGATAAAAAACTGTTCAAATACATGCTCATCCCCATCAGGACCACCCCCAGAACCATGGGAATCTTGGGGTTCAACCTATCGGCCATTACTCCCGAAACTGGCGACATAACGGCTTGAATGATACCTACCGGCAAGAAGACCGCACCCGATTGCAGGGCGGTATATCCCAGCGCATTTTGCAAGTATAAAGGCTGAATAAAGGTGCTGCCGAACATTCCCAACCCGAATGTCAGTAAAAGAACATTGGCCAGGCTGAAATTGAAATCTTTCAACAACCCCAAATCCACTAGGGGATTTTTTACCGAAAACTCGGTGGCCAAAAAGACAATCAGGCCAACTGCAGATAGCACAAAACAACCGAGGATGAACTGGGAGGTCCAGCCGCCGACATTCCAGGCGGCATTGCCGTCGGCCAAAGCGACAAGTAAGAAACTGAGGAATACCGCCATTGACAAGAAGCCCACCAAATCAAAGGCGTGAACCCTCTCGCTTTTATATTCACGCTGAATGATTAAGGTTGCCAGCATTCCCAGACAACCGACCGGTACGTTGACGCTGAAAATCGATTGCCAGCTGAGGTGATCGATCAAGTACCCGCCAATCAGCGGCCCGAAAGAAACCGAAGCGGCTCCGGCAATGCTCCAGAAACCCAAAGCCATTCCCCGCTGCTCCGGTGGAAACTCCCGGGTGATAACGGCCATGCCCACGGGCATCATGAGGCCGCCGCCGAGCGCCTGAATGACCCTAAAGAATATCAGGGCATTTTCACTCCAGGCCGTGCCGCAAAGCAGCGAACCAAAGGTAAATAACAGCAAAGCCGCGAAATAAGTCCGTTTATACCCGAACCGGTCGGCCAGCCAGCCCGAGGTCGGCAGCATCACCGCAAAAACCAGCATATAAGCCGTGGCGATCCAGGTAATCTTGTCGACACTGGTGCCAAAAGTGGCCATGATTTTGGGCATGCTCACATCGACGATGGTGGAGTCCAAAACCGCCATAAATGTGCCGATCATGACATTGGCCAGTACCCACCAGCGGTATGTGCCATGTCCCGGTTGGAGGGAAGGGAAATAATTCAATAATTTGCGCCTGAATAATTGGTAGAACGACATTTATTTCACCTTCACTTTGACTTCCACCGACATCCCTGGCAGTAACGCCTTGGCGGGCACGACATTTTCAACGCCGATCTTCACCGGTATCCGCTGGGTGACTTTGGTGAAATTACCCGAAGCGTTATTGGCCGGGATTAACGAAAATTGAGAGGCCGTATTGACGCCGATTTCCCTCACTCTGCCCCTCAATCGGAAACCCGGATAGGCATCCACCGTCACCTCCACCGGCTGGCCCACCCGGATGGCTCCCAATTTTGTCTCTTCAAAATTGGCCGTCACCCAGACATGCCCTAAATCATAAATGGTAAAAATGGATTGCCCGGGTTGAACCACATCTCCGGCCAAGACCCAACGTTTGGATACCGTGCCGGCAATGGGGGTATGAATTTGAATATTCCTTAAATTAGTTTGATCCACTTCCAACTTGGCCTGGGAAGTTTTGACCGCGGCCAAGGCAATGGCATAGTTGGCCCTGGCGGTATCCAAAGCGTGCCGGGCATTGTCATATTCCTGCCTGGAAATAAAGCTTTGATTGTATTGGGCGGATGCCCGGTTGAAATCGGTTTGGGCTTTATTCAGATTGACCCGGGCCAAATTCACGCTTTCCCCGGAACTGGCGAACGCTGCCTGATCTTGGGCCTGCTGGGCCCGGATATCGGAATCATCCAGGAACGCCAGCAATTGCCCGGCTTGCACCCCCTGGCTTTCCCGGACCAATAACCGGCTGACCCTTCCCAACACTTTCGAACTGATAGTGGACTGAAAACCGTCAACCATTGCATCATCAGTGGATATATAACCATGGAGCTGAGTGTACCAGTACCATGCTCCGGCGCTCCCCAAGATGATCACCAACAAGCCTGGGAGCCACATTTTCTTCATCCGATCCGTTTTCATGAATAACACCCTTTCGATTCCAGAATGACCTTGACGGGATGATTATAAAAATTATCCATAAAAGGGTTTTAAAGCATTTTTAAAAAATTTATAAAGAAGTATAAAAAAATTTTAAACCCGGAGCTATAAAAATAACATGAAGGTTCTGTATATCCAGACGTTCTGAAGTTTTCGGGGATTTGGACAAAGAAAAAGTTCCGCTTGGACGGGGGTAAACCGCCTCAAGCGAAACTTGGGAATGTTGATCGATCAGTCGAAATAAAAAACCCACTCTTTTTGGGGGATTCCAACCCCACGGCTTCACCCGCCTGGTTTTCCATGAGCCGGGGAAAGGTTGTTTAAAGTTGCCAGTCCGCCACATCTTCCAGCCACTTGGCGATGGGTCCGGTTACCGAACGGATACACCCTGGCTCAAAAGGATTTTGTAAACCGGCCAGCTTTACTAATTCCAAGAATGCCTTGCTGCCGCCGGATTTACAAAGCCGTAAATAATCTTCCCACGCCGCCGCTGAATATTCCCGGGACGCGCGCTCACGCCGGATCCAAAATTGAAAGGCGCAAACCTGGGCCAAAGTATAATCAATATAATAAAAGGGATTGTTGAAAATGTGGCCTTGGCGGAACCAAAAGCCGCCGCGATTTAAAAAATCGTTGTCCGCATAATCCCGGTGCGGCAGGTATTTCTCCTCGATAGACCGCCAAACCCTTTTCCTCTGTTCCGGGCTGGCCTCCGGGTTTTCATAAACCCAATGTTGAAACTGATCCACCGTTACCCCGTATGGAATGAACAGTAAAGCTCCGCTTAAATGGGCGAATTTATATTTGGTTTCATCCGCGCCGAAGAAAAGCCTCATCCACGGCCAGGCCAAAAACTCCATACTCATGGAATGGATTTCGCAGGCTTCCAGCGTTGGCCAGATATATTCGGGGAGCTGGTAATCCCGGCTTAAATACACCTGAAAGGCGTGGCCCGCCTCGTGGGTGAGCACATCCACATCATCCGACGTCCCGTTGAAGTTGGAAAAGATGAAAGGCGACCGGTAGTCCGGGATATAAGTGCAATAACCGCCCCCGGCCTTGCCCTGCCGGGTAATGAGATCCAGCAGCTCATGTTCCACCATAAACGAGAAAAAGTCTCCGCTTTCCGGAGAAAGCTCGCTGTACATCCGCTTGGCATTGGCCACCAGTTGGTCCGGATCTCCCTTGGGAAGGGCGTTTCCGGTCAAAAACTCCAAAGGTTCATCGTAATATTTCAGCGCATCCAAATGTAACCGTTTGGCCTGTCTCTGCCGGAGCTTGGTGGCTAACGGCACCAGATCTTCCAGAACCTGCCGACGGTAACCGGCCACCATCGAGGCGTCGTAGTCCGACCGGCTCAGACGGGCATACCCCAGTTCGATAAAATTTTTGAATCCCAACTTCCGGGCGATTTTGTCCCGCAGCTTTACCAAACCGTCATAAATCTGATCAAATTCGGCTTCGTGTTCCAGGAAAAAGCCGCAGAAGGCCTCTTGGGCTAGTTTCCGCTTCTCCCGGTCCGGGGATTGGAGAAACGGGGACATTTGCGAAAGATTTCTAGCCTCCCCTTCGAACAGGATCTTGGCCGACGCCCTTAACTTAGTGTATTGGCTGGATAATTTGTTCTCTTGTTGAAGGTCCTCCACAATCTCCGGGGAGAACGTTTTCAGCTTCAATTCGGCAATCCGGAAAAGCTGGGAACCCCATTTTTCTTCCAAGGCCGGGCGGCGCCGGGAGGCCACCAACACCCGGTAGTATTGATCAATAAACCCTTCATAAATGGGACCCGCCTCGTCAAAATAGTCGTTTTCCCGCTCATAGTACTCATCGGTGGTATCCATGGAGTGCCGGATATGGACCAGGGTGGCCATGGTTTCAAACTCGTTTCGCAGCCGGTTGATGGCGGAAATAGCCTGGTTTTGCCCTTTAAGGGACTCGGCCTGCTCAAATTGGGCCAGGAACTTTTGAAATTCGGTTTTGAACTGCTCCAGTTCCGGTCTATGGTATGGATATTCTTTAAAAGAACCAACTTCTTTTACGCCCATGAAATCATCCTCCTCTTTCCTAAACTATCATACCTGATTTTGGTATCCATTTCCATCCATCAAACCGTAATTTTCAATCTCTTCTATTTTAACAAGGCTGGAATGGAATTTCGGCTTATTCTGTGATATGCTGGTACCCATGGACATTTCAATGAACCCAAACAGCAACAACCCCAAACCAGTCGTTCACCAAAAGGAATCACGGCTTGCCGTCTTGAGGATAGCTTGCATTTTAGGAGTACTCTCGGCATTCGGGCCGTTTTCCATTGACATGTATTTACCGGCGCTGCCGGGTGTGGCCCGGGCGCTTCACACAACCGCTTCAATGGCCCAGCTTAGCTTAACCGCTTGTTTATTGGGCATGGCCCTGGGCCAAATATTTGTGGGACCCGTCAGCGATGTATGGGGACGGCGTAAACCGCTACTGGCCGGGTTATTCGTTTATGCAGTTTCTTCCCTATGTTGCGTTTTTGCGCCGTCCGGCGGAATTTTCATTATCATGAGAGGGATTCAAGGACTGGCGGGCGCCGCCGGAATTGTGATTTCACGGGCGGCAGTCCGCGACCTGTATTCGGGTCCGCAGATGACCCGTTTTTTTTCCTTATTAATGCTCATTAACGGCGTTGCGCCAATTCTAGCTCCTGTTGTTGGAGGACAAATATTACAATTTACGTCATGGCGGGGAGTATTTATCGTTCTCACCGGCATCGGTTTGCTAATGATGCTGGCCGTATTTTGGGGCCTTGAGGAAACATTGCCCGTAGAACGCCGCGCCGGCGGCAACCTGGCTCATACCTGGAACACCTTCCGGGATTTAATGGGTAATCCTAAATTCATGGGCTGCGCACTTTGCCAGGGCTTCGTTACCGCCGGAATGTTCGCATATATTTCCGGTTCTCCCTTTGTGATCCAAGATATCTTCGGGGTTTCTCCCCAAACATTCAGCTTAATCTTCGCTGTCAACGGCCTGGGCATCATTATCGCCGGCCAATTTACCGGCAGGATGGCCGGGCGGATCAGCGAACGCAAGCTTCTCCTTTTCGGACTGGCCATGGCTTTCGGAGGGGGAGCGGCCTTGCTGGCAATGATTTTGGCCGGAGGCGGACTTTTGGCCATCTTGGTCCCTCTGTTTTTTGCGGTTTCCAGCGTTGGTGTTGTCGGCACCAGCAGTTTCGCCTTGGCCATGGAGGATCAAGCCAAAAATGCCGGGAGCGCTTCGGCTTTGCTCGGCTTGTTATCCTTTGTTTTAGGCGGCTTCATGGCGCCGCTGGTCGGTATTGCCGGCAGTCACAATGCGCTCCCGATGGGAATTACGATTGCAGCGGCGGAAACCGCCGCCCTCTTATGCTACGGCTTTCTGGTAAAAGGGCTTAAACGCCGGCCTCGGCCGGCGTTTAAGGTCAATGATTGATAGAATCATTAAAATTGCTGATGATCATCTTCCAGCGGGATAACTTCTTCCGGGGAAATGACTTTGGTTTTATTTTTGTTTGTTATCAGGGGAACTCTTGGATTGAGAGCCGGGTTGATGGTCTTCCCGCTCACCCCCGCAGGTTTCAGCGCATCTTTAACTTCCGACGGGTGTTCTGTCTCAAAATAACGATTGGGTTGAATTTTAACAAGACTTTCAGCCCCATAGACCAGCTTTGAAAGTTCCCGGACAATTTCCTTCATACTCTCGGCCTGGGCGCTGAGTTCCTCGGATGCGGATGAGCTTTCTTCGGCATTGGCCGCATTTTGCTGTGTTACACTCTCCATTTGAGCGATGGCCTTGGTGACCTGTTCGACTCCTTGCGCTTGTTCTTGACTGGCTTTGGAAATATCATTCATTAATTCATTGACCTTATTGGCGTGAGCGGCTATATCCGATAAAGTTTCGTGAACTTTCCGGGCATCCTCGACTCCGGTGTTGGTCAACGCAATATTGGATTCGATCATCATGGTGGTATCTTTGGCGGCTTTAGCGCTTCTTCCGGCCAGGTTTCTTACTTCTTCGGCCACCACTGCAAATCCCATCCCGGCTTCTCCGGCCCGGGCCGCCTCAATCGCGGCATTGAGAGCCAGGATATTGGTTTGAAACGCAATTTCATCGATTACTTTGATAATTTTAACAATATCCCCGCTGGATTCATTGATTTTCTCCATGGAAACCATCATTTTTTCCATAGCAACATTGCCCTGATTGGCCGAATCTTTGGCCTTACGGGCGAGTTCATAGGCCTCTACCGTATTGGATGAGGTCTGTTCCAACATGGATGCCGTTTCTTGTAAGGTTGAAGAAGTTTCTTCAATGGCCGACGCTTGCTCGGCGCTTCCCTGAGCCAACTGCCCGGCTGATGCCGATAACTGGCTGGAGGCCGCCCCAACCTCCACCGCGCCTTCATCCAAACGGTTTACAATATCGACAACCGGTTTGACGATCAGGTTCTTCATTAAAAAAGTGATTCCGATTCCAAAGGCTACGGCTATCCCGCCCAAGAGGATCATCAAAAAGATTAACCATTCATTGGTTCGTTTGGCATCCGCTACATCTTTTTCATTGCTTTCCTTCTGTAAATCGACAGCTTGTTCAATGGCATCAATCCATTTCCGGCATGCCGGACCCGCTTGCGAACCAATCAAATCAGCGGCAGCCGTCTTTTGGCCCCCCATTGCCGATTCAATAATTTTGTCATTGAATGGTCTGGCAACGTTTTCCGCTTCTTCAATTTGACTGCGGAGCGTTTCACCCTGGCTTGTGGCAGCGACTTTTTGAATATCCTGAAACAATCCATCGTATTCCCGGCGGTAATTTTGAATGTTGGAGATCTCCTGCTGTCTTAAAACGGGGTCTTCCAATAAAGCCAGCGTTTTAATGGAGTTGGTTATTTCGAGGATTAATTTTTCCATATCATTGTAGAGTTCTAACTTATAAACATTATGCTCTACGATATCTTTCATTTTACTGTCGATCCGGTTCAAACTGACTAAGGTTAATGCGAATAGTAAAACAATGATTGCGAGCATACTGCAAGATCCTATCAACAGTCGGGTTTGAAGCTTGAGTTTACCCATCATATCCAGTCATCTCCATTTATGAATTATGGTCTTTACCTGTCATGTTGTCCACAAAGCCCTCCTTAATCTTCAGATGTAAATCGCTACCGTGAGAAAGGCAACTAACAAACAACTTTTCCTAAGTTATTTCCATAGTCACAAACTTAAATGTTGGATTTCCGTTAAGTTACCCCTTTTAAGAAATTCCTTTTCCAAATTTAAATTGACTTCTCTTACTTCTTATATTAATACTGTTCTCGATATCGGAAATAAACATTGAGTAATTTTCCTGTGAACTTTAGATAACGAATTTCCATAAAATTTTAAATCTCTCTTGTAACCGTTACCTTTTATGTTTAAAATAAAACAGAAACTTTACGTAAAACTTGATTCTAACCATAAGGAGAAACCGATGTTTCCTGCAGAAATGGGTTTCAAAATGCCCCCGGAGTGGGAAAAGCACTCGCGCACTTTCATGGAATGGCCGGTGAAAGAAGCCATCTGGCCCGAACCGTTTGAAGAAATCTTGCCGGTATTTGCCGATATTGTTCAAAAAATAGCCAAGTTCGAACCGGTAACGCTGATTGCCCGGCCGGAACTAGCCGGTGAAGCGGCCGGGTATTGTGGCGCGGGCATTGATATCCTGCCCTTGGAACATAACGATTCCTGGATGCGGGATAACGGACCAACCTTCCTAACCAATTCCCAGGGTGAAATTGCCGGGATTAATTGGATTTTCACCGGATGGGGCGGCAAATTTGAGGCCGGCGATGACAATCAGGTTGCCCCCAGACTCCTTCATCATTTGGGAGTCCCTTGTTTTGATATTCCCATTGTAATGGAAGGCGGTTCCTTTCACGTGGATGGGGAAGGCACATTGCTCACCACCGAGGAATGCCTGTTAAATACCAATCGCAATCCCAATCTAAGCCAGACTGAACTTGAGAATTTCCTGAAAAAATCTTTAAACGTTTCTCACATTATCTGGCTCAAGAAGGGTTGGACCGGGGACGACACGGACGGCCATGTCGACAATGCGGCTTGCTTTGCCCGTCCGGGAGTAATCATCACGCAGGTCTGCAACGATCCTGCCGATCCCAATTATGAGATTTCCAGGGAAAACCTGAACATCTTAAAAAAGGCCGGCGATGCCCGGGGACGGCGGTTGGAAATCATTCAAATCCAGCAACCGCCGGCCGACTATTATGAAGATAACCGTTTGACCTTAAGTTACCTGAATTTTTATTTTGTCAACGGCGGCATTATTTTGCCGGAGTTCGGCGGGAAAGCCCTGGACACCGACAGGAAAGCCAAGGAAATTTTGGAGCGGTTATTCCCAAAGCGGCGGATCGCCACCATCAACGGCTCCCTCATCGCCCGGGGCGGCGGTAATGTCCACTGCCTGACCCAACAGATGCCAGTAAGTAATCAAGGAGGAATACCATGTCCCGTCCGGTGAAAGTTGCAGCGGTTCAAATCCGTTGTTCTGACAAACCTGCTGAAAACATCCAAAAGGCTGACCAAAAGGTGCGGGAAGCCGCCCGAGAAGGCGCCCAAATCGTTTTGCTGCCGGAACTTTTTGAAACGCTTTATTTTTGCCAGGAAAAAAACAAAGACCATTTTCGGTATGCTGCTGGACTGGAGCAAAACCAGGCTGTTTCCCATTTCCAACAAATGGCCGGGGAACTTCAGGTAGTCTTACCGGTTAGCTTTTTTGAACACCAAGACGGCCGTTATTATAATTCCATTGCCATCATTGATGCCGATGGGCAGATTTTAGGGACCTACCGCAAAACCCATATTCCCGACGGGCCGGGTTATGAAGAAAAATTCTACTTTGGGCCGGGAGATAGCGGTTTTAAGGTTTGGGATACCCGTTATGGCAAACTGGGCGTGGGAATCTGCTGGGACCAATGGTTCCCCGAATCCGCCCGTTGCATGGCGCTTCAAGGGGCGGAGCTTTTGCTTTATCCCACCGCCATCGGTTCCGAACCGGGCCGGGAAGGGATCGACTCCAAGGATCACTGGCAAATCTGCATGCAAGGCCACTCGGGAGCCAACGTGATGCCGGTTATCGCCGCCAACCGGACAGGAACCGAAAAAGCCCCCGGTTCGGAGCTGACCTTCTATGGTTCATCTTTTATTACCAATGAAAAGGGGCAAAAAATAGCCCAGGCCGATCGCAGCAGCGAGCAAATCATTTACGCCTCCTTCGAGCTGGAAGAAATCGCCGCCTACCGCGATTTCTGGGGGGTTTTTAAAGACCGCCGGCCGGAGATGTACCGCCGGATTGTAGAAAGTACTTAAAATAATAAAAACAAAGAGCAGCGGCTATTCCCGGCTGCTCTTTTCTATATTGGCGATTCACTCCAATCCCACTTCCTTATCGCACTTTCACGATAGGGAAACGGTCCGGGAGAACAATTCCGGCCTTTTTCACCAATGCCGCCGCCCGGAGTTGGGCTTTTTCCAGTATCTCCTCTTCATCGACGGTCAGGATTTTATGATCGCGCATCAACCAATGGCCATCGCACATCGAGGACTCCACATTGCTGGAATGCATCGCGTAAACCATATTGGCAACCGGATCATGCACCGGCAAGCTGCCGGCGCTCCGGGGATTCACTAAGATCAGGTCGGCTTTCTTTCCTTCTTCCAGGGAGCCGATTTCGTTTTCCCAAAGCAGGCAACGGGCTCCGTCGATGGTGGCCATTTCCAAGACTTTCTCCGCCGGCAGAATCTTGGGATTTAAATTTCTTCCTTTGTGTAAAAGAGTAGCCAGATACATTTCATCCATGATATCCATCCGGTTGTTGGAAGGCGCGCCGTCGGTGCCGATGGAAACCGTAATCCCCTTGGCGATCATTTCCGGGACCCGGGCAAAACCCAAGACTCTCATGGCCGCGGCGGGGTTGTGAGATACTTTTACATCGTGGAGCAAAAAAAGATCAATCTCTTTTTCCGTAAGCCATACCGTATGAACAGCCAAAAAATTTCCGTCCAAAACTCCCAAGTGGGCCAGGTGTTCGACAGTGGTATGGCCGCGTTCCGCCTTGGCGAAACGCACCTCATCGTCAATCTCGGCCACGTGCATGTGGATGCCTACACCGTACTTATCCGCCAAGTCCTTGGTACGCTTGATCAGTTCATCGGAATTGTTGAAAATGGTCCGTAAACCGAACCATACCTTAATCCGGCCATCCCCTGCTCTATGCCAACGTTTGATATGTTCTTCCTGCTTTTTCAAAGCAAAATCAGTGCTCTCACGCCATTTGAGGGGTAATCCCTCCCCGCAATCCATTGTTGAGCGGGCTAGAATCCCCCGAAGTCCTATTTCCTCCACTGCCCGGCCCATCCCGTCAACTTCTTGCCCGCCCGGTTCGGCGAAAGCGGTCACGCCGGAGTGAATTAATTCCAGGCAGCACGACAGGGAGGAGATATAGGAATCCTCTAAATCCATACTGCTCTCATAAGGCCAAATCCGTTCATGAAGCCACGTCAAAAGATTCACATCGTCGCCCAAACCCCGGCCCAATTGTTGCGAGAGATGCACATGGGTGTTCACCAGACCGGGCAAAACGATCTTGCCGGTAGCATCGATGATTTCCGCATCAGGTCTCACCAGGTTCCCCGGCACCTGCCCCACGGCGCTGATTTTATCCCCTTCGATCAGGATATCTCCCCCGTCAAATACCTGCCGTAACGGGTTCATGGAAATAATATAACCATTTTTAATCAAAATTTGTTGCAATTTCGAGGCCCCTCCCATTCTACTTCAAGCCTGTTTACTCATACCAACAACCATCAATCTGTAACGACAATCTAAGCCAGCACCGGATCGACCAACTCCATCTTATAGACATCCACTAAACCTTGGTCGGAAATTCCATAGGCCGGAATGAAAATTAAGGTGATAAAGGATACAGTCATGAAAGGCGAAGCCATCGGGCATCCCAATTGACGCAATTCCTGCTGAAGCTGGTCAATTTTGAAGGCCACGATTTCTCCGGGTTCGTCGGATAACAGGCCGCAAATAGGCAAGGGGATTTCTCCTTTGATTTCACCATCCACCACCACGACCACTCCGCCGTTTAATTCGGCGATGTGGTTGACAGCCATGGCCATATCGGAGGAATTGGTCCCTAAAACCGTTATATTATGGTGATCATGCCCTACCGAAGTGGCCATGGCCCCTTTTTTAAGTCCAAATCCGCTAACAAAAGCCTTACCGATATTTCCACTCTTGCCATAGCGTTCAACCACGGCAATCGGCAAAATATCCCGTCCGGTATCGCCAGTAACAAACCCATCCACCACGTCCAGTTCGGCTTCCAGCGCCTGAGTCAGCAATGAAGTTTTCGAGGCGCCAATCACCCGTACTCTGGCCTTTTTAGCTTGATCTTTCATTGCAATCATTAAATCGTGAGGGGAAATTTTCGAACGAAGTTTGACCGTATTCAATAGTTTTTCCGAGCAAGAAACGCCCGCCCCGCCCAGGGTGACGTTGACTCCGTCAAAAACGGCCTCGCCTTTGGCGATAACCTTTTGAATGTCCATCTGTTTCAAATCTTTGGTCAAGACAATGTCGGCAAATTTCCCCGGGGTTATGCTTCCGTAATCCTGATCCACTTTTAAACTTTCGGCCGGGTTGAGGGTCGACATTTGAATGGCCACTAGCGGGTCAACCCCAGCCTGAATGGCCATTCTGATTTTATGATCCATATGTCCCAGGGTTGCCATATGTAAAGCATCGATATCATCGCTGACCATCGCGCAATGGCGGGAATCAACCCCGTTTTCAGTGATAATCTTGAGGCATTCCAGCAAATCGGTGGATGCCGATCCTTCACGCATCAATACCCGTAAACCGCAGCGCAATTTAGCCAAGGCTTCTTCTGGGTTGGTGCTTTCGTGATCGGAACGAATCCCTGCCGTGCAATAAGCATTCAATTCCTTACCGGTAAGGGCAGGAGCGTGCCCTTCAGCGGTTTTCTTTTCTTTTTCCGCCAATGTCAGCATGGTGGCGCTTAAAGGGCTTTTGGCCAGTATCGGGGGAGCCAGAACTTCAGCCAGTCCCACAGCCTGGTCCAGATTGATCAATTCTTCGACCAATTCCGGTCCTAAATTGCTGCCAATAGTCTGCAAATCTGAATCCTCCATAAAGGAAGGCACCGGATAAAGTAAAGTCACCGGAGTTTTCCGGGCCTGGCCCAAAATTTCGATAGCCCCTTCCACCCCGGAAACGATGGTGATTTCCATTAAATCCGAGGCTACCACGGTCGTTCCATGCCGCAGCGCCATTTTGGCAAACTCCGGGAAACTAAGCATACTGCTTTCAAAGTGAATATGGGCATCAATAAAACCGGGCACTAAATAATGCCCTGCAGCATCAATCATTTGAGTTCCCGGGCCTTGGCAATGCTCAACGTTTCCGACGGCAGCGATCTTATCGCCGCCAATGGCCACGTCGGCCCGATAAATTTCACGGGTATGAACATTAACCAGTAAACCGTTTTGAATGATTCGATCGGCCGGTTTCTTTCCAAGCGCAATATCAATTAACTCAGTATTCATCATGATTCCACCTCTCTTTTCCCAATGAAGTTCAATATCTTCGTTGAATAACGGTTCAGACCGGATTCCAACCCATTCATAACCAGCATTCAATCGGGTTTTACGTCAAAGGTTGTGCGTTAAACTTTACAAATGTTATTTATACTGTACATGTTGGGATGAATTTCGTCAAGATTTTTCTTTTTGCGGGAAGCGATTTTGCCGCAAAGAATATAGAAAATAAAAAAAACGCCCGTTGGCAAGAAAATTTGCTTCGAAACGTTTTTATAAACAATACAGCCGTCGCCGAATTACTTTTTTAGTTTAGTCAAAAAAGTGATGGGGTTGCAACGATTAAAAACCGGGCTTCGATTTTATCCGATGGGTTCATCCAGTGATGAGGTATGGAACAAGGATAATAAAAACTATCTCCTTCTTCCAGATTATAGTCTTTGACTCCTTCCAGCGAATATTGCAAATGTCCCTGCAACACATAAATAAACTCTTCACCCGGATGCGACATGGGTTTTCCGGAATCCGCCAGCGGCGGTACGCTAATGATCGCCGGTTCCATCTGAAAGTTCCTTCCCCCTGCCAAAAACTCCTCATTGAGATTCCCGGTAGGGGTGGCATTACGAACCAAGCGCCGGCGTTCCCCCAGTTTAACCAGGCTAATCTTATTTTCCAAATCATCCAGTAGAAAAGAAATCACCGAAATATCCAATGCCTCGGCTATCGCCTTCATGGTTAAAATATTGGGGACTGATTTTCCCGTCTCGATCTGGCTGATCGCGCTGGGAGACAACCCGGTTAACCGAGCTAATTCCCGCACCGATATCCCCTTCGTTTGACGTTGATTTCGAATCGTTATACCTATTTCCAAAGGGTTTGCGCTCCATTTTCAATAGTTTGACTGACAACGTTTAGTATATTGCACACCTGGTATCCTGTAAAGATTTATTTTAAGCGGCCGAGATTGAATGTAATATATATGTAATTAAATTCCAATAAAAATATTTTTTACCTAACATTACGGATTCCAGAGAATCAACTAACTCTTTTCTGTAATGTTAATGTTAATTTTTTTTACAAAGATTGTTGACAAAAAAATAAAACCGAGGATATAATCTAAAGCAGATCAATTGATCAAATCCAAAGCAAGCAGGGAATTTATACTTACTATCCCGGATCATATTCAAAATCAATTAAAACTATTTTTGTCATTGATAATCTTTTAAAAAGCCATGAATGCTTCATTCGTAGTTTTTTCGGAGTATCCGGCGCCATTTGATTTTCAAAATACCAAAATGGAGGTTTTTTCAATGCCCAGATCCCTACGGTATGGTTTGATTCTATTCAGTGTATTGTTCGTTGTAATCGGAATTAGCATGGGATTTCATAGTCCGAAAGCAGTTGCTGCCGATAAATTTAAAGTGGGTTTTGTCTATAACGGCCCTCCCGGTGATGCCGGTTGGACTTTTGCTCATGATCAAGGCCGCAAATACTTAGAAAAACAACTTCCTAACGTTGAAACCCTTTTTGTGGAAGGTGTATCTGAGGGAGCCGATGCCGAAAGAGTTATGAGCGATTTGGCTGAAAAGGGCTGCAAAGTAATTTTCGCCACCAGTTTTGGTTTTATGGACCCCATGGTTAAAGTGGCCGCCAGATATCCGAATGTCGTTTTTATGCATTGCAGCGGTTATAAAACGGCAAAGAACATGGGGACCTATATGGATAGGGACTACGAAGGACGTTATCTCGGCGGAGTCGCTGCCGCCAAATATGTTAAGGGTGATACTGTGGGTTATGTAGCGGCATTTCCAATCCCCGAAGTTATCCGTTGCATCAACGCCTTTACTTTAGGCGCCCAATCCGTCAATCCAAAAATCAAGGTCAAAGTGGTCTGGAGCAATACCTGGTACGATCCTTCCGCCGAAAAAGCGGCGGCAATGAGTCTCATTAACGCCGGTGTTGGTTTAATCACTGTAAATCAGGATACTCCCGCGGCAATGCAGGCTGCCGAGGAAAAGGGATTGTTTTCCATCGGAAATTGCAGCGATATGCGGGCTATGGCGCCTAAATCGGTACTAACAGGGCAAATTGCCGTATGGGGGCCGTATTATGTTAGAGTTGTCAAATCCGTAATCAACAAAACCTGGAAATCCGAACAACACTGGGGCGGACTAAAGGATGGAATGGTTGATATCAGTCCTTACGGTTCCATGGTTACCGATGATGTGAAAAAACTGGTAGAGCAAAAAAGAGGAATCATCGCCAAAGACGACTATGTTGTTTTTGCCGGACCAATTAAAGATCAATCCGGAAATATCAGAGTGAAAAGCGGTCAAAAGATGACCGATACCGAAATGCTCTCCTTCAACTGGTTCGTCCAGGGAGTGGAAGGGACCCTTCCGAAATAACCCGGTCTTCACGAGGCCGTCTAAAACATAATCTAAAAATCAATCAAGAAATACAATATATTATTTCAATGAATCCATTGATTTTAATATATTGTATTTCTTTCATCCCTTACAAAATTTCTCTTAGAGCTCGACCACTTCAATTCCTAACACCGAGGATAGTTTCTTCATTTCTTCAATAACATCATCCCACACCAGGCTATAATGGTGAGGAACTCCTTCTTCGGCAATCCGGTGAATAACGTGGTAAACCGGTTTCTCCAAAACAACCTTAACCATTACGCCCTTGGTTACATATTGGGTCGGGATGGCTTCTCCCTTAACCAAAAATAATTTAAATTCGTTCCCGATTTTGGACATCCGGGCCACCGTAACTTTTCCCGGTTTTAATGTCCCATAAATTGCAACACCCTGGCCTGCCAAAGGATGATTGCTCACGATCAAATCACAAGTGGGATTTTTCAGCTTGGTTGCAGCCTGGCCGCAATGCCAGAACATCGCCGAATTTTCGGTTTCGTCAATAGTAATCAAATCCGACATGAACGGCGTTTCTCCCGATAAATATTTCTGGATCAGCATGGTTATGGTTGCATCCACATCGCTCTCACAGCCAATCGGAAAATCCTCATCGGCAAGGCGGGAAATCATCCCGCATGGCGTATAGTGTAAATTGCCCAATTCAGGCCAGCACTTGATACACAAAGCGTTAAACCCTTGTTCCGCAATGAGTTCTTTCACAGCCAGAGTCAAACGGCTATGATTTTGGAGATATTCGTCGGGGATGCCTTGAACTTGACCCAAGGCTCTGACTTTCGCAATATCCTCTTCAACCTTTGCTACATCCATTTTTTCGGCCTTATCTAAAATTACTTTTAAATCAAATTCTTCCATTTTAATTCCGAATTTTTGTCGGATTAAGGTTTCATCAAAGGTTGAACTGTAAAAAGCCGTTACCCGGTATCCCAGCAAACCGAGATAGGTCCTTTTTAGCTTTTTTAAAGCGCCATATACTTTAATAAGCGTGGAGACTTCCGCTTGAATCCGGTTTTCCGTATAATCCCCGTAGATAAAATGGTATTTTAACCCCAGCCGATACATGGCGGCCGTGTTCATGGTTGCCCCAACCAAAGCATTAGCCATCAAGCGGCCGCCGTCGAAAGGAGGTTCGTGGGGCGCCCAAATTACGACAGGCGCCTTCAATTCTTCACCTAAGTATGTGGCAACATCATCGCCTGTAAAAGCCCCGATGACCTGCACCACCAGATCCACGGCTTCTTTTTTGAAATACTCAGTAATGGTGGCCACATCGGTTTTATTGGCTGCAATCTTGGGGGCCTTTATTACATGGATATCCGGGTAGCTCCTGGTTAGCCAGGCCGAATATTCTTCATGTCTGGCCGCGGGCAATTCCTGCGGCCACCTCCCGGATACGGTTGTGATAATTCCTACGTTTAATCTTTCCAGTTCCATATGGTTTTAACTCCTTATACTACGCGCGCATGCGCATCCAATTGTTAGTATTGTTTGACAGATCCCGATAATTCAATGATTTCCCGAATAGTGCCTTGGAGTTTCTCTTCGGCAAACTGAGAAATTTTCCAAGAATGTCCCTGATGATCCATGGTATCAATGGCTTGTTTCAAAAACTCCACATATTTGTGGCGTACCAAAGTCCCAAAATTAATTTTGGCTACCCCGAGGCGGATTGCTTCTTTGACAGTTGCATCCGGCATGCCGGTACACCCATGAAGCACCAAGGGTATCCGGGTTATCGCCCGCACTTTTTCTAAAATATCCAAGCGGATGTGAGGTTCGCCTTTATAAAAGCCATGAGCGTTTCCAATGCCGATTGCCAGCATATCCGGCTGGCAGCCCTCTACGAATTTTTGCACATCTTCCACTTTGGCGATGTTTTTATTTTCCGCCGCAGCGCCTGCCGCATCGAGTCTCACCAACTCGCCGACTTCGGCTTCAACCGGAATTCCAACGGCATGGCAAACTTTAATGATTTCATTGGTATGGCGGATATTATCCTCCAGTGGTTCGGTGGAACAATCCAGCATAATCGAGGTGAAACCAAGTTTGACCGCTTTGATACAAGTTTCAAAACTATCGCCGTGATCCAGGTGAATCGCCACCGGAACCGGAACTTGTTTTGCCAGATAGCGGCAGACTTCAACGAACCATTCATCTCCGGAATATTTGCCGGTGGAAGTATAATGGGCCAACATCACCGGCGAACGCATTTCTGCCGCTGCAAAACAGATCGCCCGGATAATATCATAATTTCCTCCCTGGGTATTGATAGCGGGTACAGCATAACCATGGGCCTGGGCATCCAAAATCATCTCTTTACTTGTCACTAAAGCCATTGAAATTTCAGCTCCTCATAAGACTATCTAGTTAAATATCCATTCAAAAATTGCTTATCCGGTCGTAGAAGATCTTCCATCCAGCATACTGTTTAACAGGCCGAAAATTTGTAGATTGTTGTGGATTGGAACCACTCGCCCGGGTTCAAAACCGTTGTCGGAAAATCGGGATGATGGGGTGAATCCGGGAAATGCTGCGGTTCTAAACAAACACATCCGTAAATGTCATAAGGTTTACCGCCTTTGCCGATAAAACCGCCTTTACCATCTAGATTATTGCCGGAATAGAATTGAATTGCCGGTTCGGTAGTATAGATTTCCATCACCCGGCCCGATTGAGAATCCTCTAAGCGGGCGGCTAAACTTAGTTCATTCCCCTTTTTATTCAGTACAAAATTGGTGTCGTATCCCGAAAGAGTAGGGTTGATTTTCAACTGAGGATTATCTTTATTGATTTTTTGACCAATTTTCATAGCTTGCCGGAAATCAAAGGGAGTTCCTTGAACCGGGAGGATTTCACCTGTCGGAATAAACAAGTTGTCTCTAGGGGTAAAATGTTCAGCGTTAATTGTCAGTTTTTGGTTCAATACATCACCCCGGCCTTTACCGGCCAAATTAAAAAATGTATGATTGGTCAAATTGACGATGGTCGGCTGGTCGGTAGTGGCTTCATAATCAATCCGCATTTCATTGTTATTGGTCAGCGAATATCTGACCTTGACATTGAAATTACCCGGATATCCTTCCTCACCGTCTTTTGAGAAATAAGTCAACTCAAGAGAGCGCTCATCGATTTGCCTGGCATTCCAAATCACGGTGCGGAAGGACTTGACTCCGCCATGTAAATGGTGGACGTTGGCATCATTGACGGTCACTTTATAGGTTTTTCCGTTTAAATCGAAAGTTGCCCCGGCAATGCGGTTGGCATACCGCCCCACAGTGGCTCCGTAATTGGGATTTCCGGTAAGATATCGATCAATATTATCGTAACCCAGTGCAATATCACCCATCCGGCCCTTACGGTCCGGTACGATAATCGAAACGACCTTAGCGCCAAAATTGGTAACCTGGACAATCATTCCTTTTTTATTTTTCAATGTATATAAATCAATTGATTTCCCGTCGACAACTTTTTGGAAGGCTTCCCGTTTTACCATCCGAAGCTCATCCTCTTTGGCCTCCCCATAAGATCCTATAAGACAGAACGAGATCGTGGTTAAGCATAAAACCGCACTGCTTAAAATTCTTTTCATGATATCGCTCTCTCTCCTTCGATTTGGAATATAAGTCAAATTTGATTTTATCCCTTTTATCCTTAACGATTCGGCTAAAAAAACATTCAGAAGGATGGCGATTCAACCTTTAACTCCGCCTGCCGTCAGGCCTTGAATCATGTAACGTTGGAAGAATACGAACAATAACAATAAAGGAACCGTAGCGATAACTGAAATCGTCATCACCGTTGCCCAGTCATAGGATAATTCACCCAAATACTTCAGAGAAATTCCGGTTGATAACGTCCGTAGACTGTCTTTCGTAATTAAAGTCAAACAAATCACAAAATCATCCCAGGCCTGCAAGAAAGTGTAAATCCCGATTGCCAAAATCCCCGGCTTACATAAAGGCAGCACGATGCGAAGCAATGTGCCGACCCGGCCGCAGCCGTCGATTGAGGCCGCCTCTTCCAAAGATAATGGAATATCATCTAAAAATCCCTTGATCAGCCAAATGCAAAATGGCAAAGACATGGCCGTCAGCGCCACAATCAAACCCAGTCGGGTATTTAACAGATGAAACGACTTAAACAAGGCATAAAGAGCGATTAAAATCCCAACCACCGGAAACATCTGGGTTGACAAAAGAGAAAGCATTAAAAGTTTGTTGCCCTTAAAACGGAACCGGGATAGGGTATAACCCGCAAAAAGCGCCAGGATAATGGTTAATACGGTGGTTAAAATGGAAACGACAAAATTATTCATATAATATCCGATAAAATCCCCGCCCTTAAACAGATTGAAGTAACTGTCTAAAGTTGGCGCCTGGGGAAACCACTCGGGAGGATATCGATAGATCACCAGGTTGGTTTTGAGTGAAGTAACAAACATCCAATACACCGGAAACAACAGCAATACCATGAGTACAAATAAAATCAGATATGCGCCAATGCCAACTCGCTTATTCATTAGTTTCCGACCCCTCATTCAATCTCATTCACTTTGAAAACCTTATCGAAAATAAAATAGGTTAACAGTAATATCAAAAGCCAAATGGCTGCCACAGCCGCTCCTTTGCCGAAGTTTAAATTGACAAATGCGTTACGGTAACTGTAAATTGCCAAAGTACTGGTGGCATTGACCGGCCCTCCGCCCGTCATAATCCAAAACAATGGAAATTGCTTGAAATTCAAAATAATTGACATGAGTACTGTTGTTCGAATCACATTCCTTAAGAATGGCAACGTAATATGGCGAAACACCTGACGCTTTCTGGCGCCGTCAATCACAGCCGCTTCATACATTTCAATTGGAATGGATTGCAATCCGGCCAGTAACATAATAATCATCAACGGCAACTGCTTCCAAATAGAGGTCACCATGATACTCGGAAGAGCCAGGTCAACGCTTCCAAGCCAAGAGACAGGTTTTTCAAGAATATGAAACGAAACCATAATATAATTCAGGACTCCATATTGCGAATGAAAGAGCCAGCTCCACAATAAAGCCGTAATAACCGTGGGATATATCCAGGGAATCAAAATCAAACTGCGCATAATTTTTCTACCAAAAATATCCCGATTTAATATTAAAGCCAACAGCATTCCCAGGACCAGTTGGAGGATTACCACGACAAAAACATATTCAAGCGTCACTGCAACAGCAGGCCACAATTCCCCTTCAGTAAAAATCTCACGGTAATTTTGAAAGTTATTCCAGAAATATTGGCCCACACTGGATAATATATATCGAAAAAAACTCATGTAAACCGATTGGATGACCGGAATAAAACAGCTGAACATCACCACAACTACAGTAGGCAATAACGTTAAAATGATAAAAGTTTTATCCTTAAAGCTACGTCTGGAAAATATCCCCGTCTGCATTTTTTCTACCTTCCTTTTTCAATCATCGAGGGGAATACCCTCCCCCCGATGGCGAAAACGAAATTTCCTTATTTCAAGATGGTTTGTAGCTTAACTTCTAAATTCTTGACCACCGTCTCCGGAGCTTCACGAGCAAGAGTCACGCGTTGCGCTGCATTGACCAGTTCCAAATAGGCATTTTCATAATTGGGATTTTGTTTAGCAAGCGGAACAATCTGTTTTACACCGTCTTTAGCACCCTTTAACATTGCCTCGTGAAACTCGGGAAGGTTATCAACAGACATCCGGGGCGCAAAAAACGGAGTCTGTTTATAAAGATTGACCAGTATATCCTTGGAGGTAATAAATTCGACGAACTTGGCCGCCTCTTTTTTGTGTTTGGAATCTTTCATAATACATAAAACATGGGCGCTTAAATTACTGAGACCGTTTGTTACACCGGTGGCCGGGATAGGAGCCATTCCAATTTGGGATTTCATTGCCGGATTAATTCCAAAAACACCGCCAATACCCCATGTTTGATCATAATACATTCCGAGGCGTCCAATCGCCATTAGATTACGGAGATCTTTTAATTTAGCCGTTTCCGGATTATATTTCTTTTCATAAAGGGTTTTCAAATATTTGAATGCTTCAACATTTTCTTTCGTATTGACGACAACTTTCCCCTTCTTGCTCCAGATTCCTCCGCCAAAAGACAACATAACCCGATAAATGGAACTTCCGCTGATTGGAACATTGCCGGTGGTTTCCCCTAATCCGTAAACCGCATTGCCGTCCTTATCTTTTAGTTCCGATAACTTCGACGCGGCATCCATTAATTGAGCCATATTCTGGGGCGGGATATTGGGATTTAAACCGGCCTTGGCAAACAGGTCTTTATTATAAATCAAAACCCAAGGACTGGCGATCCACGGAATGCCATAGAGTTTGCCGCCACTTTTCAAATCACCCAAAATATTGGGATAAAAATCATTTAGATAATTCTTGCTGAAATAATGCTCGATCTCGCTCACATAACCCGAGCCGATATAGGAATCCACCATCGGACGTTCTGCCTGAACAACATCAATTACATCTCCCGCAGCCGACATAACCAGGACCTGTTGTTTGATATCGCCATAAGGAAATGCCACTGAATCAATTTTAATATTTGGATTTTTTCCCTCAAAGTCAGCAATCATTTTCTTAAATAAATCACTAGTGGCCTTTTCAGTAGAACCCCAATTGGCAAACCGCAATGTGATTTTCTTCTCTGCCGCTAATCCAAGTCCCACAGAGGAAAAAATGATGCTAAAAATCATGCAAATTATAAAAATAATTTTTCTCATGTCTCATTCTCCCTTGAAATTTTTTCATACACTCCTGTTTCATAAATCAAAATGTTTTATAAGGCAATAATCCCCCCTTTGCAATATCATTCCATCAAACCGAATGCTGAATCATTTTTATATAGATAATTATTTAGACTTATTAACTAAAATGAGTTAAAATCATTCCATCAATACCCACTAACTGCTTTACAAATCAAAAATTTTTGCAACGCTAAAGCCCCAGCTCCTAAAATAACCAATTCATCATCAACATGGCTTTGTTTGATTTTAATCCGTTCATTATTCCCATAGTTGTTTGTTTGAATCAGTCTCATAATGGGTTCCGTATAGACAGCGGAATGAAAAATTGAACCGTGTAAAATGATTGCATCGGGTGCAAACAAGCTGATTAAATTGATAATGCCATATCCCATATAAGTACTGGCCTGTGTTAAAATATCAACGGCTTCTTTTTGTTTTTTGTCGGCATCTTTTAGTAATTCTTCCAAGACCCGGCTATATCCCAAATTATCCAGAGACTTTTTTTGCAAATAGGCTGAAGTGATTGCCCGTCCGGAAGCTAATGTTTCCAAGCAGCCGCACTTACCACAACTGCACAGAGGGCCATTGGGTAAAATTACAGTATGACCAAGTTCACCCGCGCTGAATGAATTGCCATAATATAATTGTCCGTTCAAGATAATTCCGCACCCGATACCGTAACCGACATGGACTAAAATAAGTCGGGAAACTTCGCTCCATTGATTCAGAAAAGTATTTTCCCCTAAAGCCATTAAACGGACATTATTATCAACCACGACCGGGATTGAAAACTCACGCTCCAACAAATCTTGTAACGGAATATTTCTCCAATCCAAATTGGGGGAATTTCGAATCACGCCGGCCTGATTATCTACAAGTCCGGTGGCTCCGACGCCGATCCCAATAACTTTATCGGCCTGACAATCTTTAAGAATACTTTTGATCAAGTCAATGGTCTGATGAATTACTGTATCCGGGTTTTTTAAACCGATCATCGCTGACCGTTTAACGAGTATCTCGCCATTTAAATTCACTAGACCCACTAATACCTGTTTAACACCGATTTCAACTCCAATAACCAATCGGCCGTTGTTCACCAAACGCATTTGAATTCTTTTACGTCCCACAGCCTGTTTACCTGTATCAATACCGAATTCTTCAACGATATTCTCGCTCAGGAGCTCGTTAGCCAGCGCCGAAACAGTCGGAGGCGTCAATCCGGAAATTTCACTGATTTCAGATCGTGAAATTGATCCGTATTTAAACATAATCTCTAAAAATTTGGTCCGGTTATTTTTCCGGACATCCCCCATATTTTCCCCACGCAAATAATTCATGTCAACCTCATAGAATAATCTTAACCTTAAGATTAATTATTTTTTCTACTAATTAATTAATTTAAATGTTAAACGATGGTAACCTAGTTGTCAAGATCGAAAAACAAAAATTCAGACATTCTTTAGCAAATATAATTTCTTGTTGTATATTCATTATCTATATTCTTGCTTTTGAAGTTACGGAAAAACGATATTTTTGCCATCCATTACGATCAAAAAAAATTTAAATGTCCTCTTTTATCTGAAAAAATGTTCACCCCGGATTCGCTGATAAGGGTTGCCAATTCCAGCCCTTAGTCGCCAAACAAAGCCAGGGTGAACCATCGCCTTTTCATGTTTTTATCTTATGTTAATTAATTATTCTAATAAATCAATTACCAAAAATGATTTGTCAAAAAACATTTGACTCCTCATGTACTGCCGAAAACACAAACACATTACTCTTTATTCTTCTAACTCTTTAACGTGCTTTTCTTCTTGATTTCGCTGCTATCTTCCGATAACTGTTAATGGACTGACCATTTTTGGTTCGGTATTCGGACGGAGAATTGCATATAATACTCGTATCTCCGGAATATAACTCACTCAGGTCGAACAACGAGCCTCGTTGCGAATTGGCACGTGGTTCTTCTTTGGCAATATACATTTAGTTCCCTTCCTTTATATGTTCAAAGAGTTTTGGAAACTCACTTTCCAATTGATCTCTGTAATCTCTCATTTTTGCGCAAAAGACTTCATTGAGACCATCATCAAACAAGATAGGTTCTCTTGATTCAAAAACTAAAACAGCCTTAACATTTCGGCCCTTAAATACCGGGCAACAAGCGATGAATTTAACGTCAGCCAGTCTCTCCTGTTGGTAAGGATCCAGCTGTAAATAAGCATGCCTTGGGTTAAAGTGCTTATCCAAAACCAAACGTTTCGTATTGTAACAGCTGGAAATTAGTCCTTGAGGCCTTGGGGAAGCTTCAAAAGTCAATTCGGTATAGTGTGTCTGCCCGAACTCTTTTATATTCTTTTCGATAAACGTAGTTTTGGCTTTTATGAATCCCAGTGATAATCCTTCTATGAAGGCCCTAAACCTGTTTTTTTTGCAAAGATACACTTTCACTTCTGTATTTACTATATTTTGTTCCGGTACATTTATTGTCTGTCCGATTATTTTCAATGCCAACTGTTTATGGATTTTTAAATAGTTTTGCAGGTTGCTAGCCAGCCGTTCCCGTTCTTTATCAAGGGCAGCAAGCTGAACGTAAACACCAATTTGGATTAACACTGCTGCAGCAAGCCCAACCTTAAAACGCCATTCGGTAATAGAATTAGAAGGCAAATGGATCTTAAAATAATGAAATACAGCCGAAAAACTATAATCATCCTTGGAAAAATAAGTAACGATCGCTGGCAAAGAAACAAATATCAAATTCCAAATCAATCTTTTCTTATTATGAAAACGGGTAGTGCTCATTGCAGAAGACCAAGGCCAAAAAAAGTATAACTAGCCAATTTTTGTCTTGTCCCAATTATATCACGGAATTTACCGGTTTTCAATTTTTGCACCTCAAATAATATTGTTTCTAAATATATTCTTCAATTTCTAAAATATTCCTTCTATTCATAAAAATTACTAAATGTCATATTGGTAAATTTTCGAAAACCCTTGAAAGATTGACCGAATCCCAATCCTTCCCTCTTATGTCTACCAGGGGGTAATCTCCGCCTTTCCGTGGCATCAAAACGATTCCATTCGCTTAACTGCTTCCCTTTTTATTCATTTTCCCATTCGCCTGATAAAAGGCTATCTCAATCAATGTTTTAGCCATTAAATCAAATTCTTCTTTACTGAAGCTACGTATTTTGTTATTAATGATGTTCTCTCCGCTCTTCCCTTGACCAGGAGCCTTTATTATCACATGTATCCCTCCATTTGTAATGTACCTAAACATTATCAAGAATAAGTATTGACCAATATTGCAACGATGATACCCCCTCATAAAAGGATTTTTTGTGATTTGCCTATCGGTTCACCAAAATCAGAAATTCCCGGCTTCCCTTATGCCATATAAATAGAAACGGTAGCTGATAAACGTGAATTTAAAAGTCCTTTCCGGATTCCATTTGCATTTTCAATTTACTGGCTTCCCTGGCCTTCGCCAACTCAGTATCCAATATCATAATTTCAGCTCCACACGTTGAAAGAGTCTCGCCCACATCTTTCGTGACGCCAATGATGATGGTTTTATTTTGAAATAGCCATTGATAGCAATAACTTAAATATCCAGGACTTATATCGAGAGAACTCGGATAATCAAACTTTTTAGTCGGTTCCCCATAAACTTTCATAATCATGGGTTTTATTTCATCTTCGATTAAATACTCCACATCAGCGCTGACATCACTTTTAGGAAAATAAAGTTCTATCGAATATAATTTCTTATCAAAAAACCCCGGATATATTTCCACATCATAATTTAAAATTTTAGTAAAAAGACCATTACCTTTAAGCTTAATATCCCCGTTTTTAGCTAATGCAACAAATTTTTGGGCTGTTATGTCTTGGCATTCTCCTAAAATTAGGGTCTTATAATCGCCAGCAAAGGTCAACGACGGAATAATCAATATAACGAGAACAATGAGTATACTTTTCATTTTGTGCATCTCCTTTCGAATAGTTTTCACAAATTGCAACGAAATCATACCCTCTTATCAAGAATAAATGTAATTTTGTCAGCCCTCCCAATAGGTCTTACAAAATTGTATTGAAAACTAGTACTCATTTCATTCCGAGTTCATAATATATTACCGATACAAAACTCCTATCAAACGGGAATGTTAGAGAATGTCGATTATAACAATTATGAAGAAAATGCAGATAATGCTTATACGGAACAAGCATCTTGTTTCTTGACATTCGGGACCGTATCATGCAGAAATCCCCGAAGAGGAGTTAAGTGATTTTATCTGCAGTTTGGTCGTCCCAGATGTTATGGTTATAGACCTGGATACTGATGGCCGCATTGACCAAATAATAAGAGACTGTCCCTAAGGGCAGTCTCTTCCTACTTTGATTTTTATATATCCGACTCACTGCTGATTTTTTATAACCCAAGACATCGGTATATCATTTTACCTTCATAACCCAAGGATTTTCTTAGCCATCGTGATAACCTTCTCTTCACTAAAGGGCTTAACAATAAAACCTTTGGCCCCCGACATAACGGCTTCCCGAACCATTTCTTCTTTGCCCGCCGCAGAAACGACCAAAATCTTACAATCGGGTTCAAATTCTTTAATAGCTTTAACGGCATCAATTCCATTCATTTCAGGCATGGTGATATCCATCGTTACCAAATCCGGTTTTAGTTCTTTGTATTTCAATACGGCTTCCACTCCGTTTCCAGCTTCACCAGCTATCTCAAACCCATTTTGTTGGAAAATCATGATTAACGATTTCCTGATAAAAGCAGCATCATCTACCACCATGATTTTTTTCATTTGAATAAACTCCTTTTATAAAAAATCCCTCCCGCCAACTTCCAAAGACTCAAAATAACGGATTCCCTCCGCAATCGATACCTATTATCACTATATTACCTCAGACTGTTGTTGTATTTCAATCGATTCATTTATCATTTCGGATAATAGCATTGTAATGAATAAATTCTATTCTATCGATATTCAATTAACATTATTGGTTCAAAACCAACAAATAAAGGATTCATGAGATGGGCTCTATGTTTAAACCCATCGTTCTTATTAGCCTTTGAAGATCAATCCTCTTTCCAATCATTGATTAAAATTAAATTAAATCTTCCTGATTAATCATTGACAAATCAACGTTTTTCCCTTATTCTCTTATCAAGAGAAATTTATCAGATATGCAACTTTATTAGCTAATGGCAAATCCAGTGAAAACCGGAGACGCAAAGTTACGGGTCTAAAGTAAACGGATAATTCTTATCGTTTGCCATTGATCGCCGGACCGCCTACATTAGGTTGTTTTTTTTATATCCAATTAAGGGCTTATTACGAGTCCGTCACAAATCAACAGAAAAGATGAATGGAGCTGGAAGTGTGGCAACAAGAAAATTGAATCCAAATTGGGATAGCTTATTGACTCCTTACCAAAGGGAATTGCTTACCAAGCCAGGCTTTGGAATAGTCAAAGATTTACCTTATCTCCAAGAAGAAGAAGTCAAAAAGATTATGACCTTAAGTGAAGAATATATTAAGCATGTCAATTTAATAATCAATAATAATTAGAAAGCTTAATAATCCTCCACCTAAAAAGGCTATCAAAATTTATTCCCACAATAATAATCCACCATGGTGTGACATTGGGCGGAAGGCTCTATTACAAGTGCAATAATCATTAGTTTTCGTTTTTAAAACAAGGAGGCTTTTATATTGGAGAATGTTTTTAAATCAACTGGGAACATCATTGAATGTCCTAATTGCCACTATATATTGACCAACAATGAATTCGCATGTCCAACGTGTAATTTTGGTCTGATAGTCAGAGACAATATCAATATTGAAGACATATTTAAGTCGGAAGATATTGAAGCGATGAGGTCTGTTGAGGGAAAATAGAACATCATTACCCGAATCGAAGTGAGACAAAGAAAAAAACAGGTGGCAGTGCCTGTTTTTTGACTATAAAAATTTGAATATTGGAGCGGAAAACGAGATTCGAACTCGCGACCCTCGCCTTGGCAAGGCGATGCTCTACCACTGAGCTACTTCCGCGGCAACCTTTGTTATTTTACTATGACATATAAAGCTTAGTCAAGTAGATTCATCCATAATTTTTTACCAAGATTGCCAAGCGCTGAACTAGTAGAGCGTATCGAAAATAAATGGTAATCAGAAATGGGGAAGATACGCTCTACTTAAGTAAAACGTTCACAATCATTGAGTAGTTATTGAGAGAACGTTTTACTAGCCGTCTTTTTGAATAGTATCCTTCGTGGCCTTATAATGAACTTTAACTCCCCAAAACCAAACCAGGGTTATCATAAACCTGACCAATGAATTCCAGTGATAATATTTTAAAAGTCCAGCCTCATGAAAAATATCGTCCATGCCTGCACTGGCTAAAGAAAATGTAGTTAAATACAAAGGATAAACATACCATACATTGCTGGTAGGCAAATGAAATAAATAAATCATAATGGCCGGAATCCATGCGAAATTTAGCCAGGCATTGGTATAAAACGGTCTAAAAGGTTTAATTAGTTCATACTGATAACAATGAAGTCCAACCCCAAATATCCACGCAAATATATGGCCCGCTAAGTATCCCCAAATTAATCCATACCAAAAGAGCGGTTTTAATTTATCTTTCGGGATTAAGACTAAGGCTAATCCCCACATTAAAAAGGCAACGATTAGATAATAGAAATCTACGGGTATTCGGTTCATGAATCCACCTCCACGGATTATGATTCACAAAAATTGTAAAATTATTTCTTGTTTCTTTATAATTACCTATGTTCGCAAAAGCAATGAAACCCTCCGATAATCGGCAGTCAATAAATAAAAATCACTTCGGTAAAGTGATTTTTTACCTTAAAACTGTTGGAATTCATCTATTTTCGTCGTTGAATTATATGGAACATTATCGTAAAATTAAATGATTGAATGGAGAGCCGATGTGGCGTCATATTTTGCGATGATCACGGCTGATTAATGATAAGATGGGGGCAGTGACGGGTGCATATCTACAGTAAAGAATTAATGTTAATCAGGCCGGAGGAAACCTTTAAGGCTGGTCTGTGCCTTTGTGATTGTTCAAAATTCACCCGTTATGAAGAGATCGTTGCTTTTTTGCATCCGCAGGAAAAGAAATACTATGAGACCCTTCGATTTGAAAAACGAATCAGGAGCTACCTTATTGGACGGTTGACAGCTAAAAAAGCTATTGCTTGCTTAATCCGGAATGATAATTTGGCCACAATTTCTATTCAGGCGGGAATATTCAATCAACCCATTGTTTCCTGCCTGGACAAGCAAAATATTCAAGTAAGTATTAGCCATTGTGATAATTTCGGCGCCGCAATCGCCTTCCCAGAAGTTCATCCGATGGCGATAGATATTGAGAGGATCATCAGCGCGGAACAAAACCAAGCTATTGAAAGAGAATCAACCGAATCAGAAATAACGCTTATCAAAAGATTGCCTTTTTCTTATGAAGGGATGCTAACCATTTTATGGACAGCTAAAGAAGCATTATCCAAGGTTCTAAAAACCGGAATGATGACCTCGTTTAAAATCTTCGAAATCGATCGTATCGAAATCAACTCCGATCATATGCTCTGCTTTTATAAAAATTTTGCCCAGTATAAGACGATTGCCTTTTTCATCAATGATTACGTTTGTTCTATCATTTATCCAATGAAAACAGAACTGAACCTAGATTTTCATTCTCTCAAAAAAACCTTTCAATGCCCTTAAGCAAGCCGCCGTCCATACTCTTTAACGGTAAGGCGGGATTCTCTGCCCGGCTTATATCGTTAACTCCACAACTTCCAGCCAAAATGTGAAACGGCATGGAGAACCCTTCAATACCTGTTCGTTCTCGATTCAAAAATATGCTATAATGAATAAGGAATCAATCTTGAAGGCAAATCCATGTTACAAAACAAAAGAACCACCCTATATTATGTGAGTGGCGTTATCCTATTCTATCTAATCTTCCATTTTCTAAGTTTAACCGGGTTTCCCTTGATGCACTCCGATGAAACTTGGCTCAGCGGTTTGTCCCGGCAAATCGCAACAACCGGTGATATCTCGTCTACCGAGCCCTTTTTCGATCTAAAACCCCGCAACCCGCATGCTCTAAAAATCGTCTTTCACGGCATCCAGATCCTGTTTTTTCAAGGATTTCATTATAGTTTATTCACTATTCGGCTTGTTTCATTGCTCTTCGGCTTCCTAACCCTGTTTTTTCTGTATAAACTGGCGCTTCTTATTTTGCCATCCCAAAACTGGGCGCTATTTACCTGTCTATTGGTGGGTATCGACGTCCAATTCTTTTATGCTTCCCATTTTGGCCGCCAAGAAATCATTTTATTGGGGATTATGGTCTGGGGATGCTATTATCTGATAAAACACCTCTCCGGCCATTGTATTGATCACGATTTCATCCTGGGCATTCTGACCGGAACAAGCATCGGAATTCATCCCAACGGAGCGATCATTGCCCTTTTGTTTACCATGATTTATGGGTATTATCTGATTTGGAACAAAAATTTAAAAATACTCCATTTATGCTGTTTCTGTCTAGCCGCGGCCTTTTTCGCGCTACTCTTCATTAAACTAAGTTACTGGTTTGACCCGCAATTTATCCCCCATTACCTGTCTTATGGAGAGCAGCAGTTTAAAGTTCTGCATCCCCTGAGTGAGAAAGCCCATTCTTTCGCTGGGTTTTACCAAAATATTTATCTTCAAAAAACCGGCACCTATTATTGTCCCAATCTCAGGCCGGAATTTATCCTTTTCGCCCTGGTTTTCCTTTACTCCCTTTTTGAACTGGGTAAACACAAAAATTCGCCGGAACCGTCAAAGCAATCCTGGCTCCTATTGGCGATTCTCGCCATCAATCTCGGTTTCATTATCATCGGAAGATTCAATACTACCAGCATCGTTTTTCTGTTCCCGTTTTTCTACTTACTGACCGCCCTCATTTTAACGACTCTTCCCGGCAAATGGCGGAAGACTCTCGCCGCAATCTTAGTTTTCTTCCTCTTGTTGAATACCTTGGCAAACGTTATCCCGTCTCTGAAATTCAGCTACTCCGCCTACCTGAAAAAAATTGCGGCCGCTGTCAGTCCAGGGACTCGGGTCCTGGCGAGTCTTAACACCGAATACTACTTCCAAAACGGTAAACTTCATGATTATCGCAATTTAGCTTATTTGAGAAAGAACAAACTGTCGCTTGGTGACTACATCCGCCAAAAGCGCATTCAATATATTATTTATCCGGAAGGACTGGACTTCATCTATCAACAGCGGCCCAAATGGAATGGCGTTTACGGCCAACCTTACTATTACCCGGAAATGCAACGATTTTTAAAAAAGCACTGCCGACCGGTATCGCGTTTCTCCGATCCGGCTTATGGAATCGAAATCCCCGCCTATGCGGGGAAAAAGAATTGGCAGGTAACGGTTTATCAAGTTCTGCCCGATGAGTAATCCCTTTCGTCGAGGCAATCACCGTCAACTGCATCGAACTTGCTGTATACTCTGTGCCACATATCCGCAAACCTTGGATCACCGGGATCCCGCGGTCTTTCAAGAGAGTTGGTGATCAGCGCTTTCAGATCATGACTGTTTTGGCTTAAAATCAAAATCCGATCCGCTAAAATAATTGCCTCTTGAATATCATGGGTGACAAAAACCGCTGTAACACCTGTATCCTTCCACAGCTTTAGTAAAGTCCGCTGTAACATCCCCCGGGTTTGGGCATCCAGGCTGCCAAAGGGCTCATCCATTAATAAAACTTCCGGCTGCAGAGCCAACGCTCTGGCTAAAGCAACTTTCTGCTTCATTCCTCCGGATAGTTGATAAGGATAATACTCTTCATACCCCTCCAGCATCATCATTGCCAAATACCGCCGGGCGATAGCCTTCCGGTTCCGGTCGGAGCCGCCGATTTTTTTGATTTTCAAGGGGAAAGTAATATTCCCAAGCACTGTCTTCCACGGAAAGAGCTGGTTGAAATCTTGAAAAATCATCACCCGCCTAGCGTCCGGTTTGCTTAAGGGCGCCCCATCCAAAAAAACAGCCCCGGATTCCGGCTCTTCAAACCCGGCAATCATCCGCAGCAATGTCGACTTTCCCGAACCGGACGGTCCTACCAGGCAGATAAACTCTCCTTGATGAATCGAAATATTGATCCCCTGCAAAACTTGAATCCGGGAATCGCCACTCCGGAAAGACTTGGCTAAATCTCTCAACTCCAATTTACAATTCATGACATGCTCCTCAATGGATCCATGCTCCTAATTTTACCTAGAAAATACTTTTTTGCCTCAATTCTTTTCTCTGTGTCTCGTGTCTCTGTGGCCTAAATGCTTTTTGGCCACAGAGATAAAACCCATTTTCATCCTTTCACGTGCCCCGGCCCAGCCGGGGCTGGCGACTACCCAGAAAATACTTTTAGCCCAGATTCTTTGTTACAATCCGGATAAAGAATTCCCAGGTTCAATAGTTAATTACTCCATGATAGAAAATTAAAGGCCGATTCCCCATTTTTTCACCGTCAATGCTTCAATTTTATGAAAGAGAATATCTTCGACCAAAATACCGATGATCACAATCACGATAATCCCAGCGTAAATCCCGGCCGAATCCATAAATACCCGTTTTTTAAAAATAAACCATCCCAGCCCGCCTTCACCTCCGGCGGCTCCAAAAATCATTTCCGCGCTGATCAAAGCGCGCCAAGCCCTGGCCCAGCCAATCTTTAAACCGGCCAGCAAATACGGCAATGCGACAGGAATCATAATCCTGGTTGCGCTTTGGACCGGACTTAACTCCAGGTTTCGCCCGAATTCCCGGTAAACTTTGGGAATCGACCGGAACCCCGCCGATAAATTAAGAATCACCGGCCAAATCACCGAATGAATGATGATAAAAACAATGGCATTGGCCCCGGTGCCTATCCAAAGAATGATGATTGGCAATAAGGCAATCCCCGGAAGCGGATGCGCGATAACGGTAACCGTGTCCATCCATGACTGAAAAATTTTGCTGGACATGCTCAAAACTGAAAACAGCAAAGCACCCCCAAACCCAATCAATAAACCTTCAGAAATCAGCAGCATAGACAAACTTGTAGCGTGAATCATTTCACCACTTTGAAGCGAATCCACCAAGGAACCTATGATTTCCGGCAACGGAGGAAGCAGTGCCGGGTTAACCCATCCTGAACTGGCGATTGCTTGCCAAATGAATCCAAATACCAAAATCCAGATGATCCGTTGAAACGGTTTACTCTCCCAAAGCTTACCTTTCATAGCGCACATTTTCCCAAAAAATTTCCGACATTTCCCGGGGCATTTGGTGGATATAGCCCGAACGCTTTAAAAAAGCGGCAAATCTTTCAACTCCTTTGATGGTAGCCGTATATCGCATTCCTTTTCGATTGAAATAGGATAATAATTCCGCCTGGGGAATTTTATATTCGCTACTGAGGAGGGTTGCAGTTTGGCCGGGATTCTCCTGAACAAAACGAATTGCTTCTTGAAGGGCTTCAAGGAAGGCCCGATAGGCCCTGGGGTTTTGATCATGAAACTTCTCGGTGGTAACGCCGACAATAAAAGTAAACGCTCCCCCAAAGGCGGTGGTGCCGTCGAGTATCTGATGCATTTCTGGATTTTCCAATTCTTTATTCAAATAAGGCGGTGCCGTGAAATGGGCGGAAATTTCCTTCTTGGCGAGCAAAGCGTTCATCCCGTCCGGATGGGCCAGGGTGACCAACAGGTTATCAAGCTTTTTGGCATCCCCAAACTCCCGTTCACTGGCCATGGCTAACAGAATATGTTGGATACTTCCGGGTTGCGGCAGGGCGATGCGGTCATTTCTGGTGATATCGCCAAGGGAGCGAATTCCCTTTTTCCAGGTTACCAGTCCTACCGGACTCTCCGATAAACCGCTGGCGATTTTCCACTTCATTCCCTTATCCCATCCGATCAAAAACGGTGGAATCGCCATGAAGCCGATATCGACTCGATTGGCTAACATTGCCTCACGAATGGTGGCGGTATTACTCAACTGACTCCATTCAATCCTTACGCCGGGCAACCTCTTCTCCAATAATTTCCGGCCTTTCATGATTTGCAACGGGGCATAAGCCAAACCGTATTGCTCGGAAAGGCAAATCTTATTCACTCGATCCGGCTGATTGCCAAGAGTGCATTCGGAAACTATCATCGCTATCAACATCACCAGAATAGTTCCTGCCAAACGAGATCTCTTCACCTTAAACCTCCTGAAATAATCCCCGGAAGAAATACCGGGATATTCGAGATTATCTTTCACGACCATCCACAGCCTTATTTAAGACCTTCATATCTTCCTGGTAGCACACATGATAGCCCTTGAAACGGGCTGTCATAAGAATCAATGAAAATAAAACGAACCGAAGGATACACCCTAAACCGGCGAAGTTTTATTTTCATATTAGAGCGTATCATAAATAAATGGCAATCAGAAATGGGGAAGATACGCTCTACTTAAGTAAAACGTTCACAATCATTGAGTGCGCGTGCGTGCGCACGCGAGTTATTCAGAGAACGTTTTACTAGTACACTCCGGAATTGCAACAGTTTCAATACCCATCGCGAGAAAAACGGATAATCTGATTTTTGCCGAATTCATCATAAATGCCAAGTTCTCTATAGGCGCCCTCGATCTTTTCTTTTAAGTCCGCTTGATTACTACCTTCTATAATTAGATAACCTGCTCTTTGAGTGGCATTGGCTATGGGGTGGATCGGATCCCCAACCCGATAATGATACCTGGCCCGGACCACTCCAGGTAACTGATTAATCTTGTCGATATCAGCCAAGGCTCCCACTTTACATGGGTTAGCGAAAAAAAGCTCAACCGATAGGCGTTTCGGATTATGGAGCAAGTCATGATTTTTCAAATCGAAAACCGCTAATTCCCTTCCCAAACTGGCGTCGATCAACATTCCTAAAATATCAATTCCGGTGGCCCGGTGTAAATAAATATCCTCATAGGCCCCGCCGATCCGGCAAGCGATCTCATTCACTTTAATCCCTGCGGCGCCGATCAGCATTTGAAAATAAATCGGGCCGTTGGCTATCTTAAAACTAGCCACAATTTGTTTGGATAGCGTTAAAATCTCCTGATAATGCCAATCCAAAAACTTGGACGGCAAATGATGCGCGATGCAAATACCGATATGCCGTTGATTCTCAAGTGAAACCCGGTCGACCACTGAAATTAAAAATGTTTCCCCATTCACCACCCAGCCGCTGACAGTAATCTCTTCACTTGGATAGTACTCTTCGACTAAAATTCGGGATTCCCTGGAATAGCTTAAAACGTCCTCAAAGACTTCCCGAATTTCGGTGATGGATTGCAATTTATATACTCCCCGTTGTCCCTGGCTGTCAAGGGGTTTAACCACCACCGGAAAACCGATCCCGGTCAGCTCCCGGTCAGAAAAGTTTTTCGGCAACAAACGATATTTAGCAGTAGGAATACCGGCCTCCTGAAATTTTTCTTTCATTATTTCTTTATGGGTGACCGCCTTGGCAGTGGCCCCATCGAGAAATGCCGGAAGTTTTAACTTTTGGGCCACCTCGGCCGCAGTATATACCGGTTGGTCGGTACCCAGAGTCATGATTCCGTCAACCCCATATTTTTGAGCAATCCCGACGTTCCCCTCCACATCAAAGGTGCTGACCTGCTCATGGAAATCGGCAATAGCTTTACCGGGGGGATCCGGGTAATAGTCGGAGACGATTACCGTATGGCCTTGTTCCTTGGCTCTTGCAATGGCATTGAACTGAGCGTTGCCCGCTCCTAAAATCAACAGTTTCATGATGAATTTCCTTTTGATTATAGATTAGAAATGAATTTCCCTGATCTCAAACTGAGGTCGCTTATCCTTTGGCAGATACTCCGCAATCCTTGAATAATTCATTAACAATTTAACCCAAAGGCAAAACAACTTGCGGAAACTATAGTTCGAACCGCCGTATCTCCTTGGCTCATGACGGACAACCACATTGGCGGCGCGGGTGGTAGCCTTAAAAATTAACGGAGCGAGATAGATGAAAGACCTCTCTACCTGTGTGAGTTCTACCACCACAGTCCGTTTTAAAGCCCTAAAGCTGCTTACTTTGATATTGCGGGTTTTTCGGGAAATGAGGGTCAATAAACAATCGGTGATGACGGTGCCCAGATTCCTGTAAAGTGAATGTTTCTTAGCGGCAGGAATCCCGAAAACAACATCGTAACCCGCTTCGATCTTTTCAATCAGAAGCGGAATCTCTTCCGGAGGGTGCTGTAAGTCATCATCAAGGGTAATCACAACTTCGCCGGCAGCGTAATGGAAGCCGCCGAGTAAAGCGTTTTGTTGCCCAAAATTACGGCTCAGCCGGATCAGCTTCACTTTCGGATCACCGGAGCGAAGCGCCTGCATCTTCAAAAAGCTTCCATCCCGGCTGGCGTCATCCACCATGATGATTTCATAATTTTCGCCCGCTATCTTTTTTAAAACCGCACTGAGTCTCCAATACAATTCTCCCAGGGACTTTTGGCTGTTAAAAACGGGGATGACTACGGATAAATAAGTTGCCATTCTGACCTCTACAGGCTTTCCAAAATAGTGACCAATTTTTCCATTACATATTCGACTTCCGCCGCGGTCATTCCTGTAAACATCGGTAACCTTAACAACCTCCGGCTATACTCCTCTGTTAGCGGAAGATCATCCGGGGCATACCCCAAACGCCTTCCCATCGGCGAACTGTGGAGGGGAACATAATGAAAAGCAGTCTGTATTCCATAACTGCTTAAATTCTCTTTTACCCTGTCACGGATCGCTTCAGTGCCAAAAACAATATAAAACAAATGATAATTCGAGCAACAATTTACGGGAATCGTGGTCATCGATATTTTCCCACTCCGGACAAAGGGTAGAAGATAATTTGAATACGTCTCATGGATCCATTTCCGTTTGGCGGTAATCCGGTCGATCTCCTGTAACTGGCCGTAAAGAAAAGCCATCAGGATTTCCGACGGCCCGTAACTCGATCCCCAGTCTACCCAGGTATATTTGTCGACCTCTCCCTTGAGAAAGCGACTCCGGTTCGTGCCTTTTTGAATCAGAATCTCAGCCCGTTCCATCAATGCCGGATTCCGATCATTGATCAGAATGGCTCCCCCCTCGCCGCAGGTGAAATTTTTAGTTCCGTGAAAACTGTAACAACCGATTTGCCCCCAAGTCCCGAGATACTTTCCTTGGTAGGAAGCATTCACAGCCTGAGCCGCATCTTCAATCACCCGGATCTTCCGGAAATCAGCCAAAGCCATGATCCGCTCCATCTCACAACCGATGCCGCCGTAATGAACCGGAATAATCGCTTTGGTGTTATCGGTAATTTTTCTTTCTATATCATCGGGATCAATATTGTATGTTTCGGGCTTAATCTCGGCGAAGACGGGTTTGGCGCCGCGTAATAATATCGCATTGGCAGTGGACGGGAAAGTAAAAGAAGGCATAATCACTTCGTCGCCAGACTTTAAGCCCACCAATAACGCGGCCATTTCCAGCGCATCCGTGGCCGATGCGGTCATTAATACTTTCGGCGCTTCAAATTTCCGGGCAATCAAGTCCTTTGCTTTTTGGGAATAGGGACCTTCGTCGGCGATTTGCCCGTTTTGGATTGCCTCCGCGATATAGGACAACTCGGAGCCGACAACATACGGCTCGTAAAAAGGGATCTTCAAATTGCACACCGCTTTCCATCTTTCGGATTTTTGAGGGATTAAATTTGAAAGAAAAGGGCTGTCGCTAGAAGAATTTTATCGGAGAGATATACAATATATAAGTATTTGCTGTATTCATCGGAGCAATATTGTATATCTCACTGATTTTAAATACTTTTTCAGGACAGCCCTTTCTGTAATCCGAAGTTCGGATCAAAAAATCGCAAGCGCTCTATTTTACCAGCGGATAACCCTTGTTGACCCAACCCTGGGGAGCGTTGGACGGCATCCCGGCTCCGCCGTTCATCGATACCGCGTCATATCCCAGCATTCTCAGGCCTGCCACGGTTTGGCCGGCAGTTTGTCCGGTATAGCAATAAACAATGATTTTCTTGTCAGTCGGCAGAGTGGCGAATTTTTGTTCCATTCCTTTGCCGAACGGAATATTGATGGCTCCTTCGATATGGCCGCTCCCATAATCTTCAGCCTTCCTGACCGACAAAATCACCACGCCGGGATCTTTCTTGTCCACTAAAGCCTTAGCGTCAGCTTCGCTGATTTTATAGTTGGCGTAGGTAGTCCCTTTGACAGCACTTAAACCCTGATAGTATTCTTCAATCGCCTTCTTAATCTCCGGGTTTACGGCCGTTTTTCCTTTAGGCATTTGATTGGCCTTTACTTCAATAACATCCGTTACTCCTTCAACCTTGGAAATTCCCAAATCCCAGCCCAAGTTGACCGATTTGGCGTTAAACCCGGCCATGTTCAACAAAGCCACGGTTTGGCCGGCAGTCTGGCCGGTATAGCAATAAACCATAATCGTTTCCTTTTTAGGAAATTTCTCTAAGCTTTCACTGATCGCAGTGCCGAAAGGAACATTGACCGCCCCTTGGATATGGCCCTTTGCATATACATCCGGTTGCCGGATATCCAAAATAAACATCTTTTCCTTGGCTTTCACCTTGGCCACAAAATCTTTTTCTCCGATTTTGTAGCTATCAGCGGGCATGTTGGCAAAATAGCCAAAGACCGCATCATTAACCGGTTTAGAAGCCCCAAAGGCAACTGCAAATCCAGCAACCAGAGATACCGTCATGAACACTGAAAGCCATTTCCAATTGATTCTTCTCATTGTAAGATCCTCCTTCTTATAACTTCAATTGATTAGTTTCAAAATACATTGCTCCATAGTTTCCGGGCATACATTTTCAGTAACGGTTTCCAAAGGTTTTCCGTCTTTCATCAAAATCAAAGCCGGGAGTTTTTCGGGAACTTTTTGACACACTTTTTCGATTAAAGAGCCTGATTTATAAACATCAACCTTGGATATGCCGACTTCCTGATCGTATTTAGATTTCATCTTCTCAACAATGGGCAATAAACACCGGCATTCTTCGTTGGTCGGTTCCCAAACATACAACAGAGACGGCCGTTCTTTCCCCAAGAGCTGCTGAAAATAATCGGATTCTGCGATATAGCGTTCCGCCGAGACTGCGGCGATTGCGCCGTCTCCAACTGCAGTGGAAACTTGCCGTAAACATTTCGCCCGGACATCGCCGACCGCATAAATTCCTTCCCTGTTGGTTTCCATCAGTTCATTGGTAAGGATATAACCCCGTTCATTCATGGCGATTAACCCTTTAAAAATTTCGGTATTGGGAAGGTATCCGATAAATAGAAAACAACCGTCCACCGCTACCGGAATGATCTCTCCGGTTTTGGTGTTTTTCAGATTGACCTGATTTAAACGATCTCCCCCAACAAATTCATCCACCATGGTATTCCAGATAAATTCCATTTTCGGGTTGGCGAAGGCTTGTTCTTGAGCAATTTTGTTGGCATCCAGGGTGCCTTGATCATGAATGACCGAAACAATCACCTTTTTTGCAAATTTGGTCAGGAACATTCCTTCCTCAATTGCCGCATCGCCGCTGCCGACCATCAGAACCACTTTGTCGGTGTAAAAAGCCGCATCACAGGTGGCGCAGAACGAAATCCCCTTGTCATAAAGAAAACTTTCCTCGTTTTTAGCCCCGGTCAATCTGGGTTTGCCGCCGGTGGCGATGACTACCGCCTTTGCCCGGTAATCCGCCCGGAATGTCTTGACGATTTTAGTACCGTCCTCAAGGACCTCAATCCCTTTTATATCCGTAAGTTTAAACTCCGCTCCCAAACGTTTTGCTTGTTTCTCAAACAGCTTCATCAGGGCGGTCCCGCCGATGGGTTCGGGAAATCCCGGATAGTTTTCGACTTCGCTGGTATAAGTCGCTAAACCGCCTACTAAGGATTTTTCAAACAGTATGGTCTTTAAGCGGGCTCTGCCGGCATATATTCCGGCCGTCAGGCCGGAGGCTCCGCCCCCGATAATTGCCACATCATAATCAAAGATCTGTTTTTCCATGAAAGCCTCCGCTACATAAAGAACTTTACCAGTAATTTACTGCCGGTCCAGGCGCCGATGAACATGAAACCCATAAAGATCCAACCGTGCAGTGATGATGAAGCTATGCCACTGAATAAAGCGCCGATATTGCAACCGAAAGCTATCCGGGCGCCATAACCCATCAAGAGCCCGCCGCAGACCGCCGCAATGACTTGAGACACTGATTTGATCTTCTTGAGCTTAAATTGGGAAGCCGCCAACGAGGCGAGTAATGCTCCCACAATGATTCCCAAATCCATCAACGATCCTTGATGAGTCAAAAAGGTCAGCTTCAATGCATCTTTATGGGGTCCTGAGAAATAAAACCATTTTTCAACCGGCACGCCCAGGGTTTTGACAATCCAGCCCCCCCAATAGGAAAAGGGAGTGGTAACCCCCCATGGGGCTTTGGATAAAGCAAAAAGCGCAATATTCAGTCCTGCAAGTAAAATAGCACCGGTAGTATAGGACCAGGGGTCTTTAACCACCTTCTGAAATATCTTATTTTCTTGCCAGCTCATGATCAGCCCTCACTTCGTTTTTTCAATGTATACTTCCCACTCGCCGTCCCCGACTTCTTCGATATCCACATTGTGACCTTCTTTACGGGCCCATTCCGGAACATTTTTCATGGCGCAACTGTGATCGATCTCCACAATCAAGGTCTCGCCAACCTTTAATTCCGCCATCTTTTTCTGAGTTTTTAACAAAGGAACCGGACAAGCTTCCCCTAAACAATCCAAACGATGTTCAGCCATATTTAACTCTCCTATCGGATTTAATAACAACCATGAAAGCATTTCCCAAGCTTACTTCACTTGCTTGTTTTCCTCTTTCCCCACCAATCGGCCAAGAAATACAAACCGGCCAATACGGCCAATTGGAGAATGAACGCCAACATCCATCCCAATACCGACGGCAAGTGAACCTTGGGGGATGAGGCTATGGTTTGTTGCTGCCACCAGCCAAAATCCCGGGCTCCCCATAAACTGCCGACCACAAAAAAGATCAGTGACAACCATTGCATCATAAATCCTTCACCGACCCGCATTAATGTTCCGGAAGCGCAACCCCCTGAAATTACCGCTCCGATCCCGAACATCACAGCCCCGATCGCTACATGAATGCCTGCCGGATTGATAGATCCCGGTACTCCTTTACCGCCATGAATGGTTACGTATTGAATAATTCCAAATCCAACCAGCGCAATCCCAATAGCGGTTAAAACCGCTTTCGTTAGCGATGTACCTCCGGTTAACACCGGATCGCGAAAAGCGGCCGTAAAACAAAACCTCGATTTTTGCAGCACTACCCCGAAAGCGATTCCAAAAATCCATCCCATTGCCAGCTTAGGCGATAATTGCCCTACAAAAACCGCCAAAGCAATGACCAGGACTAATACTACCATCGCCACCGGGAGTTGATTCTTCTTTTTTCGAGCTGTTTTCCTGACTGGTGCTGCATGGGTTACAGTAACATCCGCACTCAATCTCTTCCCTCCTTTGTTCCTTTTTTCACAAACTTTAATTTTATTATACTGCATCCGAGTTCATTCAAAATATAAGATTTTGTTATACACTATAAATGTTTCTTTGATTGTTTCATCTTCGTAAACTGTTTGAGCAGGAATACCAGCCCTGAATCAGAATTATATACCATAGAAAAGCAGGGAGTTGCCCATGAACATTTCAAATTTACAAGCGTTTATCGAAACAGTCCGGACTTCCAGTATTTCAAAAGCCGCAGTGCATCTCCATCTTACCCAACCTGCGGTCAGTCTGCAGATCCAAAATTTAGAGGCTTCTTTAGGATATCAGATCCTGATCCGGAGTAACCGGGGGGTACAACTGACTGAGCAAGGAAAGGTTTTCTTTACCTATGCCCAAAGTTTTCTGACCTTATGGGACAACCTGCAGCGTGATTTGAAAGCCATGGAAACCGGGGAGTACGTTGCCCTGCAAATCGGTACCTGCCCCGCAATAGGGCAGTACGCCTTACCGTGCACCCTATATATGTTCAAGCAAAAATTTCCCCAAATCCAAGTCTCCGTCCAAAATTTAACCACCGAGGCGGTCATTAGCGAACTCCGGGAACATACTCTTCAAGTCGGTTTCGTGGAAGGAATGATGAAATCACCCGATCTTTTCAGCCATGCCGTTTTAACTTCAGAATTAATCCTGGCTGCCGCACCGACAAATCCCATCCAAGAAGTTGCTTTGACTGAAATATCCAATCTGCCGTTGGTCTTAACCACGAAAAACTGCGATGTCCGGCGTTCCTTGAAAAAGATTCTGGCCTCCCGGGGGATCGACGAATTGGTCCTCAAACCTTTTTTGGAACTCGATAGTTTGGAAAGTGTCAAATCGGCGGTTCTTTCCGGCCACGGGCTTTCCTTTCTACCCTATATGGCAATCAAAAAGGAATTGTTCTCCGGGGAGTTAAAACAGGTGACAGTCAAAGACGGGCGTCTGGATATTACTTTTTCGATGATTTGGCGCAAAGACGGCGAGCAGTCCGTTTATTGCCAAAAGTTCATCGACTTTATCAACATGGAGGGCGGGAAAAGCTTCTGTTAGCCGCTAACGTTTTTTGAGGCAAATCTCCCAGATCCCATTGGCTAATTCGTTAACCTGAAAATCGCAAACATAGTCTTTCATCGCTTCCTTGATATTATCAACCGCGCAGCTATGATCGACCATAATTTGTAAAGTCTCTCCCGGTTTTAATTTTTGGATTTCATTCGTCGCCTTTAGAGTGGGAATCGGGCAAAAATCACCCATACAATCCAGCTTTTTCATTCAAACCTCCCCAAGCCAATCATGAAAATTTTTTCTAAGCAGTACGCATGACAGCCCTTCGAACGGGCTGTCATAAGAATCAATGAAAATAAAACAAGCCGAAGGATATACCCTAAACCGACGAAGTTTTATTTTCATATTCGATCTCCTATGAAAGAGCCCTCCGGGAAGAAAAAGGATTGATTCAAAACTTTCGCTTTTTTATGGAATGTACCTGCTTTTTTATGAGACCTCCCGGTTTTCGATTATGTACTTTATCTGATAAAGGTCCCGATAATGCAAGATTTTGAACCGCTGTGGAACGGTTGAAGCATCCCCTTTGGGGATAAAAATGACTTAGATCCCAAGTCTTCCGGCATTCTCCTGTAATACTTCAATCAAAGACGGGGCTTTCGCCGAGGGAAAATTGATTAATTCAACATATTTGCAATGAGCGATTTCAACGATGGGCTTCCCTTGCGGATTGTGAAAATTATCAATAACCAGTTCCGGTCCAAGGTTAGCATACTCCATTACTTTGGCCGGACTCATCTCCTCCGCGCCGAATACCCCTACGATGTCATAACCCAGCCATTGAACGAAAGGCTGTTGATGTTGCTGAACCAGGACCTTGATTTGAGCAACTTTTTTCCCTTGGGCCCGTTTTTGAATATCCGCGATCACCCGGTCAAAACGCTTTTCCCATTTCTCCTCTTGAGCCCGGGTACCTAACTTTTCCGCCAAAATTCCCGCTTGCTGTTTGAGAATCCCAGGTTCATTGGTGGTCACCACGGTAAATATTTTGGTTTTGGGAAACTCGCTGGCGGCCAGCAATTTCTTGGCGAAAGGCTCATATCCGGCATAAACAAAAGCCGTGGCCTCTTTCAGCTTGGCGATATCCGACGGCCGGTAATCGTATTCCGGCGGATGTTTCAGTTCCAGCGGAGCCAAAACCCGCACTTCATCAGCGCCGGCGGCTTCAGCAATAGCCCCCGTCCAACCGGTGGAAGCCACGACCACCACTTTCGTCTCGGCGCAACCTCCGGGAGTCCCCAGCCAACCGATAAGACACAACGCCGTCAGGAATAGGATTTCCTTTGAAAAACCCGACATTTTTTTGAGTTTCATCATGTTTAACCCACTCTCCTTGTTTTGAGAATTAAATTTTTCAAAATACCGGCCAGACCAACCAGCCCAACCGCAGTTAAAGTGATACTGGCTCCGCTGGGAAGGTCAAAAATCATGGAAGCCGCCAGTCCTCCCACCTGAGATAGGATCCCGAAAACAGCCGAAAGTACCAGAACTCCTTTGAGCCCCCGCGCTAAGGTCAATGCGGCCATAGCCGGCAGCAATACCGCCGCGTCAATCAATAAGGCCCCAACCAACCGGAAATTGACTCCGATTGCCAAACCTGTAAGTAACAAAAGCCCGTTCCGGATCAACTTGACCGGGACGCCAAGGCCCTCCGCCAGGTCCGGGTTATAAAGCACCAGCTGGATTTCGTGATAAAAGACCACCAATAAAAACACAATTACTCCGGCTAAAATCCCTATGACCCATAAATCAACCGTTTGGAGCGCCAGGATATTGCCGGTAAAAAGGGCAAACGCATTCATGGCCGGGACCCCCGCCTTATAAAACAACATAAAAGCCAATCCCAACGAACCCGTCATAAACAATACGCCAATCGCCCCGGTATCGGCCCGGATATAATCTCCGGCAGGCCCTAATAGCAAAGCGGCGATTCCGATAGCGATCATGGCGCCAAGTAAGGGCGAAAAACCGGCTACCATACTGACGGCCGCTCCCAACAGTGCCACATGCATCAAGGCGAAGCGCACAGTGGTTAAGTTAAGCGTCAACACCACCACTCCCAAAAGCGAAAGGCCAGTTCCCGACAAAAAAGCTCCTAAAAAGGCTTTTTGAAATAAGGGGACTTGGAAATAATCAAATAAACTCATCTTGAAAGACCTTCATTTCTCGGAGTAAACTCCGGTTTTCCTCCGGCGATATCGGCCGCAGGGTCCCCTCAGCCAACTGCCAGGAGCGGTCGGTAAGATCCGTTATTTGCCAGGGGTGATGGCTAATGATGACCAAAGTTAAGCCTTGATCCACTCTTAATCGTTTCATCAGCGCCAGCAACTCATTTCTGGAATTCGGGTCCAAAAAGGCAGTCGGTTCATCCAGCAAAAGGATGGCCGCTTCCCGGACCAGTGCCCTGGCGATCGCGACCTTTTGCTGTTCACCGCCTGATAAATAGCGGCAATCGCTCCACTCCTTATGGGCCAAACCGACCCAGGCAATCATATCGCTGGTGGTTTTCCGGTCTTGCGGGCCGGGCCTTTTGAGGCCGCAAAAATTCTTCCCCCACCGTCCCATTAACACTGCATCATGAACCGTAATCGGAAGCTTTCCCGGAATATTTTGCTGAGGCACATACCCAATTTGGCCCCGGGTAAGACGGCGTTCTCTATCACTTGCCAGTCGATGGCCCAGAATATTGATATCCCCCTGCCATGGCTTAAGCAACCCCAGGATCACTTTAAATAAAGTGGTTTTTCCTGAGCCGTTGGGACCGATGATAGCGACGCTCTCGCCCTGGGCAACCTGAAAATTCAAACCGTTCAGGACTCTTTTTTTTCCGTAACCGGCGACTAAATGTTCAATCCGGATGGCCAAGTTTTCGTAATCCGTCATGGTTTTTTAATCGCCAGCAAAAAATATTCCTGATCGGTATCGCTCATCTCAACCACCGTAAAACCGGCTTTTTTTACCATTACCGCCAGATCCGTCCCATCCTCCAAAAAATCTTCCCGGATTCGCGGGTCTGCCGCTGCGCTATGGAACGAATTGATCTTTTCCCTTCCGGCAAAATGGTGAACCGCCATCCGGCCGCCGCTTTTTAAGACCCGGTAAATTTCCGAAAGCGCTTTGGGTTTGTCATGAAAATGCGGAAATACGCTATTGCAAATGGCCACATCCTTCGTCTCATCCTCAAAGGTCAAACAATGAACATCCTGACGGGAAATTTTGAGTTTATCCCCATAAAAGCTTTGATATTTAGCCGCCAGTCTTTGAAGCATCTTTTCCGATAAATCCACGGCAACGACTTCCCCCGGCCCGTACTTCATGATATAAGGAACCAAAAGCCCCGTGCCGGTCCCTAGGTCCACAACCCTCTCACCGGCGCCAATCCTCATCTTTGCCAGGAATTTTTCAATAGCCTCCGCTGACGGAACCGGACCCGTCTGGTCCCATCGTTCCGCCAAATTATCAAAAAAGCCGGCCCGCTCCTTATCAAATTGATACATCAATCCATCCATCTCCTTCGTAATCTTATATACTACTTTGCTCATCATGGTCAGGCTTTTTTGCTTTCCGCCGCCGCCAAAATCAGGCCCATGAATCGATCGGCTCCCAACCTATTCGTCCATTCCCCGTTTCTTTTTTTGGTGAGGCGTGTCAAATTTCAAATATTACTTTTTTGAAAATCGTGTTACCTTATTCGCTAAAAAATCATTTTTTTCCTTTAATCTTTTTAGGTTATTTCCGTATCTCAATAAAGCCTTAGCTAAAAACGATAAAGAATTTGCTACATATTTTAGAAAAATCCTATTCTGATATTGATTGTACCAAAGAATATTGCATTCTATCACGGAAAAAGCATTCCTCCTGTCATCCAATGAATTCATTTTGTCACGGAAAGCATTCCTTCTGTCATCCAATGCATTCATTCCGTCACGGAAATCATTCCTTCTATCATCCAATGCATTCATTCCCTCACGGAAAGCATTCCTTCTGTCATCCAATGAATTCATTCCGTCACGGAAATCATTCCTTCTGTCACCCAATGCATTCATTCCCTCACAGAAATCATTCTTTCTGTCATCCAATGAATTCATTCTGTCACGGAAATCATTTCTTCTATCATCCAATGCATTCATTCCCTCACGGAAATCGTTCTTTCTGTCATCCAATGAATTCATTTTGTCACGGAAAGCATTCCTTCTGTCATCCAATGAATTCATTCCGTCACGGAAATCATTCCTTCTGTCACCCAATGCATTCATTCCCTCACAGAAATCATTCCTTCTGTCATCCAATGAATTCATTCCGTCACGGAAATCATTCTTTCTCCCAATACGATGGTCTATTCCACGCCGAAAACGGAACGATTAACGAAAAGGTATCATAACCTCTTATGAAATTTAACCTGATAGGCTGAAATTCCGTTTCACTATTGCAATTTTTCACATAAAATATTTAAAACAAAGAAAGGAGCGGTTAAAATTGGCAGTTGGTGATGAAAAAATCATTATCACCATGAAAAGCGATGGAAAAGAGACTGTTTCCGAATCTCCGGTATCCGAAAAAAAGAAAATTGTGATCATCATCAATAATCAATTTACGGTTGCCCCCAATACGACCCAAATTGCCAGTGGAGCTGGTAGAAACAGCGCCGCAGGTAACAATGCCGCCCTTGATTCATCCAATACCGAACAACAACAAAGTGTCGGAGCTCAAGGGAAAGCCCGTAATTTAGGCATGAAAGGAAATCAGTCCGAACCTCACAATATCGATGGAGAATGGAATACTGGAGAAGAACTTACTATTGTCATCAATAACCAGGTCAATGAGACTTCGGGGGAATCATCCGCAACGCAAGTAGCTAGCGGCAGTAACATCGACAGTGCCAGCGGAACCAACGCCGCCATCCAAAGTTCCAATACCAAACAACAACATGCTGTTGCTGGAGATAATTCGGCCCTTGCTTCCAATCTGGGAATGAACAACCCGCAAGAGGAAATTCCTGAAGAAGACCGGGAAGAAAACGAACCGGAAGAACTGGAGGAAGATGAAGAGCCGGAAGACCTTGATGGACAGGAACTTTTTTCCGGTGATGTGAATTAAAACTTTCAAAAATCCATTTTTATCAATACGAGGTTGCCCAAAAAAAATTCGTGGCGGGCGCACCCATGATTAAGAAATACAATATATTTAAACTCGTTTATTCAACGATACTGTATATTTATATTGTATTTCTTATTGATTTCAAAATCCTTTCAACAGCCTCACTTAATTTTTTTCAATTGAATCGATTGCATCCAATTGACAGTGATGACCCCCTCTTGGGAGATCAGATATGCGTTCAATGTCCTTGTGATTTAGCACTTAACAAAAGATCTGGCAGGATAACTTGAGATGAAATCGGCGAAAATAATAAGGTACAATCTTACAAAGGAGGGGTCAAGATGGAATGGACCCATGTTGAGGATGGAAAACCGGTACAATTTAAATCTGTATATTTCTCAATTGATGAAGCTGTTTATAAGGGAATGTACGTCAATCATTCTTTTTATGATCATGATACCGGTAATTATTTGGAAGCCGATTATTGGATGCCTGTAACTAACGAGCGGGCACCATTTCCGGATCCGCCTAACAGCAGAAGCTAATCCGGTAGAAAAACCGGCGGATCTCGCAGGTTTCCGAGGGTCATCATGGATAACCCTCCGGACACCCCGGCTTCCCATTGAATAACCCGTGTCCTGAAAGGTGAAACCGGCATCTCTTCTTTATTTTATTATAAAATTGGCGTCTTCTGGATGATTTGCCGTCGGGAGTCCGCGCAATCCTCACTGAACGATACCGCTGTTGTGACCCCATGTCATCCTTGTTATCTGCCATAACTGGTGATTTTACCATCATCCAGTCCGATGTATGAAGAGGATTCATCCTCAATCTCCGAAATCCGGAAAAGCGAAACTTCATTTTTAGTCAGTTGAATTTTCAACTTTAGATACCCGTTTTCACTTTCCACTCGACTTGTGGTAACCAGTGGCCTGGCAACTTCTTTCAAGATTTCTACCTTCTCCCGAGACGGAAATCTTGGTCTGCCCATCCGAATCCATGTTCTCCATGGATTACCGTATTCTTCGCTAAGGGTATTCCTTTGGACGAATGCCGAAGCAAATCCCACAGGCAGATCGAGCCCAAGCTTCTTTTCAAAGCCTGCTCCTTTTTCTAAGACTAGGTTCCAGACTATCAATGCCAGCGAGCCGTTTTCTTTTCTGGTCACCAGCATCTGCTCGTCCCGGTGAAGTATTTCTCCGTCCATGCTTTTAAAGAACTTAAAAACATGAAAAGTCGGCTTGGGTATTCCATTGAGGGCGATCATGCCAAAGCCTCCATGAAATTGTCCTCTGGGAACATCGCATTCCTCAAATACATCACTAAAGGTCCAGTAGGAAAAGGAATCAACATAATCGCCGCCTTCACTCAAAATTCTTGCTAGGTAAGCGGCATTCAAAACTGTGTCGTGAACGGGGTTAAGCGGATGCCATGAAGAATTATATTCCGTGATATGAAAGGGTAGTTTTGGGATGGGTGATTGGTCGATCAATTCCCTTACCTGTTTGAATTCATCCAGCATATATTGATTATGATGCAATTCCTGATAATAGAAATGGGGAGTCACCTCCGGCGCTTTTGATGTATAGGCATGCCGTGTCACAAAATCCACCGGCGCCTTTTCCTCCTGACAAAATTTTAGAAAATCCGTAATCCAGTGGTCTGCGCCGCCACAGATAGCCGGCCCTCCCACTTTCAGGTCCGGGTTGATTTCTTTAATCGCCATTGCTGTAACCTTATATAACTTGAAGTATTCGGACTGGTCGGCATTCTTCCAAAATCCCTCAAGATTAGGCTCGTTCCATACCTCAAAAGGCCATTTTAACACTTCCTCTATGCCATAGCGGGCGATAAAATGGGCAACAGTCGCCCGAATAAGATTGACCCATTTCTGATAATCCCTTGGCGGGGTGATATTTCCTTTCCAATAAAAAACCGTCTCTCTGCCAGATGACAACCTGGCCGGCATAAATCCCAGTTCAACAAAGGGCCGGATCCCTCTTTCCCGAAAAGCGTCAAATATCCTGTCGATATATGTAAAATTGTAAAAGGGTCTGATTTCACCATGAACCTCATCTTCGCGGTAGATCCCGATGTCATCATGAAACAATCCATGGCCCCTGATATATTGAAAACCGATTTCCTTCTGAACCAGGGACAGATGCTCCAGGTACTCATGTTGCAGCGCCAGTCCCAGCCTTCCCGTACCCACACAAAAATTCCAACTCCCGGAAAACTTGGTTCCTTTTGATTCTTGCGGCACTTTAATCTGTAGCATAAAGTATTTACCTCCAGTTACTATTGATCAATCCTCACTTCTAAGTTTAGGGTGACTTTGGCCAATTCCTGATTCAAATCTTTATCCTCCGTCAAATCCAGTACCGGATACCCGTCAATATCAAAATGAACCCGGCGTAAGCCGAAAGATCTGGGTCCCTCAATCCCCGGTCTGGCATGATAAGCATTCCACACGGTTCCATCATCATCCGTCACATAGGAATTATGACCGGGACCGTATTCCCCAGGTACACTTCGTGATGTTAATAGTGGGTAATTTCCTTTGGTCCAACTGTCAGGGTTTAATAAATCCGCGCCTTGATCCGCGGTGAGCAGTCCCACAACATAAGTGGCGTCAATCAATGCGCCGGCAAAAGTCAAAAATAACTTTCCGCCGCCAATCAGAGCAAAGGGACCTTCTTCCACAAAAATATGGTTGTTGGCCCATCCATAATCGGGCTTGGATAACAGCACCGGGTCGGTGGTAAGTTTCCATGGCTCCCCCGGATCAACTTTGGCAATATAAATCCAGGCGCCCAGATCCACTGGCAGAAACTGCCGCTGCGACCAGGCGACGTAATATTCCCCGTTCCATTTAAAGTTGGTCATATCCAGGGAAATGGTTTTCCCTGCTTCACAAAGATAGGTCCCATCTTTTTTCACCACCCGCCAGGGCCTTGACCAGTCGGCCGCGCATAGCGGATTACCGCCTCTTCGCAACTTCATAACATGGGATTCTTCATGGTAAAATTCTCCGGGTGTTGCCGCATGAAAGATATAGAGATCCTCTTCAATCTTGTGAAATTCCGGCGCCCAAAGCAATCCGCCAATATCCTCATAAGTACCGGAATCTAGGATCAATGTTTCCGCGGCATCTACCAGACCTGGAATGGTATCCGCTTCCCTCATGGATAATGTATGATTGCCGTCGGCATCATTGGTGGCAATAAAATAATACTTGCCATTCCATTTGGCGATGCAGGGATCTGCACGGTGAATGGCCATAGGAAATGCAAAATGTTCTTGACGGACGGTACCTGTTATGCGATAAGTTCCTGGCTTTTTCCATTCTATTTCCGAAGTGTCCCAATCGATGGCCTTCAAGGCTGTTGTTCCGTCACTGTAGACTGCAGTCGCTCTCACAGTATTCAAACCCTCTTCTGATGTAACAACTACACTTTCAGGAATTTCAATTTTTACATTATCGGGAACCGTAAGCTTGCAGACAAGTCGGCGCGCCACTTTCCGAGACACACGAATCATGTTCCCGGGAACTATTCCCTCAATATCCGTACTTACCGGGGTTAACGCAAAAGCTTCAGGCTTTTGCCGTACGGAAGCAGCGGAGAGAGTCATGATATCATCGATGAAATTTTGGTAATAGTTCCTCTTCTCGTCGCTCCAGCGTATCACATAGGATTTCTTTACCTGATCATACTGACAAGCCACATCGCAAACATAAGTATCTCCCTTCAGATTAATCAGTCCAATTTCCTTATACTTGAGGAGATCGGCAGAAGTAAATAAAATAATTTGCCCCCTGCTCTGCGAGTCATTTCCCCCATCCGGCTCTGTACGGACAGCCACCACCCCAAAAGTACCATCCGCCATATAAAATATATAAGGATTCTTAAGACTCTTGGCGTTGAGAGTTAAGTCGCCATTTGCGGTAGCCTTCGCAAACAACACTCCGGAATTATGGTTCAAAGGCTGGAAGCTGGCTCCATCTTCACTCACTGCCAGATGCATACTGTATGCCAGTTTTGGCGCATAAATCAACTCTTCCTGCGGCATTCTGGTATAACAAAGTACATCGTAAAAATCTTTTTCCATTTCCGATACCATCATTTCTCAACTTCTCCTTGATAGGAATGAATGTTTTATTTGAGTTTATAAAAGCTCATGAAATTAGAATCGAATGTTTGCTCCCTCCTTTCAATGGTTCAACGGTCGGGTTCGCAAGAAAGCATTTACCGGAGTAAGGTTTAATTAACCGGTTAAGTAAGGAAAAAAATCATCCGGTTATCCTGACACAAGAAGATCGTTCCACAAGATGGGTTTGATGCAATATCACATTTTCCGGCACATTTTCCCCATTCATTAAACGAAAAAGAATTTCCGTGGCGTTTTTCCCCATTTCCTCAATGGGCTGCCGGATGGTTGTTAACGGCGTTTGAACCACAGATGCCGCTTCGATATCATCGAAACCGACAATCGAAATGTCCTCGGGAACTTTGAATCCGGATTCTGTAACTGCCGCAATCGCTCCCATAGCCATTTGATCGTTGGCGGCGAAAATAGCGGTGGGTCTGTCCGGCAATTTCAAAAATTCAAGCGTGACCAGATAACCCCCGGTCTTCGTAAAGTCACCCTGTCCGACCCATTTTTTGGGTAATAAAATATTATGTTCATGTAAAGCGCGGCAGAAACCTTTGAAGCGGAATTTGCTCTCAAATGAATTATAAAGTCCGTGAATAAAAGCCAATTTTTTATGCCCGAGTTCGATCAAGTAGTGACCGGCATTGTATCCCGCTTCTTCATTGTCCACATATACGTTGTAAACGCTTTTATCAACAACAAAGCAATCAATACAAACAAACGGCACCTTTTTTTGCTTTAAAAAACTTATATACTCAGCGCTTAAAGAAATGCACACCAAAACTATTCCTTCAACATAACCACTTATTGCCCGATACACATCTAATAAATCTTAAACTCTCCCGCCAACATTAACAGACTAAAAAAATAAAGGCAATTGTCGTAGTAGCGGCGGGATCCCTTTCTGAGGGGAAGATCCCAGAAATACCTGACCCATTGGAGCCGGTATTTCCCCCTTGCAGCCAGAGAACCGGCGGCATTGGTTGCAATGATGGCCACAGGATGCATGGCGGGCTCGTCGAAAGGTTCACCCTTGAGAGTGTATGGATAATACTCTCCCAAATCCGTTTTCTCGCTGAAAAAGCTCTGAAGCTTATCCACGATATCTCTCAGAGATTGATCCTTATCAAACCACGCTGCATCCAAACCGATATTCATGGCCACCCGATAGGCATCGGAATAGAATTGAAAATCACGGAACAATTTTTTGGGCCTGCCGTCAAATTCAGCATATTCGGGGGCCATCCCCGTATCCTTATCACAGGAAATATGCAGGTAGCCACGGCTTGCTGCGGCGGCTTTTTGCCAGAAGAGCCTGTCCTGTTCATCGGCCATCAGCGCAAAAAGCTCATAAAAGTGCGGCAGATGATAGGAGGGATCCGAAAATTGCGCTTCCGGTACAAATTTGATATAGTGATTGTTGCTGTCCCACATCGGCTCTCCGCCCGCCACAAGTTCAGATTGATGAATACAGTGCCGCAGGATATCCCGTGCCTGTACGCTGTAGTCAAATGGCCGCTCCCTGTCACCCCATCGATTGCCGGCAAAAAAGAGGGCCATGGCAAAGTATTCTTCCCCGTCCGGCGCCGGTCCCTCGGCGTTCTTGGCCCCGTCGGCTCCGACCGACCAGGCGAAATAACCCTGATATTGACCACTGCTTTGATACATATAAGTCTTGGCGAATAACCATAACCTATCAAAAATGTCCTGGCGGTCCATTTGGACAGCCATCATCATTCCATAACTCATACCCTCGGTACGGGCGTCATGATTTCCCGTATCCAGCACATAGCCCATCTCGTTGCCGTCTTTGCTGATTTCAAAATAAATTTTCTCCTCGGCGTTAAAAAATATTCGCTGGAAAGTATCCGCAATTTTCCGATCGATGTTCTTTTGAGAGATTCCGATTTCCGCAAATAAATTGGGATATTTCCCGGTATAAAACGCCCCTGCCGGCATACTCTCTCTCCTTTAATCCTCTATGAACGCTCAGCCCTTCACTGCGCCGATAGTAACACCCTTCACAAAATATTTTTGCAAAAACGGATAAACGAACAAAATAGGAACCGAGGCAACTACCGTTATGGCCGCGCGCATTGAAACAGGCGTCACCGTATCCACAAGCTGATTGCCACCAAATGCCGACGCCGCGGAACGATCCGTAGCCGAATTCATCGCCGAGGACAATAATTTCATCATTTCATATTGGAGAGTAGTGAGATTGGTATTACTGGAGCAATAGATAAAGGTATCAAACCAGGAGTCCCATTGCCATACGGCGCACCATAAAGCGATAGTCGCCAGCACCGGCTTGCAGCATGGCAAAATGATTTGAAAAAAGCAACGGAAATGGCCTGCGCCATCAATATTCGCCGCCTCTACCAGGCTGGAGGGAAGAGTTTGGATATAGGATCGCATCACAATAATGTTAAAAACGTTGACCAATGTGGGCAGAATGTATACCAAAAAATTATTGGTCAAATGCAAGTCCTTCACTAGAAAATAATTAGGGATCAAACCTGCGGATACGTACATCGTCACCAGAAAAAAGCCCGTGGCAAACTTGCGCCATAAAAACTCAGGCCGGGAAAGCACATACCCCACCATCGCGGCGACAAAAACACCCAAAGCCGTCCCCAGGAGTGTCCGCAATACCGAATTGACAAAACCAATGACCAATAATTCATTCTTAAAAACGGTTTGATAATTATACAGCGAAAACACTCTTGGCCAAAAGGTGATGCCGCCTCTCAATGTATCCTGGGCATTGTTGAATGATACGGCAATGATATTCCAGAACGGATATAACATCACGGTAATGACCATCAACATCACCAGTGTATTGATGGTATGAAACAGAATCGGTTCCAATCCTTGACGCCTAATTTCCGTTTTTTCAGTCGCCATCTTGACTCCCTCCTTACAGTAACGTGCCTTCATCAAATTTCGCAGCTAGATGATTGGTATAGGCAACCAGTCCTATTGAAATCACGGATTTAAATATTCCGGCCGCGGTGGCCAATGAATAGTTTCCAAGCTGAATGCCGTATTTCAATACAAATATATCAATGGTTTGGGAAACGTCAAGCACCAGGCCCTTGTTGCCCGCCAGGTATTGAAATTCATAGCCGTTTAATACCCATCCGACATTCATAATCAAGAGCACCAAAATCGTAGTCCGGATTCCCGGGAGAGTAATATGCCATATCTTGGAAAAACGGTTGCCGCCATCGATTTCGCAAGATTCGTAAAGTTCCGGATCGATCGAGGACATCGCCGCCAGATAAATGATAGAATTCCACCCGACTTCTTTCCAGATATTCGCGAAGGTATTGACCCACCAAAAATACTTCGGTTCTCCCAGCCATAATATTGGCTTATGAATCATGCCGGTACTCATGAGTACATTGTTTACTGTTCCATCGGCTCCGGTGGACAATATGCCTTGAATCAAAGCGCAAACGATAACCCAACTCAAAAAATGCGGTAAATATGATATGGTCTGGGTGAAACTTTTAAATCGCCGCCAGCGCATTTCATTGAGTAACAACGCCAACCCGATGGCGCAAACAAATCCGAAAAACAAGCTTAAAAGGGACATGCAAACCGTATTTCGGAAGGTTTGCCAAAAGGTCGGATTCTGCAGCAAAAACTTAAACTGCTCCAAACCCACCCATGATGAGCCCAGGTATCCCTTATAAGGCAAGTAATTTTCAAAAGCCATGATCCACCCGCTCAAGGGTAGATAGCAAAAAATAAACGCTATGATCATCCAGGGGAGGATCATGATAAAAAGTTCTTTTTGGGCGATATATTTTTTCCACGGATTTTCCCGTTTCGGTACTCTTCCCGTCAGTGGTTGTAATGCCGGACTTTGAGCCCTCATTTCCGTCTCTCCCTTGTTGCTTCAACATTATTGGAATCCATTATCCACAAAATTGTTTTCCGATGAAAATAAATGATGGAGAAAGGATATCCTCAACCTCCATCACTCATTTCATTTTTAAGCCGATAAGCCGGCAAGATTGATAAATTAATTTATTGGCTCATTCTTTTCTTAATCAACCGGTTGACCTCATCCAAATACGGCCCGGGATTGCAGGCTTTGAAATCGGCCAAAAACTTATTCCATAAATTATCATATTCACTTGGCTTTGCCATAATCAAACGCGGGTAATACTTTCTGGTAACATCATTCATCGCGGTATTCGCTACCTTCGCGGCGCTTCCGTCCTCAATCGGCATCCCCCAGACCGGGTAATAAGCCGGACGTTTGACAGGCCGCGAGAGCAATTGCGCCGGATAGTTAATCTTTAAAGCGGCCAGGAATTTTCGATCATAATCCGACTGGGATGCCATAAATTCGGCAAGGGAATCATAGGCGGGTCTGCAGGGACTCCCATCTTTATAAAGGCCTTCGCGCTTCGGGGAAAAGTTCCAGAGTGTATAACCGGTCAAATCCCGCGCCTTGGCAAAATCCCGGGTCAACTCCCGGCGGGCATCGGTAAGAATCTTATCATTTTTACCAACTTTTTTATAATCCTTCCCTTCGATACCCCACTCCAGATAATCCTGAACATCCTGCCGCAGCAACCAGTTATAAAATTCCAGCAGCCGTTCGGGATTCTTGCATTTCTTGGTAATCCCCATGCCATTGAGGCCACTGAATGTTGAAATTGGATCATCAAGATAACCATCCTTGACACCGGGATTGGTTATCGGAACCGCAATATACGTGCGGTTAAATTTTCGCTCGGTTCTTAATAAGTTTTCAGCATTGGCCCAGAAGTTCCATTGCTGATCGAACATGCCAAGCACCGCGCCAGTCGTTATTCTGGATATGTACTGGTCGTAGTTTTCGGTAAAAGTCTCCGGTTCGATAATTCCTTTGTGATATTCCTCGTTCAGCTTTTTATAATAATTTTTAGCAGTATCGGTGATTTGATAGAAAGATGCCTTATAGGTTTTGGGATTAACATAGACATCACCGTCATTTCCTGCTCCCATCAGATGCTGCGCCGGGTTGCGCAGGCAAAAGTCCCTCCAGCCGTCACAGAGGATTTCAAAACCGATGGTTTTTACGCCATCGATGGTTGGATGATTGGCTTTATAATTCTCAATCAGCTTGAAATATTCATCGATAGTCCGGGGTACCTTGTAGCCATTCTCTTCCAGAACCGCTTTTTGAATGAAAAATCCCACGGCGCGATTCTCAAAGACCGGAGCATTCGTGGGAACATTATAGATTTCAAGATTATAGATATGGCCATCTTTGGCAGTCATTGCCTTTTTAAACGGATCATAATGAGTATTCAAATTCGGATATTTTTTGATTTTGTTTTCCAGGGGAATAAAGGCGCCGGCGTCTATAAATTTTTGAAGCGAGTCTCCGGCGAAAATTGCATCCGGGTAGTCCTCACCCGCAATCATGACGCCAATCTTTTGAAGCAAATCACCGACCAGAAATTCATAATCAATGGTAACTCCGGTCAATTCGGTTATTTTCTTTAATACCGGATTGTTCTTGGCAGGAACGATGCCCGGGTCACGCACAAAAATCTTAAATGTTACCGGATGATTGCGATCCGCCATCATCGGCAACCCGGTCTCCGCATCCTTCTCGATTTTAGCTGCGGAAACCCTAGAGAGTCCAAATCCTGCCATCGAAAAAACCATTAGCGCAATCATCAATGATGGCAATACTTTTCGAAAATTTTTCATTATGAAGTAGCCACCTCTCTTTAATTCTTAACAAACTGTTAACATATTATTGCTTTATTTTATCATGAGAAGAAATCAGAGTCATTCCAAAAAAAATACTTTAAACTCCATTTTCTAAACCTCTTCCGTGAATGAACTCATTCCATCTGATTTCTATATTCCGTAGGACTTTTACCGACTTCCCGGCTGAACTTAACAATGAAGTATTTGCTTTCCGTATAGCCGACTTCGTTTGCTATTTCATAAATCAGCTTATTGGTATGGAGCAAAAGCTTTTTTGCTTCCACGATTCGAAGATGATTGACGTACTGCTTGAAGTTCACTCCGGTGGCCTTTTGAAAGGATCTACCCAAATAAGCGGCATTCATAAAAAACTTATCCGCAAGCTGTTTCAAATTGATGGGCTCCATGTAGTGAAGGTGAACATATTCGATAACTTCTCTACTGATTCCCAGATTCACCATTTTGCATCTGCGTTCATTAAAGACGAAGCCTTCCGATATTAAAGCCAGCAGCATTTCTTTCCATTTCTTAAATGAAACAAAGTAACGGTAATCCAGCCATTCAGGACGGGCTAAAATTTCTTTCCCTTGATTTTGATGATCCGATACGGCTAACTCGTTTACGATGATGTAATATATTCTGTAGGTTATCTCTTGGATGTAATCAATTCCCAAATGGGCGTTTTCGATTTCATTCATAAGTTTTTCAACGCTCGTCAATAGCCCGGCCTTATTCAATGATGAAAAATGCTGCTTGATTTCCTCCAGAATCCTGCATTCAAGGAATAACTCCTCACTCATCTTGAATTGGTTCGGTTGATAGTCCATAAATTCAATGGGCGAAAAAAACAGTTCCGTTAACATTCGGTGCAGATGATCGGTAAAGTCTTTTCGAAAGCTATTTTCCTGATAAATCCCACGCTCGCCCCGGAAAACATACGAGTCTAAAAGTATGGCGCAATCGATTTTATTCTTTTTAAACGACCTTGAAAGACTGCCAACGAATAATTTTTTGTCATTATGAAAGGATTCAAATATTTTAGGAGGGAGTAAAAAGGTATATTGACTGTTTATGGTGCGGAATAAGTAGTTTTCAATCCCGCCGATTACCTTTGAAAGGCACTCCAGCATCATAAGTTGTGGGTTGTCATTTTTAAAATCATTGGAACATGGAAAAAGGACGCAGGTCATCAGGGTATAATCGCCAAATATTTCTCTGTCCACCGCTGCGCCATTATATAGATTGTTTAACAGATTGACGTGCTTTCGAAGCATTTCAAGTCTTATTTTGTTGTGATACTCATCAAGTTTCCCGTGCATTTTTTCAAGCAAAGGAACGATTTCATCCTCATCCACAGGTTTATTGAGATAAGCTTGGACTCCATATTTCATGGCCTCTTGGGCATAAGCAAACTCACTATAACCCGAAAGCATCACCACCAGGGTGTTAGAAAATTCACCTTGCCTTAGGATTTTCAGAAATTGAAGTCCGTCCATCATGGGCATCCGGACATCCAACAAAATTAAATCCGGTTTAGTAACCGAAAGTTTATCAAGAGCTTCCTGCCCGTTCATGGCGGTATGGTCTATTTTAAAATCATATTTTTCAAAAGGGATCGCCTTGGGTAAATATTCCCGGATAGTTTTTTCGTCATCGACCAGTAAAATCGAATACACTAAAATTCCTCCTTTTCGAAGCGAACTGGGATCACGATACTAAATTTGGTTTCTTGTCCCGCTTGACTCTGAACGTCCATCGTGAAGTCTTTGCCATAATACAAATACAATCGCTGGTACACATTATACAGCCCGACGCTATGGGTAAGCTTTTCACCGCCTTGAAGCATTTTTTGCAGTTCCGCGAGGCGTGTTCCGACGATGCCAATACCGTTATCCAAAACGGATATCAACATCCGCCTGTCCGAAACTACAATGCGGATTTCGATCCTCCTGTGCCGGGAAATCGATTCAATTCCATGAACACAGGCATTTTCCACCACAGGCTGTATAATCAGTTTTGGCAAAAGACAATTCTTGGCAGTCTCATCAACCATGACAGCGTATTCGAATTCGTCTCCAAAACGGTATTTCTGAACATCTAAAAATTCTTCCAAGAATTTGATGTCCTCACTTAGAAGAATAATGTCGTCTTCCCAATCAATTAAATGCCGGAACATTTTGGAGATATACATAATCATTTTGGCGGTTTCGGTTTCGTTCTTAACCATGGCCCTTAAACGGATGCATTCAAGAGTATTAAACATAAAATGGGGATTGACCTGGCTTTGTAAGGCCAGCAATTTTGCCTGGGCCGTTTCCCGTTCCAAATGGGCTTTCATCAGACGGGACTTATATTCTTCATCAATCAGCGTTTGCAACCGAAGGCTCATCTGATTGATACTTTCCGCCAGAACACCTATTTCGTCTCTGCCGATCCTGTTTGGGCTAATTTGAGCAAAATTACCTTGAGCGATGCTCTTGGACAGGTTTACAACAAGCTTTGTCCTTTGGGTGATATTGCCCGCCACAAGCAGTATACAAAAAAACGCCAGCAGCATGCTTCCAAAGGCGATGAAAATGGTTTTCCATCGCATTTTGGTAAATTCTTTGGAAACGATATTCGTATCGTAGAAGCCATATAAAGATAAGGGAACATCACTCAAATCCTGCTTCAGAATAACAATGCCTTTCTTGAGTTTCTTCGCTGAAAAAACATCATAGGCGCCAACTTCATGGTAGGTATTGGCCGAGGCGATAATTCTGTAATTCGGATCCACCAGGATGATGTTGTCAAACATATCGCTTTCTCTAAGCATGGAGGAAAGGTATGATAAATTAATATCAATGCGAATAACCTTTTGATAGTTTGAGTATTCCGGATAATATTTTAAAGTTCTGACAATACTTAAACTCCTGTCGCTGGAATTTTTTAGTTGCATGGGAATTAACGCTATCCGCAATTTAGGTCCGTTTGGAGAGGAAGTAAAGGCATCCAGTCTGTAATCAAGTAATTTTTCCCCAAGCGTATTGAAATCCCCGGGTGCTATTTTTTTTATCAATGCCCCACTAAATATTGTCGGGTTATCCGTATAAAGGATCAATTGGCTTACTTGTTGATTGTAAGCCAAAACCGATAATATATTTTTGATTTCACTCTGATAATGGATTAGATAATTAAAATGGCTACTGTATTTTGTATCTAAAAATTTATACAACTCTTCATTGGTATTGTAGCGGAAGGAAAGAGCGATGGTTCCGGCGATACATCCATTAACTTTGGCCGTTTTCTCGCTTAACGACTGGGTTAATCGTTGCACCACTTCGTTTTGAATGTTATTTTCGGTAGCGCTGTAATAAAAAATATTTTGAACCAGTAATGGCAAAATTACGCAACCCACAAAAATGAGCATCATTTTTTGGGAAATTGAAAAGTTGTTTAACAACCGATTGAATAACATTTGTTGCTTAAAATCCTTTTTCATTCCCATTATCATCTTCAGTCATTCTCACTTTTCGAGACTGCGTTTTTTTAAAATACAACCGGTGAAGAGATGATCGCCTCAAGGGAGTGTGGATTAGTTTAAGAAACGTTTGCTAAATTGTTGGCCGTTTTACTTTCGGTGGCCGCTATTCATTCCCGGAGCCAGCATACGTTTAGGGCTTTCTTGCCGCGCAATTTATATGAGAAATAAACACCTTTCCGAGATTGCACGCCCGTTTTTCAATAAAACCGATGCATTGAACTTGGATGACTGGTCCATAGGAAAAACTTCAGTCCAATGAATTGTTGGGATATTTTTTTAACAAACGTTTGTTATTTGCCGCTCACAAAAACCGAATTCTTGCTTTACCTTTGGAAAAACCATCAATCATCAAGATAAATACGACGAAGGGAACCTTTTAGAAAAAAGTTTCCGTTGGCAAAACCTTTGAGGAATTGTTCCATCAATCGGGGTGACTGGATCGAATATTTGCTATAATTCTTGGTAATGAAGTAAAATCCTTCAAATTTCATAGAATTTTAGTCTTCGCTAAGAATTCTCTATAGGACAAGCACTAAAAAGCGCCCTTGGAAGTACCAAGTGGAGTAAAAAAATATTCTATCGCTTGGTGTTAAATATTCCGGCAACCTGCTCCCTATTTTCAAAACAATATTGAAGTGATAAGGAAGGAATTTCTCCGGATAAAATTGTATATAGGATTCACGGGCACAAAAATCGTCCATTGCTCACAACGAAATACGTACTGAAGGGAGTATCCATGGAAAAAAAATTAACAGTATTGATCACGGGCGCTACTTCCGGATTTGGCGAAGCGTGCGCCAAACGTTTCGCTCAAGATGGAGCTCATCTCATTATCATCGGCCGTCGCGAACAGCGACTTTTTGACTTGGCAAATCAATTGGCTAGCCCTGTTCATGCAATCCCTCTTGATGTGCGTGACCGGTCTGCGGTTGAAAAAGTTGTTACAGAGCTTCCCTTGGCATTTCAAGACGTCGATGTACTCATTAACAACGCAGGCCTCGCACTTGGCATCGAGCCGGCGCATCAGACATCCCTCGACAACTGGGACCAAATGATTGAAACAAACTGCCGGGGACTTGTGACTGTCACCCGCGCATTACTCCCTGGAATGGTGGAACGAAATAGGGGGCACATTTTCAATATTGGTTCGGTCGCAGGTTCTTACCCATATCCGGGGGGCAATGTCTACGGAGCAACCAAAGCTTTCGTTCATCAATTTTCTCTCAATCTGAAGGCCGACTTGCTCGGAACAGCAATCAGGGTTACTTGCATCGAGCCGGGAATGGCAGAGACCGAATTCTCCCTGGTCCGCCTCAAAAATTCCGAGAAGGCAAAAAAGGTATATGAGGGAATGCAACCACTTACCGCATTCGACATTGCCAATGCAATTCACTGGTGTGCCACCCTCCCCGCCCATGTTAATGTGAATCGGATGGAACTGATGCCTGTAACCCAGTCTTTTTCGGCTTTTTCTATTGACCGCTCTTAACCTGGTTTAGGACGGAGTCGGCTTTCAGAAATCTCTTGAACCCTTTGGAATAAATAAGCTCGCCGGTGCCCGTCACCCACATGGCTTCGACGCCGTTAAGACCTTCAACGAACTTCTTGCCCATTTCAAGAGGCATAATGAATAGGGCCGTGGACAATCCGTCGGCAAGGCCGGAGTCGCGGCATATGATGGTAACGCCCGTAAAAAATGACGCTGGGCTCAAGGTACTTGGATCGATGATATGGTTGTACCTTGTTCCGTTCACGGTGTAATACCGCTCATAGGAGCCGCTGGACACTACGGAATATCCCGATATCAATACGCTGCATAGCTCGGTATCCTTGCTTTCCTTATCCGGGTTTTTGATCCCAATATTCCAGGGCTCCATACCGTTTTTGCCCGGCTTGCCGCCTATGGCCCGGACATTGCCGCCTACGCTGAGCAGAAGAGAAGAGACGCCATCGCCTTCGAGATACCGGGCTGTCCGCTCGGTGGCATAGCCTTTGGCTACCGCTCCTACGTCAAGGCGCATTTCGGGATCTGAAAGGTATACCGTCGAGGCTTTGGTGTCGATGATAATATCCTCGATATCGGTATGCCGGGCGGCCTGTTCAAGCAGTTTCCTCGGAGGTAATTCGGCGCCAAGCGGGTCGGATATGCCTCTTTCCCTATAATCATGCCATATCTTGAGCACCGATCCCATAGCAATGTTTGTCTTACCATTCGTCATGTAATACTTTTCTTTGGCAGAAAGCAGCAGGGAGATAAGCTCCTTGTCGACCTTTACCGGAGTTTTGCCAGCGTTGTCGTTGATGGTTTTGATGTTGTTGAGGCCCTCGTAGCTGTGATAGATATCGTACAGCCGGTGATACTCCGTGAGCTTGTCCTTTATCCGTCCGACGAGGGCGGTAAATTCCTCTTTGCTTTCCGAATAGCCCACAATCGTGGTCACGGTATCGAAGACCCCTAAAAACTCCGCCTGATATCTCGTTGCCTTTTTCCCGCATCCGGACGTCAGCAGTAAAACAAGCAAAATGATGATAAGTCGTTTCATATTCCATGTTCCTTTTGGGCACTGAATTAACAAAATACCGCTATAAAAAAAGCTGCCTCCAATCTGCTTTTGTGACTCGAGGCAGCAAGAATCTATCAGTTTGCCGCTGCTTTAGCGAGGGCGGCTTTAAAGTCCATGATGCCGACGGTCACCGACGCCAGAAGGTCGCTCCCGGTGGCGTGTCCTTCCTTGTTCACGGCAATATTGGCCACCTGGTCGGGTGTCTTGCCGGTTACATATTTGGCGAATGCCGCCGCCTGCTCGTTCCATTCTTTTCCGATTTTAGAGACTTTTTTCATTCCATATCTTTCGCCCAGCTCGTTCTTGGTCATTGCACGAACTTTAAGGTCGGTGGTAATCTTGCCGGACGTGTTGAATTTCACTTGGCCCTGACTGGCGTCAATGAGACAACTGGTTATCTTGTTTTTGGCATCTTTGGTAATAGCTATATAGTAGGAATACCCTTCGGCAAGGCCCGGCTTTTCACCGGCGTTGACAGAGTGCGCCATATTGGTGGCTACCCCGAGGCCCAGTGTGTCGGAAGACGACGCTCCAAGGGCCTGTGCATTCGCGACGGCTTTTTCGATCGCTTCAATATATCCGCCGATGGAAATGGTCACCGAGGATTTCAGGTCGGATCCCGTAGCATGCTTGCCTTGGTCCACGGCGATGCCCTTGATCTCTTTGATGGTCTTTCCTTCCACATATTTGGCAAGAGCCGCCGCTTGTTCTTTCCATTCTTTGCCGATTTTAGAGGCCTTTTTCATTCCGTATTTTTCGCCCAGCTCGTTCTTGGTCGGGAACGTGGTATCCTTCGGAGTGGTAAGCTTACCGGACGCATCGAAGTTTATCTTGCTCTGGACCATATCGATAGCGCACTTGACTATCTTGCCGTTGCCGTCGACCGTCACCGCGACGACCGTTGAATCAATTTCAGCCAGTCCCGGCTTGGCCCCGGCATCGATGGACTTATTCAGCTCCGTGATCACCGCCAGGCCGGTCTTCACCTTTCCGGAATTAGCCGCGCCGCAGAGTGCGGAGACGAGTAAAACCACCAGCATTACTGCAATTAACTTTTTCATTGAAAATTTACCTCCTTTAAATTGGTCTTATTCGGATCAATCCTCATTGGAGCCGGACAGCGCAGCCAATGCGGAAGAAGCCCTTTGGTACGCGCTCGCGCGCCAGATCCCGTTTCCGTCTGTCCCATATCACCGGCTCTCATTCGATAATCATGTCCGGAGCCTCGCGATCTTTCTCCTCCGAAACGATCTTCAGCATTATCTTGTTGGGAAGGCATGCGGCAAACTGGCCGTCATTCTTTAGTCTGCCCGAACGGATACAAATCTTGTCGGGACAGTCGGACTTGATAAAAGCGATACTGCCGTCGGCGTATTGGTGAAAAACCACCTTGGGCACTCCAGGTATGGAAAACGAACCCTCTTTGGCGGTTGAAAGCTTTATCCTGTAAACCAGAACGGAATCATGATAGATCTCGGCATATACCCCTTTTTCCGCCGAAAAATGCCTGTTGATAAACAAAAATACCGGAGCCGAAAGGAGAAGGACCACGATTAATACGATATCCGCTTTTCTCATAGATTTCATCGGGGGCCCCATCCCGGCAGAAAGCTTCCCAGAAAAATCAGCAGGGCGTGCGGTATGATCACGATCAGAAAGTTTTTGATCGAGACGATGAAAGTCTCTTCCTTGATTTGTTTTTCAAAAAATAGCTTGATATTTTTCTGTACCGGGATCAGCGTGATGAGCAGTATCAGGCTGAGGGGCGAAAGGAAGCCCGCCGCCACCATCGCGATCACCGACAGATATGCCCCATAATACAGTGCGGCGAACAACCACAGACCTTTTTTCCCCAGATAAAAGGCCAGCGTATACCTATTTACCGCCACATCGCGCTTAACGTCGCATATATTGTTGGCCAGCATGATATTAGCGGTAAGGAAGGCCGGGACAACGGACAACATCAGGAGCCCGGCGAGGGGCTTAATATTCAGAATCACGGACAGCTTCCAGTGGTCAAGAACATACGAAAAGAGCCCGCCCTCGGGAACATTGATATACATCAGGATAGCCGGTATCAACAATCCGTGAAAGCAACCGGAAACTATTTCGCCGTATGGGCCGTGGGAAATCGGGACGGGGCCGTAGGAATAGATGATACCGGCAAAGAAACACAGGACGCCCAGGAGCAAAACTACCGGATCGGTCAGGTAAACGAGAAACAACCCGAGAAAGACGCTTACCGCAAACAATGTAAGCAGTATCGCCATGGCCGTGGGCCGGGCAAACTGGAGCATCTGATGATTTTTTTTCGTATCATAATAATTATTTACCGTAGTCGCGGTGAGGTCGAAGCAAAACATGCCGAGGAAAAACACCCCTGTTTTGAGGGGGTCTATCCCGTAACCGGACGAATGGAGATAGGCAAGCCCCATCAGAAACGGGAACACGCTTGCTATTTTGGTTTTTATCTCGACATAGCTCAGGGCCCTCTTAACGATACCCATCGGAGAGGCTATGCTTGTTATTTTGGTTTCAATACCCATTAGCACCGTTTCCTTTCGCAGACGTTAGCATTAACGTTAGCGTCAGTGTTAGTGTTTCTAAAGAGCGGCAGCCTTGTCGAGCAACAACTCCAGCCTGGCCCTTTTGCTTTCGGAACCCAGCGAGGATATGAGTTTCTTCGCCTTCGCCCGGCGTTCCCCGATCTTGGATCGAGTATATTCAAGGCCGCCCGCAGCGATAACGGCAGCCTTCAACTCCCGCTCCGGTAAACCGTTTTCTATTTTTAAACGAAGAGTTTTATCGGCTCGCAACGCGTAAATAAGGGGCAGTGTGACGACCCCGCGACGGTAATCGGTAAGAACGGGCTTCTTGGCCTTTTTTTTCGAAGATACAAAGTCCAGGCAGTCGTCGACAAGCTGAAAAAGTGTTCCCATCTGTTTGCCTGTCTCGATATACAAATCCTTGGCTTCCTGCGGTTCGTCGGATAAAAAAAAGCCTGCGTGAAAGGAAGCCTGAAACAACGCCGCCGTTTTCCCGGATATGATCTTGAAATACTCAAGCTCAGTAAGGTCTAGATTTCCGGTGTTGCCTAATTCTCTAATCTCGCCGAGGCAGATCTCCGTTAGATATGTGGGCAAAACGCCGTCTGTCTTATCCCGGTCCGATTCCCGGGGGGATATTGACGAAGCAAGGTCAAAGGCAAGGCAGAACAGATAGTCTCCACAGAGGATAGCCGTCTTTTCGCCGAATTTCACGTGCAGGGCGTCTATGCCCCGGCGCATATCGGCATCGTCGATGATGTCGTCATGAATGAGCGTGGCCAGATGCAGCAACTCAATGGCAGCCGCGGCATTGACCGCGCCTTGCCTGACCAGGCCGTCAGCCCCTATGGAACAGGCAAGTAAAGCTCGCGCCCTTATACCTTTCCCGGCTGCCCTGGCAAGATGCGAAGTCTGGACCCTGATGAGCGGCGGAGCATTTTTTAAAAGCTTTCTGACCTCCAGCTCCGTCAGACGCAGGGCTTCGTCGTATTCAAGCCCGTCCGTGGAAGGTCCGGGCTCGCTTATATATGCCAAATTCGATTTGTCAGTCATGATAGATATACAACCGCCTTACCCAACCGAACCGCTTCCAACCTTTTTTCAGGAGCGGAGTAGTGTAATAGTCCAGGCCGAATATGCTACCCGCGCCCCAGAGCATGGCTACTGCCGCCACTAGCATCCAGAAGGTTGACAGGTATAGGCCCGTGGAGGTAATGAACATGCACAGCAGCGCTATCGATAGCGCGCCAACCAGCGGGGTGAACAATCCCCCGATAAGCGCAAGCCCGATGAGTATCTCGGCGGCGACGATGGCTATCTGCATTGCAAGCTGGAGCCAGTCAAAAGGCAAGATGTATGTGTTGATAAACCAGTTCATAACGGGAATGTCCACCTTAAAAGCGTAATCGGCGATGGTCGACTTTGCCAGCGACTTACCGCTGACGAATATCATCCTGAAGATGCCGAAAATATCCCAGTTCAAAATCACTGTCCCGGCAGCGGGCGCCGAGGATGCCGCTCCGGTCGCGGCGGTCACCGCGTCGGATGCCGAGGCGGCGGCATTGGTCGCAGAGGAAACGGCGTCGGAGGTGGTTCCCAGCAAAGAATTATACCAGGAATTTGCCCCGCCGAAAAAGTCATTGAGCTTAGGGGTTCCGAACCAACCCTCGACTATTTTCATAATCCCTTCGAACAGCCATGCTGCGCCCAACCAAAGGCGGAGCGGAACCAAAAGGAAACTGGGCGTGCGGTTGCTCAGATGTCCTCCGACAAAGCTCCGTTTATTGCGGATGGTGAAAAATTCGTGTCCCAGATAACTGGATACCTTGTTCCAGCCGAGTACCTGGACAAAATACAGGATATTGATAAAGTGTTTGGTAAACATCGCCAAAAAAGACGGAAGGTTGATCATCAATCCGGGCAGGCCTACCCTGGCGACCGCGTATCTCCCGCCGAGGCTGACCATGACCCCGTGGAACTTGGGTATATACTCTTCGAGTTTGCCTTTGCCGGTTATGGATGCATAGATATTATGGGCCACGGTATCGGCGCTTAGCTCACAGTTTTCCACCATTTGCGGCACCGGTTCGGACTGGCCCTCGGGAATGCAATTCAGGTTGTCTCCGGCAACATAAAAGCTTTCGTCGCCGACACACCTGAGGTATTTGTCCGTATTCAACCGGCCCCGGCGGTCGCAAGACGCAGCCTCTCCGGCCTTGAAAGTCACACAAGCGCATTCGATGCCGCCCACCCAGATCACGGTACCGGTAGCATGCCGGCTTACCTTTTCTTTGCAACTCAGGTCGATGTAATCCTGGCCGATCTCGGCAACTCTGGTGTTAAGCAGCATGCTCACACCCATCTTCTCCAGGCGGCGCTGTATTTTCGCAGAAAGCTTTTCCGGAAGGCTGGGTACGGCGCGGGAAAGTAAGTCTACATTGAATAGAGATACCTCTTTCCGGTCTATCTCGAACCTGTCGCACAATATCGGCACGTATTCGGCAAGCTCGCCCACCATTTCAACACCGGTCAAACCTGCGCCGACCACATGGAATGTAAGCAACCTGCGTCTTTCAAGCCCGTCGGTTTCCGAAGCAGCCTGCCTGAAACGTTCCAGGATGTGCTCCCTGAGCCTGATGGCGTCTTCGTAAGACCACAAGGATAGAGAATGATCCTCCGCCCCCGGGATGCCGAAATAAGTCGGGCGCGAACCTGCCGCCATCACCAGATAGTCGTATTCATAAGACCCGTTCCTTCCGAGGACGGCTTTTTGGGTGAAATCGACGGACTCGACAAAGTCCTGGACGAATTGTACCTTTCGGCCCGCAAAGACCTTTTTAAAACTTATCCTGATGCTGTCCTCTTCGACTCTTCCCGCGGCGACCTCATGCAACTCCGTAAGCATCGTATGAAACGGATTTTTATCGATAAGGGTGACCGAGGTAGCGGCGTCCTTCTTAAATTTCTTGGCAAGCTTCTTTGCCGTAAGCACGCCTGCGTAACCCCCGCCAATGATAACGATTCGATTCATTTTTCTGATCATTCCTTTCGAAACTTTAGTATCGAAAAACCGCCGTTTTGCCGCTGAGAGCAGCATATTGTTCGTGAAAAATATCACAATTTTATTATAATATGGACCCATATTTAAGTCAATGGAATGCTGATTGATACATAAAAGGTCTGTGAATGTTGGATGATATTACCAAGATTGTTTTTTATTGGTATAGTTTATAATTCAACTTCGTTCCATCCATAAAACCGCCCCGCCAAGGAGGAGCAGACTGATGATGGCGATCCTATCGGATTGGGATACTTTAAACCGGAAAGCATCCAAATCCGCGCAATCCGTTTCATCAACTAACCTTTGAATCCGTTCAATCTCTTGAAATGATTGCAGAATTTGCGAGACAATAACATTAGCCATCCCTTCAATTACATTCTTCAGGCTCCGGCGTTTTACCGTTCCGGCCGGGTCGCGCCACCGGGCGACTGTGTCGCGGCCGCGCTTGATGGCGCCCGGAAGTTCCGTCCGGATACAGATCAAAATCTTTAAGGAGTCTCGTACCGGCGCCCCGCACCTTTGTAACGGTGCAAGCAAGCGGTTCAACATTCCGACGATCCGTCCAAAAGGTGTGGTATACATATAGATTCCAGCGATATGCCCCAATAAAATCAAACGGCCAAATTTCAAGGCAATCGCCGGAAAATTAATACTCCCAAACGAAAAGCCTCCCGGATTAAACAGCGCGCCGCAGATCGAAAAGATTAGTCCGAACAGATAGGGGACAAGCAAGGCAACGGATAAATAAAGCAGATTACGCAAAAGAATCCGGAAAGAAAGTCCTGAAAAAACGGTTACCAGGAGGATATATAGCAAAATAACCGCCAGACTGAGCGGCATTTTACTCCAAAACAGAATAAATGTTAATAGGATAACCAGTATCCCTTTGACACCCGGGTCCATTTCGCTTAAGTTCTTATTTCCTTTGGGCTTAATGTTTTCGATAAAAGACACACCTCTTTTAATACCTAAAGGTTACAACCCTTCTAAAAAGCCCCTCTTTTTTAGCTCGCCGATGACCATCTCGCAGATACTGCCGGTGAAAAAACCGGTAATCACCGCCGCAATCGCCAGTACCGGCAGATAATAAAGGATTAGCGCTTCATGAAGCATCCAGGAGGCAACTGCCATCTGCCCGGTGTTATGAATAATGGCCCCGGCAATGCTGATTCCCTTGATACTAAAAACATCCGGCAGCTTTTTATAGAGAAACCACATCAAAACAGCGCTTAGCAACCCGCCGGTCAGCCCGAATACCAACGCAAACAAACCTTTGCTCAAGAATGTGACTGCAACGGATCGCAATACCACAACAATGATGGCGCTTTTCAGATCCAGAAAAGCAATGGCGAGCATGGTCAAGATATTGGCCAGGCCCAGTTTCACTCCAGGGACTGGAATCGGTAGCGGCACCAAGGCTTCCAAAAAGGAAATGACAATCGCATTGCAGACTAAAATGATCAGGACAGCCTGTCGTTTGGTTTTGTTCATCGTTTCTCCCGGGACAACCGGCATCTGATAACCGGATCAGTCTTTCTTCCAATGGAATGAGGATGGATAAAACACTCCAACCAGAGGATTATATACTCTATCAACACGTAATTGTAATTAATTCAACATAAAACTAGCTATTCCTACAAAACTTAAAACAATCCTTATAGTAAAATTGAGTTCTTAGTTACCATAAACATTATCCAAGTAGCACGCATGACAGCTCTTCAAACGAGCTGTCATAATTTCCCGATGGTAAATTTATTCATTTTCCCCGGGGGAATGAAACTTACCGCCAAGCGGAGTAATCAGCGGCACACATACTGTAGCATAACTGGGGTAAATAGCGCCCATAGTACATATCAAGCGCCTCTGATGGCTCCATTGGCCTGTATAAAGTTTTTCGATAATCGCTGCCATATTTGGAATGATGACTATATTGAGCAGAATGGCCGCGAGTTTTGACAACACAGCAAAAAATAGCCACTTTTTCACCCTGTAAGCCAGGGATAGCAATTTGTTGTGAGCTTCATCTTTTGGGTACCTTCTTGATCAAACTATCGATTAAATGCCGAATGGTGGCTCCGGGACGGCGAAGTAACATCCGGGGGCCGGAGTAGCGCATCACGCGTTGAATTTTTCTGCGCAGCTCCGGCCGGTAACAACAAACCGGGCACTTGCCGCAAGTAGGTTTTTCAGCGCCAAACCTACAATGATTCAGGCGTTCCACCGCATACTGTAAAAGCGCGGTGCATTCGGCGCACAAGACGCCATCGGCATCATGGTTGCCTTGACAATAGATGGCAATCATCCGTCCGACGATTTCCGCTTCGCGATTCATTCGACTCTTCTTCAACAGACTGAATTTCCTTTGGGGGGACCAAAATAAAATATAAAGACTAACTAATGCTATTGTATTATCCGGCAAATATATTTTCCGCTCCAAAAAGCCCTGACTGCTCCAAAAGGACAATTACTTTTTACGGTATTCTCCCGGTGTCCGTCCCATGATCTCTTTAAAGGCCACGGAAAACTTACCGGGGTTTTCGTAACCCACCATCCCGGCAATCTCCGCAATGGTGAGCGAGGTGTCTTGCAGCATTTTTGCGGCTGCTTGCATTCGATATTCCCGGCGAAATGCATAAACCGTTTTTCCATGGATGGCCTTAAAACAATTTTTTAAACCAGTAGGACTGATTTCGTGCTCCACTGCCAGCTCCTTAAGGGTGATGTCTTTATCCAGGGAGGTGGTCAGGTGTTCCCGTACGCGCTTTACCTTTTGAACATGCTCGGCCGAGAAGTAAGGCGATATTTCAAAGGTATCAAGCGGTGGTAAAACACTGAGAATCAGTAAAAGTTCCAGTATTTTCAGACGCAGATACCCCATTTGGATTTTGGTGTCTACCGTATAGATCTCCTCGAAGATATGCTCAATGTTAACAGGAGCCTTTACAACCAGACAACGGTTATGAGGGCAAAGTTTTTCGCGCAGCGCGCCCAGATCGATCATAACACCGTCCAATCCATGATCAAGGTTATCTTGGGCTATCCGGATGTCAATGATGACCGACGCGCCTTGATAGACTCCCAACGGAAATCTGGGACAATTCGTCTGATTTTCCAGCATATTTACCGCCAGATCGCCCTCACCCAAATATGCGTAAGAACCTCGCTTAAATTCACATTCAAAACCCCCTGCGGCAGTAGTTAATCTCCATGATATCCGGCAACGGTTTCACCATTTGAGGGCAGGTTGATGCATAAAAATCATTATAAATCAGTTCAACGCCGGGGAATAGCTTAAAGACGGTCATTGTCCCTTTGCAGCAGTCGGTGCTATAGATGGTTTTATCACCGTTTTGTTTCTGTATCCGTACACCCTGCCCATAGAGTTCTTTTTCTGGCGGTGTCGCTGTCATTTTCATTGCTTCCTTCACTCAATAAATTTCTCTTTGCTTTTAAAGAAATCAATCAAAACTTTTGGTGAAATAGCGCTACATGCCGGTTGAATATTGGGTTAAACCAATTTTTCCGCTTCACACGCAACTTCCATTTGAAATTCATCTGCTTTTAATAAATTGTTAGTTTCTCCTAACTTATTGATAAAATCAATCCTTTCCTATTTTCTTCCCAATCATATTGATATTAGTTTTACCGAACACATAACCTAATTAAAAAGTCAAACCGCTAATATCCATGATCATGGATCACCAATTGCAATTCTACTAACTTAGTCACGGCTTGATTCACACTGGAATTCGCCACCTGCAGTCTCTCGGCCAAATCGGTTACCCGGATGGATTCATTTTCTTCCTGCAGATCCAAGATGACTTCCAAATAGTCTTCCAGTGACGGTGAAAGGGAAGCTGACTCCGGCACGATGTCATCTCAGTTCCAATGTTAGTTCAAGCTAACTTCAATTCAAATTTTACCTTCTTCCCAAAAGATTGTCAATCGATTACTAGTTATACTTAAGTTGGATATATTCGCTTATCAGCACAAGGTGAATAGTGATGATTCCTATGTCCCCAGCCATCAAGTGATTGAAGAATCGATTCAAAAGAAGGCCTTGATTATCGATTCCAGGATTCGGAACATCCGATGCCGGAATTGCGAGATCGCAAAATCGCCAATAAAGAAGTGGGAAGAAAAAGCTTATCGCTGGTCTAGAAGGATTTAGCGCGATAAAAAGCTGGGACTGTCCGCCAGATGCGTCCATCAAATGAATAACCAGAATGTGTTCCCGCCATACTAAACTCGAAAGGAGTGATTTTTGTGCCTCAATTAACCCAAGTTGAACTTCAGAATCTCCGCCATCTGATCGGCGCCCACGCGACAGTGGCCAACAAACTTGAAGCCTATGCCCAAAATTGTAACGACATGCAACTCCAGCAAATGTTTCAACAAGACGCGGCGGCGGCAAGAAATTCAAAACAAAAACTACTGACATTTTTACAATAGGAGGTCCCATCATGAACGAGAAAGACATGATTAATGATTACCTGGCCATGATCAAAGGTAGCCTGGCTACCTATGCCAATGTTATTGCCGAAACCGACAATACGGAGCTGCGTTCAACCATCCAGCAGATGAGAAACCAGGATGAGCAGCGGCAATATCAAATCTATCAAACCGCGGTTCATAAAAGATTCTATAATCCAGCCGCCCCCGCCAGTCCCAACGAAATTCAACAAGTAAAAACGGAATTGATGAGTTAAGCAAATTTAGTAAAATGCAACGGTTGGGGATTTTAATTTCTCCAACCGCTTTCAGCCGTCCAATCGGTTAAGTTTGAGTCCGCCGCCTGATAATTTCAGTTTAGCCTATGCTAAAATTATTTCATTCAGAACTTAAACCAGACCTAACGCCCGTACTAACTGAGTAATCAGCAAACATACCATGATAGCGACACCGGTGGGTATGATAGCCGCCAGCAAAGTCCATTTGGCGCTTTGGGTTTCTTTGCGAATGGTTAACAACGTTGTGGCACAGGGAAAATGCAACAATGAAAACAAAATCATATTGAAAGCCGTCAACCAGGTCCAGCCATGACTGATAAAGAGTTGCCGTAGCGCATCGATACTGTCCAATTCCACCATGGCACCCTGGGACAGATAACTCATAATCAGAATCGGCACCACAATCTCATTGGCGGGCAAGCCCAACAAAAAAGCCAGGACAATGAAACCATCCAATCCGATCAAATGCCCGAAACCTTGGAGCCATCCTGCCATATGCCCAAGAATGCTAAGATCTCCGATATAAATATTCGCCAATACCCAGGTCAGTGCTCCGGCTGGCGCCGCCACGACCACAGCCCTCATTAAGACAAATAGCGTACGATCCAGCACGGAACGAATGAGCAGCGAACCAATCTTAGGCAAGCGGTAAGGCGGCAACTCCAAAGTAAAAGTGGACGGAACCCCTTTCAATAAAGTTTTCGATAAAACCCAAGATACCGCCAAAGTAACCAGAATCCCAACTACAACGACCCCGGCCACTAGAGCCGAAGCGGCAAAACTGTTATAACCGCTCACAAACGCTCCCATGAACACTGCCGCCAAAGCAATCAGTGTGGGAAATCTCCCGTTACAGGGAACAAAGTTGTTGGTTAATATGGCAATCAACCGTTCCCGGGGCGACTCGATAATCCGGCAAGCAATAATCCCCGCGGCGTTACAACCAAATCCCATACACATAGTGAGTACCTGTTTTCCGTGAGCTCCGGCCTTTTTAAAAAGTTTGTCAAGATTAAAAGCAATCCGGGGCAGATAGCCCAAATCTTCGAGAAAAGTGAACAGCGGGAAGAAAATCGCCATCGGCGGCAGCATGACCGATACGACCCAAGCCAAGCCGCGATACATTCCTAACACCATCACTCCGTGCAACCAAGCCGGCGCGCCAGCCCACACGAAAAACTCGGTCAAGCGATCCTGCAATCCGAACAGAACATTGGCGATCATTTCCGAGGGTACATTAGCGCCGCTGATGGTCAGCCAGAAAACCAGGCTCAGCAAGGCAATCATCAACGGGTAGCCAATAATTTTCGAGGTAACGATATTATCGATCTTTCGATCCAAGTCTTGCTTCTTATTTTGAATGGTTACCACATTTCCCGCAATCTCCTGGGCTTGTTGATAAATATTTTTTACCACTTGATCCCGCACCAGCCCCAACTGATTGCGGAGGATTTGGGCTTTAGCCTCCAATTGGTTCAATTCGGTCGCCAAATTATTCACAGCAATTCACCGCCCCGCTTTTAAACCGTAACGGTTCATGAAGGTTAGCCGGCTTTTGCAGGTTTTGCAAATAACGGGACATCTCCTGGATAATTGTTGCGTCTCCGTCTAAAAGTCGCAAGGCCATCCAGCGGCTATTAAAGTTTCCCGGCAACAAAAGCTCGAGATCTTTTTGGATTTCAGCGACGGCCTTCTCGATGCTTTCATGATACATCAGCCGTTTTGGCCGGCCACACCATTTTTCAAAAACAACCTTATCGATGGCGTCTTTCAATTCGTTCAAGTCGGTTTTATTTCTGGCAGCCGTAGGAACAACCGGTATGCCTAAAATGCTTTCTAACTTGGAACAATCGATCTCCAGCCTCTTTCGTCTAGCCTCATCCATTAAATTTAAACAGAGGATTGTCTGCGGTGTAATTTCCATGACCTGTAAAACCAGATTTAAATTCCGTTCCAGGCAGGTGGCATCGGCCACCACCACGACGGCATCGGGATTGCCGAAGCAGATAAAGTCCCGGGCTACTTGTTCATCGGTGGAATTGGCAAGTAGCGAATATGTTCCCGGCAAATCCACCAAAGTGATATTTCTGTTTTGGTGCTGATAATTGCCTTTAGCTAAAATTACTGTTTTGCCGGGCCAATTGCCGGTATGCTGGTTAAGTCCGGTTAAACCGTTAAAAACCGTACTTTTTCCGGTATTCGGATTGCCGGCGAGTGCAATCACCGCGTCAGCTTTAATTCCCGAATTTTGCTTGAGTTCCTCTAAAAAAGCGGCTAAGCCACTCGATTGGGCTGTAAGTCCCACCCCAAAACCTCCTTCTTTATTTTGCCGCAACCAGCGAAGCTCTCACTCCGGTAGTTGCGAAGTAAATTTATTCGTTAAATTGAACGTACTTTTATTAGACGGCTTTCTTCTGAGCGCAAGGCAATAATAGCTCCCCGGATCTTATAGGCTACCGGGTCCCCGATTGGACTTTTACGAATCGCCTCTACAATAGTTGAAGGAACCAAACCCAAGTCCAACAAGCGGTTACGGGTTGCTCCCTCCGCGCTCACATCCATCACTTCAGCGATTCTTCCAATCGGAAGGCGAGATAATTCAAATTCGGCGATACTCATCGAATAGTGCTCCCTTCAAAAGAATTTTATTTTCGCCAAGAGTTTTGCTCTCGGCTAACCTCCATGATAATATATGAACACCTTTCAGAGATGGTTACTTAAAAACCGGATAATATAATTCGAAAAAGCAAACGGCTGGAGAACTTAATTTCTCCAACCGTTTCCAAATCGCCAAGTCACTCTTCTTCCCGGTATGTCATGCTCTTTTAAACTCATCCTTGGATTATCTCGGATACAAAAAACGAGCCATGACAGCAGTTGCAATCAGACAAGGGATAGTGATGACAAGGTATTTCATAAAAAGGACTAAAAATACCGCTAGCGACATCGTACGTAACATCCGTAAATTCGTTTTTTTTATTCTCAGCATCGCTTACCACACACCTCAAACTTCAAAACCACCGAGTACCCTTGAGCTTTTCCGGATTGCCTCCACCACTTTAGAGGGGATCAAAAAGGCGGTTTCGAGACTAGTTTCTCTGTGACAACATTTTCATTTAAACTATTCGCCAAATAAGAAGTCGGATTGGTTAAAATTCGGCAATACTCATCAAACAACACTCACTTCAAAGAATTTTATTTTCGCCAAGAGTTTTGCTCTCGGCTAACCTTCAATGATAATATATGCCCGACATTCAATGGTGGTTACTATTTCATCTCTTACCAACCCCTTGAACTTGTTTTCAAGGAAGCGGTCACGATTTCCTTGACTTTAAGCTGTCTGGGAATCAGATGTTTTGAGGAATGATACGAATTGATTTCCAAATCGCCAGCACCGGCAGATAGTAAAGGATTAGCGCGCTTCATGAAGCAGCCAGGAGGCAATCGCCATCTGCCCGGTGTTGTGAATAATGGCCCCGGCAATGCAGATTCCCTTGATACTAAAAAACAAACTTACCGCCAAAGAATGATTCTTAAGACTCAACTTTCGCACCTTGAAAACAAAGGAAAACAGCTTAATTGCATAAGATAGCAGCAAATATGAACAAGAATTGACAAATCGATAGAAACAATATAAAAACACCCCTTCATTTGGTATAG
>JAEVYU010000040.1 GCA_023392595.1 Bacillota bacterium | reverse complement strand
GCCCTTTTTCGGGTGAATACCCCTAGAAACAGTAAAGTATGGTGAATATTAGCCTTTAAATGCTTCAAAATCAAAAAATTTAATCAAGAAAAATGCTGGAAGGTTAATTAATCAGTGGTTCCCTAGCTATGTTTTTTGGTCCTTAAAATCAGCTAAGTCCCTTCCACTTGAAAAAGCCCGAAAGAACTACATCTCAGGGGAAGGGAACGGGTTAGGTAAATAGGCCTATGACCGATCTCTTGCTCCTCCCCGAAGGAGTTATCAAATATGCCATTTCACGTGGAAGAGTAACCACAAATCTTTAGAGCTTTTAAAACCATCGCTAGCTATGTTTTTGGGCTCTTAAAATCAGCCAAGTCCCTTCCACTTGAAAAAGCCCGAAAGAACGACATCTCAGGGGAAGGGAACGGGTTAGGTCAAAAAGAGAAAAGGGTAAAGAGAAAAAGGGAAAAATCGGTATACCGTAAAATGTTGGGATAACATGGAAATTGTTAGGCGAAAAGGAATAGGATGAAAAATGATTTACCGGAACGAACATTCTTCGTTTGCGATTTAAATCATTAATTGATGTAAAAATCTTGATGAAAAGCTGGGAGTATCGCGAACACCGGCGAATCAATTGCTACGTTCAGGCACTTCCATTGGCGCTCATGATCATGAAGGGCAAACCAGTCAAAGTGAAGCCGATTTTCTAACGAAATACAATATTGCCTGTAAAGAAGCGCGGAGAGCGATTGGAGGGACATAAAAAAGGGGCCTTCTCCCAAAGGTAGCCCCTTTTTTGGTCAAACCCGACGGCATCGCCGGTTAAATTCAAGACCATATTAAGCATGGCGGTAAAGTATCAACGGCATATCCGGTATAGTAACGGTTTCAATATTTACTCATGTCATTGGTTTTATCTTGGATTAGGTGATCAAAACACCATGAATTCATATAAGAAGCTTTACCGGATGCTTCGTCATAGCCGGAAACCACAATCAGATTGAAACCAATCTCCGGCTTTTGGATTTTGTAAGTGAACTCGCCGCTGGCATCGGGCGATAAGTCCGCGCTGTTTTTCCCGACTTGGATTCGGACCTTCGCTAACTTGGGGCCGGTCAAGCGGAATTTGATCTGGGGGGATTCCGCAACAATGGAGGCATCTACCGGCGAAATAATTTCCAGGGGCAAAGGTTTGGTACGGAAAAAACTCTCCAAACCGGCTGTTGAAATATTCCGGTTCATGATCATCCGTTTTAACCGCAGCGGATTTTCATTCACGAAGTTGGTGCCGGTATTCACAGTGAATATTCCCTCGTATCCGGCAGCAACCGCTCTGGTTTCAATCAGCTGGTTATAGAGTCCGAAGGGATAAGCCAGTAATTTCACTTGAATATTCAAATGTTTTTCCAAGATTGCTTTGGAACTTTGCAATTGATGGTCCAACCATTGCAGATACTTCGGATCGCTGATATTGGTATGCGTTCTTACCAGAAACGGATGATATAAAGTATGGGACTGAATATCCATCCCTGCTGTTACCATTTCTTGAAGTTCGGTCCAAGTGATATATTTTGGGTTTTCCTTCCCAACGACTGCGCTGGGGTAGACAAAAAAGGTCGCTTTTAAACCCAGCCTTTTCAAGATCGGTAAAACGTTTTGATAATGGCTTTTTGATCCATCATCAAAAGTAATAACCACCGGTTTGTCGGGAAGAAGCCCCGGGGATTTTTGCATTTTAATAAATTGGAGGGCGGTTATCGGGTGATAGCCTTGATTGATCATGTATTGCAATTGTTTTTCAAGAGCTTCGGGAGTAACATCATAAACAGTATTGCCGTTTGGAATAATCCGGTGGTAGCATAAAATCGGGATAATGTCGTTTTTAGTTGCCGGGTCGTTTTTTTTAACTGGCGCAGCTGCGTATAAACTGGACATTAAAAAAATTACCACGAGCGCTAATAAATATTGCGGCTTACAATTAAATTTTTTCATCGTTGTCCCTCTGTTCCGTGAGTTAGTTTACGATATTAAAGAATAGTTCATCTTTGGGGAATTTGCAACCGGGATTCATTGGATTTAATGAAAAAGTCAATATTAGGATGAGGGACAAACGATGAAGAGCGTAATCTTGCCGCATACCATCATTGTGAGGGAGACTGTAAAAGAAGCGGTAATCTATTTCAGTTTGATTTTTTAATATCCGGTGTAATTATTATGATAGGCTAAAAGTCGGCCCATGGGGTTTTATTACTTGATAAATTTAGGGTTGAGCCGACTTTTATTATGCCTGGCTATCCATAATGGTACTGAATGATGGAGCGAATCCTTCCTTTGGATAACCCGTTATTTTTGACAAATTTGAATTTTGACTGGATAACCGCTGGTACTGGTTGAGCAATTCATCCAGTTCAATACTGGCGTTTAACACCACCTCATCAGTATAGCCACGCTGGTTCCATAGGTCTTGCATTTTCTTCCGGCTTATTTCAATTTGTTTTTCCAGTTTTTTTATCAAAGTATCACCCATTTAAACATCACTCCTGTTTCTGAAATACCGTTTACTTAATATTGTCATAATTGATAAAAGTTTCAAGGACATTTGTCCCGGGATGGGAAAATGACTTGTTTTTGGTTAAGGGGATGAATGACCGAGTAGCGGGAAGATCCTTACATTGTATGGGTGAGGACTCGTTTTTATAATTTATTTATAACAAAATTTGCCATTTTTGAAGGAATATGTAGATTGATGGAGAATGGTTCCATAATTCAAAATATATTCTAAAAAGCAGAATTAAATTTATATTGGTTAAAGGTCAAAAAAGGCTGCGGAGATAATGATGGAGCTTGATCAATTATTTATTTGATGGCTGAAAACGGTAACGGATATTCGCAAGTAGTTATTCAAGAGGGGCAATTCATCGGTGAATTTGGGATTTTTCGATCAAAGGCCCGTTATGTGTTCCGTGGAGGCCTTAACCGGGCTTAATTGTTACAATTAAAGCGCGAATTCTAGGTTTAATTGGGGTTTTCAGCAAGGACTTCGGTATGCAAATAAAAAATTCGCCACCCAAGTTTTCATCAAGCCGGTAAAGTTGTCTATCAAGAGGTCCAGGACTAGGTGATCAAGGTTTTAGAACAATTAAGATCCGGTGAAATTGCAGTTTCCCATCAATAAGGGGACTTGATTCAATAAGGCTTCGCCTAAAAAATTGAAGTCCCAAAAAATCGTTTTGGAGATAAGGATGGAACTAAATCTGTTGCAAAAGATTATCGATGCCAATCCTGAACTTTACCCACTCTTCAGAGGATGCCCCTATGAGATTTTGGGCCATTGGCAAATTAATGAATATCGGGCTGGTAAGGTTATTTGCCGCCAAGGTGAAATCATTGAACGAATGTATATCATTATCAATGGATATGCCGATATTTATTACTTAGCCGAAAATGGCAAGAGGTATTCTTTAATTACTTTAAAAAATGGTGATGTAATTGGAGAAATTGAAATTCTTGAAAAACGGGCATATAGCGCAAATATGGAAGCGTTTTCGGATTTAAAAACTTTAGAGATCACTCGGGATTATTTTCTTCAATGGATGGAAATGGATCGAAATATAAACTTGAACATCACTCGAATTCTTTCAAGTAGGTTTTACCACCTTGTATTGAAGGCGGGAAACGATACGCTTTACACACTTAAATATCGATTATGCGCTTATTTAATATCACGCGGCAAACAAATTTCAAAAGAGACTACCAATATAGAGATTCAGCTAAAAAAGGAAAAGTTGAGTGAAGAATTTGCGGTGACGTCTCGAAGTATCAATCGTATTTTACATGGATTGCAAAATAAAAACATTCTTGAATTAAGGGCTGATTCCATTGTAATAAAAGATTTTGAAAGATTAGCGAAAGAGGAAGAATACTATGATATATAAGTGCTCTAATTTCAATTCTATGAATAGCTTTTTATGAAATAAATCGCTAAATTTGAATCTAAATATGAAAAAGGTGGGTGAAAAAAGATGTTTAAACGTGGTCTAAGTAGTGGAGTAATTCTTTTTATTTTGTTGATGGCAATGGTAGTTTGTAGTGTGAATGGGGTTGCAGTTTTCAAAGTAGGAATGGTTACCGACTCCGGTACCATCGACGACAAATCTTTTAACCAAGGAACATGGGAAGGAATTCAGCGGGCCGGAAAAGAATTCAAATTAGAAACAAGATTTTTACAACCCCAAGGGACTACGGAAGCTGATTATGTAAAAGAAATTGGTAATCTTTATGATGGAGGTTATAGACTGATTTTATGTCCGGGATTTAAGTTCGAAACAGCTGTTTTCCAGGCGCAACAAAAATATCCGGATGCAAAATTCGTTCTTATTGACGGTCAACCTCATGCGGGAGATTTCAAGCCGGTCATGGGAAAGAATACGGTATCAATTTTCTTTGCGGAGCAAGAGTCCAGTTTTTTGGCAGGAGTGGCTACAGCCTTAAAAATCAAAGACGGAAAAGCCGGTATCCTCTGTGGTATGCAAATTCCTCCGGTTCAAAGATTTAATTGGGGTTTTCAACAAGGTATCAAATATGCGAATCAGTATTTTAAAACAAATCTTGAGATTAAACCTGAGGATGTTATATATCAAGGTTCATTCAATAATGTTGCCGCGGGTCAACAATTAGCCGCTGTGATGTTCGATCATGGTGTCAAAGTCATCTTTAATGCTGCCGCAGCTACCGGCATAGGCGCCATTAACGAAGCGAAAAAGCGCACTGAAGCAGGGGGAAAAGCCTGGATAATCGGTGTTGACCGCGACCAGTATTGGGATGGTATTTATAAAGGCAACCAATCGGTTATTTTGACTTCGGCCGTGAAACGGGTTGATCAAGCTGCATTTGCCATGGTCAAGGCATTGAAGGAGGGCAAATTTCCGGGTGGAGAGGTAGTAACCTTTAATGCCCAATCGAATGGTGTCGGTATTCCTGAGAAAAATCCCAATTTAGGGAAGGAAGTCCAAGACAAAGTGACCAAAGTATTAGGGAAAATAAAATCCGGCGAAATTGTGGTTTCCAGTCAACAAGGAGTGTTGATTCAATAAATACCTTTTTTTATGAATAAAGAAGAAGAGGATCAGCCGGAGCTGTTCTCTTCTTCTTTTATTATCAGGAAGAAATCCATGAGATTACTATTTATCCATTAATAGGAATTTTTTATTGGTTTATATTGATATGCTATGATGGAAAAGGGGGAGAATAATGAACCGAACTACCAATAAATTACCGATTATACTTGATTGCGATCCCGGCTGCGATGATGCGGTGGCCATGATGCTAGCAGCCAAACACCCTGTATTTGACTTAAGGGCCATAACGGTCACAGCGGGGAATCATATTCTCGAGAAAACCACCCAAAATGCCCTTAAGGTTTGTTCCCATTTAGGAATCGTCAATGTGCCTATTGCAGCCGGTATGTCCGGACCCATCATCCGGAAGCAGGTGATTGCGGAATATGTCCACGGAGAAAGTGGACTTGGCAATGTGGATTTGGACGCTCCCTTCATCCAGCTCGATCCCAGGAACGCAGTGACTCTGATTATAGAAATATTGTCCAAGTCGGATGGCGATATCATTTTTGTAGCCACGGGACCATTGTCCAACTTGGCGATGGCCATAAGACTAGCGCCTCAAATTATCCCCAAAATGAAGCAAATTGTTTTAATCGGTGGTTCTTATGAATTGGGTAATATTACCCCGGCTGCTGAATTTAATATTTACGCCGATCCTGAGGCGGCTCATGTCGTTTTTACCTGCGGAAAACCGATTGTGATGATCGGCCTGAGCATCACTAAAAAGGTGTTACTCCAAAAAGAAGTGACAACCAGAATCGCCTCCATTGACAATAAGGCGGCCACGCTTTTCACCGAAATCATGGATTTCTATACGAAGACCAATCAAGAAATATTCGGCCATGAAGTTTCGCCATTGTATGATCCTGCTGCAATCGCGTATCTTATTGATCCGGCCGTTTTTACCACAAAACCGATGTATGTGGAGATTGAACTAAAAAGTGAGCAATCGTATGGCAGGACCAACTGTGATTTCCATGGAACGCTGGGCAAACCTGCCAATGCGGAAGTGGTTACGGATCTTGATTCTGAAAAGTATTGGGAAATCATCGAAGATACCATTAAAATGTATCGTTAATTTCATCAATCATTCGTTTGGTATTTTTCGATATAAATAGAGGATGTAAGGAGAATGGGGCTGTCGTAAAAGGAAGTTTATCGATAAAGATATACAATATATGTAAATAATTGTTCCTTCAATGAAGAAAAATATTGTATATCTTCTGGATTTTTAAAGGAATCTACGATGGAATTAAGAATGCCCTAAGAACGACCAACTTAACGTAGCCCTATTGTTGCAGCCTTACGAATCTCCCCATAAAAAATCACCGGCTCTGCTGATAGATCCGTTAACCCATTGCGAACCGTCAGTTCTTTTCCATCAATGATATTCCGGTAAGAACCGTCTTTGCAGTCTATACTGATGGAGCCAAATTTCCCCTCCACATTAAAGATCCCGTATAAGATCCGTTCTTCCTTCCGGTAAGATGCCAGAATTACACCGAATATCAAACACTCATGAATTTGGTAATAGCCCTGACCGATAAGAGGTTCTTTTTTAATAGCGGATAAATGTCTTAAAAAAACAGCGTAGTCAGGATTGAAAAGGCTCCAATCAACCGGATCCTTTTCAAACAGGCTTGGCAGGTTTGGATCATCCGTTTCCTGCCCGCCATGGATCAGAGTAGTTCCTTTTTCAAAAAAAGAAAAGGCAGTCCATTGCCGGATGGTATTTTCAAAGAGAATCATGGCGCGGATGCGGGACTGGTCATGGTTTTCCACAAAGCGTAATTTAAGATAGTTTGCAGGGAGGTTGGTTTCCTGCAGCTTTAATAAAGATAAGTATTCTTCCAGAAGGGTTTGTCCTTCAAGATAAGCCCGGAAAGTATGGTATACATCATAATCATAAGTAATGTCAAAGGCTCGATACATCTCAGAATCGGAATGGATATTAAAGCCCTGCTCGCGCAGGCTCTGAATGAAAGAAGGGTCGGAGCTTTCGGCTAGCCAAATAAAGTTGGGGTTGATTTGTGCAAGTTCCTGTCGGGCTTTCATCCAAAAATCAATAGGGACAAGCGGCGCCACATCACAACGAAATCCATCCACCCCTTTGGAGGCCCAATACGTTAAGGTTTCAATTTGATAACTCCAAAGTTCCGGATGGGAGTAATCCAGGTCGATTACATCCATCCAGTCGGGAACCTTGCCGGAGATTTCGCCCCGGGCATTGCGGTAAAACCATTCAGGATGGTGCTTATACAACCATGAATCTTGGGAGGTGTGGTTGAAAACGATATCGATCATCAGTAGCATTCCCTGCTGATGGACGCTGTTGACTAAACGCATGAAATCTTCAAGCGAACCATATTTCGGATTGATTTCCCGGTAGTCCAGAATGGAGTATGGGCAACCAAGGCTGCCTTTTCGCCCGGCCTCTCCAATAGGATGAATGGGCATCAGCCAAATAATATCCATACCAAGACTTTTAATGCGAGCTAAATCCTTTTCCAGTCCCTTAAAAGTTCCTTCTTGATTGTGATTGCGAACATATACTTCGTAAATAACCGCATGACGCAGCGATTGACTGGTTTCTCGGGCCATTTGAGTCCTCCCATCGAAAAATAATCATAAACATGTTCGTTGATAGATATGGGCTAAGAGTTAGTTTTACTTTTAATTGTCCGGTTGGATTGAAGCCGGTTGTGGTTGAATCACCCTTTAACCGCTCCGGCGGCAATGCCTTTTACAATATATTTCTGCATCACTAAATAAAAAATAACAACCGGCGCCGCGGATAGGACCAATGAGGCCATGGCCAGAGAATATTGCCGTTTAAAAAGGCTGAAAAATCCATACTGGGCCAGTTGTAAAGTGGACTGTTTCGGCAGAATAATTAAGGGCAACAAAAAATCATTCCAAATCCAAAGTACGTCAAGAATGGCAATGGTGGCGGAGACTGGTTTCAAGAGTGGAAAGACCAACTGAAAGAAAGTCCGTAGGATTGAAGCTCCGTCGATGGCTGCGGATTCTTCAATCTCCACCGGTACTCCTTTCATAAAACCGTGGTACATGAAGATAGCCAGTGGACAACCAAGACCGATATAAATCGGTATAATACCCCAAATGCTTTGCAAGTTATAGTCCTTGGCGGTTTGAACTAAAGGGACCATGAAAGTCTGGAATGGAACCACCATTGAGAAAGTGAAGACCAGGAAAAAAAGCCAGCCAAACCTGGATCTGGAACGGACCATGACATAAGCCGCCATGGAGCTGACGAGCAGTATCCCTATGGTACTGAGAGCAGTGATAATGAAAGTGTTCACCAATACCACCGGGAAATTGGTTGCTTTCCAAGCCTCAATATAGTTGGTGAAATGAATTGTTTTCGGGAAAGTAATCGGATTGAGAATGATTTCCGCATCGGACTTGAATGAATTCAATAAAGTCAATAAAGCCGGGAATAGAAATAAAATCGCAATGATGACCATGATAACCTCAAATATCATCATTCCGTACTTTCGAGATGAAATCTGGATTTTCGCTTCGGGTTGGATTGTTCGGATATCGTTCATAATTCAACTTCCCTCCGTTTCATCAGAAACAGTTGAATACCGGTAATGATGATGATGATTAGGCAGAGTAAAACGGCTTTGGCAGTAGCATAACCGAATAGATTGTTGTTAAATGCATTAAAATAAATATCCAGTACAATCGGGGTGGTCACATATCCGGGTCCGCCGCTGGTCAAGGCTAACAATACGTCAAAGCATTTAAATGAATTGGAGAGACTGTAAAAAAGGCAAATGGTCACAGCTGGCATTAAGAGTGGAATGGTAACCCGCAACAGGCGCTGGCGCCAGTTGGCCCCGTCAATTTCGGCCACTTCATGAATATCGGTGGGGATAGTCTGCAGCCCGGCCAAATAGATAATCATCAAATAACCGCTTCCTTGCCAAATGGTCACCAGCAAAACAGCCCATGGAGCAAGATCGGGACTGCCGAGCCAAACGGAAATTCCGGTAATGGCCGGTAAAATTAAGCGGAACACGAATGACCATATAAAAGCTACAATAATCAGACTCAGCACATTCGGTAAAAAGAAAATAGACCGCAGGATGTTACGGGTTTTCATCTTGGTATCCAGGATTAAGGCAAGGATGAAAGCTAAGAAATTGGACAACAGCACGTTGAAAAAGACAAAAAACAAAGTGAAACCGATAACACCAGGTATGATAATATTTTGATACATATTTTCGCTGACCAAGGTTTTTAGTTGTTCCCTTTCGGATTCGGAAATGTTTCGCTCGAGCCGATAAGAAGAATTGGCAGGATGATATTTGTAAAATCTGAGCAAAAAATCACGATCGTTCTTTAAGGCGATATGGCTGAAAAGTTGTTTATGAAAAATCTTGGCATGGATTGATTTTGGTAAATCGTCGAACTCATTGAAGAGGTATTGCTTTTCAATCCGCGGCACAAATCTTTCGTCTTTTTGAAACATATCCCGGTAGTTTTTTAAACCGATGGAATGAATCGGGGAAATGCCGATTTTTTGGAGGATTTTTTTGAGTTTCCGTTTTTCACCGGTGGTAATCTGGCGGTGGGTATTGCCTTCTTTAATCCAGTTGCTTAGATTATAATTCCCGTTGGAAGAATCCAGGACATAAAATCGGCGAACGTATTTCAAATCGTTTTGGTCATGGAGCTTGCCGGTTACTTTGGTTTCAAAATCCGACTTACTCATGTTAAAAGGGATTTCAGGGACAATCCCGTTCCAATCGGTAAATGAATATTGAATTCCCTGAAAGAGGGGGACAATAAAAAAGAATAAATAGAGTAAAAAGGCAGGCGTTAAAAATAGACAAAAATAGAAAATCTTATTTTTTTTAGAAGCGATCATGGGGGGCTCCTTTCTATCGAAAAAAGAAACTGTCCCAAAGGAAGTAAAATACCAAAGATATACAATATAAAGCTTTCTTTAAAAAAGAAGGCTTATATTGTATATCCGGCGGGTTCCATAATTGGACACCTTATGGATTAGGGTTCACTATGGCTGCATGTTTTTCATTGAGTTATTTTCCCTTCAAGCCAGTCTCCGACCCTTTTTTGCAAACTTTATTTGTGAATAGAATTTCTCCAGGTTTCGTCGATATATTGAACGACTTGTTCTGCATTTTTTCTGCCAAAAATATACTCCTGGGCCCCGTTTTTGGTGGCATCCTCAAACGCCGCTACAGGATACATTGAGAAAGCCCAAGGGTTGGTTTTGCCGGAATTGAGGTAGGAAACGAGATCCTGGAACGGGGCATCCATCGTTTTCACGTTTGCGCCCTTGAAAGTCGGAACCAGTTTGCATTTTTCAACCCAGATCTTGATTGCTTCCGGTGTAGCCAGCCATTCAAGAAATTGTTTGGCGGCTTTGATTCTTTCCGGACTGGAAATGGTTGAAAGGGCAAAGGTAGAATCGACGTCGGCATATAGTTTGGCGTCTTTCGGATTATTGGTACAGGGGAAAGGAATAAAACCACATTTTAATTTGGGATTGGTAGCGATTGCCGCGCCATAAGACCACAAACCCTGAACCATCATTGCCGCTTCGCCTTTGGCAAAGGAGGCCTGTTGTTCATTCCAGTCGAACTCTGCAGCTTTGGGGTCTGAATTGGCTTTGTAGAAATCCAAAATTCTGAATAATTCCTTGACATTCACCGGATCGCCATAAGAAGCTTTGCCGGCGTTCATCGACTTGATCCATGGCAATACTTTGGAACCTGCCAGGGTTGTATGGGTCATGGAAAGAAAATGGCCCAGGGACCAGTTGGCCTTGAACATGGAGGCGAAAGGAGTTACTTTGCCTTTTTTAAGGGTAGCGCAAACGGTCTGTAACTCTTTAAAGGTGGTCGGTGGTTTTAAACCGTATTTTTGGAAGATATCTTTGTTGTAGATAATGCCAATACCCGCTACATCCATTGGTAAGGCATAGATCTTGCCTTGATAGGTGACTGAGTTTTTGGTGCTCGGTACAATTTTGTTCATAACCGGTTCTTTGGAAAGATCCAGCAACCATCCGGCATTTGCAAATTCAAAAACGTTGGCGTAGGATTGCAATTGAATGATATCCGGAGCCTGGCCGCTGGACATCCGGGTTTTTAGTACAGTCATGCTGTCGTTGGGGACAATTTCCAAATCAACGGAGATATTGGGATGAGATTTGGAAAACACTTCGGCCATTTCTTTTAATTGATTGACAATTTCTTGTTTATAAAAGAAAAGATGCAATTTAACGGGCTCGGCTGCAAAAATATTACTTCCGATCAGGGCAAAAATACTTACGAAAAGAATTCCCTTCAATAATGTACTTTTCATTACAAAATCCCCCTTTACATAATTTTATATGAAGAATCACGAAAGGTATGCACTGTTCCCCCCTTTTTTTAGTACGTTTTGAAAGAACGGCAAAAAATGAAAAATGTGCTAACGTTTGCACAATTCGTTAAAATAATTCGCTTTCCTTTTTTTATCTCCTCCTTACCATAAAAAAAAAATAGCCGCAGAAAATTTTATTGGGATTTCATTTTTGAGCCGCAGGAATCACGGATTATCAGCTCGGATGATAGAATTTTTTGGGCCGGAAAAACTTCGTGGTTTTGCAATAAAGCGATGATCATTTTGGAAGCGGCGACTCCCATCTCGTAAATGGGAATCCGGACTGTTGTTAAATTGGGTTCAATAACAGATGCCAATGGATCATCATTGAAACCGACTATAGCAATATCCTCTGGTATCCGCAGTTTTCTTTCTTTAATAGCTTTATAAGCTCCAAGAGCCATTAAATCGTCGACTGCAAAAATGGCAGTTGGAGGTGGGTTTAAAGTTAATAATTCCAGTGTTAACCGGTAGCCGTCATCTTGTGAAAACGCGCCCTTCTTAACGAGCAAGGGATCATTTTCAATCCCGAATTCCCGGAAAGCGAAACGGTAACCTTCATACCTGTCCTGACAAAGAATATATTCTTCCGGACCATTGAGAAGCGCGATTCTTTGGTGACCCAAGTTGAATAAATGCCGCACTGCCAGATAAGCAGCCTGGATATTATCATTGTTAACCGAGTAACATTTATTGATCTCAGGGGCTCTTCCTACAATCACAAACGGATAGTTGTTTTGGAGCAATTCCGGTATCAATTCATCATTGACCCGGGAGGCAAGCAAAAGGATTCCGTCTACGCGCTTTTCGGTCACCATTTCTAGACATTGTCTGGCTTCTTCCGCATAATCTTCGGCGGTGGCCAGCATTAAATTGTAATGATAACTTTGGGTTACAGCGCTGATTCCCCGGATAATTTCCGAAAAAAACGGATTTGAAAAAGCGCTGTCGGTGGAACGGGACAGAATTAAGCCCAAAGTATGACTGGTACGTTTGATGAGACTGCGGGCGATCATATTGGGATGGTAATCCAGCTCAGTCATTAATTTTTTGACCCGTTCTTTGGTCGCGGGGCTGATGCGCCGGTTATCGGCGATAACCCGGGATACAGTCGAGGGAGAGACCCCGGCTAATTTAGCGATATCTTTTATGGTGGTCATGAATAAACCTCTCGAAAAAACGATTGCGCATTTATTGTAAAAAATCCATCGGTAAGTGGGTGAGAGTGAGAATCTTTGTTCTAACTTAAGTATATTCTGGATCCCTTACCTAATTCCTGCCAAGGATAAAGATTATGGAATGGACCATAAAATTATTGACTAGCAATAGAATTTCGAAATATGCGCAAACGTTTGCTTGACATTTAAGAAAATACCCTTATATAATAATATTATTCAATAAATTTGGATAAAACATTTATGCTTCTAAGATCTGTCCAGCTGCTGTCATTTATGATGTCGTAAGGGGTCTTATTCCCTTGAACGGAGTTTTATGAAACGGATTACTTTTTGATGGAGGCATTCATGATTGATAAATTCAAAGTCGATGAATGGAAAATCATCGAAGAAGGATTTGATCCCAGGACCAACCGGTTCTCGGAAAGTATTTTTAGTCTGGGAAATGAGCATATGGGACTGCGGGGTTTTTTCGAAGAAGGTTATACCGGAGACAGTCTAAAGGGAACTTATGTGGCTGGTGTCTATTATCCGGATAAAACCCGGGTCGGTTGGTGGAAAATCGGTTATCCGGAGTTTTTTGCCAAAGTTCTTAACTCGACCAATTGGATTGGTGTTGATATTGAAATTGACGGGAAAAGGCTGGATTTGGCGCAAGCCCGGATCAAAGACTTTCAGCGCGAACTGGATATGAGAGAAGGCAAGTTAACCCGTTCTTTTACTTGGATAGAGGATGATGGTAAAGAGACCTCCTTTGTCTTTACGCGGTTTTTAAGTATGGCGGAAAATGAACTCGCTTGTGTCAGGGTTCAGATCCGCCCTTTAAACTATAACGGAAGCGTTTCCTTGATTCCTTATTTGGATGGGAATGTTGTGAATGAGGATGCCAATTACGGGGAGAATTTTTGGGAAGAAATTACCCGGACAGTCGATTTTGACCAGGCGCTTTTGGTGATGAAAACCAAGAAGAGCAACTTTTTGGTGGCAACCGCAACCGCAAACAAAATACTGGTCGACGGCTCAGAGATTTCTCCCGGGAAAGAATTGTTTTCTTCAGAAAGAAAGGTAGGTTCCCGTTATGATTTAAATGCCCAATACGGGCATGAAATTGAAATTCAAAAGTATGTGGCAGTCTGCACTTCCAGAGATTATGTTGAAACCAAGCTAGTGGATACCACGCGCGAGAAACTGAACCGGGCTTTATTTAAAGGATATTATGAACTTTTCCACGAGCATTACCGGATGATGGAGCAAAAGTGGCAGGAGAGCGATGTCGTCATCGAAGGGGATCCCAAAGCTCAACAAGGCATCCGCTATAACATTTTTCAACTTAACCAGACCTACACCGGGAAAGATCCGAGATTGAATATTGGCCCGAAAGGTTTTACCGGTGAGAAATACGGTGGAAGCACCTATTGGGATACGGAGGCTTTTTGTTTTCCGTTTTATATGTATACCAATGCCGAAGTTGCCAGGAATCTTTTATATTATCGCTATTTACACTTGGATAAAGCCAAAGAGAATGCAGCCAAACTTGGCTTAAAGGGCGCCCTTTATCCAATGGTGACGATGGATGGCCGGGAATGCCATAATGAGTGGGAAATTACTTTTGAAGAAATTCACCGGAATGCGGCAATAGCTTATGCAATTTATAATTATACCCATTATACCGGGGATTATAGTTATCTGTATCAGTACGGTATCGAGGTTTTGGTTGAAATCAGCCGCTTCTGGGCTGATCGGGTCACTTATCAGCCCCGAAAAGACCGGTATATGATTTTGGGTGTTACCGGGCCTAATGAATATGAGAATAACGTCAACAATAACTGGTACACCAACACCATGGCGTCCTGGACGTTGGAGTATACATTGGAATCGCTGGATGGATTGAAACAAGCCGATCACAGCCGCTTTGAGCAGGTCTTTCAGGAACTGGCTTTATCCCAGAGCGAACAGCAGAAATGGCAGGAGATCATCGACAGGATGTACCGCCCTTATGTGGCAGAACTTGGCATCTTCGAGCAAAATGATTTATATATGGATAAAGAGCAGTTGCTGGTGAAAGATCTGCCCCCCCAGGAATTGCCGTTGAATAAGCACTGGTCGTGGGATCGGATTTTACGTTCCTGTTTTATTAAACAAGCCGATGTTATTCAGGGAATTTATTTTTTACCGGAACGCTTTGACTGGGAATGTAAAAAAAGGAACTTCGATTTTTACGAACCCCGGACTTTGCATGAGTCTTCCCTATCGGCCAGTATATATTCCATCGTTGCCAGCTGGATTGGGTATCAAGATAAGGCTTACCGCGATAAGGCTTATTCCGATAAGGCTTATTGTGATAAGGCTTATGAATTGTATTTACGGACCGCCCGTTTGGATTTGGATAATTATAACGATGATACGGATGATGGTATCCACTTGACCAGTATGGCCGGTAGTTGGTCATCGATTGTCCAAGGGTTTGCCGGAGCCACCATCCGAAATGACCGCCTTCATTTGGAGCCCTATGTTCCGGAACAATGGCAGGGATATTCGTTTAAGTTAACTTTTCGCTCCCGGAAATTGAGAATTTATGTATCCAAGGATAAAGTGGAAATTAACCAGTTATCCGGGGATGCTATGCCAATAACAGTCTATGAGCAGGATTATCTCTCAGAATCGGGCAGTAACATCGTTGTGGAACAAAAATCCCAGCATGAGGAGGCGCTAGTGAAGAGGTGTTAGGGTTGCCCCAAAAGGGAATTGGTGCCCACGGGCACGCTGGATAAAGAAATACAATCTATTCAATAAACCGATTAAGGATCATGAAAACATTACAAGAACTGTTATTGCAATTGTCAAATAATTTAATACGTCACCTAAACAAAAGATTGTTACGGCCAATGCGTAACAATCTTTTGTTATATCCAATAAAAAATAGCCAATGATTTATTGTCGAATATCGGAAAACCGCCCCTGAATTCAATGGCCTTATCTTTTGGGATAAACAAAGTCCCATAAACGGAAGTCGATTTTATCTGGTTGGATAATTTAAATCGCGACATTTTTGTGTTAATGTTACTAAACACGCAGCATAATTTGTTTTTCGGTGCTTAGAAACATGGAGAGCCCTTCAATCGATATCAATCCCAATGGGATCTCCATTTTTTAGATTTAAGATAGCTTAATGCAGGCCGGTTTTCAGGGAATTTTTTTAAAAGAAAGCAGGAGACGAACACAAAACATGAAGTCGAAATTACAGAAAGCCTCTGTCGATTTTCAGACTAAGTCCAAAACCCCAAAGGCAAGAGAGGTATTTACCCCCCCGAAATTGGGACAATATTTGATTGCAATCGGGGTAATAAAACCGCCCCAATTGGAGCGGGCATTGGAGTTTCAGAAAGCCAACGGGGGTAGGCTGGGCGATATCCTTATTTCTCTGGGTATTGTGAGTGAAGCTGATTTTGAAAAAATTGTGATTCCGGCGCGGGAAAAAACTCCTCTGGGAAAAATGTTAGTGGACGAAGGGGCCATTACAAAACACCAATTGGAACGGGCGCTGGAATTTCAGGCCAAGAGCGGTGGACTTTTGGGCGATATCCTTATTACTTTGGGAATGGCGAAAGCGGACGAGGTATATCGGGGAATTGCCACCCAACATCAACTGGGCCGGATTGGGAATACTTTTGATTTTCAAGAGGCTAAAAAGCTTCCTTATGCGATAGCTAAGAAATATCAGGTATGTGTCATAAACTGTAACCTGAATCATTATCTATTGGCAACTGTTCACAGGCTCAGCGCGGGAGAAGTAAGGGAGATTGAAACATTTTTAGACCTTAAAATCAAAATCGTTTTGGCAAATCAGCATGAAATGGATGAATTATGGCAGATCGCCTATGGCGCGGACCTAATTGATGAGAGTGTTAACCGGTTGAGTAACGAGATGGCCCACAATTCATCCAGGGAAACATTTACTTGCTTGCAGAAAATCGTACTGATTGGAATGGTGATTTTCATTTTGGCGGGTCTCATCTTTGATTGGAGGATGACCCTATTCCTTGTGAATACAATCGTTCAGTTATTGTATTTATTGGTCTCAACCCATAAGATGTACATCATTATGCGTGGTATCGGCACAGATAACCAAATTACAATATCGGATCGGGAAATACGGGCGTTGGATGAAAAAGAAGTGCCGATTTATACGATTTTGGTTCCGCTTTATCATGAAGCCGGAGTCATTCAAGGTTTGCTCGAACATTTGGAAAAACTGGATTATCCCAAAACCAAATTGGATGTAAGGCTCTTGCTGGAGGAAAATGACCATGAAACTCTGAAGGCAGTACAAAATTATCCATTGCCTTATTACTGCACCGTATTGATAGTCCCGCAAAGTAAACCGCAAACCAAGCCCAAAGCTTGTAATTACGGGTTAATTCGAGCCCGGGGCAAATATGCGGTAATCTATGACGCCGAAGATCGTCCCGAACTTGATCAATTGAAAAAAGCTTATCTGGCATTTAGAAGATTACCGGAAAACTATATTTGCGTTCAGTCGAAATTAAATTACTATAATTGGAACGACAATCTTTTAACCAAGTGGTTTACGCATGAGTACAGCATGTGGTTTGAGTTGCTTTTGCCGGGGATCTCGCAAATGAATATTCCGGTTCCGCTTGGCGGTACGTCAAACCATTTTAAAGTGGATGAACTTAAAAAAGTAGGCGCCTGGGATCCTTTTAATGTAACCGAAGACTGTGATTTGGGGGTGCGGATTTTTAAAGAAGGGTATGTGACCGCAGTTTTGGACTCTAGAACCTGGGAAGAGGCAAATAGTAAAATCGGCAATTGGTTGAGGCAACGTTCCCGCTGGATTAAGGGTTATATGCAGACTTGGCTGGTTCATATGCGGCATCCCGTAAAATTATACCGTGAAATCGGTATCGGCGGATTTTGGGGTATTCAGGCCGTTATTTTGGGTTCAATCCTGCTACCGATTATCAATCCCTGGCTTTGGATTTTATTATTGGGGTGGTTTGCAACCAAAGCCGGATGGATCGCCGAACTTTTTTGGGGCCCCGTTTATTATATGTCCCTGTTTTTACTGGTTATCGGGAATGTTTATTTTGTGTATTCTAACATGTTCGGGATGTACTGGATAATTGAAACTGCCGGAAAAGGCGGGAGAAAGAATTCTCTCTTTTCCCATAGTGTGGTGAAATATGCCCTTATTTCACCGATTTACTGGATATTGATGAGTATAGCCGGTTATAAAGCTTTATGGCAGTTATTTACCGATCCGTTCCACTGGGAAAAAACCCGTCACGGTTTGAGTGGGCAACAGTATTCTGTTAAGTCCCATTCGGAGATGGAGCAAGGATAGGAAATCGCCATAGAGTGTGAAAACTAAGAATTGAATTTTGAAGCATCTTGTGTCGACAATAATATCATACTTGGAGATTTAAATGTTAAGCATAATTATACCGACTTATAATGAAAGGGAGAATGTGTTTGCTATTGCGGAAAGAATCAATTCAATAGGACTTCTTGAACCCTATGAAATGATTTTCGTTGATGACAGCAATGATGACACTCTCAGTTATTTGGAAATACTATCGCAACGGGATCAACGTGTTATATATAACCACAGAGAAAATGAGAAGGGGCTGGGTACCGCTGTTGTCAAGGGTTTTGAATTGGCCCGCGGCGATATCCTTGCGGTTTTAGATGGAGATTTGCAACATCCACCCGAATTGCTTGCCAAAATGCTCGTAATGATCAATCAGGGTGCCGATATTGCAATTGCGACGCGCTTTATCGATGGTGGCGGCGATGATGGCCTAAATCTTTTCCGAAAAATAATATCTTCGGCCGCCCGAACGATGGGAAAATTTTTATTAAAGCCTTTGCGGAAAATTAGCGATCCTACAAGCGGATTTTTCATGTTCCGGAAGTCTGTGATCGAAAATGCGGAGTTGACTCCGATAGGGTGGAAAATTTTGATTGAGATTTTATGTAAGGGAACATATGAGACAATCGCAGAAATACCTTACCGGTTTGCCCGCAGAATAGTCGGAAGATCCAAGATGTCATATGGGGAACAATGGAATTATATTAAGCATTTAATCCGTGTTTTCCGCTATATGAAAAAAAGACGGCCTTCCGGTGGATTTGGGTGGTCCGGGATTTTGGCTTTTTTAACCAATATCGGATATAGAGTGAGACATAATCCAAAAGAACTTGGCTGGTTTTTGTTTATCAGTATATTTATGTTGGAAGCCTCTTTGGGTTATTACTTATGTCATATTAAAAGATTTTTTTCAGCGGATGCTTTAAGCCGTGTTGCCAATGCGTTTTATGTGCTATATATCCAGCCGCCTCATTTAGCGTCTGTCGGTTTTGTTTGGAACCCTTTGCCAAGTCTATTGGAACTGCCTTTGATGCCGCTATGGAAATTATATAAACCGATTGTTTCATCAGGTTTGGCCGGTACGTTTGTTACGTCCTGTTTTACTGCCGGGGCTGTCGTGCTTTTATACCGAAACTGTCTGTATTATAAATGGTCGCCGCGGAAATCGCTTTTAATGGTGTTGTTGTATATGCTGAATCCCTTTATAGTAATTTACGGTTTAAACGGGATGAGTGAAGCGATATTTTTCTTTTGTATTATCTGGGCTGTGATTAAGTTTACCCAATGGTTGGATAATAAGTCACCGGCCAACTTGGTCCATATTGCCGTAGCATTTGCCATGGGATTTTTTACGCGATATGAAGCAGTCCCATTTGCAATGGCGTTATGCCTCGGGATTGGTTTGATTTGTTATTTTCAATATTCACAAAAGCCGGGCCTTCGATTTTCTGCGCGGGACAAGTTGAAATATGCCGAAGCGACCAGTTTCGTAGTTTTGACACCATTTATTTATTCGGTTGTTTGTTGGATTTTATGGAATTGGATAATTCAAGGAGACCCGCTTTATTTCTTGCATTCCAGTTATTCAAATTCGGCTCAATCCGTTAATGTTGTATATATGTCGGATTTGACAGCCATAAAAGGGAGCATCGTTGGTATCGGACGCTACATTTTATATAAAAGTTATCCTTTTTTACCGTTATTTGTGGTAGTGCTTTTTTTAAGGGTTTTATCCAAACGGGTTTTGAAAATTGACTTTTTAATTTTATGTTGCCTCATCTTGTCCACCAACCTGTTACAATTGTATCTACTCTATGACCAGATTTCATTTGGCTGGTTGCGGTTCTTTGCTTATCCTTTTCCGATTATGGCTGCCTGGTTGCCCTATGAGTTGAAAGAGTTACAAATTTCGCAGGTAATCATCAAAAAGCTGGCTTGTGTGGCTTGTTTCACGGCTTTGTTTTTTAGCGCTTGGCTGGTTGGAGATGCGGTATGGGGGAAAAATGGCCGACAAGAATATGATAATTTTTTTAACCCGCAACAAAAAGAATCTGTTGAAAAACAAAGAAAATTAGCTGCTTATCTTAATTCACATTTAGGGAACAGCAAATTACTATTGGATTCATTCTTAACCAGTTCTTTAATTATCAATCTGGATAAGCCACAAAATCTAACGACTACTTGTAGTTATCAATTTCAAAAAGCTGTAAAAAATCCAGTCGAATATGGGATTCAATATGTTTTGGTTCCTAATCCCAATCGGGTAAATATCAACCGGCTGGATGCCATTCATAAAGAATATCCCGATCTGTATGAGTATGGAGCGGTTTGGTGCGTATTAGAAAAAGAATTTGAAAATGACTTCCGATTATACCGCGTTATCGCAAACAGTGAACAAGAAAAACGTTGTGAGATTCAGCATGGAATGAGCTCTCTTTGTGATAATTTGGGACAGACTCTCTCTTTGCATGAGCCCAGCCATTTAAAAATCATTGATTCTTCAAAAAACGGAAAATCAATTGAAATACCAGTAAACTAAAAAGCTGTTTAGGCCGATATCAAAAAAGAAAATAAATAGTATTTTTTGGAGGACCCAATGGAAAAATCATCCCGTGCATACTCGGCCACCCATAAACTGAAGTTCATCACTTCCGATTGGCTAAGTTTCCTTGCCATAATTATTAGTTTAGGAATTGCCTTCTCCTATTATTTTGCTGTCCGTGACCATTTGTTCCTAATATGGGCTGCTTTTTTAATCTTGGTCCGGATTGTGTTAAATAAAATTGATGACGATATCGTTTTCGAAAAAAAAACGCCTTCGATAAAAAGCTGGATCATCAATATACTTCCGGATCGGTATTCGGATATGATCGTGTTAATTGGCATCGGAATTTCGCCTTTATGTCGTCCCGCTTTTAGCTTAATCGGGATAGCCTCGGTGGCTTTAATCAGTTATACCGGAATTCTTGGTAAAGCCGTCGGGTTTGACTGGCAAAACCAAGGCCCTTTGCGTAAGATGACGCAATTATTTCTACTGATGATAGCGACATTGCTGCAATATGTGATGTTAGTCCGAGGTATGCAATTTTTATTTTTTGGAATGAACGCCCTTGAAGTTTGTATGATATTATTCATCGTTTTGGGTCAACTGACGGTGTTTAACAGGTTGGTTGGAATCCATAAAGAAAACACCAAAACCGAATGGCTCAGCGGAGAAAAATACAAATCGATTACTCAAAAAATACTTATTGCCTATGATTCCGAAACAGGAAATACGGAAAGAGTTGCCGAGGAGATTTCAAATTGCCTGAAGGTTGGAATCCGTAAAATTGATGATATTACAAGTTTTAGTTCCTATGATTTAGTTATCTTCGGAAGCCGGGAGTCCGGTAACCGTCCATCCAAGAAAATGATTGAATTTATTAAGAGTCATCAAGATATTAAGGAATATGCGGTTTTCATTACTTATAAAAATTATTTCTGGGGCGCTTTTAATACCCGGATGTGTTTTTCTTATTTCAAGAGACTGCTGGGCAAGAATCCGGTTGCGGTATTTGCATGTAAAGCGGCTTATGGTCAAGAGGAATTGTATTTGGAACATCGTCAGGAAGACCCCAATTTATTGAAGGCATTTCTTTTCGGAATAAAATTGGTCCGTAGTCTCGAAAAAGAATCGTGAAGTTTAAAAAAAGCCGGAGTTTATTTTACCGGCTCTTTTTTATTATTTCGTTTTGGGCATCAACCGGGTTGAAATAATAGGCTATAAACCTTTTCCACCAATTTTTAAAAGATGCGGAGGGTTTGATTTCCTTTGGCTCATGACGATTTAAATTGGTGAAATGCAGTCGAAAGTCAGTGCCTTCGGTCTCGGAGGGGATGGCTTCAACCAGCAGATTTTCAAAGGGTAAGGTTTTCTCGGGACTATCGCTTTCTAACTTGATTTTGGTCCTTACTTCGGCTGTTCCTTGAACGGATATGGAGATTTTTAGAGAAATCATATTTTTCTCCTTTGATAAAGGATTGTTTTACAGTCTACCATTGTCATAAAAGAATTTTTCCATCTGGAAAATTTCGATGAATGCAAGGTTGTTCTATCATAGTTTAATTTTATTTTGAATCGAAGGTAACAGGCTTGAAGCATTACCTCAGAAAAAATCTGAATGAAGGAGTGTTGAGCGGTGAAAAAAATTTGGTGGTTCTTTATCGTTTGTACCTTGATGATTTCATCGTCCTGGGTATGGGCCGGATGGGATAAAGATTTCTCCAAAAAAGTCAATGAACTCCGTGGAGAAGGCTATGGACACAGTGAATTGAGCGAGCGTCAAATCATCGACGGACTCAAAGAAGCTCTCCATGTCGGTACCGCTCATGCCACCAATTTTTCCGGCCAAAAAGACGGTTTTTTTGGCAATCCCGCCATAAGGATTCCCCTGCCCGAGCAACTGGAGACGATTGAAAAGTTGTTGCGCAAAACGGGTCATGAAGAAATAGTGGATGAATTTGTCCTTAGTATGAACCGCGCGGCCGAACAGGCAGTCCCGGCGGCCAAGAAAATTTTTTGGGATGCGATTGTCGAAATGAGTTTTGACGACGCCCGAAAAATTCTTCAGGGGAGTGATACGGCAGCTACTGAGTATTTTAGGCTGAGAACTTCGGAGAAACTCCGGACGGCCTTTCTGCCGGCGATCCGTGAAGCCACCGACGATGTGGGAGTAACTCGCAATTACAAAGCGTTGGTCGAAAAAACCAAAACAGTCCCCTTTGTAAAGAGCAAAGCGGTGAATGTTGATGAGTATGTGGCGGATAAAGCTTTAGACGGATTGTTTTATCTGGTTGGGGAAGAGGAAAAGAGAATCCGTGAAGATCCATTGGCCCGGGTTAGCGATATTTTAAAACGGGTTTTTGGGAGAAGGTAGCGTCAAACGAGGGCTCGGGTCTATATAATATTGAAGGGTCAAGGGACTGTCTCGGAAGTTTGGGCTGTCCCTTTCTTTTCCCCACAAGTTTGACCTTTTCTGACCAAATGGGTCGAAAGCTTAAGCAATAGAGAAATACATTGAAAAAAGCTTTGCCGCACTTTGGTAATTTCAGGTCATAGATAAATACCCAAACAATTTGGTTATAAAAAGTAAAATTGAAAGTTGGCTTTGAATCGAAAATCGGATATCATCATTTTAAAGAAGGTCAAAAAAGAACAAATCAATACCGGAGGTGGTTGAAAAATATTGATAATTTTATCGGTGAAGACAGGACAAAAGTAATATAGCGGGGTTTTTCATGATAATAATGTAGGGAATAGCCTCGATATAGCTAGAACATATTAAGTGGTAGAAGGGGGAATTGAAAATGGCTAAAGCAGTTGGTATTGATCTGGGAACTACGAATTCAGTGGTGGCGGTGATGGAAGGAGGACAGCCGACTGTTATTATAAATACGGACGGTGGCCGTTTCACTCCATCGGTGGTTGGATTTAGTAAAAACGGGGAACGGATGGTGGGACAGCTTGCTAAACGCCAGGCGGTTCTGAATCCCGAGAACACGATTTATTCCGCTAAGCGGTTTATCGGCAGGCGGTTTTCGGAAGTGGCCTCTGAAATTAAAAATGTTCCCTATAAGGTCGTGAGTGGACCAAATGATGGGGTCCGGTTTGAAATCGGGAGTAAATTGTATGCCCCGGAGGAGATATCCGCCCAGGTCCTTCGAAAATTGGTTGAGGATGCGGCGAAGTATATCGGGGAAAAGGTAACTGAAGCCGTGATTACGGTTCCGGCCTATTTTAATGACGCGCAGCGCCAGGCCACCAAAGATGCCGGTCAAATAGCGGGATTAAAGGTTTTACGGATTATTAACGAGCCCACCGCGGCAGCCCTTGCCTACGGGCTGGACAAGAAGAAAAACGAAACCATTATGGTATTTGACTTGGGAGGCGGAACCTTTGACGTGTCCGTTCTGGAAGTCGGCGATGGTGTTTTCGAAGTCAAGTCTACTTCCGGTGACACTCATCTGGGTGGCGATGATTTTGACAAACGGATCGTCGACGCTCTGGCCGAAGAATTTCAGAAGACCAATGGGATCGACCTCCGGCGCGACCGGCAGTCTTTTCAAAGATTGACGGAAGCGGCGGAAAAGGCAAAGATTGAGCTCTCCAGCATTCTTGAAACTACAATATCCTTGCCTTTTATTACAGCCGATGCTTCCGGACCGAAACATTTGGAGGTCCGGCTCACCCGGGCGAAGTTTGACCAATTGACCGCCGATTTGGTGAACCGTTGCATCAATCCGGTAAAGCAAGCTTTAAGCGATGCCAAATTAAGTGAGAAAGATATTGATGAAGTGATTTTGGTGGGAGGTTCAACCAGGATTCCGGCAGTCCAAGCGCTGGTCCGCAAGTTGACGGGTGGCAAAGATCCCAACCAATCGGTCAATCCGGACGAGGTCGTGGCTGTAGGAGCGGCGATCCAAGCGGGTATTTTAGCGGGAGAAGTTAAAGATGTCGTTCTGCTGGATGTTACTCCGCTTTCATTGGGCCTGGAAACAATGGGCGGGGTCATGACGAAACTGGTGGAACGCAATACCACGATTCCGGTACGCCGTACTGAAGTTTTTTCAACCGCCGAGGACAACCAAGCGGCAGTAGATGTCCATATCCTTCAGGGCGAACGGGAGATGGCTTCCGATAACCGGACCCTTGGGAATTTCCGGTTGGAAGGCATCCGGCAGGCGTCCCGAGGCGTACCGCAAATCGAAGTAACTTTCGATATTGACGCCAATGGAATCTTAACGGTTACCGCCCGGGATAAGGATACTGCCAAAGAGCAAAAAGTCACCATCAGTGGCTCAACCCAACTTGGACGCGATGAAATCGAGAGGATGGTCAAGGAAGCGCAGTCCAATGCGGAGAATGACCGAAAACTCCGTGAGATTGCCGAGATTCGCAACCAGGCCGATGCGGCCGCGTATCAATTGGAACAACAAATTAAAGAGTATGCTTCGGAGGTTCCCACCAATGAAGCGGCCAGGGGTGAAAATCTGATTCGGGAAACAAGGCAGTTGGTTAGGGAAAACTCTGGGGATGCCAATAAATTGCGGCAGCTAATCAGTGATCTTCAGCAGTTGAGCCATGGTATCATGGCTACGGCCCATGAAACAAAAGGCCAAACCGGCGAGGGGTCGGGCAATTTTAGCGGATATCAGCGTCCGGGCGGCGATGATGTAATTGATGCGGATTACCGGGAGACCCGGTAAGATTATAGTTATTCGTTACTAGTTAAGTGCTGCTGGCTGTTAGCTATTGGCAGCCAAGCAGCCAATAGCTGAAAAGCACAAGAGGTGATCAAAATGGCGGTTAAATTTCGGGATTATTATGAGATTTTGGGCGTAGCCAAGACTGCCAGCGAAGATGAGATTAAAAAAGCATACCGCCGTTTGGCGCGTAAATACCATCCGGATGTGAATCCCGGTGATAAAGCGGCTGAAGAAAAGTTTAAGGAAATTAATGAAGCCAACGCTGTCCTGTCCGACCCGGAAAAACGCCGCCGTTACGATCAGTTGGGTTCCAATTATCAGGAAGGCAGTGATTTCACGCCGCCGCCTGGTTGGGAGAATGTTCATGTCTCTTATGAGGATTTGGGGGATATTTTTGGCCGGAGCGGCCCCGGGTATGATTTCAGCGATTTTTTCAACGTGCTTTTTGGGGGTGGAGCAGCCCGCCGGGCCGGTACGGGTTTTGCGGTAAAAGGACGGGATATAGAGGCGGAACTGCCTTTAACATTGAATCAAGCGCATCATGGCGGTGCTCATTCGTTTTCTATCCGGAATAAGCAGGTGGAAGTCAATATTCCCCTTGGAGTCAGAAACGGCACAGTCATTCGCCTAAGCGGCCTGGGCGGGCTGGGGAATGGCAAGGCGCCCGCGGGGGACTTGTATTTAAAAGTAAAATTGCAGCCTGATCCGGTATTCACTATAGTGCCGGAAGACGATGTCCAAATCGAGTTGCCTTTATCGCCTTGGGAAGCGGTATTGGGAGCAAAGATAACTGTACCGACTCTGGATGGTTCGGTAGAGATGACGGTGCCTCCCGGTTCCCAAAGCGGCCAAAGATTCCGCTTAAAGGGACAGGGCTTGCGAACCCGTAACGGCGTAAGAGGGAATCAATATGTGAAATTGAAAATAGTAGTTCCCACAAAGCCTACTGCCAAAGAGAGGGAGTTATTCTCCCGTCTGGCATCGGTAACTGAGTTCGACCCCAGACAATCTTTTGGAGGAGGCCGATAAACATGGATCATTATGAAATCATCATCAGCGACCATTGGCATAGGTTGTGGGCTCTGGAAGACTTGGCGCTGACCGCCGGAATCCATCCACAACTGGTTGAATATTTTGTCGAATACGGACTTTTGGAGCCGGTGGAACGGATCGGCAATCAACTGTTTTTTGAAGAACAGACAATCTCCCGCCTGAAAACGATTCAACGCTTGCGGGGCGAGATGGGAATCAATTTACCGGGAATTGCGATTATTCTCGATTTGACCGGGAAGATCCAGGAGTTGCAGCAGGAAGTGGAATGGTTGAGGGTTAAGGCTGGGATGTAAATTGCTGTTGGCTTTTGGTTGCCAGCTTCAATTAAAAACAATTAAAAATAATAACGAATATTCTAGCCAATAACAAATGGCTAATAACTAATAGCCAATTTATGACAGCCAGAGGAAAAGGAGGTTTTAGAGCATGGATGTTAATCGAATGACCGAAAAAGTACAGGAGGCCCTTGGAAGCGCACAGCGGATGGCGGTTCGCCTGGGCCATCAACAAGTAGACGTGGAGCATCTATTGGCTGCTCTTCTGGAACAGGAGAATGGTCTAACCGGTGGAATCCTCGAGAAAGCCGGGGCAAGCTCTTCCGAATTTGCCAAAAGGGTCCGGGCCGAACTGGACCGGTTACCCAGAGTGACAGTCAATGGTTCTTCCGGATACTCGGACCAAGTCTACATTACCGGCCGTTTAAACCGGATTTTGGCCCAGGCGGAGGATGAAGCGAAAAAGCTCAATGATGAATATATTTCGGTGGAGCATTTATTGCTGGCCATGGCGGATGACGGCGGTTCCACGGGCCGCCTGTTGAAAGAGCACCACATCGACCGGGATGCTTTATCCAAGATTATCAAGGAAGTCCGTGGCGGCCAGCGGGTGACTTCGCCGAATCCCGAAGCCACTTATGAGGCTTTGGAACGCTATGGCCGGGATTTGACCAAGTACGCCAGTCAGGGAAAACTGGACCCGGTGATCGGCCGGGATGATGAAATCCGCCGGGTCGTTCAGGTGTTGTCCAGACGCACCAAAAACAATCCGGTACTCATTGGGGAACCGGGCGTCGGTAAAACGGCGATTGTGGAAGGTTTGGCCCAGCGGATTATCCGTGGCGATGTTCCGGATGGTCTGAAGAACAAGCGGGTGGTTTCGCTGGATATGGGGGCCTTGATTGCCGGAGCCAAATACCGGGGCGAGTTTGAAGAGCGGCTGAAGGCCGTTTTAAAGGAAGTTCAGGAATCGGACGGCAACATTGTCCTTTTCATTGATGAGCTTCATACTGTGGTGGGCGCCGGAAAAGTGGAAGGAGCTATGGATGCCGGGAATCTGTTAAAACCGATGCTGGCCCGGGGTGAATTGCATTGTATCGGGGCCACAACGTTGGATGAATATCATAAGCATATTGAGAAAGATGCGGCCCTGGAACGGCGGTTCCAGACGGTTATCGTGGATCAACCCACCGTTGAAGACACCATCTCCATCTTGCGGGGGTTGAATGAACGTTATGAAAACCACCACGGGGTGAGGATCAAGGATGCCGCATTGGTGGCCGCGGCCGTTCTTTCCAACCGTTATATATCCGATCGGTTTTTGCCTGACAAGGCCATTGACCTGGTGGATGAAGCTGCCGCCAAACTGCGGACTGAAATCGACTCCATGCCCAGCGAGCTGGATGAACAGCTCCGCAGGGTCATGCAGCTGGAGATTGAGCGGGAAGCCTTGAAAAAAGAAACCGATCTCGCTTCCAAAGAGCGCCTGGAAAGGCTGGAAAAAGAATTGGCCGAGCTGAAGTCGGAATCCGATGCCCTCAAGGTGCGTTGGCAGGCTGAGAAACAGGGCGTACAACGGCTGCGGCAACTCAGAAAAGATATTGAAACCACCAAAGTGGAGATCGAACAAGCCGAGTTGCAGTACGACCTGAATCGGGCTGCCGAGTTGAAATACGGCCAGTTAACATCGTTGGAAAAGAAATTGCAAGCCGAAGAGGAGCTGTTATCCAAAAAACAGGGCGGGGACCGCCTGATTAAAGAAGTAGTTGATGAAGAGGATATCGCCGAGGTCGTCAGCAGATGGACCGGGATCCCCATTACCAAACTCCTGGAAGGAGAGGTTCAAAAATTACTCCATTTGGAGGATGAGCTTCATCAAAGGGTGGTGGGTCAGGATGAAGCGGTGACCGCAGTTGCCGAGGCGGTGTTGCGAGCCCGTTCGGGTCTCAAAGATCCCAACCGGCCGATTGGTTCTTTCATCTTTCTGGGGCCGACCGGAGTTGGCAAGACCGAGCTGGCGCGGACATTGGCCCAATTCCTGTTTGATGATCCGAACACCATGATCCGCATCGACATGTCGGAATATCAGGAAAAGCATACGGTAGCGCGGTTGATTGGAGCGCCGCCGGGTTATGTCGGCTATGAGGAGGGTGGCCAATTGACGGAAGCCGTCAGACGCCGTCCCTATGCGGTGATTTTGTTCGATGAGATCGAAAAAGCCCACTACGATGTCTTTAACCTGATGTTGCAAATCCTGGATGACGGCCGCCTTACGGACGGCCAGGGCCGGACGGTGGATTTTAAGAATACCATCGTGATTATGACTTCCAATATCGGCAGTGATAAAATATTGGATTATAAAGGGTCCTTTGCCGGAGAGTCTTATGAACGGATCAAGAGCACGGTTCTGGAAGAGATGCGTCATCATTTCCGGCCGGAGTTTCTCAACCGGGTGGATGAAGTCATCGTCTTCCACGCACTTTCCGAGGAACATCTGAAAGAGATTGTGGAGATTCATCTGGATACCGTGAGACGCCGTCTGGCCGACCGTCATTTGACTCTGGAACTCACGGACGCCGCCAAAGCGCACTTAGTCCATGTCGGCTATGAACCCAGTTATGGGGCCAGGCCCCTTAAACGGGCCATCCAAAAAGAATTGGAGACTGCTTTGGGCAAGTTGATTTTACAAGGTGAAATCAGGGATGGACAAAAGGTGATGGTGGATTACGGAAAGGAAAAAGGATTGACGTTTAAGGCGGACTGAGAACTTAGGATTGAGATGAGATTCAAAAGGCCGTAAGCTATGCTTACGGCCTTTTGAGTTTTATAACTCTTATGGCGGATATAAGGAATTCTCTTGGACTTGGCAACATTTGGATGAGTATAGTATAATGAAAATTATTAATGTAGATTATAGAAAATGAATCTTTTGTATGATAGGAATTGGGATATGGGAGGACCCGTAATGAAAATAGAAGCAATTCGAGTCCAAAATTTTAAAGCGTTAAAAGACATTGATATTCAAAATGTGCCTTCCTTAAGCATCAATGTAGGAGCGAATGGTAGCGGTAAAAGTACACTTTTCGATGTATTTGGTTTTCTGAAAGATTGTCTGACTTATAATGTGACTCATGCAATGCAGAGCCGGGGCGGTTATGGGGAGCTGATTTCGAGAGGTCAAAGTGGCCATGATATTATCATTGAAATTCAATATCGAATGCAAATAACTGGTAAAGAACGATTGGTAACGTACCGCTTGGAACTAGGACTTGAAGCGGGCGATAGAGGTAGGCCTTGTATCAAACGAGAGGTTCTTCGATATAAACGGGGCGCTTCAGGTTCTCCATTCCATTTCCTGGACTTTCGGTTAGGGCGCGGATATGCCATTAATAATGAAGAAGATTTTGATAAAACGGATGAAGATTTAAAACGTGAAGACCAAACGTTAGAACGGGCTGATATTTTGGCTGTTAAAGGACTTGGCCAGTTTCAACGTTTTAAAGCAGCCAATGCTTTTCGGCAACTGATAGAAGGATGGCATGTTTCCGACTTCCATATTGACATGGCGCGGGGCAGCAAAGATGCAGCAAGTTTTTCAGAGCATTTATCAATTACCGGTGATAATTTACAAGTGGTAGCTAAAAATCTGTATGATAATTACCGGGATATTTTTAATCTGATCTTAGAAAAAATGAAACACCGGGTACCCGGAATTGGAGATATCATACCGGAAGCAACTCTGGATGGAAAGTTATTGCTTAAATTTCGGGATGGTTCCTTTAAGGATCCTTTTATTGATCGTTACGTATCGGATGGTACGATTAAAATGTTTACCTATCTTGTGCTGCTTCATGACCCGGAGCCCCATCCGTTGTTATGTATTGAAGAACCCGAAAATCAGCTTTATCCTAAATTACTGTGGGAACTTGTAGAAGAATTCCGGGATTATGCCAGACGGGGCGGTCAAGTGATGGTGTCCACACACTCGCCCGATTTGTTGAACGCGGCGCGTTTAGAAGAAGTTTTTTGGTTAGTCAAAGAAAACGGCTATACTCAAATTAATAGAGCGATGGATGATCCCCAAATAAAAGCCTATATGGAAGCTGGCGATCAGATGGGATATCTGTGGAAGGAAGGGTTTTTTAAGGGGGCCGATCCCCAGTGAAGGAGTTGGTTTTCTTTTTGGAAGAACCCTCTGCGTCAGCAATGTTAGATGGATTATTGCCAAAGATTCTCTCAGAAGATGTAATGTATCGTAAAATTGTCTTTGAAGGAAAACAGGATCTGGAAAAACGTGTTATGAAAAGAATGCAAGGATATCTCAATCCCGAAGCCAGATTTGTCATATTACGGGATAAAGATTCTGCAGATTGTAATGTATTAAAGACAGAACTTCGAAATAAATGCATCGAGGCGAATCGGCCGGATACTTTAATTCGGATCGCTTGTTATGAGTTGGAAAGCTGGTATTTGGCTGATCTTGCAGCGGTGGAGAAAGGGCTGAATATTCCTGGACTTACTAATTTACAGGATAAGCGTATTTTCCGGCGACCCGATAGGACACCAAATCCTGCAAATGAACTTCAGCGAATTGCTTCAAATTATCAAAAAGTAAGCGGCTCGCGCGCAATTGGCCCCTACCTTGATCCGGAAAATACCCGTTCGGATAGTTTTCGTGTTTTCATAGAGGGAATTCGCCGTTTAGCTACTTGAATAATTATAAACCACACTTGTAGATACTCATCTATATACCTGAACGTATTGAGTTTTATTCCTCTTTGAATCTCCTCTATATTGTATATCTTTTTCTTTTCTACAGCAGATGTTCCCAAAATCAGTGATTGCTTGAATAATCAGATTTCAGACCGTTTGAATTTAAAATTTTAAAAATTAGCAATGTATTTTATTCGTTTTAATTTTTTATAATGAGGAGGATAATATATATTCATAGGATGTATTGCCAAATACGTTTTATGATATAAGTTTTTCCTTATTTTTGTTTAATTCATTAAAGAATATTATTGAGCGCAGGGCGATTTGAATGCCAAAACCGGAATCCCGCCTTTTTTGACTGTCCAACACTGAACCATGGAAAGCAATAGCCGTTTGTGACCTGCCCCTCCCTTTGACTGTAAGTTCGGTATGAATGCATAAGGGAGGGGCAGGTCGATTTCCATAGCTTAAAGTCAAATTTCACCAGGCTCAACGATTCCTACAAACTAAATCTAAACCCAAGCTCATAGACTCTATCGCTTTCCAGGTACGCAGGCAGTTTCCCCGTCGAATACCTGGCGAACATCCCGTTGGGCAGGGTAATCGCTGCCACAAAGTACCCAATTTTAAATCCAGGTAAACTTCTTATCCTCCTACTTTTTATCCGCATCATAGAAATTTAAACAATGCCCGTAAGATTTTAAATTCCTTCCCTGTACCCGGTCTTGTTATAATATGGATGTCAATTGTAACAGGAATTTCATATTTCATTAACGAAGGAGGTGACAAAAAATGAGAAACAACTTTGATAACCAAAGTAAAAGCTTAAGGAAAAGTAACCCGCTTCAATTTCAAACCACACCATATTTATTATTGATACCTGCCTTTCTGTTTATTAGCGTTTTTATGTTATATCCGGTCATCAATACATTTTTACTCAGTATGCAAAATTATGTTTTGACCCAGAGAGCCGCCTGGGGTTTTATTGGGTTTGAAAATTTTCGGCAGCTCTTGGTTAAAGACCCGCTTTTTTTGACTACCCTCTGGAACTCAGTGGTTTGGACCTTCGCTAATGTGATTCTACAGTCGGTAATGGGGCTGGCATTAGCGCTATTACTTAATCGTGAGTTTAAGGGAAGAGGTTTTTATAGGGCATTGGCGTTTTCACCATGGGCGGTAGCTGGGATTTTGGTGGCGACAATGTGGAGCTTTATGTATAGTGAAAATTTTGGAGTTTTTAATGACCTGATGTTGAGGATGGGAGTGATTGACAACAGAATTTCCTGGTTTTCGAGTCAAGGGAGGGCTATGGCTGCCATGGTCTTGGCCACCACTTGGCGGGGAATACCGTTTTTCGCTGTAAGCATCTTGGCGAGTCTTCAGACCATTCCCAATGAAGTTTATGAGTCCTGTGACGTTGACGGCGCAGGCCCATGGAAGAAGTTTATTCATGTCACCATCCCCATGATTAAAGATACTTTGATTTTAACAACGCTTTTGCGAATCATTTGGACGTTGAATATCGTAGATATTATCTTCAGTATGACCAAGGGCGGGCCTAATTTTTCGACATTAACATTGCCGGTATATGTGATGATAACCTTCATAGACTCACTGAATTTAGGTTACGCTTCGGCAATATCGGTGGTTATGGCAGTTTTTCTGCTGGTATTCTCACTAATTTATCTTGCGCTTGGCAGGTTCGGAAAGGAGGAACTATATTGAGGCAAAGCAGACTGAAGCGTTTCTTTACATTACATCTACCGTTAGCCCTTTTTATTATTTACATTCTTTTCCCGTTTTATTGGAGTTTGTGTACTTCCTTCAAGAGAGAAGATACGATTCTGCAGATGCCGATGAAATATTGGCCTTCTCCTTTTACGTTTGATAATTATTTTAAGATGTGGAATGACGTGGGGTTTGTGCATTATTTTATTAACAGTTTGGTTGTTTCCTTGACCACAACTCTACTCATCATAATGATTGCGCTTTTGGGAGGTTATGCCCTTTCCCGGTATAGTTTTAAGGGAAAGAAATTTGTGTTTATGATATTTTTATTGACCCAAATGTTACCGGGAGTAATGTTGGTAATCCCGCTGTTTGAAATTTTTAAATCACTCGGCTTGATTAATAACCTCACTTCGTTAACCTTTACTTATACTACGATTCAAATTGCTTTTTGCACTATTATGATGAGTGGCTTTTTTTCCAGTATTCCTAAACAAATGGAAGAGGCTGCTCAAATGGATGGTTGTTCACTAGTCGGAGCTATCTTCAGGATTATTGTACCGGCAATCGCCCCTGGAATTGTCGCCACAGGAGCCTTCGCCTTTGTAGGCGCCTGGAATGATTTTATCTATGCTTTGGCATTTATGAATGATCATAACAAATTTACACTTCCTTTGGGTTTGAGTATGATGAATGGCGAATTTACCGTAAATTACGGCAGGTTGGCGGCTGGCGACATTATTGCTTTAATTCCGGTAATGATTCTCTTTGCCTACATCCAGAAATATTTGGTGACGAATCTTTCCGCTGGTGCGGTTAAAGGTTAAGGCTAAATTAGGAAAGGGGGGAGCGGCGGAAAAGTTATAAAAGATACATGTTGTACCTAGAAAAAGTATTATGAAGGGTGGAGAAGTAATGAAAAAATTGTTTGCCATTGTATTAACTGCTAGTTTAGTTTTCGTTATGATGATCTCGCTATGCAGCGGGAAAGGAACGAAGACGAAAATTGTGTACTGGCATTGGGATGGAAACCCGACATCGATGCCGATTTATCAGGAATTAGTCAAAAGGTTCATGGCGAAAAACCCTGATATCGAAGTGGAGTTTGTCGGGTTGCCGGCTGAATCTTATATGCAAAAATATCAAATTGCCATAGCCACCAATAGTGCACCGGATGCTGCCGGAGTAAGAGATCTTGATATTGCTCCCCTTGCCAGTCAAGGCGCGTTAGAGGATCTTAACGGTCGCTTTAATTCATGGAATGAAAAACCAAGGATTGCCCAGAATGTTCTAGACAGCGTAAAAGTATTGGCTCCCAATGAAAAATTGTATGCATTGCCGTTTTTTGTAACAGTAGATACCGCATGGTATAATAAAAAATTGTTTGTTCAGAACGGCATCAAAGTTCCCAAAACCATTGATGAATTTGTCAAATTATGTGAAAAATATGCAAATCAAAAAGATGGAAGGTACTTCTTCTCTTTGCGAGGCGGCGCCGGCAGTCTGGAAAATCTTTGGGATTTTATATTTACTTATGCTGGAACCAATGTAATCTTTGACGCCAAAGGCAATTGCAAAATCAACAGCGAGAAATTTGTCAAGGGCCTTGAACTATATGCCAGCCTCTACTGGAATGGCTGGGTCGCCAAAGACAGCATCACTAATTCCTTTAAAGAAATGGTATCTGAATACGGCGCAGGTACCAGTATGTATATTTATCATAATTCCTCCTCCCTGCCGGAACATTTGAAAAATTTGGGTGAAGGCAATTTCATGAGTGCTCCGCAATTGGTTGGACCGGATGGAATCCGTGTTACCAAGGCGCCTTCGTTTTGCGGACCTGTAATTTTCAAGTCATCCAAGCACAAGAATGCCGCCTGGAAATTTATTTCTTATCTTGCATCCACCGAAGCTTCCTCCTATATTTGTGAAAAAGAGGGGAGAGTGCCGGTAAACAGCGGTGTATATGATGACGATTGGTACAAACAGAATCCTTATCTCACCACCTATGCCGATGTTTTAAAAGATGCCAATACCAAAAATTTAGTCCATCCCCAATGGCTTCCCCAGTGGTCTGAGTTTAGAGCCAAGATCCAAGAACCTGATCTTCAGGCGGTACTGTTAAGAAAGAAAACTCCCAAGGAAGTATTGGATAATTGGGCTGCGCTTTTAACTCAATATCAGAAAGAATACTTGAAATCCGTAAAAAAATAGTTTTTACAAGAGAATCAATCTATCACAAGTGCAGCATGTAGTTTCAGGCATGTTGCACTTATCACAAATACTGAAACTAAATTTTCGTAAATGAATGAAGGGGTGAATTCATTTGGATATTTCGAATCAGCCATTGCGGTTCGATCAAGCGGTGCTTACGACTTTTGCGCCAATCCAATTGCCAAGACCGTTTTATGATTCGACTGGCGGACCTTTTGATTTTGTTCCAATGAGCCATTGGATTCAGCTTTATGATGGGGATGGCGCATGCGGTCAGGCCCCGTGTTCCTCTCTGATGGCCGAAGCAATCCTTCCATTGATCATGACGGGTGAAACCAAATCCTATGATCAATGGTACCAGATGGTATATTGGAAGCTCAGAAATAGGGGATTTTCCAGTGAAGCTATTAGTGAGTTCGGTCGGTTCGATCTGGCGCTCCATGATTTAATGGCTCAAAAAGCTGGATTGCCGTTGCATCGTTTTTGGGGCGCGGATCGTGATTGGGTTCAAGTATATGGCAGCGCAGGCGGCACCAATTTGACAGATAAGGAGTTGTCGGAAGAGATTGCCGGGTTGCTTGAAGACGGTTATACGGTTATTAAGATGAAGATCGCCACAAATTTCGGGACTGAGATTGAAAGAGACATCCGGCGGATTGCCATGATCCGGAAATTGGTTGGGAAAGATATTCAATTGGCAATTGATGCCAATCAGTGTTGGGATGCAAAAGAAGCTTTGGGATTTGCTGAGCGGGTTTCCGAGTATAACTTGGCTTGGTTCGAGGAACCGGTCCACTCGGCTGATTTCGATGAGTTAGGCAAGCTGATAAAGGAATGTCCCATTCCGGTCTCCATGGGTGAATCCATGCGAACTCATTTTATGTTCGAAGAATATGCCAAACTGGGGGTGGCTCATCTTCAGCCGGTACCTTCCAGCATGGGCGGGATTAGGGAATGGTTCAGAATTAGAGATATTGCGCAGGAGTATGGTTTGACCTTTACTTCAGGGGGATTTTCCCAGATTACAGCTTCGTATGTGGCTGCCGCGCCTGATACGGCAATGGTGGAATATTTGACACCTATTATGAAGAGCTTTGCAGCAATAATGAAGGTAGCGCCGGAAGAAAAAAATGGAAGATTTTATTTACCTTCAAAACCAGGATTATCGGTCGAGCTTGATTGGAAACTTCTTGAGAAACGCGGGTTACTTTTAAAGAAGGAATACTTTTATTCAAGATGAATGGGAGGCGCTTGGAATGATTTTGGATCAATTTAATTTAGCCGGAAAAGTCGCCATTGTAACAGGAGCGAGTACCGGACTTGGGCAAGGAATGGCTATGGCCCTTGCACAGGCGGGGGCCGATATTGTTGGTGTGGATTATGTTGAAATGGCCGAAACAAGTCAACGAATAGAACAAACCGGGCGAAGATTTTTAGGAATTGTGGCAAATCTTATGAGCATCGAACCAATTGCCGGAATTATCGAAAGAACCGTTCAAACATTTGGCAAGGTTGATATTTTAGTGAACAATGCCGGTATCATCCGCCGGGAGGATGCTATTCATTATACGGAAAAAGATTGGGATGAAGTTATGAATATCAATGTGAAAACAGTATTCTTTTTTAGTCAGGCTGTGGCCAAAGAATATCTGAAACAGGGAACTGGAGGGAAAATCATTAATATTGCTTCCATGCTATCTTACCAGGGGGGAATTAGAGTACCTGCTTATACAGCCAGTAAAAGTGGTGTTATGGGAGTTACTAGGCTGATGGCCAATGAGTGGGCTAAACATAATATTAACGCCAATGCCATTGCTCCCGGTTATATGGCGACAAATAACACCGCCTTGCTTCGAGCGGATGAAGGAAGATCCGCCGAAATTTTAGGAAGGATTCCGGCCGGAAGGTGGGGGACTCCGGAGGATGTGCAAGGTCCGGTAGTTTTTCTGGCATCAGAGGCTTCGAATTATATCAACGGATATACGATTGCTGTGGATGGCGGTTGGCTAGCCCGATAAAAGAGATTATTTGTTTTCGGGCTGAAAAAAACGTACGATCTGAATCACTTTGCGTAAAATTTAGGGTAAGGGATGATTGATATGAAGGCTATGGTATTGACGGATTGGGAAAAATTAGAGGTTCAAGATGCACCGGTACCGGAGTTGCATGAGGATGAAGCGCTTATTAAAGTGAGATATGCGGGAATCTGCGGATCGGACGTGCATATTTTTACCGGACATCACCCGACGGCAAAGGCTCCAGTTATTATGGGGCATGAATTTATCGGAACTGTCGAGAAGATTAACAGCAAAAAAAGTTTAAAATTTAGTGTGGGAGACAGAGTGGTGGTGGAGCCACTTATAAGTTGCGGAGATTGTGAAGCCTGCAATACGGGAAACTGGCATGTCTGTAAAAACCTTAAATTACTGGGAATACATACAAATGGCGCCTTTGCTGAATACGTTAAAGTAGCTGTCAATAAGATCATACCTGTTGCAGAACATCTTTCGGATAAGATTGCCGCTTTAACCGAACCGTTTGCGGTCGGGTTTCATGTAAATCAGAGGGCGGAATTGAAAAACGGTGATACGGCTTTGGTAATTGGCGGCGGTCCCATCGGATTGATAGTGGGAATGGTTGCCAAGATTAGTGGCGCTTCTAAGGTCGTGTTTTCGGAAATCAATGAAGATAGATTGAAACAGATTGAGGAGTTCGGTTTTACTGCGCTCAATCCTGCGAAAGAAAATGCGCTTGAAAGGGCGAAAGCGTTGACTGAAAATGAGGGCTTTGATGTGGTATTTGAAGTGTCCGGTTCTCAGGCGGGAATTTTATTTGCCACCCAAGCCTGTAAAATACGGGGAAAAATAGTACCTGTGGGCTTTCCAGGCAAGCGTCCCGAGTTTGAAGTGTTGCAGGTTATTTTTAAGGAGACTACGGTTATTGGCAGCCGTGTTTATAGTTTCCAGCATTTTAAAAATACTGTTAGGATGCTGGAGAATATTGTTGAGAATCAAACTTTTGACGTGGAAAAGTTAATTGGTGGTGTTTATCCATTGGCTCAATTGGAAAAGGGGATTTTGATGATGAAAGAAGGGAAAAACATCGGTAAGTTACTGATTGAATGCGCATGAAGGGGAGAGGAAGATAAAAGGCGGAAGTTACCATTCGATCGCCTGTCCCAATAAGATTACACTTCTGCCAACTGGATCGATAGAGGCATATAACTGTATCCACCGATAGAATAAAATCTTTTCATGCACTGATCGCAATAAGGTTGCCGAAAAAGTGATTTAAATCAATAAGATATACAATATAAAGGTCCATGACCAATGGAGCGATATGTTGTATATCTTTACGGTTGAATCTTCTTGAAGGGATTCAGAGGTAGGCGCTTATTCAAGCATTTGATACCTTCTGGCCGGTACCTCGACTTGCCGAGGACATAAAAGGATGCAAATGTTCATGAGCTTCTTTTTGACAACCAACTGGAATTGATGAGTATCTTGAATAATGATAGATCCTACTATAAGATAAAATTGAGATCTTCCAAAGAAATTAGATGGGTGACGTTATTTGAATATATGTAGCCTCATGGAAAAAATATTTATGTTCTTTAACAATCAAAAGATAAAAGTCAAAATACTCAGCCTTTACTTGATGATCATTATTGCATCAATCGGGACTGTCAGTTATATGATTTACATTTCAACGGAGAAACAGTTGAAGCGGAATGTTTATTACATTACCAATGAGGCAGTCAACCAAATTAATAACAACATTTGCGATAAATTAAGCATTATTACCGAACAACTGATCAAGATCAAATATGATTCCGAATTGGAACATTTAATCAATGCGGATATTTCAACTATCAGTGAAGCGGAAAAAGTAGAGGCCGGCATCCATTTTAAAAAAATATTTGACGAAATTTACTCATTTGCCAATAACTATGAATTAATTCATTCGATGATTATTTATTTGGATAATGGGGTTGTTTTCCAACTTGAAAGGGGTAATTACCGTTTCCTGATCAAAAAATTGTCCCCCGGTGAGATACGGAAATATAGTTATAATGACCAAAATTATTGCTGGTTGAATGTACATAATGATGACGTCTTTTTTAGAAATTCCGGAACGGATGTTTTAACTATTTCGGCGCCCTTACGAAAAGGCGATTCATTAAAAGCGCTAATCATCGTGAACATGTATGCGAGTTATATGAAAAAGTTGATTGAAAATATTAATATGGCCAATACGGGGTCGACTATTATTGTAAGTGAAGATGGTTACTTGGCAAGCAACGAGTATAGCCAAATGTCGGAGTTGGGAGCAATTATTCAAAAAAAAGTATTGCATAGTCCTAATGAATCGGCTCAATTTGAATACAAGGCAAAGAATGTTGATTTTTTAGTCATCTATACTACAATCAGGGTCAATCGGTGGAAATTGGCGGTAATTTTAAAGCGAAATGAGCTGATGCGGGATATTGACAAGGCCAAATATGGGATTATTTATTTTACTCTTGGGATTATTTTAATAGCGACCATTGCCGCCATTTTGATTGCCTATGGACTCACAAAACCCATCAATAAGCTTTCCGAGTTGATGGCAATCGTGGAGAGGGGGAATTTGGATATCCGGTTTAACACTCTCTATAACGATGAAATCGGCAAGCTAACCCGACAGTTTAACTCCATGATTGAAAAAATAAAGTTATTGATTTCCGAAGTCGCGCAGGAGCAAGCGCAGAAAAAAAAGATGGAACTGGAAACGCTGCAAATGCAGATCGACCCCCATTTTCTTTACAATACGCTGGATTCGATTAAATTTCTGGCTGAGCAGAAAAGTGATGATACCAGTGAAATGGTAAGAGCTTTGGGACAATTCTACAGGCACGGCCTGAGTAAAGGTGATGGCCTTATTACTGTAACTGAAGAAATCGATCATCTGAAAAACTATTTAATTATCCAAAAAATCAGGTATTCCACACAGTTCGATTATCGGATAGAAACGGACCCCAGTATTTTGGGGTGTGAGACCATCAAGTTTATTTTGCAACCTTTGGTTGAAAATTCTATTTATCATGGGGTCAGAAAAAAAAGGGAAAAAGGGATTATAATCATCAAAGGTTATCGAGAAGACGGAGGTTTGTTTTTTACAATTTATGATAATGGGGCCGGAATGGCCCCGGAGCGTCTGGCGCAAATCCGCGAGAACTTAGATAAAATACATTTACCCAAAGACTGTGGCATCGGAGTTCATAATGTTCATAAAAGGATAATGATGCAGTATGGGGAAGAATACGGCCTGAGTATCCATAGTGTTAAAAATGAATTTACCTTGATCAAGGTAAAATTACCTTGTAAAAGTGTTGTTGAAGAGGTGAGAACATGTACCGACTGATCATTGTAGATGATGATGAAGTGATCTGTAAAGGTCTCTGCCATAGCGTTCAATGGAGCAAAAATGAGGTTGAAGTGGTGGGAACGGCATATGATGGCGAGGCGGGACTGGCTCTCATTAAAAGACTGCTGCCGGATATCGCCCTAATTGATATTAACCTGCCGTTTTTAGATGGGCTCGAACTTTCCGGAATCATTAGACAGGAATATCCTGAAATTAAAGTGATATTGTTGACGGCCTATGAAGAATTTGAATTTGCCAAAAAAGCCGTTAAGATGCATGTACACGATTATATTACCAAACCTTTTGATAATCAGAAAGTGGTTGAAGCGGTTTGCAGCGCAAAAGAAAGACTGATCGAAGAACGGAAGCTCAGGAACGAAATAAAAGCCGGGTTACCTTTACTTAAAGAAAAATATTTATATGAGCTGGTAACAAGAAGCCTCACTCCGGAGAAGGAAGCAGAAATCCGGAGTTTTGTCGGTCTACCCCTTGAAAATTATTTTGGAGTCGCCATTTTAAGTATTAAAAGTTACTTTCTTAATTCGGCAGTGAGTGCAATTTCTGAAATTAGCTCTATTATAATTAATAAGCAATTTATGAAACAGAAAATATTTTCAGCGGTCCAAGGGCTGTTGGATATTTCAAAAACTGTTATCTTTAACAGCAGGGATGATGAAATTGCCGTAATTTTCAAAGAGTTCCCGCAAAAAGAAGCTTGTGAACAATATATGCTTGAGATTGCCAATGAGATCCGGACTCGGATCAATACCATGGATGAGTTTTTTTTGACGCTTTGTTTGGGAACTGCCTATTGGGGCTTTCATAATATTGCCAAATCTTATGAGGAAGCGAAAATGACGGCAGAGTACAGCCGATATTTTGAGAATCGTAGTATTATTCGAATCAATGATATCGATAGCGGTCAGAAAAGATTGGATCTCAACATCAGCGACAAGCAAAAGGACTTGGTCAATTGTTTGAAAGTAGGGCAGTTTGAGGAGATATCGAACAAAATTGAGCAGATTTTTCTCAGCTTTAAGAATGTCAAAGGCATATACTTCTCTTATATCCAGTTGGTTGCCGTTGAAACAATCATTTTGGCTTGCAAGATCATTGAGGAAGAAGATAATGATTCATCCAAGATGATCAATTTATCAAACAAGATAATCCCCCAGGTTACCAGGATGGAGAGTGTCGCGGAGATCGAGAAGTGGCTAAAAAGTACGCTAACCGAAGTGGTTGCGATTTTATCCGAAAAAAGGAAGAGCGGGGCGGAAAAAATAATTGATAACGCAATATTCTATATTGAAAATCATTATATGACCCCGGATTTAACTCTGGATGATGTGGCTGGTTTCGTTCACTTAAGCCCTAATTATTTTTCATCACTGTTCAGGCAGTTAAAAAAGATTAATTTCAGTGATTATCTGGAGGATATGCGGATCAAAAAAGCCGTAGAGCTTTTTAACAGTACTGACCTGAAAATTTATGAGGTTGCCTATAAAGTAGGGTATAATTCCCCCCAATATTTCAGTATTTGTTTTAAAAAAACCACCAACTATACCCCGAGTGAATTTAAAATCAAAAAGAATTAAAAATATAGGAGATAAACGATGAACCAGAAAAAATTCGCACCCGAAGGAATTTATTGTGCAATGTGTACTCCGTACAACCGATCTGGGGCCGTTGATTATGAAGCGATTTATCAAATCATAGATTTCTTGGTGGATAAAGGTGTAAATGGGGTTTTCCCAGTTGGGAATATCGGAGAGTTTATTGCCTTGGATACGGATGTCAAAAAACGCATAATCGCAGCTGTCATTGAAAGAGGCCGTGGAAAATTGAGGATTATTCCGGGAATTAATGACTTTGAAGTCGACAGAAGCATAGAGCTTGCCCGTTTTTGTAAAGAAGTCGGTGCGGATGGTGTGGTTTTAAGTGCCCCTTACTATTATTCCTATCCCGTGAAATATATCCATAAATATATTACAACGGTTGCTGATGCATGTCCGTTACCCTTGATTTTATACAATTCGCCGTCATTTACGAATAACATTGGATTTGAAAACTTGATCGCCATTTGTAAGCATGGGAATATCACTGCGATTAAAGAGTCAAGCGGGGATCTTAAATTTCTTTTGAAGCTGGCAAAGCGGTTGGAAGACGAAAATTTGCCGATCAAGATTCTAATGGGCTGGGATGAGCTTGTGTTATCGGGGCTTGCATATGGCGCTAACGGTTGTATCATTGCTACAGGCGGGATTGTCCCGGAAATATTGATTAAACTTTACCATGCCTATAAAAGCAATGATTACCGGACTGCGTTGCATTGCCAAAAGGCGGTGGCTACTATTGCCGAAGCGGCAATGAAACTCGGTTTACCCCATGGTTATAAATTAGCGGTTTTGGCCCGGGGCTTTCACTTTAATATTTATCCCGGAACAGCTCTCCAGGATTTGGAAGAAGAACTAAAGAGCAATTTACCCAATATGCAGAGCCTAATTGATAAGCAGTTACTGGATACCGGCTGTAGGTGAAATTCACTATAATTTTTTCTCCCTCCAATGAACCCGCGACATTCCTATAAACTAAATCTAAACCCAAGCTCATAGACTCTGTCGCTTTCCAGGTCCGCAGGCAGTTTTCCCGTCGAATAACTGGCGAACATCCCGTTGGGCAGGGTGAGGGCTGCCACAAAATACCCAAACCGGTCCATGGCGTTTTGTTTTATAAGCTCAGAAGCATGAGGCTGCCAATCATAGCGATAGGAAGCCTCGAAAAAGATTAAATTCTGCAAGGAAAGGGGAGTCCGGAAGGAAGTCTCCGCCCGGAAACGTGTAAAAAAGGAATCATCCGGATGGAACTTTTTGACGACCCCGCTTTGCGGATCCACCATGTCCAGTCCCAGCAGGACGGTGGGTATGGCAGTGCCGCGGGGAGTAAAAGCATTGTCGTTACCGGATAAAAATCGTATCAGGGCGAAAGGCCAATCGAAAATATTATATTTTGCCAGTTTGGACTGGGGATTCCAGGCCTTAAGGTCCAGACCCAACTGAACTCCGTAATATAACTGTCTTTCCCTGAAGGAGTGATTTGATTCGTAACCGCCAATGGCGGAAAAATCGATATAATATTGATCGGTCATGTTTTTCCGCAGAGCTTTTGCAAAATCCTTATATTCGGGACTGGCCAGGAGCTGGTTTAGATCCCCCATACCGGCCATTTTATCTTCCAATTGATTGAGGGAGGCGTATAAAGCTTCATCGGACTGGATGGCTCCGCCTTGGCTGCGGAAATAATGGATGGAAAAGTCGGAAATCAAAAAATCGTTGGGGTTTGCATCTTGGATGACCGCGGTATTCCCGTCCAGATTAAGGGAATAACTGATCCCGGTTTGCAGGGAATTACTTTTGGTGAAAAAAAACCGCTTCAGATCTTTGGTCAAAGTGTAACTTAAGCCCAATGACTGAGTGCCGTCGCTGGTTGTCGCGGTATATAATTTTAGATTGAGGTCCTTTAAAAATTTCCAGGCATGATCGGTAATTAAAACGCTGTTTAATTCCTGGTTGATACTCAAGGGTTGCTCCAGCGCCTGGATGAGAACAGCGCCGGGGAGCCCGGAGGATGATGCAAAATCACTCATGTTGATGGAAGATCCTGCTTCATCGGCATATGCGGGAATAGCCATCAGGGCCGTTAAGGCCAGTAAAATAAGGATCGATAGGCAAAATTTAATTCTCACCCGTTTTATCTCCATTCCAAAAGGCGTAGTTGTTATTGTTGAGTTCTGCCAAATCACTGACAGTTTGGTCGCCGACGGTCAGAATGTTCATCATCCCGTTGATGGCGATTTCTTTGGTAACGCCTCTCTCGTATTGGGCTCCCCGGAGCATGGTAAAAATATTATCCATTTGAATCGCCAGGGTATTGGCCATTACTTTGCGCATCTCGGAACTGCCGGTCTTGTTCCAAAAAGTGAAGTCCTGGATTTTAAGGGCGCCGGAATCGCTAAAAGCAGCGCTGATTTGGTCCAATATCAATAAAGTGCTCCATGTGGTGGTACAGGCCCGGTTGTTTTTGCTCCAGGTAAACATGGCTCTCCTCCTTGGATTTTTTAAATGAAGATTGTTCGGAAAGTAAATAAACTATCACCGGTTTAAACTTCATGAAAGGACTCTGGATACCGGAGATTTGCAGTCGATATTAGCTTATTACCCTCGATTCGCTGGTAGGCCTCTAATAAAGTTAAATTTGAATGCCAATTATTGGAATATTGATTGTAGGAGGTAAAGCCGGAACCTCCATTTTTGCCTTCATGATTCTGAAGCGGATTCCCCGGGGAAAGAAAAGTTAACCAAGACAGGATGAACAGGATTTCCAGGATTAAAAGAGCGGCGGCGCGCGAGGCATTAAACCCGGCAGATTGCATCCTGAAACACCAAAACCACACCTCTGTGTCTGCAGCGCCTTGGCGACGATGCCCGGTGATTATTTTCCGACGACGGAAAGAATTATTTCTGTGGTAGAAGTAATTCATTGAACGACGGAAAGAATTATTTTTGTGACAGAAGTAATTTATTGAACGACGGAAAGAATTATTTCTGTGGCAGAAGTAATTCACTGAATGACAGAAAGAATCAGTGTATCGTTCCCCATTCCAAAGTCGTTCGGATTATTGCGGAGTCTGCCATTTTCATGCAATAAGATTACAAAAACTCATTCCATGTCTTTGAAAATTCCATAATATAGGTAAGGGAACCTCAAACTGATGTTGGAGGTGAAATGAATGAGTGATGTAAATGCCGAGCAAGGTTGGGGCGGCGGCGGGTGTTGGTGGATTATATGGATTATCATCATCATCATCATCTTTAGCTGCTTCTGCGGTGGCAGTTTTATCTAAATGACCGAAACCATCCAGAGAATTCATAGTCCGTAAATTAATGTTCATCCTTTCCAGGGCTAATACTGCCTAGCCATAAAAGTTTTTCCATCCTGAAAGTAGAAAAGAGGCCTTTCGAAGACTTTCGGTTAAAAGGGATACGAAACGGGTTTCCTATCCAAAATGAAAAATTGGATTCCCAAACTATGAGGAGAGTCGACGGCGGCCTCTTTTTTTATTGCCTGAGTTCCGGAACGATTTAGGAATTCTTAATTATCGTTTGAAATCCGTCTCCTAATTTTTGGTTGTAGAATTTTGTCGATTTTTAACGATATCCCTTTGTTTTCCAAAGGTATTTTTAAAATGGCGGCGAATTAATGAATGACATTGTTTGCTTGAAAGGAGAGTTTCATTGGCATCTGTAATACGGAATCGAAAATTAAATCCCAATTGGGATAGTTTGTTAAATCTTGAACAAAGACAACTTCTCGTAAAACCTGGGATGGGTCTTTCCCAAACTCTCCCTTACTTAGAAGCGGAAGAGGTAAAAGAATGGATGGATACCATTCTGAATTGTTTGCGCAAACTTGAAGAAAAGTTTGATTTGGAGAACGGATGAGCCTGTTTTCGCTGCCGTGGGGCAGCTTTTTTTATGGGCTATGATTTCAAAAACCCCAATCAGGCTGGTTCGATACTCCTCAGTACATTTGAATCGTTTCTGAGCCGAACCTGGATCTAGAAAGTTTACGGATGATTGACAGCCCGGAGGCGCCATTTTATAATAGAATGAGTGCTCTGGTAGGATAAAGAGTTAGGGCATTTTTAACAAAGATGGATTTGTTATCTTGCTTGAGATGATGTATTTTTCAAGGGGACGGAATAAAAAATGATTCCGTCCCCTATTCCTACAGTTTGGATCGGGATTTTCAATTTTTCTTACACACAGTTTGATATTAAATTAATCCATGCTCTTTTTTACCACGGAGGATGATATGAAACAAATCAAGACAATCGATGCAGTGGGTCATGTCCTCTGCCATGATTTGACGCAAATTATCAGGGGGGAGAAAAGCGGCCCGGTTTTTCGTAAAGGGCATGTCGTTGCCGAGGAGGATATTCCGGTTTTGCTTTCCCTGGGGAAAGAACATTTATATGTCTGGGAGAAGCAACCTGGCATGCTGCATGAAAATGAGGCGGCGGAAATTCTGTTGAGTATATGCAAAAATAAATATATGAGTTCCACCCCCGCCAAAGAGGGTAAGATTGAACTTTTTGCCACGGTGGACGGCTTATTCAAGGTTGATCTGGAAAGGCTTAACCGTATTAATGCTCTGGGTAAAATGATCATTGCCACCCGTCATGGCAATTTTGCAGTCTATGAAGGCATGAAACTGGCCGGGACGCGTGTTGTTCCACTGGTCATCGAAGAAGCGGAAATGAAGGAAGCATTGGCGATCGCGGATAACAAGCCTTTGTTGCAAATTTTGCCTTTTGGAAATAAAAAAGCCGGAATTGTAACAACGGGAAATGAAGTTTTCTATGGCCGGATTCAGGATACTTTTGGTCCGGTCATCCGCCAAAAATTGGCCGAATATAAGGTTGAGGTTTTGGGTCAGGACATTGTCGGAGACAAAGCGGAGAATATCACCCGCGCGATTCTTGGCTATATCGACCGGGAAGCTGATTTTGTCATATGTACGGGAGGAATGAGCGTTGATCCCGATGATACCACTCCTGCTGCCATCAAAAATACCGGCGCCGAACTCATCTCATACGGTGCTCCGGTTTTGCCGGGGGCTATGTTTTTACTGGCTTATTACCCCTTACTTTCCAAAAAGATTCCCATTATCGGTTTGCCCGGGTGTGTTATGTATGCCAGGCGCACAATTTTTGATTTGATATTGCCCCGTATCATGGCGGATGATATCTTGACAGCCAGTGATTTGACCGGTTTAGGTCATGGCGGATTATGTTTAAACTGTGAGGTTTGCAACTTTCCCAATTGCGGCTTTGGAAAGTAAAGAGTGGAGGCTGATCCCATGGAAAATGGTCTGACTCATTTTGACGAAGACGGCAAGGCTGTAATGGTTGATGTTACTGAAAAGGAGTCTACCGAGCGGATTGCGGTTGCCAAAGGTAGCATCGTTGTAAGTCAAGTTGTTTTTGATGCAATTCAAAGCGGTACGGTGACAAAAGGTGATGTCTTGGGTGTCGCCCGGATAGCCGGTATCATGGCGACAAAGCGTACTCCTGATTTAATACCATTATGCCATCCTCTGTTCATCACCCAAGCGGTGGTGGATTTTCAATTGGATCCGGACACTTGTACGGTAGAGGCTATATGTACGGTTAAACTCACTGGAAAAACCGGAGTGGAAATGGAAGCCCTCACAGGAGTGACGGTGGCGTTGCTTACCATCTACGACATGTGTAAGGCTATGGATAAAAATATGGAATTAACCGGGATTTTTGTCCAAGAAAAAGCCGGCGGAAAAAGCGGTCATTACCTTAAAAAATAGCATGAAGCCCGAATGGATTCCGTAGGGGGTAATAAAAATGATACGGGAAAGGCTTTTGATGAGGGGGATTGGATGATCGACCAATTTGGCAGAAAAATTGATTATTTACGGATTTCAGTGACGGACCGCTGTAATCTGCGTTGCGTTTATTGCATGCCAAAGTCCGGTATCGAAAGCCTGCCCCATCATGAAATCATGACTTTTGAAGAAGTCATCCGGTTGGTCAAGGTAGCCTCGGGACTTGGAATTCGCAAAATAAAAGTTACCGGAGGAGAGCCTTTGGTGCGGAAAAATCTTGTTTTCCTTATCCGGGAGCTCAGGGAAATACCGGGGATTGACCAGGTTACCATGACCACCAATGGCGTGCTTTTTGATATGTATGGGGAGCAATTGGCCTCTGCCGGACTTGGGGGGGTCAATTTTAGTCTGGATTCTTTGGATGCCGGCACATTTTTACAGATAACCGGTGTTGATGCATTTTCAAAAGTGTTGAGCGCCATCAAACTCTCATGCCGGTTGGGGTTAAAAACAAAAATCAATTGTGTTCCGATCCGGGAAATAAACGGCTCCTCCCTTAGGGATCTGGCCGGTATGGCCAGAGCTTATCCGGTCCATGTCCGGTTTATTGAATTAATGCCGATTGGACTTGGAGCAAAGTTTACACCGATCGGAAACCAGTATGTGCTTAAGATGCTGATTCAACAGTATGGAAAGCCCCGGCGAGTCTTTAGCGGTTTGGGAAATGGTCCGGCGCGTTACTATAATTTTCCGGGATTTCAAGGCGGCATCGGATTTATCAGTGCGATAACCGAAGCGTTTTGCGAAAATTGCAGCCGGATAAGGCTCACAGCGGAAGGGAAACTTAAATTGTGCCTGCATGGTGAGGAAGAAACCGATTTAAAAACGTTACTTCGAGCAGGCGTAACGGATGAGAAACTTCAAGAAACTCTTCAAGAGCTGATTTTTCAAAAACCTCGCCGTCATAATTTTCATGACGAGGCAAACGGGATAACCGATGGCAGGAAAATGGTTCAAATAGGAGGCTAATCATGGGGAAGATCATGGCCGTGTGCATCAGTGAAAAGCGTGGGACACCGAAAATCAATATTATAAAGGGCAAGATTATGGCCAATTATGGTTTGGAAAATGATGCGCATGCAGGAAATTGGAACCGGCAAATCAGCTTGCTTTGCTATGATAAAGTTCAGGAATTTCGGGCTAAAGGCGCAAAAGTCAGCGATGGCGCTTTTGGTGAAAATCTGTTGGTAAAGGATATTGATTTTAAGAAACTTTCAATCGGAACGATTTTACGCAGTAATGATGTTATTCTGGAGATGACTCAGATTGGCAAGGAGTGTCATTCTCATTGCGAAATCTATCAACAAGTCGGAGACTGTATTATGCCCCGGGAGGGTGTATTTGCAAAGGTTCTTCATGGCGGCACGATTGCTGTGGGAGATGATTTATATGTTGATTCAATCGATAACCTCGGTGGTTGATTGTTTTCACTGAATGATGATGAGTGTGGTCCGACTCGTAAAGGGGTGCCTTTTGGTGGGTAAGGAATTATATAGGGAACTTCTGGTACTGTTGGAAAGCGGCAGGAAAGTTGCGCTCCAAACTGAGCTTTCGGGCAGACAGGGACGGATTGAGCAAGATCTGGTCCGTCAAATTGTCTCCGAGAAGCCAGACGAGGGATTGGTTTTTCAATGGTTGGAGCAGGGAATGCCTTTGCTTGAATCCTGCGACGGGAAAACGATTTTAACCGAACCCTTTTTCCCTGAAGAACGTTTAATTATCCTGGGCGGGGGCCATATTGCCTTGCCGCTGGTTGAGTTTGCCGTGAAAGTCGGTTATTCAGTTACGGTTGTGGATGATCGCCTCAGCTTCGCCAATATCGACCGTTTTCCCCTGGCAAGGCAAGTCATTTGCGCTCCCTTTGACCAAGCGATACGGCGGCTGACGATTACTGATAATGATTATGTAGTAATCATCACCCGGGGTCACCGGCATGATCAAATTTGTCTGGAGCAACTGTTAAAAGGGGTCCGGCCTTTTTACACAGGAATGATCGGTTCACGCCGGAGGGTTGGAGCTCTTAAAGAACTATTGATTAGGGCGGGTTATGACCGGGAGTTGCTTGAAAAGGTGCACAGTCCGATTGGCCTTGCCATTGGTGCTGTGACTCCTGAAGAAATTGCGGTTTCCATTATGGCGGAGCTGATCGCCTGTAAACGGCTACCCAAAGAAGTGAATTCGGGACAACCCCATTATGGGAGACGTTCGGATATGGATTTTGGGGTTATCCGGCTGTTGGGAGAGGAAAATGATGAATCTAAAGCCGTGGTCACGGTGATGTCCACCCAAGGTTCCGTCCCGCGCGGAGCCGGAGTTAAAATGCTTGTCTATCCTGACGGAAGAATTGTGGGCAGCATTGGCGGAGGTTGCAGTGAAGCATCTGTCATCGGTGATGCCCGTCGGATCATTGGGACAGGAACTTATGAAATTAAAACAGTCGATATGACCGGAGATGTGGCCGAAGATGAAGGAATGGTTTGCGGAGGGGTTATGGAAGTAATGATTGAGGATTATTACTGACATTCTTTTGAAAGTTTTTTATTGGCGCGTTTTGAAAATGGGTCCACTTTATTTTAAGTGAAAACTGAAGATTTTAAAAAGGAAGCTTAAATTAGCTTTCTTTTTTCATATTTCGGAAAAGGAAGGTTTTTTAGGAAATATAAAGAAATTGTTAAGGGAATTGGGGAATAAAGAGGAATCCTTCATGAAATTTGTAAAATTGTACCAAAAGATACACAAAACCATCCAATTAGTAATGGAACGGCAATCCTTTAGTCGCCGGAAGAGGATTCAAGAGTTGGTGAAAAAGCGTACCGCAAAGCTTTGTGCCGAGGTTAACCAACTCCGGTTAGAACTTGCAGAATATAAATGGAAGGAAATCAACCGCTTTGAAAAAATTACCGAACTCAAGCGGGCTGAACTTGAATTATTAATTTCCAAAGATTCTTTCGAGAGAGCAAGCAATGAAAGTGAAGAACGCTACCGGGATTTATTCGAAAAGTCTCCGGGGGCGATTATTATCCATGATGGGGAGCGTATTTTGGAGGCCAATCCGGCGAGTGGGGCCTTACTGGGTTTTAAAAGAGCAGATGACCTTGTGGGAATGAAAATTCTCGATCTGATGGCTCCAGAATACAGGGAATCATCATCTTTACGGATTTCGTTACTCCTTCATAAAGAAGTTACCTCATTGTCAAGGGAAATGAGTTTTATAAAAAGCGATGGCGCCTTGGTTCATGTAAAAGCCATGAGTGGACTGTGCCATTACCGTGACTGTACGGTCATTCAGGCGATTCTTCATGATATTACTGAACGTAAAGAATTGGAAGCCGGGCTTAGAAATCGTTCTATAGAACTATCCCATGCTTTAGCCACTCTAAAAACGGTGCTTGATACGATCCAGATTGGCGTCATGGTAGCTGAAGCCGGCGATGAACGAATATCATATTATAGTCCGGCAGCCGTGGAAATAGTTGGGGTTCCACCCACCGGCACCGCCACGGGTCCTTTGCCGGGAAGCCCAAAAACCATTCAGATGTTGCATCCGGACCGTACCGAGATATCTTCTGATAATTGGCCCTTAGCGAAGGCCTTGCGTAGGGGTGAAGATACCGAGAATGAAGAAATCATCATTCGGGGTGTCGATGGCAGGGAAGTGGTAACAGTCGTCAATTGTGCTCCGGTAAAGGATAAAAACGGGATTGTTTTGAAGGCTGTTGCAAGTATGATTAACATAACCAAACGGAAACAGATGGAAAGCGCCCTCCGGGAAAGCGAAGAGCGCTTCCGGGTTTTGACTGAGGCCTTACCCCAGCTGGTCTGGATCATTGATACGGATGGCAAATTTCTTTATCTCAACAATCAATTTCAGCACTATACAGGCATTCATGTTGATAAGTTGATATGCCAACAATGGAATGAATGGATTCATCCCGAGGATATTCAAAAACGGACGGAATGTTGGAGAGAAGCCTTCCGTACCGGAAGCTCATATCAAATTGAGTACCGAATCAGGCGCTATGATGGTGAGTATCATTGGTTTTTGGGCCGGGGAATTCCGATGCGGGACGAAAAAGGCAAGATAACTTATTGGCTTGGTACTTGTACCGATATCCATTATCAGAAACAATTGGAACTGGAGCTACAAGAGACCAATTCGCGGCTTCATAAATTGAATCAACAAACCATGACGACTCTTGAGGAAGAGCGCCGTATGATTTCCAGGGAATTGCATGATGAAGCCGGTCAGGCACTAACTGCGCTTAAGATGTACATTGAATTGATTTTAAAAGGATTGCCGCCGGATGCCAATGTATTACGGCAAAGGATAGGTGAAGCCGTTGATTTGAGCGATAAAGCCCTTAAAGAAATTCGTCGCTTGGCTCAGGACTTACGTCCGCCGGCTTTGGATGCTTTGGGACTCAATCTTACGTTGGAAGATTTTTGTTATGAATTTAGTAAAAGGGTTGGGCTTTCTATCCGGTATCAAGGCCGTGAGCTTCCGGCATTAAGCAGTGTGATCCGAATCAGCCTCTATCGCTTTTTGCAAGAGGCGCTTACCAATATCGTGAAGCATGCCCGAGCTAGTTTTGTACAGGTTAGGCTTCGTTACGGCCATAACCGAATCTCTCTCGTTGTTAAAGACAACGGCAGGGGTTTTGTAATGGATCAAATTGAAATCCAGGGCATGGGCCTTGTGGGAATGAGGGAAAGATTGACGATGCTGGGCGGAATTTTAAGTATTTATTCCAAACCGGGTCGTGGAACATGCTTAATGGCGACAATTCCTTGGGAGGAGGTTTAAATGATTCAGATATTGATAGCGGAAGATCATCATCTGGTTAGGGCCGGGTTGAAAGTTTTTTTAGAGCAAGAGGCGGATCTGGCGGTTGTCGGAGAAACTTCGGATGGACAAGAAACTTTTGAACTAACGGAACGGCTAAATCCGGATATTCTTCTTTTAGACATTGGTATGCCGAAATTAAACGGGATTCAGACTTTACGACAGTTGCGGGAATTGAAGCTGGCTACCCGAGTTATTATCTTAACCATGTATTCCGATACCTCATTTATCAAACGAAGCTTTCAATACGGCGCCAAAGGCTATCTATTAAAAAATTCCGTTTCCGAGGAACTGATATTAGCCGTCCGGGCGGTTTTTAGGGGTGAAATTTTTTTGAGCACGGCAATTTCCAGATTTATTTTGGATGATTTTCTTAATTATCAGGAAAAGGCGGAAACTCTGGATGCTTTTGATACTCTTTCGGTCCGGGAAGTTCAGGTTTTACAATTGATTGCCGAAGGGCATTCCAATAACTCCATCGCTCAGATGTTGTTCATTTCTCCAAAAACTGTGGACAAACACCGGGCGAATTTGCTTATCAAACTGAGTGTCAAAGATACGGCCGGATTAATACGAATAGCCATTAAGAACAAACTGGTTTTATTAGAATAAAGGATATCGTTTAGCTTGCACTCATTCACATCGATAACAGTCAATCCCTATTTTAAAAATAGGGATTTTTTTGATTCAAAGTAGAGATTTTACCCATGTTCAGAGAAACCACATCAGTTGATAAAGGAAATTAAATCGTTTGTTTTTTTAGACAGCCTTGAAATGTTATCAAGATGACATTCTGTATCGGTTCATAAATAGGTGTTTTTCCCCGCCAAAAGTAGAGAATTCCCCCATAGATTGGGTAAAGAATTCCAGGTGATAATGAAAATGTAAATAGCAGCTGCCATAATTTTGCTTCATTTAGAGCTATGAAATGAATGGGGGATGATGAAAATGACTGCTCATGCAATTTCGAGAAATGTAGCGCCGGGGAATATCAATGAATTTAGTTCCGATTTAAATGTTTTGGTCGCTGAAGACAATGTAATGATTCAAGAACTAATTGGACTTATTTTGGATTCTGCTGATTGTCATCTTTTTATGGCGGAAAATGGAAGAAAAGCCTTGGAAATATTAGAAAGGAACCAAGTGGATTTGATATTGATGGATTTGGAAATGCCTGAAATGAACGGTTTTGAAGCAACTGCCCGAATCCGGGCCAAGGAAACGGAAACAGGAGCGCATATTCCCATCTTGGCGATGACGGGGTATGTTTTGGAAAACGGCCGGGAAAAGTGTATGAATGCAGGGATGGATGATTTTCTGGTTAAGCCTTTTAATATCAGCGATTTATTAAATGCCATCGAGCGATTAACGGATACGAAGCTGTATCCGGTACTTTGATTTAATAATAGGTTTTAAAGAGGTGTCCGTCATGAAAAATTTCTTGGAAAATCAGCAAGAGCTGAAATATAAGCAAATCATCGCCAATTTGGTGGATGGATTTGCCTATCATCAAGTTGTTTTGGATCAGGGAAAACCGGTCGACTACATCATTGTAGAAGCCAACCAGGCGTTCCAAAGGATGACCGGCTTGGATGGGATTGATATACTCGGTAAAAAAATTTCGGAGATCATACCGGAGGTTGGGGAGGATTCATTGGATTGGGTTGGGGCTTGCGGTAAAATTGCTTTTACGGGCCGGTCGATTCGTTCCGAGTATTATTCTAATTCTTTAAAGAAATGGCTTTTGATCAATGCAGTTAGCTGTGAAATGGGCTATTTTGCAGTTGTCATTCAGGATATCACCGAGCAAAAAAGACTACTGGAAGAGCACAAAAAAATCCGGGATGAATATGAACTGATTTTTAACAGCACCCAAGATTTAATGTTTCTGATGGACGTTGATGATTATGGAGGGTTTAAATACCGAAGGTTGAACAGAAGTCACGAAAGTCTATCGGGTCTAACCACAGCGGATGTTTATGGGAGAACTCCGCAACAGGTCTTTGGTTTGGAGTTTGGGAACAAAATCGATGCTCATTTCCGTGAATGCGTGAAAGCTAAATCTTCAATGGTATTTGAAGAAATTTTACATTTTCCTTCCGGCATTCGAACCTGGTCTACGATGTTATCGCCGGTTTTGAAAAACGGAAAAGTTGTTCAAATCATTGGAGCGCGGAGAGATATTTCAGAACTACAAAAGACGATGGCTGACTTAAAGGAAAGTGAAAAACGTTATAGCAGCCTATTCGAGAACAATCATTCGGTAATGTTGATTATCAATCCCGCCGATGGACGGATTGTTGACGCCAATCCTGCAGCCTGCCTTTATTACGGCTATTCCCAGAAAAAAATCTGTTCTTTGAATATTACTGATATCAATACCTTTTCAATGGAACAGATTCAAGATGAAATGCAAAAGGCTGCATCGGAACACCGGAACCCTTTTTTCTTTGAACACCGTCTTTCCAACGGAGAATACAGAAATGTTGAAGTATACAGCGGGCCGATCGATATATCCGGGCAGCATTTATTGTATTCGATTATTCATGATATTACGGAGCGCAAGAAGGCTGAAGCAGAGCTTTTTCAGGAAAAAGAACAATTGAAAGTCACCTTACATTCCATTGGTGACGGGGTTATTGCCACCGATATCGATGGAAGAGTGACTTTAATTAATGAGATCGCCCAAGAATTAACCGGATGGAGCTTTGAAGAAGCCGTTGGTCAGCAGTTATCTTCAGTTTTTTATATTGTAGATGAAGAAACGAACCAAGTCTGTGAAAATCCGGTCCAAAAAGCGTTAATTACAGGGCGGGTGATTGAATTGGCCAATAACACCATCTTGGTATCAAAAAATGGTATCAAACGCTTTATTTCAGATAGCGGAGCTCCTATCCGGGATAGGGATGGAAAGGTGTTTGGAGTGGTCTTGGTTTTTAGAGATGTTACTGAGAAAAAGTTACAGGAAAATGAAATCCGGTATCTAAGTTTTCATGACAAACTTACCGGATTATATAACCGGACTTTTTTTGAACGTGAGATAAAACGTTGTGATATACATGAGTTCTTGCCGTTATCATTAGTTATTGGCGATGTAAACGGCTTGAAATTAACCAATGATATTTTTGGGCATGAAGTGGGTGATAAACTTTTGAAGACTATTTCGGGGACTCTTGAAAAAGTATGCCGAGGGGAGGGAATCGTTGCCCGTTGGGGCGGGGATGAATTTGTTATTATATTGCCCAAAACAACTAAAAGTAGGGCCCTGGAACTTTGCCAACAAATTCAAGAGCAGTTTTTAATGATGCCGCAAGATCCTATCCAACCCAATATTACATTTGGCGCTGCAACCAAAGAAGGGGTAAATTCGGATATTCACGTGATTCTAAAGGAAGCGGAAGATATCATGTACCGTCGCAAGTTGTTGGAGGGGAAGAGCGTCCGAAGCTCATTAATTACTTCTTTGGAAAAAACTTTATATGCCCGCAGCTATGAAACGGAAGAGCATGCGCAGCGTATCATGAATATCGCTATAAAAATCGGACAAGAAATGGGTTTAACTTCGAGTGAACTTGATGAGTTAGGATTATTGGCGATATTACATGATATCGGCAAAATCGGAATACCGGATCATATCCTAACCAAGCCGCTCCAGTTAAATGAAGAGGAATGGCGGGAAATGAAAAGGCATCCGGAAATTGGTTATCGGATAGCCCAGTCTACTCCCGAGTTGTCGCATGTTGCCGATTTAATTCTCTCTCACCATGAACGTTGGGATGGAAAAGGGTATCCTATGGGCCGCGAGGGTAATGAAATCCCTAAATTGGCGAGAATAATCGCGATCATTGACGCTTTCGATGTTATGACTCACTCCCGACCTTATAAGGATGCAATGACTGTCATGGAAGCGGTCAATGAAATTCGTCGATGTTCGGGGAGTCAGTTTGATCCGGTTATTGCCGATCTATTTGCTAAAATCATCGTCGCTGGAATCGATGGAAATCAAAATTTCCTGGAATAAAGTGTAAATTTCCAGAGTAATGATAAGAATTCGGTTTGGAATAATATTTCTCAGAATAGCGAGAGAACCAACCGAATATAAAAAAAATTTTTCCAATGGGTTGAAAAATACCTTATATTGAATTATAATTATATTAATATTTTACTTAGTTGAACATTTTTGTGATTAAGGAGATGGAATAAATGCTTCAAAAGGATTCGATTACAATTGTACTTTGCGGGGAAGCCGGACAAGGTATTCAAACCATTGAGGCCTTTTTGACTCAGCTCTTTAAAAATGCCGGATTTCATATTTTTGCCGCCAAAGAATATATGTCAAGGATTCGGGGCGGCAGCAATTCCACGGAAATTAGAGTTTCTTCCCGTCCTGTGGCTGCATTCTCCGAACCGATCGATCTTTTGATTCCCCTTGACAAAGAGGCGATTCCTCATTTAGGAAAACGGATAACCTCAGAAACTAAAATCATTGGCGAAGTTGCCCAGATACTTCCTCCGGACGGTATTTCAGTAGAAGATGTTCCTTTCTCAAAAATAGCCGTCGAAATTGGGAACCCGATATTCGCTAATACGGTAGCCTGTGGTGTAATTGCGGGTCTGTTCGCCGTTTCTCCTGAACTTACTTCGAATCAAGTGAGACAATTTTTTGCCTTTAAAAGTGATGAGATTGTCAACAAGAATTTGGTGGCGGTCGAAAGAGGTTATCAATTAGGAATTCAACTTCGTACCGTAAACTCCGGCCAATATCTATTCGACTTACCCGGCGATTCTGGCGTTCAAAATCATATCATTGTCAATGGCGCAGAAGCCGTTTCCTTAGGAGCTTTGGCCGGAGGCTGTAATTTTATCTCTTCCTATCCAATGTCTCCAGGCACGGGAGTACTTACATATTTGGCTCAATACTCAAGAGACTTCCCGATAGTTGTTGAGCAGGCAGAGGATGAGATTTCCGCTATCAATATGGCTTTGGGAGCTTGGTATGCCGGTGCCCGCGCGATTGTTACAACCTCTGGAGGCGGTTTCTCCTTAATGACAGAAGGAATCAGCCTGGCCGGAATGATTGAATCACCTGTAGTCGTTCATTTGGCCCAACGTCCGGGGCCGGCAACCGGTTTGCCGACTCGGACCGAACAAGGGGATTTGGAATTGGCCGTTTATGCGGGCCATGGGGAGTTCCCCAGGATTGTCCTGGCTCCCGGAAACATTGAAGAAGCTTTTTATCTTACGCAAAAAGCTTTTCTACTGGCGGACCAATTTCAAGTACCGGTTTTTGTCCTGACCGATCAATATTTAGTCGACTCCTACGGTGATATTCCGGTACTTGATCCGACGAGGTTCCCGGTGACAGGCCAGATAGTAGAGACTCCTCCTGATTATCAACGCTATCGGTTTACGAATACCGGGATATCACCCCGTGGTATTCCTGGCAATGGTGAGGGACTGGTAGGGGTGGATAGTGACGAACATGATGAGGCAGGGCATATTACGGAAGACTTGGATTTGCGGATCCGGATGAATCAAAAGAGGCTAAAAAAGTTGTCTTACATTAAAGAAGCCAGTATCTCTCCGGAATTGGTTGGAAATCCGGATTACCGTACTTTGCTTATCGGTTGGGGTTCCACTTATGAAATGGTCAAGGAAGCAATGAAGATGCTTGATCGTTCTGAACTGGCATTTCTTCATTTCAAACAAGTTTATCCCTTGCCACCTGAGACTTCAACCTATCTTCAAAAGGCAACCCGAGTGGCTGTCATTGAGAGTAACGCCACGAGTCAATTGGGTAATTTAATTAAGTTGGCAACGGGTATTTCAATTCAAAATCAAATTCTGAAATATAACGGAATGCCGTTTTCCGTCGAGGAACTGGTGGAAAGAATTCTGGAATTATGCGGGGAGGAGTGAAAAAGATGAATACTATAGATTCGGCCGATATCAGTTGGTGTCCCGGATGCGGGAATTTTGGGATTTTGAATGTTTTAAAACAGGCCCTGACGGAGCTCAATGTACAAGCTGAAAATTTGGTGATGGTTTCCGGAATCGGCCAGGCTGCCAAAACACCTCACTATTTACGGTGCAATTTTTTTAACGGGCTGCATGGGCGGGCCTTGCCGCCGGCGACTGCAATCAAAGCGGTAAACCCGGGATTAACAGTGATTGCCGAGAGCGGCGAAGGCGATATGTACGGTGAAGGGGGTAACCATTTTCTTCATACCATCCGTCGCAACCCGGATATCACCAATATTGTTCATAATAATATGGTTTATGGATTAACCAAGGGCCAAGCTTCTCCCACCAGCGGCCCAGGTTTTCAAACACCAATCCAAATTAATGGGGTTACCCATGAACCTTTTAATCCGATTGCGGTAGCTTTGAGTTTGGATGCATCTTTTGTGGCCCGGGCTTTCATGGGCGATGCAGCCCAGACTAAAGAAATCTTCAAAAAAGCAATCTTACATCGGGGTTATGCCTTGGTAGATGTTTTGCAGCCTTGTGTTTCATTTAATAAACATAATACATATCAGTGGTTTAAAGAACATACCTATTATCTGGATGAAACCCATGATCCGCATAACCGGGTTGCTGCTTTCGCCAAAGCTATTGAAACTGAGAAATTGCCTTTAGGAGTTTTTTATATTCATCCCAAAAAAACCTTTGAAGATAATCTAGGGCTTTATCAGGAAAACAGGGAACCGCTCTATCAAAGGGAGATTGATCGAAAGAGATTGAAAGAATTCGTGGCGGCGAAAAAGTAAATTTTTAGCTGGTAGACTTAATAAAAGGAGGGATTATCCAATGGATGCCTTGGAAATCGCAATGAAAATGGAGCAAGATGGTGAAATCTTTTACCGGGAATTAGCAAAAAATGCTATGAATCCAGGTTTTAGAGAAATTTTCACCCAACTGGCGGAGGATGAAGCGGCTCATTATCAACATTTTAAAAGTATGCAGTCAGTACCGGAGCAAGTGAGGGAGACGGCGGTGTTAAAAAATGCCGGCAATATCTTTAAGGAAATGATTGCAAAGGATGAGCTTAAAAACCTGGACCCGAGCCAGCTTGAGTTATATCAAAAGGCTATGGAAACCGAGAAGAAAAGCCAGGATTTCTATCTTGCCAAAGCTGCCGACGTACAGGATAAAAATCAAAGCGAACTGTTTACGAAGATTGCCCGGGAAGAAGAAAAGCATTATTTCTTACTTCACAATATTTTTGAGATGGTTCTGCGTCCGGCGAACTGGGTTGAAAACGGTGAATTTGTTCATTTGGAAGAATATTAAAACTGAAAAGAGGGAATAACCATGGATTTTAATAAAGTTGTTACTGAAAGACGTTCCGTGAATTTTTTTAAGCCTGAGCATAAAATCGGGGAAGATGTTTTAAGGGATATAATTAATTTGGCTACCCTGACTCCATCAGCATTTAATTTGCAACCGTGGGAAATTATTGCGGTGAAATCGGCGGAAGCGAAAGAGAGACTGCTTCCGCTCACCGGCAATCAGCCAAAAATCAAAGAGGCGCCGGTAACTTTGATCATTGTTGGAGATTTGAATGGGTACCAAGCGGTTAATCCGGCCTGGGATAATTTAAAAGTCATGCTTGACAAAGAAGCGCTGGAAAATGCCCAGCAGTATGCGGCTGCCTTATACGGTTCCTCGGGGGAACGACGGATTAAATTTGCAGAGAGTAATGCGGCTTTGCTGGCGATGTCGATCATGTATGTTGCCAAGGACTTTGGCATTGATTCCCATCCAATGAGCGGGATTGATTTTGAGGGAATCAGGAAAGAGTTCGGTTTAGATGAAAACAAGACAGTGGTGATGTTGATTGCCTTGGGGTATTTTGATGACTCAAAAACTTTGTACCCTAGACAGAAACGTAAAAGTTACTCTGAAATCGTCAAGGAGATATAAATTGCCCGGTAGCAAATATGACCGTAGTCAGGCCGGCAGATGCCAGAGAGACAGCTGCGGCTTGGCATACGGCTCTGACCAACCGTAAGGGGACAAGGGTTTTGGTTTTGACCCGACAAAAATAATGGGAATCGGAAAGGAGACTAAAAAATGCCGAATTTTGCAAACCCTTTTCAGGGAAACGTGAATCGAAAAATGTCCAAAGAAGAATTGATTCAGGCGGTCCGTCTGGATATCGCCGGGGAATTGGAGGCGATTTATCTTTATGATGCCCATGTGCAGGCTACGGACGATCCGCTTGCCAAAAAAGTAATTGCCGATATCCGTGATGAAGAAAAAGCTCATGTCGGAGAATTAATGACTTTGTTACGGGCCTTAGATCCTGAGGAAGCAGCCCATTTCGCAAGTGGAGAGGGAGAGGTCAAAGAAATGCTTGAAGAGTTGGGGTTTACCAATAATATTACCATTGAGTCCGGAAAAAAAGGAACCGACGGAGGTACGGTGGGTAGTTTGATTGGAAAATAAGCAAAGGAGGTAAAGGATGATGGAGTTTTTATTAAGAGATGATTCCCCGTTTTCAAGCCAGCAGTGGAATCAAATGGATGAAATGGTGATAAAAACGGCCCGGCAGACTTTGGTAGGAAGAAAGTTTCTACATATTTTCGGCCCCTTGGGAGCGGGCGCGCAAAGTATACCTCTGGATGAATATGGTGAAATTCCTTCGGGAGAAACCAGTTTTTTTGGGGATGGAGAATATGCCCCACTTAAAGTGAATGCCAGAAAATTCGCAGAAATACCGATGATTTTTCAAGATTGTACTATTTCCTGGCGGGACCTGGAAAACGGAAGGCAATTCGGATTGTCTTTGGATTTATCTCCGCTGGCCGGCGCGGCCGCGGTTTGTTCCAAGAAGGAAGATACCTTGATTTTCTGGGGAAATAAGGAAATGGGCCTCGAAGGACTGGCAGGTGCTTCCGATGTAAAACATCTTGAAAAGAAGAATTGGCTGGAAGGGGAAAACCCATTTCAAGATGTTGCCGCTGCTATAAAGTTTTTTCAAGATCGCGGGTTGACCGGAAAAGTAGCACTAACCGTAAGTCCCGACCTTTTTATGCAGATGCAGCGAATCCAACCCAATAGCGGGGTTTTGGAAATTGACCGGGTCAAAGAATTAGTCGGCGGCAATTTGTTTCAGACACCGGTGCTTGGTTCGAATAAGGCTGTACTTGTTTGCCCGGAACCTCAAAATATGGATCTGGTTGTCGGCCAGGATATGGTAACCGCTTATTTAGGGCCTGAAAAATTAAACCATGAATTGCGGGTTTTAGAAACAGCCCTTTTGCGGTTGAAAAGGAAGAATGCCGTAGTTGTGATGGAATAGCTGGCTTTAGTGTTTTATGACTCTAAAAATGTAATTAAAATTCCAAAATAAATTTAAGGAGGAGTTCAAAATGGCTGCAAAATTAGAGATTTACAAATGTCCCCATTGCGGGAATATGGTTGAAGTGGTTCATGGTGGAGGCGGACAGCTGATCTGTTGTGGGGAACCGATGGCGTTGGTTACCGAGAATTCGGTGGATGCCTCCAAGGAAAAGCATGTTCCGATTATAGAGAAAACTGAAACCGGGTATAAAGTCACGGTGGGGAGTGTTGCCCATCCAATGGAAGAAAAACATTATATTGAATGGATTGAACTTATCGCCGACGGTCGATCCTATCGCCAGTTTCTAAATCCGGGCGAGGCGCCGGAAGCTGTTTTCTGTATTTTTGCCCAAACGGTAACCGCCCGGGAATATTGCAATGTGCATGGACTTTGGAAAAATGAAGCGTAATATCGAATAGGGATTCAATCGTTGGATGTAAGTTTAATAACCCAAATATGGAAGCGCCATACGGAGTTACGACTGTTATGGCGCTTTTTATTGCCCGAAGCTGTCCCATATTCTCGAGAGATAATTTGGAATGGCATTTAAAGTTGCGATTCGTTTCAAACGAAATTTAATGAAACAATACGGAAGGTAGTTCTGCTTGAATAATCCTTTGGATGATTTGCAGATATCTAATTTAAAAAAAACTCTCTAATACTTATCGTTTCTGATTTCTGAACTCAGAGATCGGGTCAATGAAGAAGATGGAAAAATTATTTCGAAAAGTTACGAAATATAATCAAAAAGTTTTGGAAATAGGATTGCAAACTTGACATTTGAAACAAAACAATATAATATATGGTTGTAAATGAAATTAATGAGTGGGGTGTCAAAAATTCTTACTGAAGAAAGAAAGCGAGCTATTCTTGATATTCTTCAAGAAAAAACGTCTGTTTCAGTAGGGGAACTTCGCGATTTATTTAACGTATCAGACGTAACAATTCGAAAGATATTAAACGAACTTGATGGCTATGGATTCCTGAAAAGAACCCGGGGCGGAGCGGTAAGTCTGGCCACTTCCATTCGTGAGTTTGAAGAAAAAGAGAAAGAGAAGAAAAATACTGCTGAAAAAAGAGCCATTGCCAAAGTGGCTTATGAACAAATCAAGGATGGCGAAACGGCATTTTTTGATGCCGGTTCTACAACATTGGAACTGATAAGACTGATTAAAAACGGCAACAAACGGAATATTGTAATTATTACCAATGCAATTAACCTGGCAGTTGAAATGGTGGACGCCGAAGATATCGATTTGATTTTAATCGGAGGTAATGTCCGCCATCGGATTTTATCCTGTGTCGGTGGACTGGCGGAAAGAGCTATTGAAAGTCTGTTTTTTGATAAAGTGTTTTTGGGGGCCAACAGTATCGATATCGAACATGGAATAACCACTCCCAATACATACGAAGCTCAAGTCAAACAATGTATGTTGAAATCGGCTAAGGAGAAAATCGTGTTGGCTGATTACAGCAAGTTTAACGAGGCATCCCTGGCTAAGGTGTGCTCTGTTGAAGGACTTGACCGGGTTATTACGGATTGGAACCTGGAAGAAATCTACATTAAACAAATCCGTGAGCTGGGGGTAGACGTTATTGTTGCTCAGCCCGGTGAATGAAAGTTTGCGCCAAGATTATTCAGAGAGTGGTGATAAAAGATGAATAAAATCATTAACTCCCCGGATGCCATGATCCGTGAAATGCTGGAAGGGTATTTATACGCTAATCCGCAGTTGCTTGAGAAGGTTCCAAACACCAACGGATTGGTATTGAGAGAACGCAAAAACAAAGTAGCCATTGTAACGGGTGGTGGTGCCGGTAATGAGCCGTGGAATATCGGTTATGTAGGTAACGGCTTAGCGGATGGGGTGGCTTTGGGTAATGTTTACGCCGCACCCCCGGCTAAGGCCATTATGAATGTAACCAAAGCGGTGAATCATCAAAAGGGAGTTCTTTTTTTAGCCACTAACCATGCCGGAGATGTTCTTAACTTTGAGTTGGCGGGAGAATTGTTGCAACTTGAGGGAATCAGAACTCAATCGGTGTTTGTAAGTGATGATATAACTTCCGCCCCTTTTGAAAAATTCGATGAACGCCGGGGTGTGGCCGGAGTCGCCATTGTACTTAAAATAGCCGGTGCGGCCGCCGATGCCGGTCTTGCTCTGGATGAATTGGTACGGGTGACCCGAAAAGCAAACCAGAATATTCGGACACTTAGCGTAACAACTTCTCCCGGATATTTGCCTTCCACCGGCGAGGCGATGTTTGATATGGAACCGGGGATGATAGAATTTGGTATGGGATTTAATGGAGAACCGGGAATATTGAAAACAAAGCTTATGCCGGCAGATAAGATTGTTGATGTTATGATGGATTATTTGCTGGGTGATTTAAAACCGGTTGCTACAGATGAAATAGCAGTATTCGTTAATGGTTTCGGTTTTACCGGTTTACTCGAGCTTTGTATTGTGAATCGCAGGATCAAAATGGTGTTGGATCAAAAGTCGCTAAAAACATACGACATGTTTATCGACACTCTGTTAGCCCCGCAGGGAACCGGTGGATTTTCAATTTCATTGCTTAAATTGGATGATGAATTGAAAGGCTATTATAATTATCCCGCTGATTCACCTTTTTATAGGAAAAAAGCGCTGCAAGGGTTGGTGATAGATTGAAAACTTCTTTAACTGCGGGCGATCTACAAAAAATGTTCGGTTATGTTGCCCAGCAAATGATTGATTCTGAGGATTATTTGACAGTTATTGACAAGAAAATCGGCGATGGCGACCACGGCACCAGTATGTCGCTGGGATTTAAGGAAGTCCAAAAGGAACTTAATGCAAAAGAATTTGGCTCCATTAATGAAGTATTTCATTGTGTCGGCATGACTCTTCTGGACACCATGGGAGGGGCCTCGGGAGTGCTTTTTGGGACGGTTTTTATCAGCGGCATTATTGGGATTGAACAGGTAAAAGAAATTGACCTCCAGGGCATTGCGGGTATTTTTCAAAGGTCACTGGTGGCTCTCAAGAAACGTGGCAAGGCGCAGATTGGTGATAAAACAATGGTGGATGCCTTTGAGCCGGCGGTCATGGGCCTGCAGGAAGCGGTAAGCTTGGGTATGGGCCTCGTGGAGGGTTTCAATCGGGCAGCTAAACAAGCAGAAGCTGGAAAAGAATATACCAAACAATGTGTGGCAAAATTCGGTCGGGCAAAATCTTTCGGACAGAATGCGATTGGTCTAGAAGATGCGGGAGCTGTCTCGGTATGGATCATCTTTCGGTCCATGGCTTCGTGGATAAATGACAACTACGCCGGATAGCTGTTTTTTGCAACAAGGAGGAGATTTTGAGTGATTACAACACTAACGCTAAATCCTTGCATTGATAGGACCATTACAATTAAAGATTTCAAGTATGGCGGGTTAAACCGGGTGATTCACACCCGTTCCGACTTGTCGGGCAAGGGTATTAATGTAAGTATTGCGGTTCACCAATTAGGCGGACAGACTGAGGCTTTAGGCTTCGATTATATCAATAACCGGGATTTTGTCCAGGCCAGTTTGGAACAAAGCGGTATCCAATACCAGTTTATCAATATTGAAGGGATCCTTAGAACCAATGTGAAGGTCTTTGATGAACAAAGTCATGTAATGACCGAGTTTAATGAAAATGGTTACCCGGTTATCCCGGAAATTTTACCTGAGCTTCACAAATTGGTTTATGACAGGGTCAAAAATTCATCCATTATGGTTTTTAACGGCAGTGTCCCGGCTGGAGTTCCTAAAGATATCTATCGGACTTTAATTACAACCGTAAAAGAGAGCGGAGTCAAAACAGTTTTAGACGCTGACGGGGAGTTGTTTCTGGATGGTTTGAAGGCTGGTCCGTATTTTATTAAACCCAACCTGTATGAATTCGAATCTGCATTTAAGGTGAAGGTGCAAAACAAACAGGATATCGTTAATATTTCCAGGAAACTCATTGAACAGGGAGTGGGTATTGTCTGTGTTACCATGGGAAAGGATGGCGCGGTTGTCGTAAGTAAGGATCAGGCTTGGTTTGCGCCGGCATCCAGTATTGAAGTGCGGGGAGTTCAAGGGGCCGGTGATTCCCTGGTGGCCGGAGTATGTATGGCTATAGAACAACAACTGGATATTTCGGACATGCTCCGGTATGGAGTAGCGGCGGCCAATGCCTCTTTGATTCGCGAGGGTACTCTACTTTGTACGGCTGAAGACTTTCAGAAAATGCTGCCGCAGGTCAATGTTGAAAAAATTTGTTCATGACGCCTTAATTCAAATAGCGAAACAATAAATAAGGGATGTGTTGCCAAAATGCCTTTGGTTACAAGTAAGCGAATGCTGGAAGATGCCCAAAAGGGAAATTATGCAGTAGCGGCATTTAATATTGAAAATATGGAAATGGTTCAAGCGGTATTGGAGACAGCGACTGAACTCCGGGCTCCTGTGATGATACAAACCACACCGGGCACTGTTAAATATGCCGGAGTTAAAATGTTGGCGGCCATGGTTCATGCTGCTGCCGAGTCCTGCCCGGTTCCGGTAGCTCTTCACCTTGATCATGGTGAAAGCTTTGATTTGACAGTGCAGGCATTACACGCTGGATATACATCGATTATGATTGATGGCTCAAAGCTTCCTTTTGAAGAAAATATCGCAATTTCAAAACGAGTCGTGGAAATGTCCCATGCGGTCGGGATTCCCGTTGAAGCCGAACTTGGCAAAGTCGGGGGTAAAGAAGACGGTTTGGAGGTTAGCGATAAATCGGCAACCTATACCGATCCGGCTGAAGCAAAGGAATTTGTGAAGCGGACCGGGATTGATTCCTTGGCCGTTGCGATTGGAACCGCCCATGGTTTTTATAAAGGAGAACCCAAACTGGACTTTGAAAGACTTGGGGAAATACGTAAGGTTGTAGAAGTGCTTTTGGTACTCCATGGGGCTTCCGGTGTTCCCGATGATATGGTGCGAAAAGCAGTTTCCCTTGGTATCAGCAAGGTTAATTTTGCCACCGAACTTCGGGCTGCGCTAACTCGGGGAGTTCGGGCTGCGCTAGTTGATCAAAGTATTATCGACCCCAAGAAATTTATGGCCGGTGGGAAAAAAGCCGTTCAAGAAATCGTAAAACAAAAAATTAACCTTTGTGGTAGCGCAGGTAAAGCTTAACCTTTGGTAAAAGGGGTAGCCAAAAAGCCCTTTTGCATACAAAAAATCAAAAATGGGAGGAACAAACATGAAAAGATTTACCCGGATTATCCTCGTCTCGCTCGTAGTTCTCATGATTTTAAGCCTTACTGTGGCTGCAATCGCGGCTCCCAAAAAAGTTGTTGTCGGCGTCAGCTTGCTCACCCGTGAGCATGTTTTCTACAACAACATTGAGAAATCCTTAATCGCAAGGGCAAAGAAGCTCGGAGTCAAATTGATCGTTCAAGATGCATCCAGAGATTCCAACAAACAACTCAGCCAGGTTCAAGATTTTATTACCCAAAAGGTGAATGCGATTATCCTTTGCCCCACCAATTCTGCAGGAAGCAAATCCATGGTGGAACTTGCCAACAAAGTGAATATTCCTGTCTTCACAATGGATATCTCATCGGACGGACAAACGACAGCCCATGTTGCCACTGATAACTACAAAGGCGGCGAATTGGCAGCTGATTATGTAGCCAAGAAAATGCTTCCCAGCCGCAAAGGTGAAGTTGCGATTGTGACTTATTCCGAAGTCGAAAGTTGCGTTAACCGTGAAAAAGGTTTCAAAGAATTCTTAGTCAAAAATTATCCCGATATCAAAGTGGTCGACGTTCAAAACTGCTCGGGCGATCAAGCGAAAGCTGCCGATGTTACCCAAAACATGCTCGTTAAATTCCCGAATCTTCAAGTGATTTTTGGTGTTGGTGATCCTTTTGCCATGGGAGCTTTATCTGCAATCAAAGCTGCCAACCGTAACGTCCAAGTCATTGGTTTCGACGGTAATCCCGAAGGTATTGCTGAAATCAAAAGCGGTGGACACTGGAAAGCCGATATAGCTCAAGATCCTACGGCTATCGGCGCTAGAACTTTGGATGCCGTTATGGATAAACTGAACGGCAAAACCGTTCCCAAATTAATTCCAATCGCTCCGAAAGTCATTGATAAAACCAATCTTTAAGAGCTATCGGGGCTACAGTTAAAATTTAGAATCAAGGTTGTTAGGTTTACGGTGGAAGGAGATATCTCCTTCCACGGCCCCGGTTATCGGTTGCTAAAAGTCGCGCGCGGGGGCTGTCCCAAAAGGAAATTTAACGATAAAGAAATACAATATATTGAAATTGGCTCATCCGACGAAACTATATATTGTATTTCTTATTGATTTCAAGTTGCTTTTTAGACAGCCTCGGCCGGTGCGCTGAGTACTCGAATGTCAGGAGGAAAGACCATGCATCAAATGCCATTGATAGAAATGGCCGGAGTTAGTAAAACTTTTCCCGGGGTCAAGGCTTTGTCTAATATTAATTTGAATATTTATCCCGGCAAGGTGCATGTATTGTTGGGCGAAAATGGCGCTGGAAAATCGACTTTAATCAAAATTATTTCTGGTGTATATTCCCGCGATGAAGGAATTATCAGATTAAGCGGTCAGGAAGTCGATTTTAAAAATACCCGTGAGTCTCTGGCTGCCGGTATCAGTGTTATTCACCAGGAATTAAGCGTTATTCCCGACCTCACAGTTGCTGAAAATATTTTTCTGGGCCGGGAACCGAAAATCGGTAAGTCCGGTTTTGTCGATCGCAAGAAAATGAACAAGGATACCAGTCAATTACTGGAAAGTATTGGAGTAAAGATCAATCCGAAGGCGGTCATTCGCCGATTAAGCAATGCCGATAAGCAGATGGTGGAGATTGCCAGGGCGGTCTCACAAAATAGCTCATTGGTCATTATGGATGAGCCTACCTCGTCTTTATCAGAACATGAGGTTGAAGCGCTTTTTAAAGTGATTGATAAGTTGAAACGAGAGAATGTAGCCATTATATATATATCCCATCGTTTAAAAGAAATCGCTAGAATTGGAGATACAGTTACTATCCTGCGGGATGGACAGCTTGTAAAGACGGTATCCCTTCAAGAAATTGATGAAAGCCATATGATTGCGCTAATGGTAGGTAGAGAAGTTACGCAATTTTATTATAAATCGGAAATACCTCCTGCCGACGAAGTAGTGTTGGAGATTCGAAATTATACCCGCAAAGAAGTTTTTGAAAACATCTCTTTTAGCTTGAGACGGGGAGAAATCTTAGGTGTGGCAGGTTTAATAGGCGCCGGTAGAACTGAAGTGATGAGGGCTATCTTCGGCGCAGACAGTATTGACAGCGGAGAATGTTTTTTAAACGGTGAGCCGGTAAGATTTACTGAACCTCAACAAGCGATCAAAGCAGGTGTGGGCTTGATACCGGAAGACCGGCGGAATCAAGGGCTTTTATTGTCAAAGAGTGTTAAGGAAAACACCTCTCTTGCCAGCTTATTTGTAAACTCCAAATTTGGTTTAATCAACTTTAGATGGGAATCACAAATCGCTGAAGATTTTATTCAAATGTTACGCACAAAAACACCAAATGCGAACGCTCCGGTAAAAAACCTTTCCGGGGGTAATCAGCAAAAAGTGGTTATCGCCAAATGGCTTGCAGCCAAGTCCAGAATCCTTATTATGGACGAGCCTACCCGGGGTATTGATGTGAATGCCAAGGCTGAAATCTATAGTTTGATGAAGAAATTTGTAGAAGAGGGCGGCAGCATCATTATGGTATCTTCGGAGCTTCCGGAGATCTTGGGGGTTTCGGACCGGGTCATGGTGATGCGGGAAGGAAAAGTTTCAGGAATCATCGATAATCAAGGAATCACTGAGAAAGATATTTTGCAACTCGCCAGTATTAGTGGAAGTTAAGGGAGGCTAATCAAATGGGCAATACCTTGGATTTAAAGCGGCTTAACAAATATGCAAAGGAAAACTCGCTGGTACTCTTTTTTGTGCTACTGATAGTGATGTCAGCTCTTTTTGTACCGCGTTTCATAGATCCCAATAATTTGGTCAATGTTATGATGCAGATAGCCATTAATGCGCTGCTGGCTACAGGAATGACTTTTGTAATCCTATCCAATGGAATTGATTTGTCGGTGGGATCTGTGGCGGCATTGGCAGGCATCGTGGCTACCGTGACGATCAAATTCTTTCCCAATGCCAGCATTTTAACCGGAGTCTTGGTGATTTTGGCAACTGCAATCGTTATCGGAGGTATTTTTGGCGGTATTATGGCGCTGAACATTGCCAAGTTAAAAGTGCCCCCCTTTATAGCCACTTTGGCGATTATGAGTGTAGCCCGCGGTTTAGCTTATGTATATACCGAATCCAGACCGGTTTTTGGTTTACCGGATTCCTTCAGCTGGATGGGGATAGGATATATTGGTCCCATACCGGTAATGGTAATTGTGACGGCTATCATTATGGTTATCGCTCATATTGTACTAACCCGAACTTGCTTTGGCCGGTATGTTTTTGCCGTGGGAAGCAATGAAGAAGTTGCCAAACTAAGCGGGATTAATATCGTTAAGATTAAGTTTTACGTTTATATGATTTGTTCAGTGTTGGCTGCGCTGGGTGGAGCGGCACTGGCTTCCAGGTTGCAAGCCGGACAACCCAATGCGGCCCAAGGCTATGAGTTAAATGCAATTGCTGCAGTGGCAATGGGCGGGACCAGTATGTCAGGTGGACGCGGGGGAATTATTCAAACCACACTGGGTCTAGTGATCATCGGAGTTATTAACAACGCCTTGAGTTTATTGGGAGTGTCATCTTATTGGCAGACGATTGCGATGGGTATCATCATCCTGGTGGCTGTGATTTTCGACCTGAACAAGGATGCCTAATAGAAAACACTAATTTAGTTTTAATGGGCGGTAAGAAAAATCAGCTAAAGAATAGATCTTAGCTGATTTTTTGTTTCTCTATAAGAACGGTTATATTCAATGTAATGTTGCAAACAAATGTAACGAATGCATATTGTTTTTAATCTTATTTGTTAAAGCGCCCAATAAAATTGCATTGATATTACAAAACCCATTCCGTCATATTGCTCGCTATTACCCCTTCTATTTCGCCATTTCAATCGATTTATTTAAAGTTCCGGTACTATCTAAAATCATTACAAAAAATGCTGTAAAAATGTTCCTTTTTGTTTTAAGGTTCCATAAACTATCACGACAAACAGATAGCAGCAGATATTGTAACACGCGATGTACATTTTTATCAGTATGTCTCTTTGATTTTTCTAGGAGGATGAAAATGAGCATTTTGAAAAATAACTACTCTTTCGATACTTCGATGGACTCGCAATGGGAGGAATTATTCCGGAAAGCAAAAGATCTCTTCCGGGCCGGGGTATCCGGGGATCGGGAATCGGTGATTCAAGCTTATCAGATCCTGGGGAAAATAAAGGAACTTGCTCCGGAGGACGCTTTGATCAATGCATATTACGGAAGTGCGCTCTGCCTTTTAGGACGTGATTTGGCCCAGCCTTCCCAGCGTTTTGAAAAAGTGCTCCGGGGATTGAAGATTTTAGACAGGGCCGTCCAAGAAGAACCGGAAAACTTTGAGATTCGGATTATTCGCGGCAGTGTCTGCTTAAATTTACCGGAAGTCTATTTTCACCAAAATGTAACTGCAGTCGAAGATTTTAAATTCCTAGTATCATATTATGAACAAAACCAGGATTTTTTGCCGGCCGATCTTTATTTTCAGTTCCTGTATAGTTTGGGAGCGGCTTATCAAAACCTAGACCGTACAAAAGAAGCTGAATCAATTTGGCATAAGCTGTTCTCATTAGCAGAAAACCCAAAATATACAGAGCTACATAAAGAAAAAGGATTGAGCCCAGAGACTGAGCTGATTTTCACCCTAACGCAATCAATATCGGATATTCTATCGAAAGCGGATCAATTGCACCAGCGTATGCTGAACGGAGAAGCAAAAGAACTTAAGTTGGCCTTGGATTTTTTTACTAAAGCGCTGGCATTATATCCGGATAATGAATTTCTTAAGGCCTATCAAGCGGATTGCATTTCATTTTCAGCTAAAAATGCTGGTAATACCGGCGATATGTTTGCTGGTGCCATGAAAGCGACAAAAATTTTGGACAGTATCGTAAACAATAACCCGAATTCTATCAAATTACGCTTATTAAGGGCCAATCACAGTCTGCGTTTGCCCGAATCTTTTTTCAGCCGTACTGCCACTGCGATTGTTGATTTAGAATATTTGATGGAATGTTACCGGCAGAATCCTTCCATTTTTAATCAGGAGCAATACTGGGATATCCTTTACAAACTCGGGCTCAGCTATTGCCGTCTCGGAATGGCAACTGAAGTCAATCAAGTTTGGCAGGAGCTATTCCAAGTAAATATCGAGCCTAAGTTGAGAGAGAAAATGGAAAGACAACTCCGCAATATGATACCGCCTGTGGAAACCGCATGCCCCTTATCGATAACCCAAAACCGCTGCGATTTTTATCAGGAAGCCAAGCGACTGCATGATCTGGGGGTCCAGGGCAATCAATATGCCGCTCAAATGGGGCTGAAATTATGGCAACAAGCCTATGAAGCGGACTTGGAGGACCCGTTGGCGGAAGCTTATTATGGAAGTTCCTTGGCCTTGACTGGAAGAGACGCTAGCGATACTAATGTCAGCTTCGGTAATGCCATTCAAGGAATGAAACATCTGACCAATGCAATTAAGCGTGAGCCGGAAAATTGGGAAATCCGCCTACTTCGTGCTTATTTGTCCTATTCATTACCGGAGGCTTTTTTTCATACTGCCAGTCAAGCGATTGAAGATTTTTTATATTTAAAAAACGCCTATGAACAAAATAACAGTCTTTTTCCAAAGGAACTCTACAGGCAAGTTGTCAATGATCTGGTCAAAGTTAAACGACAAAATCTGGGCAATGTCGGAAGCTAGGCCGAAAATAAAAACTTCTAAAGCTGAATTTTGTGGAGGTGGTATTGATGATTATTGATGCACATGCCCATATCTCAGATACGGAATACGGTAACGCCCAGCTTTACTTGGAACAATTGAAAGAAGCCGGAATTGAGCAGGGCGTTGTGGTCCCGGGCGGCATGATGGATGTCAGAAAAATGACCGACTATATAACCGGCCAGGCCAAACCGGAGAAACCGGAACCGGATAACCAGTATGTGGCCAATTTTTGTCAGGCTAAGCCGGAGAATTTCAAAGGGTTCATCTGCGTCAATCCCCATGATCCGCAAGCGTTGGAAAAACTTGAGGAAGGATTTGGGGAGGGCTTTGTCGGTCTTAAACTCTCACCGATGTCCCATGAGTTTTCCTTCAGCAGCAAGATCGTAGCGGAGCTCGCCGCATGTTGCGGCGATTATGGGTTCCCTGTGTATTCCCATGTGGTTTTTAGCCCGGGAGCCTCGACAGCCAAATTTACCTCATTAGCCTGGCAATTTCCGAAGACCAATTTCATCTTGGGCCACATGGGTTTTGGTCCGGCAGATCAGGAAGGCTTAAAAGCAGCAACTGTAATGGATAATTTTTATTTAGAAACTTCAACGGGGAATTTTTTACACATTCAAGAAGCGGTTAAAAAGGCCGGGACCCGTAAAATCATTTTCGGTTCGGAATTTCCTCTGTCCCACCCGGCAGTGGAATTGCAAAAAATTTTTGTACTCCATCTTCCGGACTATAAACAAGAGCAGATTCTTGGCGGCAATATCAAATCTCTTTTGCGCGCAAGCAGGGGAGTGACCAAACAACCATGAATGCCGAGGAGCAGTTAAAAACCTTAAATAGACTAATCAATCATTGCAAAAAAGCCCCATTTTATCAGAAACGGCTGCCGGAGCAACCTTTAGGGTCATTGGACGATTTTTACCGGCTTCCTTTGGTAACTAAGGAAGATTTACGGGAGAATTCACCGTTTGGATTAATCTGTGTACCGCAAAATGAATTATATCAGTATCATGAGTCTTTTGGCACAACCGGAACTCCGGTATCAGTCTGGCTTACCAAGGAAGATTTTATGGCCAATGCTGAAGAATACGCTCAGCTGGGAGTCAATCTGGGACCGGATGATGTTATAATGGTCCGTTTTCCCTATGCGATCTCCAATATTGCACATATTGTTACGGCAGCCGCTCATCTTTGTGAATCCTGTGTGGTTCCGGCTGGAGCCCGGTCAACAGTAAGTCCGTTTCCCAGAGTGGTTGATTTGTTGCGAAAGCTAAGAGTCACCGTTTTAGCCTGTCTTCCCATTCAAGTGCTCCTTATTGCCGAAACTGCCGAATTAATGGGCTTTGATCCTAGAGCAGACTTTCCGGAGTTAAGAGCGATTTGCACTGCAGGTGAACCGCTATCACCGGCCAAGCGAAAAATCTTGACAGGAATTTGGGGTGTTCCGGTTTATGACAACTATGGGATGACTGAAATCGGTGCGGCAGTGGTTGATTGTGAACATGGCCGGCCGCATCCGCTCGATGAATATTTTTTCTACGAAATCTTAAGGGATGATTTAAGAACCCATGCCGGGTCCGGAGAAATCGGCTTCTTGGTTGTAACCACTCTACGCCGTAACGGCACTCCTTTGATTCGCTATTTAACCGGTGACCGGGCCCGGATTACAGAACAAAAGTGTTCTTGCGGTAAGACCGGGATCCTTGAGGTTCGCGGCCGGATTGAACATACCATCCAAGTGGGACCTAGAAGATTTGATCTCTGGGATCTGGAGGAAATCGCATTTCAATTGCCTTGCCGGCGTTTCTGGGTAGTAGGGCCGGTACCGGATGGACTGCAATTTGTGATTGAAAATGAATCTCTTACGGAAGTTCCTCCGGAATTGCTGAAGAAGCTGGAAGAAATCTATCACCTGAAGATTCAGGCTGTGATTGTTCCCAAAGGAGCGCTTTATGACCGCGATCAACTTTTATCAGTCGGGGTTGTCGGTAAACCCCAATATATTTACTCTGCTCAGGAAATGGCGGAACGGATGTATTTGAAATCCACCCGCATTTAAAGGAGGTGATTCGCTTGAATGTCAGTAAACAACGGGAAATTTGGATTGACGGGCGTGAAATTCCACTGGAACGCTATGAGCTTTGGAGCCTTATCAATAATTCCGCGTTAGAAAATATTCTCGTCACAATCATGCAACGGAACGAGGGGCATTTTCCGGGCAAAACCCGGTTGATCACTGAAATTAAAAATGAAGCCGAATTAGACCAGCTGAATCCGGGTGATAATGTGTTAGCTGAACCCGGATTACTGGATATCGCCAAAAGTAGAGGTTATAAAACATGTATTTTCCTGGCGGTGGAGCAAACCGAGTCCCTGGAGCAAGCTTGTCAAACTGCCTCTAACTATGATTATGCCATCGTCGATTTTGACTTGCCAACCAATATCCCTTTGGAATTATTTATTGCCCGGCTGCAAGAAAGGGATACCGTTCTATTAAGGCGTACTACCACCGCTGCAGAAACCGAAGTGGCATTTGGGGTACTGGAAGAGGGTAGTGACGGCGTGCTCTTTTGCGGAATTGACCTTCACGAGATAAAGGCAGTGAGTAATTTGCTTGCCAATACCTCATTATCTTCATTAGAATTGACATCATTGCTGGTAAAAGAGACCCACCACGTCGGAATGGGGTTGCGCGCTTGTGTTGACACGACTGGTTTAATGAATCAAGAAGAAGGCATGTTAGTAGGCTCAACCTCAACAGGCGGTATATTGGTGTGTTCTGAGACCCATTATCTTCCCTATATGAATTTACGGCCCTTTCGGGTTAATGCCGGGGCAGTACATTCTTATATTTGGATGCCCAACAATGCCGCCGAATATATAACGGACCTCAAGGCCGGAAGTAAAGTCCTCTGTGTTAACTGCAACGGTGGAGTCCGGGAATTAACGGTAGGCCGGGTTAAAATCGAGGTAAGGCCGCTTTTATTAATCAAAGGAGAAGCTCATGGACAGCAATTAAATGTCATTGTTCAGGATGACTGGCATATCCGGCTGATGGGAGCTGACGGTAAACCGAAAAACGCCACCCAAATACAGGCCGGTGAGACGCTCCTCGCCTATCTATGTAAACAGGGTCGTCATGTAGGGATCAGTGTCTCTGAAACCATTATCGAACATTAGGCGCACATGTGCGAAGGAGGTTGGTCATGATTGATAGGAAAAGAGATCCGTTTAAAACGGCTTTATAAACATTCGGATCAATTATTCATAGTACCTATGGACCACGGGATCACTATCGGACCGGTAACCGGACTTCGTCAAATTGGTCAAACTGTAAAATTCATTGCCATAGGCGGTGCGGATGCAGTTATTATTCATAAAGGCCTGGCCGGAGAAATTAACCGAATATTCGCTCCAAACAGTTGTGAATTAATCATTCATCTTTCTGCTTCAACTTCTCTGGCGCCCGATCCCAACCGTAAAGAATTGGTAACTTCAGTGGAAAAAGCAATTGAATTGGGAGCAACCGCGGTTTCGATTCACGTTAACCTGGGATCGGCTTTCGAGGCGGAAATGTTGAAAGATTTCGGAATGGTAGCTGAATGTTCCAATCGCTGGGGAATGCCGCTGCTTGCCATGATGTATATCCGGGACGGCAGGAGAGAAAACGAGTTTAATCCTGAAAAAATCAAGCATGCCGCCAGGGTTGCCGAGGAAATGGGAGCGGATATCATCAAGGTTAATTACACCGGTGATCCGGAAACATTCACCCGAGTCATTGAAGGGGTATCCGCCCCGGTCATTATTGCCGGCGGCCCGAAAATGGATTCTCATTACGAGCTCTTGGCAATGATTTCAGATGCAGTAATTGCCGGCGCTAAAGGAGCCGCCATCGGCAGAAATGTTTTTCAAGATCCAAATCCGGTACAATTAACGAGTATGATCCGGCAAGTTTTAGATAACGCCATCCCTAAAGAAAAGCTGCCCGAATTCTTTCAAAATCTCGGCCAATAAGTATTCCTTCGCTGTCAAAGCTTTGGAGATTGCCGGAGGAAACTTATAAAGCCAAATTTAGCAAAAAGGAGGGATAAAATGAGTAATAACAAAGAAACGAAACCCGCAATTGATGTCCAGAATCTGGTCCAGGATATTCAGAATACGGTCTGGGGAATTCTCGAATCTCATGGAGTTGACGTTCCCAATAAAGAAAAATGGACCGCTATGTATAATAACATTCCTGCTAAGACTAGGAAAAAGAAAGATGAAAAGAAAGATGATCAATAAATAACTAAATCGTTCCGGGGGAACCAACTGTTCCTCCGGATCTTGTAGAATCCGATGAAAAAAGGACCGTCCAAAAGGAGGTTTCAGGATGTTTGGATTTCAGCACAGGAAAAACCCAATGGATTTACTCTTTGCCAAGGCGAAAGAATTGCATCAACAAGGTATCGACGGAGATCAAAATGCTGTAATTGAAGCTTTTTCCTTATTGGAACGAATTCGTTTTTTTAGTCCGGGTAATCCTTTGGTGAATGCATTTTATGGTAGTACGGTTGCACTATTGGGACGGGATGCGATTGACCCCCAGGAACGGATGGAGAAGGCCCAAGCGGGACTAAAAATATTGGATAATGCGGTCAGTCAAGATCCTGACAATGTTGAAATCCGTATTTTAAGAGGCTATGTAAGCTTTAAGCTGCCGAATATATATTTCCGGCGTACCAAGACTGCCGTCGAAGATTTTGAATACTTGATTTCCCGCTACGAACAAAACCCTGACACTTTTACAGAAGAATTCTACTGTCAAATTTTATATGACCTGGGAACCGCTTATAAGACTTTACATCAAGATCAAAATGCCGAAACCATGTGGAATAAGCTTCTCGATAAAACATCCGACCCTAAATATCGTGATTGTCTCAACTACAGGGATTCAAACCCTCGGCTTTAACAAAACAAACACCTTCGGTTTTGGATCCTCAGGTTCTTGCGCAATATTGGTTGAGTTGGTGAATCAAAAGCATATCAACTTTGATTAACACACCCTCAAAAACTACCAGTCAGTGAAGAAAAGGAGGAAAAAAGAATGAATTCCCTCTTTGAAAGGAAAATATTGAGTCTCAGGAAGCCGCCTGTTTTACAAGATTACTTTGATCAGGAAGGCGAGTTCCCTGAGAATATGCCCCCGGAAAGACTGCATCAATTTCACCTGGCATCCATGAAGGAAATTATTTCCGGGGCTTATCAACAGTCAGCTTTTTATCGTAAAAAAATGACAGCTGCCGGGGTTTCTCCCGATGATTTTAAGACTCTCGAAGATCTGAGCCGATTGCCATTTACAACCAAAGATGAATTGCGGGGAGATCCTTGGGCCTTATTAGCCTGCGATAAGGAAGATATTGCCTTGATTCAAGTATCGACAGGTACCACCGGCGGTGAAGAGGTTTATATTATGTATTCCTGGGAAGATTTTTACCTGCATGAACTGGTCCCGGGGTACCCTTCCCTAGTGCCGGTTGAACGCGGTGATATTTGTTTTAACGCTTTACCCTATGAGATGAGTTCAGCCGGACTGGCCTTTCATAAAACCTTTATGGAAGGATGCCGGGCTACGGTGATTCCCGCCGGTAAAGGAGGCGCCTATTCGACCCCGGCTAAATCGGTTAAAATGATTCGTGATCTCCAGCCAACCGTCATCATTACGACACCCTCATGGGCGGTGCTTTTGGCCGAAACTGCCATTGAGGCCGGCTTTGATCCGGCAAGCCTGCATTTAAAAAAGATGTGGTTGACCGGTGAAGGGTGTTCTTCGGCATTTCGTGAAAGAGTTGAAAAAATATGGGGAACAGTGGCCAACTTTTACTACGGATCGCTGGAATGTGGTTGTATCGGTATTGAGTGTGACCAGCATAACGGTTATCATATCACCGGCGGTCATGTCTTTCTAGAGATTGTTGATCCGAAAACCGGTCAAGTACTTGAACCGGGTGAGGTAGGAGAGATAGTAGCAACGTGTTTGCTACGTTATCATACCCCATTGTTGCGTTTCCGTACCCAGGATCTCGGCTATATTGATCCGGATGCCTGCAGTTGCGGGGTGCTTCTTCCTAGGTTTTCTTTACGCGGGAGATTGGTGGACCAAATCACGATCAAAGGGATTTCATTATCCCCGTATTATTTGGAGGAATTTTTGATGCGCCTTCCGGAAGTGGGGAACTGGTTCCAGTTTATAGTGAGTTCCACCAATACTAAAGAATTGGGAATTCGTTGTGAATTGGTGCCAGGGATAGAGCCCACTGAACAATTGTCGGAATCTCTGGCCGCTAAAATGGAATATGGCACCGGGATTCCCTGCCGGTTTGAGTTTGTCGACAAATTACCGCGCCCTACCGGCAAGACCGTTCGGGTCATTCATACCTAAGGCGTAGGGTTTCTAACGTGTAGCGATATTTCCATGGAAAGGAGGTGAAAAAGATGTTCATAATCAATCCCTTCTTTAATCAGAGAAGATCCAGGGGCAAGGTTCAAAAAGGACATCGAGCTAAAACTATGCAAGTCAGTAATTGGAATACTATTGGTAGCGAAATTCAGCAGTCAATTCAAGCACTCCTTACAAAGCATGGAATTAATCATCCCCACTAATAAGAAACCAAAAAGACAAGGCTTATATTTCAGCTTAATTCTTCAAACAGTCAGCCAAAGAGGAGAAAAGAACCGGCAAATCACCGGTTCTTTTTTTATACCATGACGGGTTATTGTTTATGAACAATTGATTATTTGTAATAATAGCAAAGGGGGCTTTGTCATATACTATTAGCGTGGTTAACAGGTTTATATTTTAAAGGAGGTTGATATTTTGAAAATTAGTGACATGTTTAGGTTCAATCCGGAAAATGACATTTATGTTATATTAGCCATTTTTATGGCAGGAATAATATTGAATGGTATAGCTGATACATTGAGAGCCTCTTTTCTATTTGTTATAGTTTATCATGGAATTTTTGCCTTGGGAGTCTATCTTGTTTTACCGATATGGTATGTTTGTCGAAAAAAAATGGAACCTTTATCATCGATAGGAATTATAAAGAACCATTTGTTAAAAGCCATAGGGATTTCAATTCTTTTTGTGCTGATATCTGTTCCCGGACGGATCATTGGAAAAGGCTTTGTGATTCCGGAATTTGGTGTGCTCCTTTCGACAAGTATGGCATTGGTGTTCGCAAGTTTTTTTGAAGAAGTATTTTTTAGAGGGATCCTTCAAACACGGATGGAGAAATCATTTGGGACAATCCCGGCCATTGTTTTATCGGGACTCACTTTTTCCCTGTATCATTTGGGATATTCCAGCTACAGGAGTGTTGGTAAATTGTTCGTTTTAATGTTGGTCGGAATGTTCTTTGCTTTTACTTTTCAGGTAACCCAAAATGTTATCACATCTTTTATTGTGAATTTTTTTCATGCGTTGATAACATTTATAAGTGCCAAAAGTTTTTTTAATACCCGAAGCGGAATAACCTCGTTGATTGCAGCGGCGATTGGAGTGATACTAATATTTTTGATAGGCAAAAAGAAACGGATTGAAAATCTCCATATAGATCTTCTGAAAAATACCTAAGAAATAGTTTGAAAAAAAGCAGGAGTTCAAAAAATAATGTCAGTGACCAAATTTTTGAGCAACTCAAGGATGACATTGCCCATCGTGTTTTTGCACCAGGCACTAAGTTACCTTCGGAAAATGATTTGGCCGATTCATTTGGGGTAGGCCGTATTTCGGTACGGGCTGCTATTCAAAAGTTGGTAGCCATTGGTCTAGCGGAATCCCGCAGTGGCGAGGGGACATTTGTTAAAAAAACCGAGGCGAGTATTTATTTGAATGCAATTATCCCGATGCTGATTTTAGAACCCAAGGGAATTATTGAGTTATTGGAGTTTAGAAAGGGTTTGGAGATGCAAAGTTGTGAGCTTGCTGCGAGTCGGGCTACTGCTGAGGAAATTGATCAGTTGAAAAAAATTATCGATCACGCCTGTACGCCGAATGTGGCGATTCAAGAGCAGAGTTTGGGAATTCGTTATAATAAAGGAAATGATCTATTAGATTACCTTAAAGAATCATCCGTGTTTAAGTATGAGGATGGTTTCATCCAGATTCCGGAAGGACCGGGTTTGGGAATCGAGATCGATGAAGCTAGAGTTATTGAAGCCAGCAAAGAAGGACATAATTGGAAAAATCCGTTTTGGAGAAATTATGACGGCACGGTTGCCGAATGGTAATGTATCATTGGATAAATTGGATATGGAATCGAAGATTGTTGCAACCCATAAGATTAAGTTGGGAAAAGGAGGTCTGGGATTGAAGAATGGATTACTTCATGATATCTTAGAACAGAAACTGATTGCCATCATCCGGGGATAGGTTCTGATCGTATGCTGGAAACGGTGGGCGCATTGGTAGAGGGAGGAATTTCTTTGCTGGAAGTCACTCTTGATCAAAATGGATGAGGCGAAAGCCAAGGATGGAATTTATTTGATGGAACGAATTAAAAAAGCTTTGGAGACCAGGTTTATCTCGGCGCGGGAACGGTAATCTTCGTAAATCAAGTGAAGCGGGTTGCTGCTGCGGGCGCCGAGTTTATTATCTCGCCTAACGTCCCGAGGTTATTCGGACTTTGTTAAACGTTTTGAGTATATTCAAGGAATGAAGCCGTGGATTTTGTATGATTTTAGAACACCTCGCCGTATAAATCATTTTCAACAAGGATTTAACCTTAAAGGATTAATCGGGGCAGATAAACAAAGGAAAAAACAAGCATTCTATGTGTTGCAACAGTTTTACTGGGAAAAGAAGAAGCAGGAAGCGGCGAGTAGTAGATTGAGAGAAACAAGATGGGGTGGTCTTTTTTTTGAAAGAGATCAAAGATGAAGGATTGAGGTTAGAATATTCTGATGCTGGGTTGCCCCGTGTTACATGGGAGGATTGTTTCCGCGCTTTGGAATATGTATTGCATAAGATTGATGAAAATTTAGCCGGATTTGCTGGCGGATTTCTTACGCCTACCAGCATAAATTTGAACTATCCCGTTATTGGCAATATTGATTGGACTTCCTCCTTTTGGACAGGCATGGTATGTCTTGCCTAGACCTTACCGGATAGGATCAATATCCGCCAGGTTGCAGAAGGGCAATTGGACAGCTGTGAAATTCGTTTAAACGAACGAAAGTACACAAATATTCATGATTTGGGTCCCTGAGCATATGGAATCTGAAGGAAGCTGGAGATAAATTTCCGGTCTGACGAACAGAACCCATAGCAGGCATATTTATGAAGGTAAGGTTAAAAAAGAAACCAAAGCCTAAGGAACAATCCGCATACGGTAAAAAGGGGGCTGATATATGGAAAAAAATATTTCGTTTCTGCCTTGGGAGGTCTCATGGACAGGCGAGAAACAAAAGTATGAAACATGGTCGAAGGAGAATTGGATTTTGAATCGAATTTGTAATCCTAAAAAAATTAGTCCTCAGTTTGGCAATCTTGGTCCGCCTCAAATAAATCAGGTATTTTTTCCCCAATTGGGCAAATTTCTAATGGACAATTCTCCATGTGACCACAATCAAATGCGAAAGCTTTATATAGTGAAGGAGCATTATTCAGTTTAATTAAAGTATATAAGACCTGGATCGTATGGTTTTTTTTTAAAAACGGGCAATAACCTTCAAAATCTTTTTGCAGTTCATCGGATTCCATAATTTTTTTAACCTTTCATGTTGCAAGTTTTAGTTTTATAATGAATAGAAGTATAATAATTCTAGGAAAGATAAATATATCCTTTTTTTGATTTTATTGATAAGCGGCTTTACATCGACATTGACTTTGTTAGAAGTCTGAATCCTTTATGGCAAGCCTTTTATATCCCTTTGCAAGTTGGTCAGTATTGAACGCTATTTTAATGGGTAAAATCGCTTATAATTGAATTTCGCCCCCAAAAAACTTGAAAAGTTTTCACAGATAATATATTATATTGTTATAACCAATTAAAGCGTGGTGGAAACAATTTTACTGAATGAAAAAGCGCCAGTCGCATTGTATTATCAATTAAAAGAAATTTTGGTGGATAAGATCAAAAGCAATGAGTGGGAGATTGACAGTAAGATACCTACCGAAAGGGAATTGTGTGATTTGTATGAAGTCAGCCGGATTACGGTTCGGCAGGCGTTGCAAGAGTTGGAGGACGAGGGGTTTTTGTACCGGAAACAAGGGAAAGGCACCTTTGTGACAGCTCCCAAAATTGAACAAAGACTATCAAATTTTTACAGTTTCAGTGAAGAAATTCGTAACTTGGGGTATGCTCCCAGTACCCAAATGATTGAGTTCAAAAAATTAAAAGCCGATGAAAGTATTGCCAAACATTTTAATGAAAAAGAAACCGAAGTCTATTATATCAGACGACTTAGGCTGGCGAATGATGAACCGTTTGCCGTTGAAACATCCTATATACCCTGTGAATTATGCCCCGGCTTAACTGCGGATGAAATTGAGGCCAAAGGCTTATACAATGCTTTGACAATCCGGTATAATTTGATTCCCAATGAAGCGATTGAGACATTTGAGGCTGTGATTATTCATTCGAGTGATGCCGCTCATTTACATGTCGGCAAAAATGCGCCGGGTCTTTCGTTAGAAAGGATTACCTATGCAAATGAACGGATGGTAGAATTCTGCCAGGGAATCATCCGGGGTGATCGATACAAATATAAGATTTGTTTAAAATAATGCGGCACGCAACCCGCGTGATAAAAATGTAAGCTTTTATTATTGATATGAAATGTGTGTAATATATCTTGACATCTAGACTGATATGATATATTTTATTGGTATAGAAAACGATATATGTGCACCTTTTTTCATATACGGTGGAATAAGTTTGTTAAAAGAAGAGGTGAATGAAGACATTATATCGGGGTGGTTTGTTAGAATTAATGGTTATAACAATATAATAAGATGATGTTATAAATAAAAAGAAAAGAGAGCCCAAAATTATGAATTATACTTATGCGGAGATAAAATCTCAATATACAGCATTAAGAAAAACTTTTGATTATATTACTTCAAGGAAAGAAGAACTGCTTCGTTTCTACAAAGATAGATCACCTCGAAGTATAATATTTACTGGGTGTGGTTCAAGTTATAATCTTTGCCAGTCCGCCGAATTTACCTGCAGGATAAGATTGGATAGACCCGCAACGGCTATTGCTTCCGGAGATTTGATGCTTCATTATAAAAGCTACCAGAAATTGTTTGACGGGGCACTCGTTATCGCTCCAACCCGTTCCGGAAGTACCAGTGAAGTGATACAAGCGATAAAAAATGTTAAATCATTGCAACCGTCCTTGCCGGTGATCGGGGTCACTTGTGTAGAGGATTCAGACCTTGCTAAAATTGCGGATTTAACTTTAGAAATTCCATGGGCTTTTGATGAAAGCGTATGTCAAACAAGGACCGTGACCAATCTTTATTTAACAAATTTATTAGTCCTGGCATATTTAGCTAATGATCAAAAGCTAATTAGTGAATTAGATACAGCAATTGATGCCGGAGAGCATTTTATTGAAAAATACGAAGCACAATTAAAAGGGATTGCGGAAGTCGACTGGAGGGATGCGGTGATATTGGCAGACGGCGAGCTGCAAGGGATTGCCGACGAGGGCGCTCTGGCTTTTACAGAGATTGCTCGAACTCCGGGGCGCTATTATCATCTGCTTGATGTTAGACATGGGCCGATGGTATTAATTAATCAACATTCTTTGGTCATTATGTGTCTTAGCTCCGAAGGTTATGAATATCAAACGGCTTTAGCCGGTGATTTAATCAAAAAAGGGGCTACCGTGATTACATATAGCGATACTCCAAAGGGTAATATTCCGGGTGTGAAATTAGCGGTTTCGTCCGAGATTACTCTGAGCAATGCGGCATGTGGGCTTCCTCTTATTTTTATACCACAAATCTTGGCTTACTATAAAGCCATCCAAAAAGGATTCAACCCGGACCAACCGGAGGGTTTGGATGCTTGGATTAAGTTATAAAAACAATGAGTTCACCATTATTTGTCTATCGAGGAGGCTTATCAATGTCTAAAATATCACGGTCTCATCTGAGTGTAATGGAAAGGCCCGGAATATTGGCATTTATATTATTATTACCGGCCACAATGATTATTTTTGGTTTATTGGTCTTTCCAATGTGTTCTTCTTTGATGATCAGCCTAACCAAGATGGATTTGCTTAATCCTGCCAGTATCAAGGATTTTGTCGGTTTGGGTAATTATATTGAAGCCCTAAAAAATCCAATGTTTTGGGCGGCCTTCGGCAAGACTTGGTATTTTGCATTGTTGACGGTTTCCATTGAGACCGCGCTGGGAATTTGTATCGCACTTATTTTAAACCAGAATTTTAAGGGAAGAGGCTTTGTTCGCGGGCTAATCATTTTGCCGTGGGCGCTACCTTATGTAGTTAACGGGATTATGTGGAAATGGATATTTGATGCCAATTATGGAGCCTTTAATGCTCTATTAAATCAAATTGGATTACTCAAATCCTATCAGATATGGCTTGGGGATCCTTTGGCCGCTTTTCATATTGTAATTCTTGCAAATATCTGGAAGGAAACTCCGGTGGCTATTTTACTCATTTTAGCGGCTCTTCAATCTGTCCCAAAAGAATTATATGAGGCAGCCACAGTTGATGGCGCCACGGGATTTCAATGTTTGCGAAAGATTGTGATTCCAATGTTAAAACCGGTTATCATGGTGGTTTTAGTATTGAAAACGATATGGGCCTTAAAAGAGTTTGACCTGATCTATATCATGACCAAAGGCGGGCCGGCGGATGCCACGAATGTACTGACTTACTATATCTATCAAAATACTTTTAAGTTTTTGAAGTTTGGTTATGGTTCCGCATTGGCGTATATTTTGACTTTTGCAGCAACGCTATTGGTAATGTTATATGTCAAGAATTTATTGTCAGAGCAAGAACTTGATTCATGATTGAATATCTAATATTGTAGATAAATTTGCCATTAATAATTCACTGAGATTTATTGAAAAATTCTTTCTGAAGATTCTGCTGAAAGTAAATGGTGAAGAGGGTAAAAGATATGACAAATTTGAAAAATGTTGATAATGACAGGCAGGGTATTTTAACAAAGTCCACGCTTTCTCAGAGATTAAAAAGGGGAAAATGGAAGAGGATTTTACTATACTTGACAGTTTTTCTTATCAGTATATGTATTTTGGCGCCTTATACTTGGCTTATAATAAGTAGTATATCCTACCGGGTTGACCTCACTGCGATTCCATTACATTGGATACCTCAAAAGATTAATGTTGAAAATTATCAACAAATATTTCTGAGCACGGCTGATTCGTCGAGTCCTAATCGAGACCTGCGATATGGATTTCTTAACAGTCTGATTATCGCCGGTTCATCGACATTAATATGCCTTTTTGCCGGGACATTTGCGGCATATGCTTTTACACGGTTGAATTTCAAAGGAAAAAAATCCTTGTATTTTTTGATATTGATAACCCAATTCTTACCTTTGGCTGTTTTAATTATCCCGCTTTACATCATCATGAAGAATTTAGGGCTGCTGAATACCCGTTTGGCGTTGATTCTTGCCAATTGCTCCTTTATTCTGCCCCTGATGGTCTGGCTAATGAGAAGTTATTTTACCAGTGTACCGAAAGATTTGGAAGAAGTGGCCCGTATCGATGGCTGTTCCAGATTTGGCACCATATTTCGAATCATTATTCCCCTTTCAACTCCGGGTCTTGCAGCTTGTGGGATTTTTGCCTTTATTATCGCTTGGAATGAGTTTTTCACGGCATTCATTTTAAGTTCAACTTTAAACTCCAAAACGATTAGCGTTTTGCTTTCAGAGTTTTCCAGTAAAGTTGGGATCGATTACGTTGCAATGGCTTCGGCTGGTGTAATCGCCAGTTTGCCTCCGGTCGTCATGGCTTTGGTATTTCAAAAGTATATCGTTCAAGGCCTTACCGGTGGGGCAGTTAAAGGTTGATAGCCCAATTAAGAGTTTGTTTACTGGAGAAGGAGGTGGATGGTAATTTCCCATAAGTCTGGACCCATAAAAAACTAAAAAGGAGTGATATTATGAAACGTAAAATGATAATGTTATTGATATTAGTGACCTTAGTCGGTTTCTCCCTCACCGGAACCATTATAGCCCATGCGGCTTCAAAGATAACCGTGATTATGCCAAGACATGAAATGGATTTAATTGGTATTTGGGAAAAGCAGACCAAAGAGTTTGAGTCAAAAACTGGAGTTCAAGTAGAGTTCATTCAGATGTCCTGGGATGAAGTTGCCGATAAAGTTTTAACCGACTTGGCAGCTGGCGGAAGTTCCTACGACGTTATCGAATTTGATAACGGCTGGGTCGCCAAATTTGCCGCAACTGGCTGGGTGAGCCCCCTTAATGATATTGCCGATAAACAATATATAAACAGTTTAATGCCGGGACTGGTGAGTACATTCACGCGAAATGGAAAGTTATTGGGGATTCCGTGGAATAATGACACCCGTTTCTTCTTTTATAACAAAACATTACTGCAAAAAGCCGGTTTCAAGGCGCCGCCAAAAACTTGGGCTGAGGTAATAACTCAAGCCAAGGCGCTTAAAAAAGCGGGCATTTGTGAATATCCCATCGCTGAGTATTGGAATCAAGAATGGGCTCTGGCAAACTCCGTTGCATTTTATCTGTATAGTTATGGTGGAAATTATTTCAATGATAAGGGTCAAATTACCATTAACCAGTCTCCTTCACTGGATGCAATCACCTTTATGGTGGATATGATGAAGAAGGAAAAACTGGTTAATCCATCAAGTACCACTCTTTCCCAAGAAGCGGCAGCCGATTTATTCTATCGAGGTTCAAGCGCCTTCTTTTTCCAAGGACCGCCAAGTACGTTTAATTATGCAAATGATCCCAAGAAGTCCAAAGTTGTGGGACAAATCGAAGTAGCGCCATGGCTTCCCGGCAAAACGACTTCATTACAGACAACCCTAACTTTACCGGAGGCTTTTTCAATTCCGAGGAACAGTAAGAATCGCGATTTAGCATGGAAATACATTCAATTCATGATTTCCAAAGAAAAAGACAAAGAGCGGGCAATGGAAATCGGAAGTTTACCTTTGTTCAATGAGCTTTATAAAGACGATCAGCTGCTCAAGAAATATCCATATTGGAGACAATTTGGCCAACAGTCGCAGGTTGCCAAACCGCTTCCGTTGGTTGAATGGTATGATGAATTGGTGCAAAAGACCATCGTGGCAGTTCAACAAGCCATGTTGGGTTCGCGCTCACCGAAAGCAGCAGCTGACGATATCGCTGGTTTCTTAAAGGGTAAAGTTGTTGATGGCAAAAAATTGAAATAAAATGATTTTTCGAAAATAGTTACTCGAATAACTTGATAAATGGGCTGTCGAAAAAGTATTTTAAAAAAATGAGATATGCAATATAAAACATAGTTGAAAGGCAAACTTCTTTGTTGTATATCTTAATCATTAAATTTCTTTTGGGACAGTTCTTTTTTTCATAAAATCGTTTGGAAGCGATTTTTGGGAATTCATAGTGAGTCGCTGTTAGATGATCTTATTTAAAAGAATAGTAAACCCAGGAGTGATTAGAGAATGCCCGAATTTGATGTCTTAACACTTGCCGACCTCAATGTTGACTTGGTTTTAGCCGATGCCGACCCCGAATTTGGCCAGAAAGAAAAAATGATTTCCGGATATTTATTGGAAATAGGCGGTTCTTGCCCAATCTTTGCCTGCCAGGCGGCAAAACTTCAACTTCGTACAGCAGTGGCGGGAGTTATGGGAGAGGATTTGTTCGGCCGTTTTATGTTATCACGTTTAGCCGAAGCTGGAGTTGATGTCAGCTTGGTAGAGATGAAAAAGGGTTTTAGAACCGCCGCCAGTTTTGCGCTTTGCCGGGGAAACGATCGGGCGATTTTGACCGACCAGGCGGGTATAACGGCAATGCCCTTTGAACGTGTAACTGAAACATTGCTGGCAAAGGCAAGACATATTCATGTAGGAAGTTATTTTTTGTTGACGAATTTAAAACCCCACTTCCCTGAAATATTAACGATGGCTCGGAGTCTGGGTTTAACGGTGAGTATTGACACCAATTGGGACCCCGAAGAGAAGTGGGATGGAATATACAAAATTTTAGAATTGACGGATGTTTTTTTGCCGAACGAAAATGAACTGATGGCCATATCGGGTATTGACGACTTGGACCGCGCTTTGGAAAAGATGTCCCAAATAGTGCCGTTAGTCGTGGTAAAAAGGGGTAATCTAGGTTCCATCGCTCGTCAAGGAGATAAAATTTGGAGTATGTCTGCCTTTCCTATTCAGTATGTGGATGGAGTAGGTGCTGGAGACAGTTTTGATGCCGGTTTTTTAAAAGGTTATCTTAGCGGATTCTCCGTTGAAAAAGCTTTGCGCTTGGGTAGTTATTGCGGAGCCATGAATACAACTGCAGCAGGTGGTATCCAGGGCCAACCCCGTTGGCGGGACTTTCCTTCCGATCTATTGCAGGATTGATTATTGACCTTTGTGTTTGGGAAGGCGATTTCGGCAATAGAAATGATGGCTCGATTTCACCATAAAATCATGGAAGTTACTTCTTCCTATGCTTTTGCCTGCGGCTTAGAAAAAAATGAACTGGAATTAAGGAGGAAAGTCCAATGAGCCTTGTCCCGCTTGGGGATTTATTGAGTGTTGATCGGCCAGGGGCGGTTTGCGCTTTTGATTTTATCAATTTGGAATATGTAAAAGCCATTATGGCAGGAGCCGAGGAGCTAAACGCCCCGGTTATTTTGATGGTAACCGAAGGCGGGTTAAAATATGCCGGTTTGGAATATGTATCTGCTTTGGGAAGAGTGGCGGCTGAAAAGTCAAAAGTTCCGGTAGCTTTACATTTGGACCATTGTACCCACTTTGATACAATCGTTCAAGCGATTAAGTACGGTTTTTCGTCAGTTATGATCGATGCTTCCAAGTTGCCATTTGAAGAAAATCTGCGAACCACCCAAGAAGTCGTGAAAGTGGCCCATGCGGCGGGAGTTTCAGTAGAAGCGGAGCTGGGACGGGTTGGCGGTAAAGAAGGTAATATTGATGTTAAACGGGCGGAAGAAACAATGACCGACCCGGAGGAGGCCGTCAAGTTCGTGATGGAAACCGGGATTGATTGCTTCGCGGTGGCTATAGGGACTTCGCATGGACTTTACCGGGGAGAACCCCAACTGAATTTTGAGTTGTTGGAAAAAATTAAGGCAATCATCGATATTCCTCTGGTATTGCATGGGGGTTCCAATTTACCCGACGATATGGTGCGTAAAAGCGTTCAGTTGGGAATCCGAAAATTGAATGTATGGACTGATTTGGCGGTAGCGCAGGTTCAATCAATCCGTCATACCCTAGGGGAAAATCCGGAGATGTTTGATCCCCGGAAGATTTTCGAGCCGTCCATGAAAGCTATTACCGAGGTAGTCAGAGGAAAAATCAACCTAGTAAGCGGTTGAAGAAAGTTCAATTTGCACCGGAACTATATGACAATTTACTACCGTTACTCACGGTTTTCTATACTTTTCAGATAACTTTCGATCCTGGATACCAGCAGGCTCAGAGCGACAGTGTTATGGCCGCCCACGGGAATGATGATATCCGCATAGCGTTTGGACGGTTCGATGAAGGCTTCGTGCATCGGCTTGACTGTAGTCAAATATTGATCGCAAACCGAGTCCAAGCTGCGGCCGCGTTCTTTAATATCCCGGGTGATCCGGCGGATCACCCGGGTGTCGGCATCGGTATCCACATAAACTTTAATATCAAATGTGTTTCGCAGCACCGGTTCGGTCAGAATTAAAATTCCTTCCACCACAATGACCGGGTGGGGAGTTACCGGGATCTTCTTTGAAGTCCGGGCGTGTTGCGAAAAATCGTATACCGGAACTTCAATAGTTTTACCCCTCCGGATTTGATTAAGATGCTTAATTAAAAGATTATTTTCAAAGGCATCGGGATGGTCATAATTCCGTTTAGCCCGTTCTTCAAAGGGCAAATCTGCTAAATCCGCATAATAAGAGTCTTGGGAGATTAAAGCCACGTTACTCGAACCGAGTTCTCTTTGAAGAGCCTCGGCCACAGTGGATTTCCCCGAACCGGTTCCTCCAGTTATTCCGATAATTAACATTTCTCTACTCCATTAATTTCCGCAGTCATTGAATGGACTTGGACAACCTCGCCCATTGATTATCCCAATTCGTTTTCGGCGTTTATTTTACCTGCCGGTAGATGAAACAAATCTTAAAAAGTTGATAGCATGTTCAATTTTAACTGAAATTCTTGATTTTTAGCCAAGAACTTCTGGATTTTTAATTACTTTCAACTTTTTTTCGTTGCACCCGTAAATAATTAATGAATAAAAATTTTTTTGTATTGCTTTATTTAAAATCAAATATATAATAATTTGTGGCTGACAATATTTATGTCATACATTTTTTACTTCGATCCATGAAGTTTGAAAAGGAGGAGACATGATGGAGACGCATATTAAGGAGATTGCCGAGCGAATTAAAGGCATGCGGGAGATTCTCAATATTTCCGCCGAAGAGATGGCCAAAGTTACGGAAACTCCTATGGATAAATATCAGGAGGCGGAGAGCGGAAATTCCGATTTTACTTATACATTTCTTTTAACTCAACTTTCGCAGAACGAATTGGGTAAATAACACTTGATATACATGGGTAAACCCATAAACCAATTACGAAGTTGACAATCAATAAATTTACGGATCTTGTGGCAAACATTAGCAGAAATATC
>JAEVYU010000036.1 GCA_023392595.1 Bacillota bacterium | reverse complement strand
CATATCGCTGAAAGTTTGTTGTTTCATGGAGTTCTCCTTGATTTTGTTACCTTTATTATACGATATCTCCTAGTTATGTTCCAGGATATCCCTTGAATTGTTCTGTTTTAATCAGTGGTTCCCTAGTTATATTTCAGTTCTATTTTTCAACGGTTTATAAAATTTTCCTGCAAGTATCTTGAATTACAGAGAAAAAATTTTATTCAGCGGTTCGCGCCAAAAAACGCCCGAAAATTACTATCTAATTATAAAATTAATTCAGCAGATTATTTGGATGTAGTGAGCTATCAGCTATCTATTGATTTATATCAAAGTCATGACCAACCGTAATACGGGTGGTTTGTACATAAGTCTTAAGACTTTTCGAAACAAAGCCCGCCAACCGCGTTCCTTTCACAAGCTGCCCCTCAAAGGGGCTTATTTTTTCTTGCTTGTTTTTACTGGCTTGACCGTAAACGGGTCAAATAGTTCTTTCAAACTTAGTTGATTGTACCACTTACACTCTTTGATCCCAAATTTCTCACATTTAATGATCGGATAAGGAGAACCCTGTCCCAACCCATTTCAAGATGCAAATTCATTCTCCAAAAGCACTTTAACCATCCGATCATCAATTAAATTTTTTCTTGCGGCATAGGCGTCCAATAAACAGGCAGTACAAAAATATCATGTCCTAAATATTCAAAATATTTGTCTGCTTCCCGAACTATATATTTCGCTTAAATATGAACGCTGACTTTAGGCCTCCATACCTCTCGTTAAATCATCCTAGAAAGCTGTTTGCAGAAAACTTCATTCACTTCGTTGACAACCTCCTGATCGTATATAAAGATACACACATATAATATTCCTACCTTACAATAACTAATAGCTTTTTATTTATTATGTAAGGTTTGATTTCCATTTTCCATAGTTTAACATAAGCCTTATATGGAATTTCTACATCTTCAACTTTTCCAAGTGGCCACAAAATATAAAATATAAGGTTGTAATCCAGTGTTAATTCATATAATGCTTCTTCAAATTCAACAATCGGATTTTTATCTCCATTAGGTAATATGTTGTAACGCATAACCTGAGAACAACATCCTCTAATATCTTCATTTTCAATATCTACGGAGTCATATTCGTCCAAAAAGTCTTCTTCACTAAGTTCCTTTATTTCCATTTCGTTAATATCATATGTGGCTTCACCTTCCATCTCTAATAGGTAATTTACCCCAATTAATTGCATTACTCCTTCTCGGTTAGGATGATGATGTCAAGTAACATCATCAGTTGGAGGTTTACGTGAAAAAGCTCCTCTTGCTCCTGGCTCAACTCCTGTATTAATTCCGGGGTATAACTCTTCCATTTGTTGTGCAAACCTTGAATTCTTTTAAAAAGCCTCATATAATTGCTTATTAGCCTCTTGAAAATGCCTTGGAGAACTTACATCAGGATACATATTTTTCGGCAATTTGCTTCAAGGCAGCTAACTCTTTTGAGATAACCGCCTGTAGTGTATACATTATCAAGCAAACTCAAGAAGGGTAAATCCAAATCCACGTAATCCTTCTTTCTCAACTTCCTCCTTGATTCGTTCAGAAACAATAATATAATTCTTACTTTCTTCCAATCTAAACATATCCAGGTTCTTATATGAAGCATCAGAATTTAAAACAATTTTCCTGATAAATTTGATATATTTTGGGTCATCTTCCCACGAAACATAGTCAGATTTCTCCAAATCCATTGCTGCAACTGATTCAAGTACATTGACAACAGTAACAAGACAAGGTTCCTCTTTAATTCCTTTCTTAAAAATTTCAACTGGAAAACATTGTATCTCAATAATGTTTATCTTATTGAGCAAGTCTATAACTTTATTAGAACATATTAGCCAAGATAAAACATTAGGTACATAATCCAAAAGTACATTGCCTTTTTCATACGATAATTGGATATTTTCAGGCAAATATTATACCTGGCTTGTCACTGAAGATAGTAACCGCATGAATACCATCTCCAGCTTCAAGCATTTTTCGTTGTGCACTCATTTGATTAGTGTCATAAATAACTTGGTCCCCTTTGCCCATGAGGTGATTATGGTCATGAATCTGGCATTAACCGGATACTGCCTATTTTTTCATCAACAACCTCACTTACTCCCGCATTATAGAAGGTCTATACTCTGTTATTATCCTACGGTTTTCCTTAACCCCAAAAAGGCCTGCTCTATATGAAGCCTTTTTACAAAAGCTTATTTACATTTTTTACAACTCTATTTTACCATAATGATAATTCCCGACAACATCCTACTAACTTTTCAAACGGTTTGTATGCCGTCTTAGTTTTCATCATACCGTAAAATATCCTTACAGCCCTTCTTGTCACACAGACAAGGGCTTGCGAATGAAAAATCGGCTGCCAGTAAAGGCTATGCAAAAACACAATTTCACTATGATGCCGAACAAGATGCATATGTGTGTCCACAAGGTCATTCCCTTTATGTAAAAATGCGCAGACCATCCTCCAAAACGCCGGGAACGCGCTATTGTAATCCACCTGTCTGCAAAAATTGCCCTATAAAATCCCGATGTACGACTGACCATTATCGTTGTATATTCGACCGCCCGTTTCAGTGTTATGCTGATGAAATAGATAGGAATACCAAGGCAAATATGCCGCTCTATAAAAGGCGGCAGGAATTGATGGAGCATCCATTTGGCACTATAAAGGGCGGCTTAGGGTTCGCCTAATTTCTAATTGGATATCCCCCTTTGCTTTTTATGCGGTTCCTCATTTATTTTAGCAAGAGGGGATTCCTTTTTTCTACTCATCGGCATAGCCTTTTTGGAACCACCGGCTTATCCGGTGGTTTTCAAATACAAAAAAAAACAGGACAACTTTTGTCGCCCTGTTCATGATTGTTTTTTATACATAAGTGAAAGCAGCTGTTCCTTACCCCAAAATTGCTTGTAAATCCTTCTCGGGAGTGCTTGTCGGCTTGATGCTGAATTTTTCCACCAGGATATTTAAAACATTGGGCGACAGAAATGCCGGCAATGTCGGCCCCAAATAAATATTCTTAATTCCCAGCGCCAGCAAGGTCAAAAGAATACATACCGCTTTTTGCTCGTACCATGAAAGGACCAGCGTTAAGGGCAGTTCATTGACTCCGCAATCGAAAGCGTTCGCAAGAGCCAAGGCCACCTGAATGGCGGAATAAGCATCATTGCATTGCCCCATATCCAATATCCGCGGTATCCCGCCTATTTCTCCGATATTCAAGTCATTGAAACGGAATTTACCGCAGGCCAAAGTCAAGATTACCGTATCCTGAGGGGCTTTTTGAACAAATTCCGTATAGTAATTACGTCCCGGCTTGGCTCCGTCACACCCGCCCACCAGGAAGAAGTGTTTGATCGCGCCTTGCTTCACTCCGTTGATGATTTTGTCGGCTACGGAAAGAACTGTGTTTCTGGCAAACCCCGTCAATAATTCTTTGCCGCCGTTGATTCCTGTGAAATCCCTATCTTCCGGATAACCACCCAGTTCCAGAGCTTGTTGGATCAATCCCGCAAAATTCTTTACCCCGTTTTTCCCTTCATCAATATGCTTGATCCCGGGATAACCCACCACGGAAGTAGTAAAGACCCGATCGCCGTAGCTTTCTTTAGGCGGCATCAGACAATTGGTTGTAAAAAGAACCGGGGCCGGAATATTCGCAAATTCTTTCTGTTGGTTCTGCCAGGCGGTGCCGAAATTGCCCTTCAGGTGAGAATACCGGTTGAGTCCCGGATAGCCGTGGGCCGGCAGCATTTCACCATGGGTATAGATATTGATTCCCTTGCCTTTGGTTTGTTCAAGCAATTGTTCCAAATCCAGCAAATCATGCCCGCTGACCACGATAAAGGGGCCTTTTTCCACTTTCATGGATACCTTGGTTGGAACCGGGTGCCCGTAAGCTGTTGTATTCGCTCCATCCAGCAAAGCCATGCACTTAAGGTTTATTTGGCCGAACTCCATCAGTAAATTGAGCCATTCTTCCGGCTGATGGCTTTCCCCCAGCGCTTTCAATCCTTTATAAAACCAGGCGGTGACTTCCGGGTCTTGCTTGCCCAGAGCATAGGCGTGCCATGCGTATGCAGCCATTCCGCGCATCCCAAAAAGCAAGGTGGACCGCAGGGATATGATATCGGTATCGCCGGACCATAACATCGAAGCCGGAAAGTCCTCGCCCCCTCCCAAGGCTGCTTTTTGGGCCATAACCCCGGAAATAAGCCCATCAATCCGGCCGGAGTCAAAATTAACATTGGTGATTGTGGCAAAAAGGCCTTGCATCATCAATTCATCGGTTTCTTTTCCTCCTTTGCCGCCAGGAGCCGCTTTGGCAAGACTTATCATCGCAGCGGTCAATTCATCCTGTTTGTTGGCAACCTCCCCGTTCTTTCCGCAAACCCCAACGTTAGTGCATCCTTTGCCACCCGCAGTTTGTTCACATTGATAGCAAAACATATTCGACATGAATGATCCCCCTTATTTATGATTTAAGTATTTTAGAGCCTCTTGGATTTTCCCGCCATTCCCCCTTCAAGAAGTTCAGTTCGATTGCTTCGATGGGGAAATTGTATTATAATTGATAACGGAAGTCGGTAGCCGGGGATACAAAAAAAATTTGAAGGTGAACGATGTTTGAGCCATATAGGAAAGTTTTACTCCAAACAGCTTTATTCCATGGACTGAAAAAAGAAGAAATTTACACTATCCTGCAATGCTTTCAAGCCAGAGTGGGAAAATTTCACACCAACGAATTGATCGTAATGTCGGGCGATATTTGTAAAGAAGTGGGCCTGATGTTACAGGGAACAGCTTCGGTTAGTAAAGAAAACGCCGCCGGGAACAGAATGGTCATGACCATGGCCGCCCCAGGAGAACTTTTCGGAGAAGTTATCGCCTTTTCCACTCACACAAAATGGCCCGCCACAGTTGAAGCTCAAAATGAATGCCGGGTTTTATTCCTGCCGCGGGAAAAAATTATTGGCGAATGCCCGAAAATGTGTTCCTGGCATCGGGTGTTGATTCAGAACTTTTTGCGGATCATATCGGAACGGGCGTTATTTCTCAATAAAAAAGTTGAATATCTCACCATCAAAAGCATGCGCGCCAAATTAGCCAGCTACTTATTGGAGCAACATCAAAGAACGAAGGAAAAGAGTTTCAGCTTACCGTTAAACCGCAATGAATTGGCGGAATTTCTGAATGTTTCCCGCCCTTCGATGTCGAGGGAATTGGGGAAAATGAAAGATGAAGGCGTTATTGATTATTATTTAACTTCTTTTAAACTATTGGATCTGGAAGCGCTTAAAAAAATGAGTATCGTATAAATGGGAGAGCTTGCAATGATTGAAATGATTATCAATGAAATGATTGCCTATTTTCAAAATGATGTCCGCCGGATCAACCATGCATTGAAAGTGTATGGATTTGCGGCTACTCTCTCCGGTATGGAACAGGTTTCGGATGAGAAAAAAACCATTCTCCTTTATGCGGCCATCTTACACGACATTGGTATCAGGGAAGCCGAACGGAAATACAATTCCACCTCCGGCAGGTATCAAGAAATCGAGGGGCCGCCTATTGCCGATGAAATTCTTAAAAGGTCGGGCATACCCTCAGCGGTTGCCGAAAGAGTCTGCTTCCTTATTGGAAACCACCACAGTTATGGTAAAATCGACGGCTTGGATTTTCAAATCCTGGTCGAGGCTGATTTTTTGGTGAATATATTTGAGGACCAACTGGACCGGGAAGCGGTTGAGAGCATTGGCCACAAATATTTCAAGACGGAAACGGGCTCGACACTGCTTCACTCCATGTACCTGTCTTCCACCAAAGCGCCCGGCTAAAAATCCAGTTTCAACGGCAATTGCTTGGATTGAACCACTTGATTGATGACCTTGATTAACTCGTCGAACCGGTAAGGTTTGATCACCACACCGCTAAAACCAAACCGCTCAAAGTTGGAGATAATGGGATCATTGGCATAACCGCTTGAAACGACAGCCCGAATATGGGGATCGATATTCCGCAGTTGGGAAATGGCCTCTTGCCCTCCCATGCCTCCCGGAACAGTCAGGTCCATGATGACCACGTCAAAGGGAGTTCCTTCTTTCAATGCGTGGCAATATATTTCGATAGCCTTGGCTCCGTCTCTGGCGGACATTGTTTTGTGTCCGTATAGCTCCAGCATCTCGGCTACGGAGTTTAAAATGATTTCTTCGTCATCCATCAATAAAATTTTTAACGGTCCGCCTGTTACTTCAATTTCTTTATCGCCTTCCGGCAAAATGACGGCTTGGTTTAATGCCGGCAGGTAAACCCAAAAGGTCGTACCCAGACCCACTTCCGACTCTACCTCAAGATATCCATCATGGCGCTTTATAATGGAGTATGATGTGGAAAGGCCCAAACCCGAACCTTCTTTTTTAGTGGTGAAGAAAGGATCAAATATTTTCCCCAGGTTTTCTTTGGGTATACCGACCCCCTGGTCTTTTACGGCTATTTTAATATAATTTCCGGGATCAAACCGGTTACCGGAGTCGTTGACCATGTTTTCGGCGGTTATTTTGATGACGCCGCCTCTGGGCATGGCCTGTTTGGCATTGATGACCAGATTATAGATAACCTGACTGATTTGGCCCGTATCCACTTCGACCGGCCACAAGTTTTTCGAAATTTCACAGGATACTTTTACTTTGGAGCCCCGGAGCGCAAATTCCGCAGTATCACGAATCAGTTCTCCCAAAGAAGCCGCTTTTTTGACCGGCGCGCCCCCCCTGGAAAATGTCAGTAATTGCCGGGTCAGGTCGCTGGCGCGGTGGGTTGAGTCCGCCATATCCTGCAGGTATTTTTTGATATCCTCTTTTCTGTTGTATTTCATTTGCGCCAGTTGGATGTTGGAAAGAAGAGCGGCCAGGATATTATTAAAATCATGGGCAATGCCGCCAGCCAGAATACCAAGGGATTCCAATTTATCGGTTTTAAATAATTCGTGCTCGACCTTAAATTTTTCGGATATGTCCTGAAAAACAATGACCGCTCCAATAATATCGGTGGAGGTTTTAATGGGAGAACTGTGAACGGAAATTAAAACTTCATTGAGATTTCGGGTCACTAAAATTAAACTTTGAGCCAGCTTGTGATTTTGCGATGTACTGAAAGAAGTAATCTGGGTAATCGGTTCGCTGGTTTTATCGTCAATAATATAAAGAATTTCGTCTATGGGTTGATTTATCGCTTCAGCCTGAGAATAACCGGTTAAATGGGAGGCCGCTTCATTGATTAAAAAAATCTGGTCTTGCCCGTCTGTTGCAATAACCCCTTCGGTCAAGGAATTCAGCGTAACCATCAGCAACTCCCGCTCTTTGGCCAAAGCCTCTTCAGAGTGAATCCGTTCCGTAATATCCCTGTGAATTGAGGAGATTTCAACAATGTTACCGGTTGCATCCTGAATCAATGAATATTTGATGGATACATAAATAATACTTCCATCTTTCCGGACCCGGGACGTGTGATTATCTTCAAAAAGCTGACCCCGGGTTAATTTTTGAAAGGTTCTCTCTACCCCATCCTGTATATCTTCCGGGATGATCAGCAGAAACATTTTGCCAATCGCTTCTTCAGCGGTATAACCATACAATTTCTGAGCTCCATAATTCCAGCTGCTGATTTTGCCTTCCAATGTCATGCTGAAAATTGCATCTTCCGAGGTTTCAACAATTGCCGCCAGTTGTTGCGTAGTCTTCTCAACCCATTTTCGTTCGGTGATGTCTCGAACGAAAACCGAGATGCCATCGGTAGCAGGATAGGCCCGAACTTCGACCCAGGTTCCGTTATCGGCATAAGGAATTTCAAAACAGGCCGCAGTCCGTTCCTTCATGACTTGGGCAAATTTACTATAATGATTTAAACAAATATTTGTTGAGAATGCACTGAAAACCGACTTCCCGATTAATTCTTCTTTCTTTTTCCCAAATAAAACATCTTCCGCCGCTTGATTCATATAGGTAAAACGCCAATCTTGATCCAAAGCAAAAAAAGCTTCCGAAATGCTTTCCAGGATATTTCCGATTTTAACGGTGGATTCCTCGATAATTTTTTGGGCGTTTACCTGCTCCATTCTATCCAGGAGCCATATCATGGCCCCCTCCTCTCCTGAGGATAATACCATCGGAAATGAATACGTATAGTATCGCTTAAAACTCCCTGAGAGTGACAAAAAAAGAATTTCCTCCGAAACAAGGGATTGGGTTTCGATAATCTTTGGGATGGATATTTTCGGACACCATTTTTGAATATCGGTTCCAATGATTTGATTTTTATCCGAGCCTATTAATGATAAGCCATTATCATTGATATCGACAATCTTCCCGGATGGATGAATCAAAAGATATCCCCAGGGTAAATTGGCCAGCATACTTTGACGCCTTTGATGATTCAACCAAAACTCAAAAGCGATTTTTTGAAATTCGATAAAATCGAATCGCGGATGGGAATTTAGGAGCATCAATTGATCGGTATTTCTACGGATATTCCGGTTAAAGCGCTTCAATAGCAACAAACAAAACAAACAAATACCGGTTACGATAGCGAAAATCCCCCAACCAATTGTAGCGTATAACCGGATCAAATCCGAAAGCGTAATGAAGGCAAAAGTATATCCCGCCTGATGACGATCAAAATTGATTGAATAACCACACCCGAATACCCAAGTTTTATTCACCCTTGACCAAAAAAATCCATAATGGGATGTTCCAGGTGAAAGCCAAAATTTTTTTTCGGGTTCATCGAAAGGAAGGCCCATATATTTTTTAAGATTCATTTGGCGCTGAACTCTTTCGATGATTACCCAATCAAGGTCTGGCAAATAGAAACCAAAAATAAATGTTTTCGGATATTCAAGCAGAATTTGTTGATATGCCGGAAAAATCAAGGGATGGATTTGAGCTTTATCACTGGATTGCAGGTATTGGGTTATCAAAGGCCGATTGCTTTGGACCATGACTCCAAGTACTTTGTCTATTTCCAGCAAACGATACTTCATGGCATTTAAAAATTGGTTCCAAGCAAAAAGAGTTGTCAACAAAAAGGTTAATAATCCAAAAATTGCAAGATTAAGGATTTGGATTCTTCGAACTTCACCAACGATCGTCTTTTGTTTCATGGATTTCCTCCGCTTGCGTCCAAATCAATTACATTTTCTGAAAATAAGTATTTCGACATTAAATGTCAAATTCATCTTAATTTCATATAAAATGTTTTTTTACAAAAATGCAAGGGTTTTTAATTCCTTCTCTACCGGAAGCTTTCAATCGTGCTATAGCAATAAAAACCGTCCCAAAAGGCTTTAAAATCAATAAGATATGATATATTGCTCAATCTATCAATAGATCAGCATATACGCAATCTTGATCGATTCATTTTCTTTTGGGACGGCTTAATATTGAAAAATCTCCAAAAAATATTCTATTTTACCTTCATTTTTGGGATAATGATATTTGTTGCCCGGGATCGACTTCAAATATGGCGTCTTCAAGATCAAACGAGACTTTCCGGGTATTTGTCGCAGCGGCACTAATCCTAAGCTGCTCTTTGGATACGCTCACTTGGAACACCTGACCTTGGGCAGTTAAATGAAAATTTAAAGCTCTCCACTGTTCCGGAAGTTTCGGTTTGATTCCTACCTTGACGCCATCAAAGCTAAGCCCGCCGAAGCCACCGACTGCAGCCATCCAGGCACCGCCATTGGCTGCCGGATGAGTTCCCCCTATGTACAGGGTACCGACATATCGCTTGTAATCACCCGTCAGATCAATGGTAGCAGTCTTTTGAAAATAAGGATACGCCCAATCCGGTTTTCCGATATCGGTGGCCACCATCGCGTAAACGCAAGGACTTAGGCTGGAACCATGCTCAGTCCGGGGTTCATAAAATTCCCAGTTAGCCTTTTTAATTTCCCGATTCAATTCTTTTTTAAACAGATTCAATAGCAAAACCACATCAGCCTGTTTAATAATGCGCGTGATGGTTGCGATACCGTTTCCGCCGCCCCAATATTCCTTCGGTGATTGTACCTTCTTTCTGAGCTCACTCAAAGAGATTTCCTCAAGCTTAAGATAACCGTCGAATTGTTCAATAATCTTGGTATCACGATCGGGAACGGGAATATATAACAATTCCAACATTTCTTCAATGGCTGAAATCTCTTGTTCAAAGTGGAGACCGGAAATCAAGCGAGCATAAAATGATTGATTTTCCCTCTTTAAAATCTCTAAAACTTCTAAAGCCACTTTTAAACAATGCTTAATTAGAAAATTAGTAAAAGCGTTATTGGAAACCCTTTCATGATATTCATCGGGACCGGTTACGTCTAAAATTTCATATCGCCCTTTATCCTTTTTGAAATAAGCATAGGATAAGTAAAAACGGGCGCATTCCAAAATGACCTCAGCGCCTCCGTCATATAAGATGCTGGTATCGCCGGTCATTTTATAATAGCGCCAAATTCCATACACCACATCCGCGCTGATATGAATTTGTTTATCCCGGAAATAGGTCCGCATGGGCCGTCCGCTGAATACATCGGTCACATTAAACAACGTGCAGGCATCTTCGCCGTTTTCTTGGCTTTCCCAAGCATAAAACGCTCCTTTGTAACCATATTCGGCGGCTTTTTTGCGGGCCCCCTCCAAAGCATAATAGCGGTATTTCAAAATATTTCGGGCCAGTTCCGGCTGGGTGAAAATGAAGAAATCCAACATAAACATTTCCGTATCCCAAAAAACCGCTCCTTTATATGTTTGTCCGGATAATCCCCTTGCCGGAATCGATAGTTTGTCACTATGAGTCGGAGCCACTGCCAGTAACTGATAGATACTGTATCGCAGTGCAAATTGGGCTTCTTCGTCTCCGTCAATCTCTACATCCGATAGCAACCAACGTTCATGCCACAGCTGGGCATGACGAATCGATAACTTATCATAACCCGTTCTAAAACCCTCACAAGCCGCACGGATTGCCGCTTCTTTTATGGGAATATTGCCATCCTTGCCGGTATAAATGGAAACATATTTTTCGAAACAATATTCCCGGCCCGGTTCCGCTTGAAAAAGGACTTGATGAAACACGCCCTGCTCCTGAAAGATAACTTCTCCGTTGCCCTCGATGCAATGTAAGAATTCAGCTACCACGACAGTATCCCCTTCATTGGTAACCGCTTCGGCTATTAGAAGCTTTTCCAGCTGTTCATAATGAATGGTTTTAAAGTGGGGACCATTGATATCCCATACATTACTATCAATTCCAGTCTCTATTTTTATTTGACAGGCTTCTAGACAATGAAACCGGCATCTCACCACCATCAGGTGAACCTGATCAAGACTTAAGAAACGCTCCATATGAACGGAAATCTCTTGAGAACCCATTTGAAATGTAGTATCACGGTAATGAATTGCCCGGTGTAAGTCCAAAACTTGTTGATGCTTGGGTGGTTCTTTTTGATTTGCCCGCAAAGGTTGATTATCGCAATACAACAATGTATAGAAGCCATTGGGTGCATTAACCGGCTCTCTCCAGCCATTACCCACCTGATCGAATATTCCCGCCAAAGTACATGCCACTTGTTCTGCTTTGCCGTACTCCTCCATGGTTCCCCGGTAACCCATATAACCATTACTCAGCAAAAACTTACTGCCGTTTAATTCGATATGATCCCGGAAAAAAGTCTCTTCAGACAATAACCACCGGCTGGGAGTTGTTTCCCCGGTTAATAAATTATAATCTAACTTAGTTAGATCGCTGATAACCAAATCAGCCTGGTTTAATATACAGGGATCACCAAGCCCGACCGCCATCATGCCACCGTTATGAGCTGCCTCAATCCCGGCGGCCGCATCTTCAAAAACCACACAGAAAGATGGGTGAATCTGGAGTTTTTGAGCAGCCCGCAAAAAAACCTCCGGGTCCGGCTTGGCCTTGGCAACTTGATTTCCATCAATGATTTCATCAAATAGATCTTGGATGTGAAGATTTTCCAAAATCAAGGGTGCGTTTTTACTGGCTGAACCGAGGGCGATTTTAATATTTTTACCCCGCAGAAAATAGATAAAAGAAATCACTCCCGGTAATATTTCAAAAGGAGTCATTTTGCGGATATATTCCAGATACCATTCGTTTTTTTGTTTGGCCCATTGGTCTTTTTGGGACTGGGTCGCTGTAGTGATGCCGCCGACTTCCAACACAATTTCCAGCGACTGCATCCGGCTGACTCCTTTTAATCGTTCATTATGTTCAGGGGAGAATTCAAAACCGAGTTCTCCGGCTAATTTCTTCCAGGCTAAATAATGGTATTTTGCAGTATCGACAATCACACCATCCAAATCGAAGATGGCCGCTTGGAAAGGTAACATGAACATTCTCCTTTTTCAATTCGGTATTGCAAGCTTGATGCCATTAAAATCGATTGTATAAAGTCTTCCGTAAATCTCCACCGGTACTGCAGGTCCGTTGAGCACGATAAACTCGGCCCATTCTTGATCCACCTTCACCCACAAAACCGCCTGATGAAATGACACCCGGAAGCTGTATGAACGCCATTGCTTTGGGATACCGGGTTTAAACACCAGATTCCCGCCATCGGATTTCATTCCGCCAAATCCATAAACGATATTCATCCAGGCAGCCGCGATAGAAGTCGTATGTAAACCTTCCCGGGTATTCCGGTTATAATTGTCCAAATCCATCCGGGTTGCAAATTGGAAGAAGTCGTATGCTTCTTCGTTTTTGTTGAGCTCCATCGCCAGTATCGAATGGATGGAGGGTGATAAAGATGATTCGTGGATACAACGGGGCTCATAATATTCGTAGTTAGCCCGCTTGATATCCGGAGAAAACGACTGATTATAGAGGAAAATAAACATCAGCACGTCAGGTTGCTTAATCATGTCCCAACGATAAATCCGGTCATAAGACCAGTTATGATATAATGGAAAATCATTTGCCGGAATTTCTTGAATGTCAATATGAGGCATATCGAAAAAGCCATCATGTTGTTCATAAACCCCCGTGATTGGATCTTGAGGAAGATACATTTTGGCACTCATCTGACGCCAGTTTTCCAATTCACCGGCTCCCAAATGATTCTTTTTTTGCAACTCCGACAAAAACTCCGGATGAGATGTTTCCATCGTTTTCAAAGTTTCCAGTGCGAACTCAAAGGTTTTTTGGGCCATAAAATTTAAATAGCAATTATTATTCACCATGAGCTGAAACTCATCAGGTCCCATCACTCCATAAAAGCCAAATTGTCCGGTCCTTTGGCCCCACTGTCCGCGACTGGCAAAGAGGCGGCTGATCTCAACCAGCATTTCGATTCCTTGGTGATAAAGAAAATCATCGTCACTACAAATCTTGGTATAATGCCAAATCCCATAGGCCACCGCTGAACCAACTTGCAGCTGCAAACTGGCATGTTGCCATAAACCGCAACTTTCACTCCCGTCAATCGTGGCAATTGGATAAAAAGCCCCTTGACAATCCAAGGCTTTGGCTCTTTCCTGGGCCTCGTGCAAGGTCCGGTAACGAAACTCAAGCAGATTACGGGCCGCTTTTACATTGTTGAACATATAAAAAGGCAAACAATAGGTTTCGGTATCCCAAAAGGTATGTCCATTGTAAGCCTCGCCAGTAAGTCCCTTGGCTCCAATATTTGAGTTGGAATCGGCGCCATGAAGAGTTTGGTAAAGTTGAAAAATACAAAACCGAATACCTTGTTGATTCTCCGTATCACCTTCAATCGTGATATCCGAAGTCTTCCATACATCAGACCAATATGAAGTATGCTGTTCCAAAGCCGCCTTAAACGTGAGAGCTTGATTTTTAAGCGCTAATTTCATTCCTGTTTCCCATACTTCCGGGCCTTGCGTATTCTGGTTTTTATCTACATAGTTGGTTACAATCTTATCAACGTCAATGGACTTTCCTTCCGATAATTCGATGAAGAAATCCAATCCAATATATTTCTCTTCCTCAACCAATTGGGTCTTGGCAGCCCCGTCAAGCTTTACGGCAAAAGCTGAGAAAAGCTGATGCCCCAGGCAGTTGGTTTTCCCCAGGATTGCAATGATATTATCCACTTGTTGCTTTTGCGGACAATTCCAAAAATTTCGGGCCATTCCTTCGTGCAGTGGCGTTAAATCCAAGCCCAAACGAACTTTTACCGGGCCGGAGAAATTCAGGGGAGTCAAAGTAATCCGCTGGCACCCTAAATTGGGCTCAACCATACTTAAGAAACGCCAAAAAGCTACTTTAAGCGATTTGCCGTTTTGGGTTTGCCAAATCAATTCACGGTACAAAGTGCCGTTCCGGAAATCTAATATCCGCTGATAGTTCAGGTATTTGCTTTTGGCGAGATCAAGAGTCTCACCGTCCAATTGAATCCTGGTATAAAGCCAGTCAACGGTATTTACCATAAAACGGGATTTTGTGATCATCCCTTTATATGTAGCCGGCTGGACAACCGGGATTTCTTCATAAAATCCGTTGAAATAACTTCCCAGTAGCCCATCGCCGCTATAGCCTTCTTCAAAATATCCGCGGACTCCCATATATTCATTGGCCAGTGAAAAAATCGATTCAGACACCCGGCCCATTTCAGGCCGGAAAGAACTCTCCACCACCGTCCATGGATCCACCTCTAAGTAACGTTCCCCTACTTTGGCCATCTTGAAACTCCTTTACGCTTTGCTGATTGATGGTTGTAGACCATTGCTTTCCTATCCCTTAATCCCGCCTAAAGTCAGACCGCCCTGCATAATGTATTTTTGAAGGAACAGAAAAACCACAATGGGTGGAATCATAGAATAAACAATAGCCAGCATCTGCCAGTCTACGGCCATTCCGTTACCGGAATTACCGCTGGGAATCATGGTAAATATCCGGATCATGACTGTGTAAAGATCCTGATTTGTCAGAACCATATACGGCCAAAAAAAGTTGGACCACGACGCTGTTAAAGTTAATATCGTAATGACAAACATCACCGGTTTACTGAGGGGCAGGAAAATTTTTAAAAAGATTTTAAGCGGCGAACATCCGTCCAACATCGCCGCCTCCGTATAAGAACGGGGAATGCCATCAAAAAAGCCTTTGAAAATAAGGGTGAAAAAAGCATTGGCGCCGGACATAAACCACATTGGAAAAAACGTATTGGAAAAATTAATATGCAACAACGGGAAATTGATGATATTCATATAAACCGGGACGATATTTACGGTATTGGGCAGTAAAAGCGTCCAAAGCAATAGAACCATTAAAATGTTAGTTCCTTTGGGTTTTAACTGGGATAAAACAAAACCGAATAATGAATTGAATACCAGCGAAAACAGGATGTCGCCCGCAGCAAGTTCCAACGAGTTCAAATAATACGTAATAAAATGCAACTGCTTCCAAACATCGATGATTTTCTGTAATTCCCATGTTTTAGGGAATAGCGTCGGATTCATCGAATATAACTCCTGAAGGTTTTTCACACTGGAGGCGAAAAGCCATACCGGGGGGAAAAGGCAGATTACTGTGATAATGGACATCAACAAAAATATCAGCCAGTATAATATTTTGTTTCCGGGACGTTTAAAATCCAAACCAGTCAACAACCCGCTTGATTTGGTTGAAAATTTTGACATTATTGTCCCTCGCTTCCTTGGTCTTTATTGGATAAAATAAAGTATGCAAATGTCGGAATGATTAAAATCAGAAAGGTAATCACTCCAACCGCCATGGAAGGACCAGCCTTAATGTAGTTAAAAGCATATAAATAAGATTGCAACATCAAGGACAGAGATGCATCATTCGGCCCGCCGCCGGTCATGGAAAGCGGTTGAATCATAACCTGGAAAACCGTAATAATTTGCATAATTAACATCAGCAAAATTACACCCTTGATGTTGGGCAATGTTATATAGCGAATCTTTTGGAAAAAACCTGCACCGTCCAAAGCAGCCGCTTCATACAATTCTTGGTTGATACCCTGCAAACTGGCCATATATATCAGCGCTGTCCCTCCGAAAGCGGACCATGTCATGGTGATTACAATCAGTAAGATCGTATATTGGGGTATATTTAACCAACCAAAGGTCGGTAAGGCGATACTGGTTAAAATATTATTTAAAACACCCCATTTAGCCGGATTATACATAAATGCCCACATTAAAAAAGTAGCCATTCCTGGAATCATACTCGGAAAATAAAATGAAAATTTGAAAAATCCGTTTAAATGAATGACTTCATTCAGTAAAATTGCCACAATAATGGGTAAGGTAAAACCGATGACCAGCGACCATAGAGTGTAGGAAAGGGAATTTAACAGAGCCGTGTTAAATGAAGAATTGGTCAATACATCCCGGTAATTTCCCAAACCGATAAATTTTACGATGTTATAACCTTTGGTCTGAAAAAACGATAGAATAATCCCGGAAACCAGCGGCTGCCATGTAAAAAATATAAACATCAATAAACTCGGCAACATTAAAAGCCAGGCGATAAGGTCATTTTTAAAGATTTTACTCCCGAAACGATTCGGTTCCTTTCCTATCAGCAGTTGTGGTGATGACAATGAAACCACCTTCTCTTTATTTTGTTCCCGATATGCAAATGACGGCTTAAGCCGCCATTTGCATATCAAATATTCATGGATGATGTTAATTATTGCTTATCAAGGACATCCTTTTGAAAATCTGCCGCCGCTTTATCAAGCAATGCTTTCGGATCAGCGTTAGCATCGGTCAGGACAGCTTGGATGACTTTATCAAGGGCTTTATAAAGTTCTTGACAGGCAACGGGTTCTTCAGCCCGATAAGTATTTTTGCTTTCGTTATAGTCTTTGAAAAGCGCCAAGTTCACATTGACATATTTTGCGCGCAGTTCATTCCGGGCTTTAATGGATGCCTTATCGGTCCAAATTTGTAAAGAATTGCAACCAACTACATGATTGCCGGCTACGTCCGTTTTAAAATTGGCTATTTCATTTGCTTTAATTTCATCGGTGAATTTCGGAGATTTTCCCAGTAATTCTACCCATTTTAAACCGGCTTCAATTTGTGCCCTGGTTGCATTCGGAGCGAACATCCAGGTATCTCCCCCAATGAGAGAATATCTCCCTTTAGGCCCGGCGGGCAGGCTAAACATAGCAATATTATCTTTGCTAATCTTGTAATTATCAATCTGGAAATTAAAACCGTCGTGTTCCGTACCGGCGAAAAATAACATCGCGCCTTGGTTGGTGGCTAAGACTTGTTGCCCACTGGCCCAGTCAAGCAAGGTGGTTTCCGGTAAAACCTTATATTTCCATTTTAAATCCTTGACATACTGCAAAGCGGCTACACCTTCGGGACTATTGAAAGAAGCAGTCCATTTGCCGACTACTTTCTTTTCAAAGACCGTACCGAAACTCCAGGCAATGTTCATGAAATGCCAACCACCGGTATTATTATTGGTATCTAAAACAAATCCGGCGGCTCCGGTTTTTTCTTTGATAATTTTAGCGGTTTCAGCCAGCTCTTCGTAAGTCTTGGGAGCTTTGGGAACGCCGCCCGCATCAACCAAACCGGCTGCTTTGAAAAGCTGAACGTTACATTCGAGGCCTTGGACATAACCATAATTCGGGACAGCATAAATCTTGCCATTGTAAGACAAAAGCGGCAATACTTGTGGATTGAGAGCCTTATCCCATCCGGCCTTCTTCATTGGGGCGGTAATATCAGCGGCATAGCCGTTTTCCGCAATCTTCTGAGTTTCAGTAAACCAACTGTTATAAAGGGTCGGCAAGGTCCCGGCTGCTGCTTTCGGAAGGAAAGAACTAACAGCATATTGATAGTAATCCGGAATGACCTCCACCTTATATTTTTCTGCCATAATTTTTTGGTATTTCTTAAATGCGGCTACCCTTGCAGGTTCATTCTCTCTTGGCCAGTTGCCTACGACAAGGGTCACCTTTTTACTGGCAGCCGAAGTAAAATTAATGGAAAAGACAGAAACGGCAACTGCCAAGCAAAGTAATAAAATGATTAACTTTTTTGACAATTTAACTCCCCCTTTTTTATTTTTTCTAGTATTCATGCCCTTTGTCTCAATAATTTGATTATAACTTGAATATTTTTAAAATAGAAGGTTGCTACACTGCTAAATGGTTTGTTAAACTGCTTATTAAATAAGAGTGACTTTTATGTTACAATAGCTTTAGCTCATGGCTGGCAAAAGAAGGGGATGTTTTGTTTCAAAAAATAGAAAAAAAGATAGTCCTAACCATCGTTATAACCATCTCTTTTTGTATGATCTTATCCAGTATCGTCACCTATGTCATTATCCGGAAAAACATTTTAAATAGTTTTATCCCACTGGCTATCCAATCCGCCATGCAACAAAAAAACAATTTCGATTTGTTTCTGGAGTTGACGACCGAGTCTTCCAAATTACTGGCTAGCGATCCTGAAATTATCCATACTTTAAGGCAAGCCCATGTTAACAGCGTCGAATTTCTCAAAACCATTGAAAAGCTCAATGCAATTCAAGCTTCCAATTTAAACATCACCGGCCTCGCATTGTATGGAATGAACGGAATTTTTTATCCTTCCAATCCTTCCAACAATACAGCCAACTCGACTCCAGACTTAAAACAGATTTTAAAAGACCCGGTCATCGCGAAGTTCATTCATAACCCAGAAAAAAGCCTCTGGTACGACAGATTCCAGCGGGATTACTGGATTACGGATCTCACTTTGAATCTCCATCTCTATAGCGGTGTTTTTACCTTTGTACAAAAAATATATACCCCTGAGGGTTCGTTAACCGGGTTACTTATGACTGATATTGCCATCGATTCTTTATACGACCATTTTCCCGGCGATAAATTTCATGCCAATACTTTTCTTTATTCAAACCGCCGGGGCATTTTGGGAACACCTCACGGTAAACGATTAACAACCCCTGAAAAAAAAGAAATTCTGGAAAGACTGAATGCAAAGACCCATTCCTATATAACGAAAAACAGGCAAAACATCATTATCTTCTACCCGATACCCCATTCATTGGATTTTGTAATCAGAGTCATACCCTTGACGAATATTTTAAGCCAGATTCATAAACTAGCATTGTTTCTGTTATTGATCAATGCTTTCTTAATCGCGGGAGTCATTTACTTGGGTTGTGCCATGGCCAGAAGTATATCTTTGCCGTTAGGCGAACTATATTCCAAAATGCAGAAGTTTACTAAAATATAGTCTTCTCTGATCCATGAGCATCCTACCTTGAATAAATCCAGGGGTCAGAAATAGAGAATCCGCATGGCAGTGAATTGGCAACCCTTCATTTACTCTGTTTACGGACTTTTAAAGTTAGGGTTACGATAGTACCCTTAGTTCTTTCACTCTTCAAATCAACTCCGTAACCAGGCCCATATTCCAGCCTGATCCGCTCATCAACATTTCTTAATCCATACCCGCTTGGCTGAATCGTCTTATTAACCGTTCTACGATTGGTGGTATCAAGACTAAAGCCCACACCATCATCTTGAACTTCCAATTTCAAATCGCCACCGGCCCGGTAACCGCTGATTCGAATATGCCCTTGACCCTCTTTCAAGCTAATTCCGTGTTTGATCGCGTTTTCCACTAAAGGTTGCAAAATGATCTTTGGGATCAGACAATTTTTAATTTCTTCGGGTATATCATAAGTGATCTCAACCTTGTCCGGAAAACGTAATTGTTCAATACTCACGAAACTTTCCACCAGCTGAATCTCTTCCGCCAGGGTGATCAATTTATCGCCTTTATGCAAACTAATCCGGAAAAAAGTGGCTAACGCCATGACCATCCTCTCAATATCTCCTTGTTTCTTTAACTTGGCAATCCAAGCGATGGCGTCAAGGGTATTATAGACAAAATGCGGATTAATTTGAGCCTGTAATGCGGTTAATTCCAATTCCCGCTGTTTTTCCTTTTCCAAGTTATTTTTTTGGATCAGTTCCTCGATTCGTAACACCATATTGTTGAAACTTTGCTCCAACAATTCAATTTCATCATTGGCTTTTTCAGAAAATAACAGACTCGGTTTTCCTTTCCCAATCAAGTCCAGCTTGTTTTTTAACTTTGCCAGGGGTCTGGTGATATTAAAAGATATATACATCGCCAGAAAAATGGCAATCATTGAAATGATAATCTCGATATTTAAGACAATACTGTTTATTTCCGAGATGATTCCAAATAGTTTTTTCTCCGACATAACACTAATGATCTTCCAATTGACGCCTAGGTTTTCCAGCCGGCTGGTTAACCGGTGAACTGCAATAATGGACTTTTTTTGGTTGTACGTTACGATTTTATAATCAAAATTTTTTGAGGAATGAAAGACTGTGGAATCGAAGATGATGTTCCCGATTTTGTTTTTCTCCGGATGAGAAATGATATATTCATCATTGGCCAGAATAAAAGAATACCCTCCCCAACTGGGGACAATTTTCCGGTAAATCTCATAAAGGGCCGATTCCCGGATATAAATCACCAGGGAGCCAATAGTTTCTCCGGTGACGAAATTCCGGAATTTCCGCCCTACCACAATATAGGAATGATGATTCCGGTCTTTTACAACCGGCCCCCATACCGTTATTTTATTGGATTGCATTTCCCTTCCATACTGTTCTTCCGGTAAAGGTAAATTGGGAACATTCGTAGTATATTTGTAAATTTCGCGAGAACTGGTGACAATAAAAATGCCTCCTACCACATCTTTATGGATCAACTGTTTATCCAGTTCCTGTCGGAGTCGCTGTTCTCGCTCAGGGCGGGACAGTTGCCGGTTGTCAAACAAACGGTAAATGTAGCGATCCTCAGTAAGCCTGACCGCTAACATATTGACCTCATCGATGTTCATTTCCAGACTGGAAACGGTTTCCGTTTGAGTGAGCTCTACGTAATGATATAAGTAATTCTTGATTAACGCCTGGGCTATCAGTTTCGAACCGATAAAGATGCAATTGGAGGTAACCAACAAGCCCAGCAGCAGAAAAAAGGCCAGCCGTCTTTTAATCTGAAATTTACGCAGGAATCGAATGATTTTATCCATTATTTGGGTCCTTCAGAGAATCGTTTTGACATAATCTTTCGGGCTCATGCCGGTAATCTTTTTAAATAACTGACTGAAATACTTGGTATCTGTATACCCGACTTTTTGACAGATCTCGTAAATACGGTATTGAGGATCCTTTAACAGCTCTTTGGCCATTTCAATCCGATAGTCGACCAGAGAATCGTTAAAGGTTTTTCCCAATTCGGCTTTAAAAAGATGCATTAGATGGGACGGACTGATAAACAATTCTCTGGCTGCCGTTTCGGCGGTGATGTTATTTTCGGCATAACGGGCGTGGATGTAAGCAATTGCCTTCTTGATTTCAACATGGCAATCAGCTACTCCATTATCGGTAAAAGCAAACACACTGTTGTTACCGGGTATAAATTTATGGCCGGCAGCCGCTATAGCTTCCTTATAGGAGCTATTGATTTCCAGGATGGAAGGATGAGGATTACTAATGCCGATAGAAAAAGTCGGATTCGAAAATTCGGCTTCTTCAACATCTTTTAATCTGGTGAGCAGTTCTTTGCAATTTTCCTTAAGAACCGTCACCGGCTCCTCGATGGAACGGCTCTGGACAATAACAACCCATTCCCCTGGATTCTTCTCGAAATTCAAACCTTGAAAATCATCATTCTCCTTCATCAAACTTTGATTGGCATGATGAAAAATCATCTCCCGAAATTTATCTAAAGTCTGCGTAGACATTTTTTGGGTGAGCATTTTATAATCATCAAGCTTAATGACAACTATCAGGTTAGTGCCCTCTACAGTTAGCGGCAGCTGCAATAAAGTCATTTTAGCCTGAATATCAGCGACTGCGGTAAGATCTCCATTAATTAAATCGATTAGAAATTGTTTTTTTATGGCCGGCAGTTCAATTTGCAATTGTTGATAATATTCCAGGGTGTTTCGATCATTCGTAATTTTTTCCCCGACTTTGGTGATGGTTTCAATGAGTTGTTTATTTTCAATGGGTTTTAAAAGATAGGAGACAGCTCCGTTTTCTATTGCCACCCTGGCATAATCAAACTCCCCATAACCACTAAGTACAATAATACGTGAGTCCATTCCCTCCTCTTTAAGTTTGGCCATAAACTCCAAACCATCCATAAAAGGCATCCGGATGTCGGTAATAATGATATCCGGACGATGGGTTCTCGCAAGCTGCAAACCCTCTTTCCCGTTAGAGGCTTCTCCGACTATTGTAAAGCCATGATCTTCCCAGGCAATCGTCTCACGAATTCCCGTTCTTACCAAGTATTCATCATCAACAACCAAAATCGTCAACACCCAAAATTCCTCATTTCAATATTCAAATCAAACCATCCATCCGCAATGGAAACTGGAAACATGGATATCGTTATGCGGACTTCCTTCCTGATGATAGTAAAAATTCTCTACCGGCTAATATTTTCCTTTCCAAAAAAAACCTTGAAATTTCACAACCAAGGCAATGATAATCATCCCGACATTCCATGATGTAAACCTAATTTCGAGCGATGTAACATCATTTCTCTTGTTTGAATCCGCTAAAAATCATATTCGTACATATTTCTTATGATTTCATCTTTATTCAAATCGCTTAGGGAGCATATCCACCGATTCCGTGTTGATAGAAAGCCAATATTAATATTAAATTTTAAATTGTTTTTCAAGAATATCAAGATCTTATATGAATTTCCGCAAATATTGTTCTCTGCTTCTCCATGAATCCCCAGGTGACATAATTTTTAATTCAAAGCATTTTGAGTAAAATTTTGATAAAAACCTAGATTTTTTAATGATATAATATTATTATTTCTTAAGGAAGTATTCATTATAGAAAGGACGATTCAATTGAAACTGAAAACTTTATGGCTTGGATTGACAATTGTTTTTTTGCTTGGTTCGACCGCTGTCTTTGGAAAAGACGAGAAAGACGACTACTCCAAAAACGGTGTTTGCGTCGTTCCCGCCTCCATTCGCGCCGAGGCTAATCAAACCAGCAAATGGCTTTCTTCTTTGTCGGTCGGTGAAACCGTAATCCTTGCGAGCGGCCCCAAAAAAGATCCTAAGGATCCCAAAATCGAATATGTCAAAGTAAAGCTCTCCGATGGCACCGAAGGATTCGTCAGTACCTGGTGTTTGGTTCAGGGAGCTTATGTCGCCGTGGTTCACCGGACGGTTAAAATTTATAAGCGCCCCGACTTGTTAGCCGATTCCAACAGCGCTTTTGAAATGTTAAATATTGTGGCTGTTGACGAGGAAAAGGGCCCGTGGATTCGGGCCACCGGTGAAAATCGGACCAAAGGCGGCTGGATTGAACGAGTTGCAACCCGCAAAGCAAAAGAAGATATTGTAACCGCCGTATTACTGAACAAAGCTTTACATGGCAAAGAAAAGACCATGACTCATGAGGAGATGGAGAAAATTGTATCCGGCCTGCCTTTTCCCAGTAACTATTTTGCCGTGAAAATCCTGCAAAAATATCCGGCCAAATCCGCTCCGACAGAGCAACCTGCCGCTGCTGATACCGATAATGATGATAGCGATGTTTCACCTGAACAAACCCAAGATACTACTCAAGAATAACTCTCACCACCATCAAAGGGGCTGTCTCCAAAGTAAATCAAAAAACTGCCCCTTTTGCTTGTATTTTTCATTTATCCTTAAGGGTTGTTGTTGACTCCCTCACTCGCTTTCACCCTTTCAGTGCTCCGGTCGCAATGCCTTCCTGAATATTCTTCTGGAAGATTAAATAAACGGCGATAACCGGAATGACCGCCATGAAGTTACCGGCGAGGATTAGCTCCCAAGAGGTGCTATACAACGTATAGAACGACTGGGTGGATAAGATCAAGGTATAATTATTCGGATTGGAGATATACACCAAAGGCAACAGGAAGTCGTTCCAAATCCAGATAATCTGCAACAATGCAACAGTAATGTTGATTGGCTGCAGCATCGGGAAAATAATCTTTTGAAATGACTGCCAATCACTGGCACCATCAATCAACGCCGCCTCTTCAATCTCTTGAGGGATGGTTTTCACAAAACCGTGATAAAGAAAGATTGGCATATTAATACCAACCCCGATATAAACCAGGATTACACCCCAAATCCGGTTGAGGATATGCAATTGCGCCGATACTTTAACCAGTGGAATCATAATCACCGAAAAGGGAATCATCATCGAAGAAATAATTAAAAAGAAGATTATATTACTAAGAACGGTTTTGGTTCGAGATAGTTTATAACCTGCCATCGAACTGAGGACTACAATCCCAAAGGTGCTGCTGACCGTAATGATAAAGGTATTCAACATCGATTTCAAAAAATGCATCGACTCAAAAGCGGTAAAATAATTGTTTAAATTAAATACTTTCGGCAGAGCCAGCACATTTTGGTTCATTTCGGCGGTTGTCTTAAAAGAATTGACGAAAGCCATCAATAAAGGAAAAAGAACCAAGACGCCGGCACAAAATAAAAATAGCAAACTCAAAGACCGCCCGTTAAAAATCCATCGCTTGGCGTCTAATAATTGATTGCCCAGGCTCATAGCTCCACCTCTCTCTTTTTCATCAGATTGATTTGAAGCAATGATACCGTTAGAATTATGATAAATAAAATGATTGCCTTGGCGCAACTATACCCCATTCTCATTGTAGTACTGAACGCATCATAGAAAAGATTTAAGCTAATCGAGGCAGTTGACCAACCGGGTCCACCATTGGTCAAGCCAAAAATCAAATCAAAAGCCTTCAATGCATTATTGATGGTCAAAAAAGTGCAAATCGTTACGGCCGGCATAATCATGGGAAAAGTCACCCTGAAAAATTTCTGCAACGGACCTGGTCCATCTAATAAGACCTGATCTTCCATTTCTTTCGGAACAGTTGCTAATGCCGCAAGGTAAATAATGATGACATATCCCAGACCCACCCATAACGAAACAAACACAATCGCCCAAAATGCAAAAAAAGGATCGGCCATCCATTGTTGGTTCAAAAAACCAACCCAACTGAAATGCTTACCCAATTCGGGAAACACTTTTAAAAAGATGAACTTTAGCATATAAGCCCCAACGATGGCGCTGATCATATTCGGGAGGAAAAAAACAGTTTGAAAAACCTTCCGGGTCGCTTTTAAATTGGCAATCAAGTTGGCCATCAGTAAAGCCAGGCCATTTTGGAGCAATACCATGACCATGGTGAAATTCAATGTAAAAAGAGTGGCAGTTTTAAAGCGGTCATCTTCGGTGAAGATCTCGATATAATTCCGGAAATTGACAAACTTAAAAAATGGTGCGATACCATTCCAGTTTGTAAAGCTATATATCAAAGACCCCACCATTGGCAGGGCCATGAACACCAAGAAGAAAAGGAATGCCGGCATAACAAAAATGAAAAAGGAGAGCCGGCTCTGAGCGTTGTACTTTACGGACATGCTTCAATCCTCCGTTACCTTAAAATAAATAGCATTGGCGCACTAAAACGCGCCAATGCCTCAAAACAAGACCCGCAATTAATGATTGACTCCATCTTTCCATGCTTTATCCAGAGCTTTAACCACATCGGCGCGAGTTGCTTTTTTAACATAGTAAAGTTGAAGCTGACGGCCGACTTCTTGTTTTACCGTATTGGGCATCTGGGGATCCTGATAACCCATTCCCTTTTTCACATAGGACAATGCAGTTTCAACCCAAGGATAATATTTAAACGTATGCACCGAAGATACCGGGTTAAATTTCAAATTTTGATACAAGGCATTCGAGTCTTTGGCATCAAGCATGTAGTTCAACAATGCAAAAGCAATTTTCTTATTCTTGGATCCGCTATAAACCGATAAACCTTTGGAAACCGAAATATTAATCATCGTCTGTTTTTGGTCGTCGGTGATGGGAAGCGGAGCAACAGCCAAGTTAAATTTAGGATTTGCTTTTAAGATTTCTTCGGCCATCCATGGTCCCTGAACCCACATGGCATATTTGCCGGAGGCGAATTGGGCGGCGCCCCCGGAAGAAGTGATATCCATGGCATCGGTATTCCCATTGGCATTCGCCAAGTCGATGATATCAAAATATTCCTTTAGTTCGGAGAAGGATGTGGTTCCTTTATTCATCCTACCCACAAAACCTTTGTACTTCGTTTCGTTAAGCGCCCCTACCAGCAAAGAGTTAAAAAGTTGGGGAATCCAGTCCTCATTATAAGATAACAGGAAAGGCGTATAACCTGCGTTCTTCAGCTTCTCGATATTCGCCTTCATCTGAGAAATCGTCAATGCCGGGGTAATTCCTACTTTATCAAAGATATCCTTGTTGTAATCATAACCCCACCAAACGCTCTCCAGAGGCATACATTTTACTTTGCCATGATAGGAAATAATGCTTTTCACATTCGCATATAAAGTCTTCACAAACGGTTGTTTGCTTAAATCTTCCAGATAACCGGATTGATCGTACTGAGGGCCGGTATTGCCGGGGTGAATAAAAAAAACATCGGGAGCATCCCCGGAAGCAAACCGGGATTGTAAAATCTGTTGAGAATTTGCGGTAGCCGGGGTTTCAAAGTTAATCTTCACCGTAGTACCCGTTTGGGCTTGATACTTTTTGACGAATTGATTGAAATAATTGGAGTAAATCTCTCTGAACTGGGGATGATCAATAAAAATGCTCAGTTCAACTTTTTTCCCGGCTCCAATCACTGCTTGATTTGCTCCCCAAACCAAACCAAGAAGAGCCAAAACCAAAACCACTAAAAAAGCGAATCTTAGTCTCATCAGTACCCTTCCTTTCAGTTTTTCAATGGATATGTTTACGTAAACATATTTTAACATTGCCGTAACAAATATTCAAGACAATTTGAATAATTTTCTAAAATTCAAAGTGAAGATAAAATACTTGACTAGGGTTGCGGAAAATGATAATTTTGTGTAAACCCTTCCCTATTTGATCGGAGGAAACCATGGTCACGCAACAGGATGTCGCCAAAAAAGCCGGGGTCTCTTTCATCACTGTGTCCCGGGTTATTAATAACCAGGGTTACGTGAAAGAAGAAACCCGCCAAAAAGTGCTTGATACCATTAAAGAGCTTCATTATTACCCTAATCATATCGGACGCGCCCTTCATATTAAGACTGTCAATACAATCGGCATCATTATTCCGTCCCCGGCCAATGTCACAGTACATGCCACCGATTATTATAATTTGTTGATGGCAGGCGTTGAAAAATCAACCACAACCCATCAACAGGATCTCCTTTTATCCAGTTACCGGTCTGAAGACCCCCAAGTGGACTATTTACGTTTATATTTCCAGGGGAAAGTGGATGGTTTGATTTTAATTACCCCCGATTTAAACCACCCCCAAATCGCGAATATTTCGTCGGAAAATATTCCCTGTGTCATCATAGGCAATCGCCCAGCCAGCAATGCCATCAGTTACGTCGATACCGATAATTTTACCGGCATGTACCAGCTCACCGAATATCTTATCCATAAAGGCCATCATCACATTGCCTTTGTAAAGGCAATGCCTTCCATCCGTAATGCCAACGACCGTTTAGAAGGGTTCCGGGCTGCCATGAAAATATATAATCTTAAGGTTCGTGAAGATTGGGTCCTTGATGGGGATTTCACTCCGGAGTCCGGCCAAAACGCTTTTAAAAAGCTTGTAACGCTGGGTCCTCTCCCTTCAGCGGTCATTTGCGCCAATGATTTAATGGCCCTCGGGGTCTTAGCGGAAGCCAAAAATGCTGCCGTCAAAGTTCCCGAGGATCTTGCACTAGCCGGTTTTGACGGGATCGGAATCACTGCATTTACCGATCCGCCCCTTACCACTGTTATTCAGCCTTTATATGACATGGGTTTTACCGCCTCTGAATTGCTTTTTTCAAAAATTCAGAATCCGGGACAACCTCCCGAAGGGAAAATCTTCCCGGTAGAACTTGTCAAAAGAGCCAGCGCTTAGTTTTAATTTATTCAAGGATAATGGTTTGGATGGAATGCTTAAGACTTGTGCCATTGAGATAACGCTTTTGAATTTCCAATGAAAATTGTAAATCCTGATCGGTCCGGTTTAAAACGATGACCACAATCTGTTGATCAGGATTAATAAAAGCCGCAGTTTCCACTGATGATTCCTTTGAAAAACAGCTAATTCGTTTAGCTCCAGCCTCTATGAATTTACTGAAATGGCCGATATAATAATATGAGCTTTGGAAGAAAAATTCACCGGACTCGGTATCCACTACCACTGGCGCATCGCAATAATTGCCGACATGATTGGGTCCCCCAAGCTGGTCAAGGGCCAGGTTCCAATCCATCCAACCCGCAGTTCCGCTGTTGAAGTCGCCAATCATATGATGGGCATAAAACTCACCCCGGTCCCATTTCCCAAGCTGTACTCCACCTTCAATACATCCTTCCGTGAAAATTAAGGGCTTATCTGGAAACTCACGGTAAGTCTTTTCGACATTGACAAATTGTTCTCCCGTATACCAATGAAAAGCAATTCCCCAGACATATTTTGCCGTCTGCGGATCGGCTAGCGTGATCTTGGCCCGCTCATAAATCCGGTCCCGGTTATGGTCCCAAATCAAAATTTTGATATACCCGAGGCCATCTTTTTGAAGCTGCGGCCCCAGATAGTCCCGGACGAATTCCCCTTCTTCCTCGGCCGTATACAAACAAGAATCCCAGGTTTGTTTGGCTTCCGGTTCGTTTTGAACCGAAACGGCCCAAACCGGTATACCCTCTTTACCATAGGCCTGAATAAACTTGGAATAAAAATAAGCCCAGGCTTCACGGCAATCGTCTTTAATGCTTCCGCCTTGATTCATCATTCCGTTGGTTTTCATCCAGGCAGGAGGACTCCAGGGAGTGACCATTAGAAGCAAGGGAATATTCGCCTGATCCATTGCCTCCTTAATAAGGGGGATTAGATATTGTTGATCGCGGGAAATATTAAAATTCTTTAATTCCTTATCGCCATCCGTATCGTCACAAGAATAGTTCCCCAGTGAAAAATCGCAACTATTCATATGAACCCGGCCCATGGTATATTTAAGTCCCCGGGTTGGTGAGAAATAAGCACCGATAACCGCTCGTCTCTTTTCCGGAGTCAGTTTTCCCAGAACATAAGCCGCAGCCTCCGTGAAGGCGCCACCGAATCCAAGAATCGACTGATGCTGTTCCCCGGGGTTCACTCGTATAAGTGATGCACCCTCTGATTTTTCAGCGGTTACTTTCAAGGTAGAAATCTCGGAAATACATTCCTGGGTGTCCTTCGCTGTTCGAATGACTCTGGCGCAACTGTAGTTTTCTTTCGGACTTATTGGGGCAGTTGGTAAGGTAGTCTCCATAATATTCCTCCACAATATGATATACGTAAACATATAGACACAATCCGATCTTATCGTGATTTCATTTACAAATCAAGTCCCAATTTTATACTCATAACGGTTATTTACCTAAGCGAATATTCGTAATACAATCAGTTTTAAGATTCTTACTTTCTGAAAATGTAATCTGTTTTTAACCAATTCTTATTTCTTTCCGTTATAAAATCAAATATACTATCTTCAATATTCATGCAAGGGGTTCATCATGAGTGATAAAATTTACATTATTGGCCATCAAAACCCGGATACCGATTCGATTTGTTCCGTAATTGCCTATGCGGATTTAAAACAACAGTTAAAGATGGATGCTATCCCGGTTCGAATCGGCAAAATCAATCGTGAAACAGCATTTGTCTTAGATTATTTCGGTATCAAGCCTCCCGAATATCTCTCTTCTGTCAAAACGCAGGTATCCAATTTACAGATGGATATTGTGGAACCGATTTCTGGTGATATATCTTTACAAGAAGCGTGGCAGCTTCTAAAGGTTCATCCCATTGAAGTGTTGCCGGTTGAAAACAACGATCAAAAACTAGTGGGAGTGGTTTCTGTTTCCGACATTGCCAACGCCTACATGAATATGCCGGAAAACAATTCTCTTTCCTTGAGCAATACACCCCTGGAAAATGTAATCCGCACGCTGAATGCCAAGCTAATCTATGGCGCTGGCCGCGTCTTCTCCAATTCGGGAAAGACCATCATCGCCGCAATGACTCCGGAGGAAATGGGTTCTTATATGGAACCGGGCGATATTGTTCTGGTTGGAAACCGCAAGGAAAATCAAATCAAAGCTATCGAAGCCGGCGCTTTTTGCATTATCGTTACTTGCGGCAGCGAAGTGGAAAAGGAGATCGCCGACGAAGCCCAAAAAAAAGGCTGTATTCTTTTAGGAACAGAGTATGATACTTTTACGGCGGCCAGACTATTGTACCAAAGTATTCCGGTGGGTTTTATCATGACCTCCGAAAACCTGGTCGTTTTTCAGCAAGATGACTATATTGACACCGTGAAGGAAAAAATGTTGCAGACCCGATATCGGAGTTATCCGGTAGTGGACAATCACGGCCATTTTAAGGGCTTTATTTCCAGATATCATCTGATTAAGCAAAACCGAAAAAAAGTTATCCTCGTGGATCATAGCGAAAATTCCCAAACCATTAACGGGATCGAGCAAGCTGAAATTTTAGAAATTATCGATCATCACCGAATCGGTGATATTCAAACCGGAAAACCGATTTTTTATCGAAACCAACCGGTGGGAAGCACTGCTACAATTATTGCCAATTTGTTTTTTGAAAACGGAATGGAACCCTCGGAAAAAATAGCCGGTATTCTTTGCGCGGCGATCCTTTCGGATACGGTCGCTTTTAAATCTCCAACCTGTACCGAAATTGACATGTTCACCGCAAAAAAGCTTGGGGAAATATCTCAAACCGATATGGATCAATTCGCCCGGAAAATGTTCCAAGCCGGAGCATCTCTTAAAAATATGTCCCCCGACGAAATTTTGCAAAACGACTTCAAAGAATACATACTCGGCGCTAACAAAATCGGAGTCTCCCAAGTGAATACCGATGATCTGTCAAGTGTCAGAAAAATCCGTTCTTCAACCTTACAAAGTATGAACGAGCTGATGATGAAAAAGGGATATTGTACGGTCCTGCTTCTCATTACGGATATTATCAATGAGGAAACCGAAGTATTATTTGTGGAAACCCGGCCTGGCCTGATTGCAAAGGCATTTAATCCGCTAAAGGATGAAAACAGTTTCATGATGAAAGGCGTTGTCTCCCGCAAGAATCAAATTATTCCGGAACTAACCAATATACTGTCCAATCAGTAAATGATGGTTAAGCAGTAGTCTTGACTCATATTTTTTTACACTTTGGGTGATAATAACTTCTAAGAATCAGTAAAATATTACTTTCTAAAAGGAGTGTATAGGGTATGAGTCCAGCGATCCACACCGATGTCGATGCGTTCGTGAAAAACGAATTTGTACCGTTCCGGGAACGCCTCGTCGAAACCCTTTCCAAAAAACATCCGCAGTTATTTACATTTATCGGCACCCTTTTCACCAATCAACAAGGAAATAAGTTCGGCCTGCAAGTTACTGAAAACGGCCAAGTCATTGGGGAATACACCTTAAATTTTAACGGGACAAAGATTACCGGTGTTGAATCCGGAAAATTAAATGCGGAAATCCACCATCCGTTTCTGGGTACGATCAAGCCGTATGTAAATGTTGAGCGGAAAGCTCTGGAGCAAATGATCGGCAATGAGGACAAAATATCAGATGATCCAATTCCAACAGCGGTCCAATACTTACCCGATCTTACGATTCGTTTTTTGCATTAAATATTGTTCAAATGTTTAGGCCCGCGAAGATATTAAAAACAGGGAACGGTGGGTATAGGCGCTTTTTCCCACCGTCCCCTGTTTTTAATTAATGTTTAACAGTCTTGAAATGTTTCCACCGAGAACCATTTTCGTTACTTCTTTATCTTCACTGACTCTTTCCACCATCATCCGGACCAGCATAGGGTGACCGAACGGGGCGTCGGAACTAAACAAACTACGTTCCGGTAGTTCTTTCATGGCAAATTTTGGAGCAATCGACGTAAAGGAAGCGGAAAAATCAAGATATAAATTGGTATGGTCCTTTGCTATCTTTATGGCATCCAACCAATTCGCTCCACCCATATGGCCTAAGATAACTGGAATTGTAGAGTACTTCCGGGCTAAACCCGCAATATCCTTTAAATCCGCCAAGGTCATCGGATGAAAGGTATGAATCCATACAGGCAATTTCCCTAGTTCCATTAATGACTTAAAAATATTTTCGAGCAAACATATACCACCACTGCCTGGTGAAACCTCACCCACCCCAAGAAATCCGTTGGCAATGATATTCTTCCCAATCCAATCCGCTGTTTCATCTTCTCCTAATCCAAGCGGTACCGGTCCAAAGCCGAGAAAATCCTCCGGATGCTTTTTAATCGTATCACAAAGTTCAAGGGTACTCCGCAACATGCTGGTCTTTCTTTCTTCAAGATTACAATTTCCGGCTAATATATCAAACAAACGCCGGATTTCTTGTTCAAAGAATACCAAATCCATGGTTTTTTCGGGGTGAATTGAGGTTGAAAACAAAATCGTTTTATCAACTCCCGCCTCCTCCATCAATGAAAGTTGGGTTTCCGTTGGTTCCATTACATGGGCATGACTATCGATAATCATATTAATATCTCTCCTTTTGGTTGGTATAAAAAGGATAACACTCGTTTATCGCCCGGTAAAGTACGCACCTTATTGCAACCAAGTGGCATAAATGATACTATAAAATGAATCGTTACCCTGGATACCGCCAGGCATTTTGCAATGGGCGACATGGAGGAATCAATATGGCTAAATCCGTCAATATCGCGGATCAATGTCCGATGGAGATCGGTTTGAACATGGTAAGCGGCAAATGGAAGATGGCCATTCTATGGCACTTAACGAAAGGTACGATCCGTTTTAATGAATTGCAACGGATGTTACCGGCCATTAGCCAAAAAACGCTGACCCAGCAACTGCGGGATCTGGAAGGGGACGGTCTTATTTTACGGCAAATATTTCCCGAAGTTCCTCCCAAGGTGGAATACCGGCTCTCAAAACTCGGCAGCACGATTATTCCCGTTTTAAATTCCCTTTGTGAATGGGGAAAAGATTATCAAAAGCAAATGAACGATTCCGGCAAATAAGGGACAATTCTATCTTAAAACCTTTAATAAAACAATCTCCATGAAATCAGGCGAAAATCTCCATGTCAAACTGGAAAAGAAACTTATGGATTTGCTGGTTTGGCTCATTCATTACTGCAACAGGGCTAAGCCAAATCACTCCGGTATTACCCCTCTATATCGAACAACTCGGGATTACCAACACCTCCGCCGTTGAACAGTGGTCAGGAATTGCCTTTGGGATTACTTTTATAGCCTCGGCGGTTTTCTCCCCGGTCTGGGGCCGGATGGCAGACCAGTATGGGCGTAAACCGATGTTGCTCCGGGCAAGTTTAGGAATGGCTATTGTCATCTCATTGATGGGTCTGGTAAGCAATACCTATCAATTGGTAGGACTACGCCTGCTCATGGGTTGCGTCTCAGGATATATTTCATCCGCGATCACCCTAGTGGCAACGCAAACACCCCGGGAATATTCAGGCTGGGCCCTTGGCACCCTTTCTACTGGAGCAGCTGCGGGTTCATTACTCGGTCCCCTCATCGGAGGTTATTTAACCGAAATCATGGGAATCCGGGCGGTCTTTTTTGCTATCGGCGCCCTGCTGTTATTTACCTTTGTGGCTACGGTCTTACTTGTACGGGAAGATTTTATGTGTTCCTTGCCAAAACCGCTCCGGTTATCTGAAGTATGGGCTCTGATCCCCGACCGGCAATCCATTGCGGCTATGTTTATTACCACATTGATGATGCAAATGGCTCTGATGTCAATTGAACCGATTGTCACAGTTTATATCAAACAATTGTCTTCCCACGAACATTATATTGCTTTGGTTTCCGGCATCGCCTTTTCCGCTCCGGGTATAGCCAGCATCTTAGCCTCTCCGCTACTTGGGAAGATCTCTGATCACAGTGGGCCCCCCAAGGTGATACTTTGGGCACTAATCGCTGCCGGACTGTTATTGATTCCCCAGGCTTTTGTTGATTCTCCATGGCAATTAATCACACTGCGTTTTTTGCTCGGCATCGCTACAGCCGGACTTTTACCGGCAGTCAATAGTTTACTGAATAAAAATGTCCCAGTCGCGGTTACCGGACGCATCTTTGGTTACAATCAATCGGCCCAGTTTTTGGGGGCATTCGGCGGAGCAATACTGGGTGGGCAAATAGCCGCTTTTTTCGGTATCCATTATGTTTTTTTTGCAACCAGCGCCTTATTATTGCTGAATGCCCTTTGGGTTTATTCCCGGGTAAGACCCGATCCGAGCCGGACATTGTCTAAGCGCGAGGGCTAGTTTACAATCCCGATTCGGCATTACCTTGGAGTCTAAAGCAAAATTTGAGAATCAAAAGGCAATTCTTGACAAGATTCGAAACATACCTCATGGTAAAATAGATTTATACATCAACGTAGAAAAAGGATTGAATCATGAACAATCTAAAGTCGCAAAATTCACCAAGTTTTCAAAATCACCTCAAAGCGCAAAACTTGAGAATTATCGCCATGACTGTCTGTTGCATGGATGTTTATCCTCAAAAAAATGAAACGTATGTCGGGGGCAACTCCATCAATTTTGCCGCAGAGTGTATTCGAAAAGGGGTAAAAGCGTCCATAGTCGGATGCGTAGGTACGGATGATTATGGGTGGGAAATCATTGATACCCTTACCAAAAGTGGGATTGATGTATCTTGTCTTCATACCCGCATAGGAAAAACTGCATCAAACCGGATTTATATCTCAGAAAAGGGAGAACGCTTTTTCCTGCCCGACAGTTGGGATGGGGGCGTTTACCAAACATTCATGCTTTCCGAGGAAGATTGGGCTTTTGTGTTTGAACATGATATCGTAGCCATACCTGCCAACAATCCTAATTTTCAAACGACCCTGAATAGATTGGAAGGCAGCGGCAAACTGGTGGTGGATTTTCTAGACAGCCGGGATATCCAATTCATTGAATCGGCTTTACCCCGGATTGCGCTGGGATTTATTAGCGGCAACCGGGAAATGGCAACCCGTTTGAAACCTTTATCAAAGTCAATTACAGCTCCTATTGTTGTCACATTGGGAGCGGATGGAAGTGTTACCCTCCTTAACGGGAAGGAATTTTATCAGGAGGCTGTCCCGGTTAAGACCGTCGTGGATACCACGGGATGCGGGGATTCTTACCAAGCTGCTTTTGCGGTTTCCTGGTGGCAAGAACATAGCGTCCCCATAGCGATGGAAAAAGGCGCCTTAGCCGCAGCAGCCACTTTGACCCATATGGGGAGTATCAAAAAAATCTGACTTTATCATAAAACTAAAAAAAGGACCGCATTCGAAAGCGAATCAAGGTCCTTCTTTTCTATCTTTTATTTCATTGTTTTCATTGCCTTGCTCGCAAACGAGGTTTCCGTGATCTTTTCATAAGGCACTGCTTTTTCCAGTTCCCCCGCTTCTTTCATAATTCCCTGCATTAATTCGAAAGAATGCTTCTTTAATAACGGGTCCATATTCCAAGTTCCTTGATTTTTATATCTTTCAGCAACTACTGTCAGCAATTGCTCACTGGTATCTGGAAATGAAGGCGCAATGGCTTTGGCAATCTCAGAGGGACTGCGGCTTGCAACCCAAAGTTGTCCTCTATAGAGCCCATTGGTGAATTTTTGTATCATCAGGGCGTTCTTTTTCAGAAAACTTCTTTTGGCAAAATAGGCTGTATACGATACTTCACCGCTATCTTTACCGATGGATGCCACCACATAGCCCTTTCCTTCCTTTTCAAGCATTGATGCGGTGGGTTCAAATAAGGTGACATAATCTCCCTGACCATTTAGAAAAGCAGGCGCCATTAATGCAAATTGGACATTGGTGTTGACATCAACATCTTTTCCAGGCAAAATACCTTTTTTCTTCAAAACATATTCCAGCGTCATCTCGGGCATACCGCCTTTACGCCCGCCAATGATCGATTTTCCTTTGACATTCTCCCATTTAAAATCCGGCTCCGGTTTGCGGCCCATCAGGAAAGAACCGTCCCTGTTGGTGACTTGGGCAAAGATGACCGGATAATCGACCTTTCCCTCATTATAAACATACAAGGTTGCTTCCGGGCCCCCAAAACCGATGTCAACCTGACCTGATAACACGGCCGTCATCACTTTATCCGTACCTGCTCCATTGGTAAGTTCCACGTTCAATCCTTCGGCGCTAAAAAATCCAAGATTAATCGCGGCATATTGGGGAGCATAAAACACCGAATGGGTCACTTCACTCAAGCGGACTTTGATTAAGCCTTCTTTGCCCAGACCCGGCATAGCCAAACACAGACTGAGGATTAAAATTGCCAATCCAAAATACTTTTTCAAAAGCCGTCCTCCTTTAAACTTCGATGAAATCTTTTTCATTCCCTTTACTATATGCCGGAATCATAGGAAATGGCATTGCCTTGGAGTTGGGTTACCATTTTATCAAGAACCGCTCCAAATAAACGACTGCCTGATACATGACGGCGGCAGCCACAGCCAAAATCATCACGCTGGCCATCACCAAATCCAATTGGAAAACCTGCCCGCCGTAAACGATCAAATACCCGATTCCCGCCTTGGAAACCAGAAACTCCCCGACTATCACTCCTACCCATGATAACCCCACATTCACCTTTAAAGCATTGACGATAGAATGAAGGGACGATGGTAAAATCACTTTCCGGAAAACTTGCCATTTGCAAGCGCCAAAAGTTTGGACCAGTTTCACTTTGTCCTGATCAACCGCTAAAAATCCGTTAAGGACCTCCAAAATTGTTACAATCAACGAAATCGCCAGGGCCATCACAATAATGGCCCCCGAGCCGGCGCCAATCCAGACAATAAAAACCGGCGCCAGGGCAATTTTAGGCAAACTATTGAGGATCACCAAATAGGGTTCACAGACTTTGGCTAAAAAATCAGACCACCATAAAATTGTGGCGATCAGTGTTCCCAAAATTGTGCCCATTAAAAAACCCACCACTGTCTCTAGACAAGTAATGCCGATGTGCTCAAATAATACGCCCTGATGGTAGAGATTCATAATTGTCTGATAAATCCTTGAAGGCTGGCTGGTCAAAAAAGCATCAATCATTTTCCAGCGGGCGAGAAACTCCCATAAACAAAAAAACATGATCAGTAAAAAAATTTGGGTTAAATGAACCACTATTTTTTTTAACCTGATTTTGCTAAGGTAAGCTCTTTGTTCTTTTGAAATTTCCATGGCACCGGTTGATTTTCTGTGAATGTTAAACATGAACATCAAGTTCCCTCCAAATTTGATTGAAATAAACTTTGAATTCAACCGCATTTCGGGAATGGATCGGGGTCCGCTTTTCGCATGTCAGATGAATATCGTAAATATTTTTAATCATTGCCGGTCTTGCCGATAGAACGATAACCCGGTCGGCCATACTGATGCTCTCGGAGATATCGTGGGTTACCATGAGAGCCGTTTTGTTTTCCTGCTTGATAATCCCGTAAATATCCTCAGTCACCAATAAACGGGTTTGGTAATCCAAGGCTGAAAATGCCTCATCCAAAAGCAAGATTTCCGGTTGGATCGCCAGCGTCCGGATCAAGGCCGCCCTTTGCCGCATTCCCCCGGATAACTGCTGTGGATATTTGTCTTTAAAATCATATAACCCATAAGTCTTCAGGAGTTCCTTTGCATACGCTTTGGTTTTTTTCGATAACGATTTGCGAATCTCCAGACCCAGGTGGACATTTTCCAGAATCGTCCGCCATTCCAAAAGATAGTCTTTTTGCAGCATATAACCGACTTTGGAAGATGTTCCGCATACGGGCGCGCCTTCAATTAAAATCTGACCCCCGGTGGGCGGGATTAAGCCGTCAATCATTGAAAGGAGTGTCGATTTACCACAACCGCTGGGCCCCACAATACAAACAAATTCGCCCTTTTTAACATTAAAATCAATCCGGGCCAGGGCTGGTATCTCTCCATTCAACGAATGATATTTCATGCTGACATTAACAATCTCAATGATGTTTTTGTTTTGCAGTAATAAACACCTCCGGCTTCGCAGTGCCTGCGCTAAAAATGAAATACTTTCTCAAAATCTACCCTATAGGATATTCGCCTGCCTGTTCCGGGGGAACCTTTTGGGGGGATCATAAACAAAGGCCGATCGAACCCCCTCTCAGGTTAAATCGGCCCTCTCATTTTTTGACTGATTGGCAATTTGTACGAAAAAATTTTAAATCTCCATGAGTTTCGCAGTTACCCCTTCAATGGCGTTCAGTTCGTCATAAAATTTGATAATTTCTCCTTGATCCCCTTCCAGCTGTAAAATAATGAGCCCGTTTTCGGAGCAAACGTTACCCGCCTCGTGCAAACCCAAACGAATTTTAACCAAGCATCCGTGTTTTGTTAAAATACTTTGGATTTCGCCTGCATTCTTGGAACGATAATTGACCAATACTGCCATAATGGTGTAGGAAGCCATCTGATAAATTCTCCTTTATTCAATTCTTTTTTATAGCCAAAAAAATTCACTATATAAAATATTAATATTATTGTATAATATTTTGATACGGTTTACAATGTGTTTCTTCTTATAACCAGCATGATATGGGATAAAATATGGTAGAATTTACATAGGAAGTAGTTCTCAATCATTTTAAGGAGGAGCATATTTATGAAATTTTGTTGGACAACCTTATCTGTGGATAACATGGAAGATTCGGTAAAGTTTTACAAGGAGATTGTAGGGCTTCCGATAAATAGGAAGTATCCGGCCGGACCGGGAGTGGAAATTTGTTTTTTGGGCGAAGGAGAAACCAAGATCGAACTGATTTGCGACACAAATCAGAGTTTCCCCAAAAATGTCGGGCAGGTTTCATTAGGCTTTGAAGTGGCGTCATTGGACGAAAAAATCAAGTTTATCCAGGAAAAAGGAATTGAAATAGCCGATGGCCCTTTTCAACCCAACCCCCATATCAAGTTCTTTTTTGTGAAAGACCCCAACGGTTTTAGTGTCCAGTTCGTAGAAAATATGTAATCCACAATGATCTATCGGAACAAGATCTGTCATCTACCGGCTTATTCTCTCATAATATGTCGACAGGTTCATATTCTGACTTTTTTATTTTACAGAATATATCCATTTCTTAACTTCTGAATTAACTGACAAGATCAGAAGGATATTCAATAACCCCAAAATTGAAGCTGGGAGGTAATGGTAATGGATTACCAAAAAGCTCAAATCCAGTGGGATAATATTGAATTAGACATCCGAAAATGCACTTGCAATCAATGCCTTAAGGAATGCCCGTTCAAGTATAACGTCTACAATTATGACGGAGACTGCATCGTAGAGAACAGACAGCCGAAGTTGAACTAACAGGACGAAAAATCTTGAAGAACCAGAGAAGCCAACCTTTGCTCTGGTTCTTTTTCAATGAGCAATTAACAATCCTATGCCTATCCCCTTGGGCTATTTTAAAGTCGCCCGGGATAGTTTGTCAGATTATCTTTTCGAATCCGTCTTGGAGCACCGCCTCTTGTCCGGAAATCTCAACTTTTGCGGCGACGCCTTTCGGAAGTTTGAGCCGGACCGCGATCCGGCCGTTCTGGCGTTGCCAACTGCTTTCAATGAAGCCATGGGGTGATGGCATGGTGACAGTCACATAGTCCAATTCCGGCGCAAAATATGGTCTAAAGGTAATCGTGTCCCAGCCAGGCGCTTCCTGAACCACGCCGCCTAAAATATTCATCAGGTGGAACAAGGGATGAGCACTCCAGGCATGACTAACGGATGTAAAACCTCTTCCAGTAACGAAAGCCTCTATGGCAAGGGGAGTATCAAAAACCTCGAAAGTAGTGCCTAGGGGAATCATTGGCGTCCACATACGCCGGATATAGTCAAGGACCTCTTTGAAATAGCCTTTTTGACGGGTTATGGTTAGCACATAACTGGTCCAATAGGCTGATGGAATTGCCTCATCCAACGGTTCCCCGCGCAAAAACGGCAGAACTCTTTGTTCCATCATCGTTGAATGATACTCCGGTTTTAAACCCAGCAATATTGCAAAGACTTGTGACTGCACTGAATATTTCGATACTGGTTGGCCAGTAGTGTCCAATCCATCTCTAAAGAGACCTTTTTCCGGATTGAAAGCTATCTGTTCCAAACGTTTCTGAATTTCCAATGCTTCTTCCGCGGCTTCTTGCGCTTCTTGGCTATAGCCACTAAGATCTAAAAGTTGGGCAAACTTCCGCAAGGCCAAAATGTACCACATGTTATACAAAGTAGGTGCGCCGGTCTTTTCAATCGTCGACCAGTCCAGGAAAAGCCAATATCGCGAGTCACTCGCCAACAAGTCCTTATGGCGCGGCGCTTCATTCCTAAAATAAGACAGCACCTCTCTAATTCGAGGCAGTTGCTCTTCAAATAAAGTTAAATCCTTCGTTTGATAATAATAGTCAAAAATGGTAATCACCCAAACCAGTGAAAAGTCGGGAAGAATACAAGCATGAGCCATTGTGGGCGCATGTCCGTAAGTTAACCCGTTGGGAACTTTCTGTCCTGCCAAAGATCGGATACCGCGCTTCAGTAAACGGGTATCGCCATCCATTGCCATCGTGTTCCAAAATTGAATCCGGGCATCCCCCCACCATTGGGCCTGTTCCCGCCATGGCGTGTCAATATAAGCATCCTGCGAACAGACCTGCTCCGTGCGGCGGCAGATGCTCCAAATCTTATTGAAAGCTTCATCCGAGCATTCGAATCGCCCTCCCAAAGCATAAGGGTAACCCGTATCGATGACTTGCAAATTTATTTCGAAAAGTTCGAAACTCTCCGCTGCGACCAGTGTAATATAACGAAAACCCAGGATCTGATAGAAGTCAAAGAATGTCTTGCCCTCTGTTAAAATCAACCGGTTGGCTATTGAGGCTTCACAAAGGGCCGGAAACGGTATCACCGGACTTCGATCTTGATTTAAATCTTCGCAAAAAAACAGGTCGAGTATGGTACCGGCATTTCCTCCCTTGACTTTGAGTATCAAGGGGCCGACTACGGTTTCACCCATGTCTAAAACCACAGCGCTGAATCTTCCCTTTCCGCCGGCAGGAAGAGCAACTTCTAAATTAACTTGGTCCAGCCTGTCATCGTTTACCGGTATCCACTGCAAATTTTCAAACACTTCATGCAGCCCTTTAACGATATTTAACCATTGGCGATAATCGGCAGCTACATTTCCGCTGGCACGTGAGACTACTTTCACCGGTGTACGGGACAATTCTCTTAGCTGAGGGATACCCCGTTCTTCGAGAGTGTGCCATGGCATGGAACCAAAAAATGATTCCTCAGGAGCTAGCCAGTCCTGCGGAGGATCTGGGGAATAAATCCAGGAACGGTCATCTTCCTTGGCGTCGACATGCTCCTGAAAGTTGAGTTGCATGGAGTAAAGCGCAGTATCACGTTTATGAGCCTTGTCATAACGTGATATCCACGTTGCATCGCTTAAAATGACGACTTCCCCAAAATCGCCGGCACAGATAAAACCGGCGGACATCTGGGATATGTATTTATAAGTACTCACTCCGGGATTATAAACTTCTACTGCAATGAAATTCCTTCCCGGAATTAAAAAAGCGGCTACATCTACTTGGTCATATGGCCAGTGTGACTGATAACCCCGGGCCGGGCCACGGGTGATATATTTACCATTCATCCACAGCCGGTAGCTTTCATCCGCTGTAATATAGAACATGACTGTGTCCGGCTGGCCGGTCAGCTCAAAATCCTTCCGGAAATGGGCGTAGGAATTATGAAGATCGTACAGCCGGTATTTCGGCCAAATCCACTTGGCAACGGTTAATAATTTTCGGGCATCGCTATTTTCCATTTTCACCCTACCCACCTTCAATTAAAATTTTCAAACCGTTCCTTTCATAAAAAAGATCTTCTCTTTTGAGAACCAAGACCTATTCAGGGTAAAATACTGTTGATTAACCCATGAGTTGAAGAATAAAGGCTTTAAACATTCGCCCTTGCTACTGTACTCAAAATCACCGAAAAAAAGAAGACCGTTCTTGAAAAATTTTGAAGTTTCAGACCCCTGTTCACCAATAAAACCGATAGTAATCCCAATACTACCTTGAGTATCGTTGTCCGCGACTTTAAATTTCAAGAACAACTCTTCTAGCGGACTTATACGAAAAACAGAAGACTTCTGCTGATAATTCAATCCTCCATAGACATGATTTCCCCCACTTCCTTGATTTCTGGGGGCGATAGATTCCAAAATATATCGGACATTATTAATATAAATTTATATGGAGATTATTATAAATCATCTATATTTTTGTGAAAATTTATTATATAATTTAAAATGAATGAACAAAATGTAAAAGATGTGTTCGCTTGTTATGTTGTTTCAAAAACTTACAGTTTTATGGATTAGCATGAAGGAGGTGAAAATAACGTTTTTACCTCGCTTAACCGCTTGACTCATTCCGGCTTTTTATATGGAGAAGCCGATAGAACAAAAATTACTCCAAAAAATTGACCAAAAGAGGACACATGATGAAAAAAATTCGATTCATAATTTTTGTTAGTTTTTCTATGCTCTTATTGATTAGTTCTTTTTCTCCGGTATTTGGAATTAACAATACGAATTATAATTATACTTATATAAACTCCAGCCTTGGCGGTAATAGCGATGCAGGCAGTGAACTGGTCGGAGTTAGAATCCTCGGTCACGGTTATGATGTTTTTGGCCAGTATGCCGCGCCGGTTAGTGTCAAAGTCGGCAAAATATTTAATTTACCCGATGACGGAATGGTTCAATATAAAGGAACAACTTATGTACTCCCGCGAACCGTTACTTTTGTACAGGATGATAGTACGGAACTCCGGGCTGCTTATGGGCAAAACCTCAGTAGTTTTTTGGACCAATTTAAAATTTCGGGGAGTGTCGGTGCCCCTGTTTACTATTTTTTAGCCTCCCTCTGCACAGATTTTGGAATCACCACCGCCACCACCACCAATTACTATTATTCGAAAGTGATGCAAGTTGTCCACAAGTATATTTTGAGCTTGCCGGACTCAAGCTCCCCCCAATTAAGGGCCTTGCTTGACCCGCAATTTCAAAAGGATCTTCAATCGATGGATCCGAATCAACTGTTCGATATTTATGGAGCCTATTATATTCAGAAAGTGGTCATGGGCGCCCGGCTTTGTTTGACATCCACTACAAAAATCAATACCTCGACCATCAAAATCAATATCAGCAATGCCGCAAAAGCAACCTTGGCGGATGGGCTAGGGATTTCGATAGGATTATCCAATCAATCCGAAAAAGAGGCTTATCTGAAAAACTCGGAGATCAATATGGTGGCCTTTGGAGGTGATCCCCAGTATGGCAGTTCTATTTTCTCAGTGGATGACGGCTCTTATAGTCAAGATAATTATCTGAAATGGCTTGCCAGTATCAATGGGAATTTAAATATCAATTTTGATCCCAATGGCAACAGCCTGGTGCCGATTTGGAAATTATGCGATGATCCCGCCCGGCAAGCAGAACTCCAAAATGCCTTTACTATTTATGCCCAAGGGAAACAGATACCCAATTTAAACGCCCAGGCTGCGGTGGTGGATTTAATGCTGGTAGAAGATGGGAACCCTTCTATTCCCCAGGGATGGAACAAAACAGCCTGGAATTTGAATAAATGGCTCCCATGGCCGGCCAAAGCGATTTATTTATTATATAAAATGGGATTGAGCACAGATGGAAATCCGGCACCTATAACCGATCTGACTTGTGTCTCTGGCAATCAGCCGGCTCCCAGCGGCTGGACCAAAATGGAAGTTGAATTAAATGATGGTGATGCCTGGTTAACCGGGTCTCATCGTTATATTTACCTATGTTATAAACGCGAAGCCGGGAAACGGCCGATAACAGGAATCGTTACCTATAAATATGGAGAACAACAAGATCCCGGTTACACTCTGGTGGATTGGTGGGACTTTTCGAAAAACAATCATTCTTATCAATCGGCAAATCTTAATAGTGATACCGGTACCATCAATACCAATATTTATATTGCCTATACGACCCAACCTCCAATGACACAATAAACAGGCAGTTCAAAATGATATCTTATAGGATGCAGTCGTAGTTTCAGACATGGGCCGATCAGCAATTTCCTTCAGGGAGAATCCAGTCCATGTCTGTCCTTTTTTCTTTTACTTGATTATAAATTTAACTAAGGGACCTCGGTACAAGAACAAACGTTCCTGATACTATCGTATGAAGAACGTTTGTTTGGAGGTGCCCGAATGCGAACAACGCTTTTTTCGGCGGAAAGACTAAAGGAAAAAAACGTGGTCACGGTACGGAAAAAGCTAAAGTATTCGTAGCCATAAGCCTGAGCAAAGAAGAAAATCATTTACCTTCATGAAGTGATTATCGCTAAAACCAATTTCCTCGATTTTTCCTGGAGAAGGACTTCTCCTATTGATCCAATGTACACACGCATCGCCTCAATCGTTTTTCTTACCGCCCAGTACCCCGCGGTCACCGCCCTGTCCTCCGCACTCATCGCGCCAATCGTTATGCCTCCATATCCCACCCTAAATCAAATGAATATTGAACCTTGGGGAGCAACTGATATAACTTCGCTGCCTATTTCACCTAGCCCTGTGCGCAACCCTCCAACAGTTCCGGTTGCACAAGACCGTCTCCCCGAATAGTTTTGCTAAAAGTATGACATCTGTCATACCCGCTTCGCAACGCGGTACATTATACTTTGGGTATGAGGTGATGTCATGTATGATCTATTGTCACTGCTGACTGGCGTGGTGATTGCCGTCATGATTGCAATCAACGGCGGTCTGACGGTACAGTATGGCGTGTTCGGTGCGGCCGTCATCATTCATATCGTCGGGAGTTTCTTTGCTTTTCTGCTCATTAAGATACATCGGCAAAACGTATCGCTGCAGCTAAGCATCCCCTGGTGGATGTATCTCGGTGGAGTGATTGGCGTATTAACGACGGCATTTAATAACTTCGCCTATGGGAAAATCAGCCTGACAAGTATCGTCGCATTGGGGCTTTTCGGACAAACCGCCACATCCTTGGTCATTGACAGCTTCGGCCTGTTCGGCATGGAGAAATATTCGTTTAAAAAATCAGCGCTGATTGGGCTGGCTTTTGCTCTCGCCGGTATTTGGGTGATGCTGGATAATTCCGCCGGAAGCGCTTTGTATGCCCTCACGCTGTCCTTTGCCGGAGGCATCACGGTTGTGCTTTCGCGTACGGTTAACGCTGGATTATCGGAGCGTACCGGTGCGATGCAAGGTTCATTTGTCAACCATATCGTGGGGCTCCCTCTAACTATAGGCGCTCTCTTTCTTTGGGGCAAAAATGATCCCGTCTGCACCGGTTTCTCGTTTTCATCCAACGGTTGGATATACTTTGGCGGTGTATTGGGGGTTTTCGTGGTATTGCTTTTCAACATCACCGTACCCAAGACCCCGGCGTTCCGTCTGACCCTTCTATCGTTTATCGGACAGGTATTCGCAGGAATCACTCTGGATCTGATCACAAAGCAAGGGTACGCCGGGGCGACTTTCTTCGGCGGACTGTTGGTTGCCGCAGGTATTGCCGGAAATATCTTGTTCGAGCAAGTCTACCTCCATAGAGAGCGGAAAGCGCAGCGTTATCATGATAGAATCGAGAGAATGAAAGAAACTGAGCGGTCACATCTTTTGGCGCTTGCAGCGCAACCTTTTCCTCAAAAACCGGATATTGTGTTCGATACCCGCCCGGGGAAAAGCATATGCTGTCCGCATTGCTGGACGATTCAACCTTCGACCCGCAATCGCTGTTGCGGCTATCGATGCAACGTGAAGTTTATATTCTTGGACGAGGTAGATAAAAAAAGCCCATATAAATAAGGAAAAACATTTGGAGGTGGTTCCATTTCAAGAAAGCCCTCATTTTTGTTTCTGAGAAATAAGTTTTCCGGACTTCTAGAAGTTTGCAAAATGAGAAGTTTGAAATTTGAGAATTCTAAAAACCCGGCCTATGCTCTCTCTCCCATCACGCAAAAACGCCATGGAAGAGGGCACACTGTTGCCTACTTTTCGCCGTCATAATCCTTACCAGGTGATAACGGGGAAAGACCAGCATCTCCGAGTAATCTACAGAGCTGGGGGCCTTACTTGAATTTTAAATGGTTTGAAAATCCAAGCCTGTTCATGGGCCCAATAAACCCCTTATCCTCCCATAGAGAAACGCGAAGGTTAGGAAAGATGAAAGATTGTCCAAATCCTCTGCCAGATGTCCTTGCGCCCATCAAATGCATCTCATGGCGCATATGACGGGCGGTGGATTTACGATGAGAAATCCATGTAGTGCAATACTTTGGCAAGCCACTCCAAGGGCATTATTTTCCATCGCCCATCTTTATGAGTTCAATCCGGTTTTTTAACTCGTTGACCTCTTGCAAATCAATCAATCCAACTTCCCGATGCATCGCATTGGAGATACCGCAAGCCATGGACAGGCAAAACGCTTCTTCGCTCCCCCATCCCCGGTTGATACCGGCGGCAAATCCCGCTACACTTGCATCCCCCGAGCCAATCGAAGATTGATTGCTAACCACAGGAAGCACGGCTTTCAGCATTCCTGTTTGATTAATCAGGATCGCTCCATTCTTGCCCATTGAAATCATTAAATTTTCCAAACCAAGATCAATCAGCTTTCCAGCTGGTTTCTTAACAGCATCCTCATCGAATTCACCCAAAACCATTCCGGTGTAGTCCACAAATTCCCGCAAATTTGGTTTTGCAAAATAATAACGGCCTGGAAGGGAATGATGAAACGTTTCACCTACGGTGTCTAAAAAACAAAATGCTTGCTTCTCCTCACAAATTTTACTGATGGTCTGATAGATCGACGGATGGATCCCGGGAATAATCGCCCCCGAACAAATGACAATATCCCCGGCCACTATATCACGATTTAATTGGCCGATTAAATTTCCAACGGCCTCCTCATCAGCGGTGGGTCCCGCCTCGAGTATCTCGGTTTCAACGCCTTGGTCACGATCGATAATATTGATGGTCGTCCGGGTATCGCCATCAATAGTAATGAACTTCTGAAGGATTCCTAAAGAAGTGGTTTCGGCCTTAACCTTTTCACCGGAGCTTCCACCGATGAATCCATAAACTGTACAAGCTTCCCCTAAACGTGCTAAAACTTTAGCGACATTGACACCTTTGCCGCCGATACAAACCACTGGGCGGTTATCCCGATATAATTGACCGGCCTTAAATTGATTAATAAAATATACTCTGTCAATCACCGGATTCAAACAGATGCTCCTAATCATGGTCCATGGTCCTTATGTTTTTTTCCGAATCTATATCACCCGAGGCTTTATAACGTCCCGAGCTCAAAACCACCTCACGCATCTTATGCCGTACTTCATTCATAAATGCTTCCCTGCCCACCGCCATATACTTTCGCGGATCATAAATCGCCGGGTTTTCGGCCATATAGCGTCGAAGCGCTGCCGTACAAGCGTTAAAATTGTCTACATCCATATTGACTTTGCAGACTCCCAAGCGAACCGTTTCACGAATCAAATGTTCGGGCACGTTCTTCATGTACTCTACTTTCCCGCCATAGTGATTGATCATATCAATATAACCCCGTGTGATTGAAGCCCCTCCATGTAAAACCAAAGGATACCCCGGTAAATTATTGGTGATCTCTTGCAAGCGCTCTATATCAATTTGCAGATCCCGATCCGCCTTGACACCGCCATGGGAAGTACCCACCGCTACCGCCAGAGAATCACAATTGCTTTCCCGGACGAACTCAATGACATCATCGGGGTTAGTATACTGATTCTCTTCGGAAAAAAAGTCATCTTCAAACCCGGGTAGACTTCCTAATTCAGCCTCTACCCAGGCTCCTTTTTTATGGGCATAATCGGCTACCTTTCGAACCAATTGGATATTCTCCTTAAAGGGCAGCATGGAACCGTCGATCATGACGGAAGCAAATCCCGCATCAATACTGCTTTTACATATATCAAAATCACTGCAGTGATCATGATGAATGCATACGGGAACCTCAAGATGTTCGGCCATCATTTTTATCATACTTAAAAAAACATTGATATCCCCCACATATTTTCGGGCACCCATCGACACCTGCACAATGACACCTGACTTTTCCATCTGAGCTGCTCCCAAAACCGCTTGCGCACTTTCCATATTGAAAACGTTAAATGCCCCTAAAGCGTAGCCTTCTTGATAGGCTCTTTTAAAAAGCATCTCCGGCTTTACGAATGTCATTAACAACCCTCCTTTGGTAAACCAAAATGTTTAGCGATAAACGGCTCAATCCGCTTCAAGGTTTCTATTACTTCCGCAGGCTGGTTGAACCAACCATGTCCTTTTTCGTCAAAAAGTTCCATTTCCGATGGAATTCCCAGTTTATTAAGTTTTTCAACCATCCGGGCCGAGTTTTCCCAAGGAATCACTGAATCATCCCTGCCATGCAACAAAAGCATCGGTGGGGCCCCAAGGCCCACCCGCGAAAGGGGCGAAGCTTCCTGGTACCTTTCCGGGGCCAGTTCCAGAGTTCCGCCCAAATATTGCTGAACATGGTCTTTTTCGCCGGGAGCGGTTTTCAGAAAACTGATAAAATCCAAAACCCCGTTAAAAATGATCGCCAGATTCACATCGCTTGCAAAACCACCATAACCACCGTTTCCTTCATATGCTTGAACTCCATTCGTCACTCCCGCCATAGCCGCGAGTTGACCTCCGGGAGAACCTCCTATCAAAGCGATCTTTTGAGGATCAATATGATAACTTTCGCTAACCGATCGAACCCAACGAATTGCACATTTAACGTCCCATAAAGCTGCCGGAAAGAAAGCATCCCCGCTTAAACGATAATTGACCGAAACAGCAAAAAAATTATGTTTTAAGGCCAGAAATGAAGCTTGAGGCCAAAATTGCCGTTTATCCCCGCTCCAAAACCCCCCTCCGTGCAGGAAAATCACTGCAGGCCGATGGGATAAGGGTTTTTTTTTTCGATAATAAATATCCATTAATATGTTTTTCCCCTTTGGCGCAGTGGTTAAAAGTTGATCTTCAATGAAAGTCAACGATTGGGGAAGAACTTGATCCGTCCATGATCCGTTTTCCAGTAATTCCATAAATTGCTGATCGTCTATTAATTTCATCCCTAACTCCTATCTTCTGCACGAGGTTCAAACCGGGATGGATGGGGAAAACAAACGATCCCTCCCAATCCATCCAATAAAATTCCAGCCTTAGCTATTCGTTTTTATTTTCCATCCGGAGTTCTTTAAAAGCTTCCATCAGATATTGGGGTTTGACAAATTCCTTCGCCGATACGAAATTATCCAGCAAACCGGCATCGATAAACATTTTCTCTTGAGCCTCGTACCATTTCAGCGCCGTTCCGTTTGTAAATATCTTCTCTACGCTACGATTATCCATGAAATTGGTCTTTTCAACCAGACTGCCGATAACTTCCTTGGGCTGCTGCAAATAATCGGCAACCAGACTTACGGTTTCATTCATATGGTCAACCCGGTATTGTTGACCCTTCAGTAGGCACTTTAAAAATCTGACCGTTGCTTCCTGATTCTTTGGATTTGCTAAAAACCTCGGCGTAGTAATCCAACTGTTCGGAAAAACCGCTTTGGGTAAAAAGTCTTTTGAAGTCTGAATGGTTACCGTATTTTCCGAATTGTTCTTCCGAATCTGATCCGTATAGGGCGATTCGATGGAAATGCCGTCGATTTTGTTGGTCATGAAGGCGGCTACTTTCCCGGCGGCATCCATATTGACAATCTCCACTTGCGAAGGAGCGATTTTCGCGCGCTTTAGAGCCAAACTCAAAAACAATTCCGAGGTTGTTCCTTTGGTAATTCCGATGGTCTTTCCCTTCAGATCCTTGATCGACTTGATTCCGGATTTTTTGGTGACCATGATTTCACTACTCAAGTCAGTGCAGTCCATAGTAATCATCACGCATTGTTTTTTCGGACCGAATATGTGGGCTCCCACACCCAAATATCCGATATCGATATCACCGGAAATCATTGCCGCAATTTCCGGGGGTCCGGCAGTGAATTTTACCAGTTCAACTTCAAGATTTTCTTGTTTAAAATAGCCTTGCTTCTCTGCTGCTAAAATTGCCCCCAATCCAACCAGATGGGGATGATAAGCTACCTTAATTCGAATTACCTCTTTAGCCTGTGTCTTTTCAGCCGTTTTGTCATTGTCGCGCCCTTCCACAATCCCCGTCACGCAGGTAACGAGCAAAATCAAAAATAAAATTTTACTTCCGATCCACAGATTTCTTTTTTTCATTACAACCACCCTTCCTTTTTGCTTTGGTTTATTAATCAGACACCGGCCGGACCGGTGATTGATCCATTACTTTGCACTGTTCCGGTTTTACTTTGCATGGTCCAAATATTCTTCATAAACCTTAGACCATAAAAGGTTTTTTATTTCATTAAATTCCTTAGTCAATTTCAATTGCTGGTTTCTGGGATAAGGTAGGTCAATATCAATGAGCTCTTTAATCCTCCCCGGACGGGCGCTCATTAAAATAACTCGTTGCGCGAGCAATACCGCTTCTTCAACATCATGGGTAATAAAAAAGCAGGTTTTCTTTTCTTTAGCCCAGGTATTTAAAAGATTCTCCTGCAATTGGGCCCGGGTCTGAGCATCCAAAGCACCAAACGGCTCATCCAATAACAAAACGGATGGTTTTGCAGCATAAGCCCTGGCGATGGCGACCCGCTGTTTCATCCCACCGGATAGTTCCTTGGGATAGGCGCTACGAAACTCTTTTAACCCAACCAATTCGATATAGCTTTCGGCAATTGCAGTGGATTCTTTTTCGGGAACATGTTTCAACTTAAGTCCAAATTTCACATTTTCAAGAACCGTCATCCACGGAAACAAAGCATACTGTTGAAATACGACCCCTTTACCTTTCCCGGGCCCGGTTACAACTTTTCCGCCTATTTTCACATGGCCAGTGCTAGGTTCCAGTAAACCGGCGATAATATTGAGCAATGTTGTCTTCCCACAACCGCTGGGACCGACTACCGTCACAAATTCATTATGTATCAGATCGAGGTTCACCGTATCCAAAGCTATGCTGGGACCGCTTCGGCCTTCATAGACCTTGGTGACATCCCTTATCTCAATCTCAATGCTTGAGTTTTCGAGTTCACCCGTCATCGGTTATGCACCTCCTGCCATCCTGTTAATTTCCGTTCAAGAAATAATACGATTTTATCTAAAACAAAACCGATAACCCCAATGGTGATGATTCCTAAAATAACTTCATCCATAGCAAAAGTAAGGGCTGCTTCCTGAATCATGTTTCCCAATCCTTGAGAAGCGCCGGTTAATTCGGCGGCAACCAGTGTGGTTAGCGCTGTGGCCAACCCCAAACGAATACCGACCAAAATATAGGGGAAAGAGGCAGGCACAACCACATTTAAGAAGATGTCCTTATCGTTCGCATCAAGCACTCTGGCAGCTTTTATCAAAGTGACATCGACATTTCTGACACCTTGATAAATTGTCACCACCATGACCAAAAAAACGGCAAAAAAGATGATCGCGATTTTAGCTGAAGTGCCAATACCAAATATTACGATGACAAGTGGAATAAGAGCAATGGGAGGGATGGTTCTAAAAAATTGGATCCAGGGCTCGACAATCCTACGGAATGGTCGGTACCACCCTAATAAAAAAGCAACCGGGATCGAAGCAATGACTCCAAGTATAAAACCACCGAAAACTCGAATTAAACTGACCTTGATGTTTCCCAGTAATTTTCCGTTGGCGACATCGGTGATGAATGCTTTAAAAACCTTAACCGGGCTGACAATAATCGTACTGATTTCGGGAAATGCAGAAATTATGCTCCATAACAGCAACAGCACGCCGAATGATAATAAAAGTATCATCCCATTGTTTATGCTTTCCATGGAAAATAAACCTTCTTTCCTTCGCCGTTGCAGCTGTTGTTGATCGTTAGGCATGTATCATAGCCCCTTTCTTTTCTTTATTGTAAATTGATAGAAAACGTTTTCTATTCTTGGAAAAAAATTATAGTGTCTTGACGGAATCCCGGATGAGAATTTCAGAGACAATGACATATTCTTTATAATCATATGGATAATGACTACTGAGCCTGTTTAAAATAATCTGACCGGCCTTGCTTCCCATCGCATAAGTATTTTGAGAAGCGATAGTCAGCTTGGGCTCAATCAAATCCAATAGATCCTTTGATCCAAAAGAAACCAAGGAAATATCCTCCGGAATTTTTAAGCCAAATTGGCGAAGAGCAATAATAGCGCCCTCGGCCATGATGTTATTAGAGCAAAACAAAGCGGTCGGGATATCGTCCTTATTTTCGATAATCATTTTTTTTACTGCCTCACAGGCATCTTGCCGTTGAAATCCCCCCTGCAAAACATGATGATCCTTCAGCGACAAACCATAATGTTTGAATGCTTCTTTAAATCCGTCAAATCTCTCCATGCCGACACTAATAGCTAATGATACATTAACGATGGCGATCTTGCGATGCCCGTTTTTAATCAAATGCTCGGTAAGACGGTAAGCGGCATCAAAATTGTCTTCCACGATCACATCCGTATTGATGCCTGAAATCTTTCGGTCAATCATAACCACCGGCATACCCTGCTCTACCAATTGTTTAATAAAAGAACCCGTAGGGTCTGAAGAAGCGATAACAATCGCTTCCACCCTTTTTTCATTCAGCATTTCCAGCAATTTTTGTTCTTTTTGGGGTATGCCATCACTGCTGCAAAAAACAAGACTATGATCTTCCGTGCTAATTACACTCTCCATGGCTTTGGCTATCTGCATAAAAAAGGGGTTAGAGATATCCGCGACCACAAAACCAATCATATTAGTTTTGTGATTCTTTAAACTCCTGGCGATTCCGTTGGGTTGATAATTTAAATCCTTGATGCATTGAAGAACTTTTTCCCGGGCTTTATCACTGACCGGGTAATTGTTATTGATTACCCTTGATACCGTAGATAATGATACATTCGCCCTTTTAGCCACTTCTTTGATTGTCGTTTTGTCCACATCAGAACCTCCAAAACCAAACTACCAATCCATATGATAGAAAACGTTGTCTATCGTTAACATCTTTATAATATATTCTTTATCTTTTAAAGTCAAGCTTTCAAAGAAATTAATTTTAAAAACGTCCCCTATCCGCTAAATCCAATATCTAAAAAATGAAACAATCTGACAGTCTCACGAAGTCATAAAATTCGATCTCACCTGAACTTTTGAAACTAAATTAAAAATCCCAGGCTCATAAGTTACAATTTTTTAGCAATTCGCTGTCCTAATTGACAGAAAACGTTATCTTCTGCTACGCCCCGAAAGCGACACATCTATAATATCATGATGGATTTCAGTCATCCGGTTTAGAGGTTATACCGTCGCATAGCCCAACGATTCCAGATATATTCTCAGCCCGTCCTTTAACGGGGTGGACGGGCACTGCACTCCGGTCGCGCACAATTTGCTCAAGTCGTAAATCCGGTGGTTGAGATGACCAGCAAACTCAGGATGGTCACTTCCATATCCGGTCAAAGGGATTTCCTTTATCGTAACTCGTTTTCCCAAAAGCTCTCCTATGAGTTCATAGTAAATTCGATTTTCAACCGCCTTCGGGCCACCGATACCAAAGATTTCCCCGAAAGTTTTATGGTTATTTACACAGTCCAGCATGGTCGCGGCCAAGTCATCAACGAAGATCGGCTGGGTGAGGTAAATACCGCCCGCTACGAGTGACAGAGGCATGTCCTTTGCAATCAGATCAAGCAGCTCCGGTTGACGGCTGTGTTCGGGATAACAGCCGATTAAAAATCCGGGTCCATAGATATGTCCGGGCCGGAAAAGGGTCACCGCCAAAGAAGCCTGTTCTGCTTGTCGCTTTTCCTCCTCCCAATAGCGTAGAAATACTTCCTCCATTTTTCGTTTGTTTCCCGCATAGCTTCCCTCGGGCAATTCGCTCCCGTCCACTACATAATAATCTGTTTCCTCCGTTTGAGGGGTTTCCTTATGGGCGGGGTCGTAGACGGAATCAGTGGAAATCACCACCAGCCTTTTGCTCACCTGTGGCAATACTCGCAAGTCCTGTTGGGCATGGGACTCCTTCATACAAATACAGTCAAATACAACGTCCCACTGGATACCAGCGCCCATAACCGCACTCTGAAAGGCATCCTCGTCATTGCGATCGGTGACGAGGGATTGAATACTTTCCCCCAGCGGGCGCAAGCCTCTTGTCAACGCCCACACCTGATACTCATCCTGCGCCATAGTGGCCAAGCGTCCGCTTAAACCCCCGCTTCCGCCGATAATGAGGGCATTCTTCCTTGCTTCCCGATTTTTTTCCATATAAAAACCCATCCTTTTTACCGATCCATCTAGATCTCATCCCAAAAAACGGCTTACAGTTTGATGTAAAATGGCGACGCCGGTAGTCCTTTTTTGTTACAAAGGTTAGCGTCTTTCGGAGTATTGGAATAGGCGTAGCGCACGGCAATAATTGTCCAGGCGACATTCGTCCCCAACCCGGCAAGAGGTATAATTACCCGGTTTTCGGTAATCGTTCCGGTGACAGGGGTGACTATTACTTCGCCTGTTAGCTCCTTTCGCCATTCAATTTCCAATCCGGCCGGCGCCTTGCCGTCCGCCGTTTCCAAACCATTGACGGCGTTGGCGAATTGCAAAATCAATGTTCCTGAGCCTGATTCGTTCTCTACACCGCTAATCAGCGGGCTGAGCCAATCGCCGTTTTCCCCATACACCTCTTGAAAGGCCGCATAAGCTAAACGTTGTCCGATAGGCATTTTCCCGGTCGGATGCAAATCGTTTTCCTCCCCGCAATCGATGGATACCACCATGGCGGTGTGCGGAATCGCGGTAAGGGTCCTTTGCATATCGCGAAACGCTACCCAATGAACGGCGTCTTCCAAATCATAATTGGGCAACTGGATAAAAAGTACTGGAAGGTCCAGTATGCGCCACTTTTCCCGCCATAAATCAGTCAAACGGCTGAAATAAGCGGGATAGCGCTCGCCCTCTTCGGCGTTGCTCTCCCCCTGATACCATAAAACACCCTTTAGGGGAAAATCATGAAGGGGGGCAATCATCGCTTGGTACATGCCGGTGGGAATCCTTTCGAAAAAGGTTGGTTCCGCCAGAGGAGGCATGTCGGCACCCCGGACGTATTCCCAACCATCGGAAAGGTCCATCGCGGTTCCATCCCATATCAGGGAACGTTTCTTCCCTCTTGTAAAACATCCCCGCCCGCGGAGAGCAGCGACACGGATAGTGATTTCATTGCTGCCCGCCGGCAACCCGGCGGAGAGTTCATATTCCCGGGGCGGGTATTGGTAAGTGACATTACCCACCCGAACTCCGTTCAAATAGGTCACATCAGCGTCCCGAATTGTGCCCAGGGATAGGCGAGCGGGTTTTCCCGCCAATTCCGGAGGAATCTCAACCAGTTTACGAAACCAGATAACGCCGGGGTTTTGTAGCTCCGCGATCCCGTCCCAAGGAGTGTCAAGGGTGATCCCTCGCCAAGGTGAAGCCGCTTTCATACCCCGATCCAAGCCTTCTAAATCTTCCCACCATTGTTTAGCCCGTTGAGTGTCGCTCACCAGCGTGTTTTTCACATAAACATCATCCGCGCATCGTTCCGCCAAGTTCAGGTCGGCTGGAAAATCCCGCAATTTCTCGCGGGAGAGCCATGACTGAATAAGGGTCCCTCCTACGGCGGTCAAAATCAATCCAATAGGGACATGGTAGGTTTCATAGAGGGTTTTGGCAAAAAAGAAACCAACGGCGCTAAAATGCCGTGTATCCATTGGTGTGGCTGAAATCCATTCCCCGCCGGATAGTTCCAAATGTTCCTCTTTAAAATCCCATTCAATGGGGACTTTAAATTGGCGGACAGGGGCCGTACTCAGTCCATCAACAGGTTCGGAGCCGGGGCGACTGGGTGACTGCTCACTGCAAGACTTGGAGTTCAGAGAGATTCCTACCCGATAATCCTGAGGGTAACGGTATTTTACCCGCTCCATGGGGAGCTCCATATTGGACTGGCCTGCCAGTAAATAGACATCGCCGATGTAGATATCCTTGAAAGCCAGGAACTGATCGCCGCTGGAAAAGATAAAACCGTAAGGCCCTCCCGCCGGAAGCGCCGGTAGGGATATTTTCCACTTGCCGAAGGCATCGGCCTGAGTGAATCCGGTAAACGCCTCCTGGAGTTCCCAGCGCACTATGACGTTGACCGTCTCGTTCGGTGTTGCCTTGCCCCGGAGCATAACAGGGTTGCCCCTTTGCAGAACGGCATGATCCGAAACTATGGGCGTCACCTTAAAGAGTAATTTTTGGGGGTCCGGTTCCATAAAAGTTTATCCTTTCACACCTGTAGTCGCAACGCCTTCGACAAAATACTTTTGACAGGTAAAGAATAAAACCAGCGCCGGTATGAGCGCCAAGAAGGACATGGCCAAGATCTGGTTCCATTGCACGATACCGCTGCTTTGATCGATGGACATCTTAAGGGCCAGGGCCACCGGATACTTCTCCAGGCTGGTCACATAGATGAGCGGTCCTAAAAAGTCATTAAAACTCCATACAAACTGAAAGATGACACAACTGATCAGGGCAGGCTTTAAAACTGGCAACAGAGTGTACCAAAAAATCTGAAAGGAATTACAGCCGTCGATAGTCGCCGCCTCATCCAGATACGTCGGGGTGGAGCGTAAAAATTGAAAAAGCATAAAGACGAAAAAAGGTTCGTTGGCAAAAACCGCCGGGGCAATGAGGGGCATATAGGTGTCTAAGAGGCCCAACTGTTTCCAGAGCAGATAAAGAGGGATCCGGGTCACCACCGCCGGCAGGAACATCGTTGCCATTAATAGAGAAAAAAGTATTCTTTTAAAAGGAAAATTAAAACGGGCAAAGCCGTAAGCCGTCAATGCGCTGGTAACAAGGGAAAAAAAGATCTTCGGCAGGACGAACGCAAAGGTATTGCGGAAAAAGGTTGTAAAGGAATAGGGCGTCCGGGTTTTCCAGCCATCGATATAGGGTGTGAAGTCAAAATGATGGGGAATGAAATTGATCGAGGTAAATATCTCATTGTTGGTTTTGAAGGTCGCCCCCAGCAGCCAAATGATGGGATAGATCATGATCACCGCGACAACGGTCAAGATGATGTAGCGGATCATGGCGGCGATCATCGGGCTTGGCCGCTTGCTTTCTTCTACCAGGCTGAGTGGATAAGTCTGTTGTTTGTCCATAATTTACCGACCACCTTCGTCCGAGTAAAATACCCATTTATCCTGTGTCGTAAAAAGCGCCACGGTAACGCCGACAATAATGGCGAACAACACCCAGCTGGCAGCGCTGGCGTAACCCATATTGAAGAACTTAAAGGCGTTATCATAGACAAACATACTTGTCAAATAGGTGGCGTTTAGGGGGCCCTTTCCGGTCACCAGATAAGGTCCGTTAAATTCCTGGAAAGCGTTAACCAGTTGCATGACCAGGTTGAAAAAGATGGACGGGGTAATCAATGGAATGGTTATAAAAAAGAAAGAGCGCACTTTACCCGAACCATCACAGATGGCGGCTTCATAAAGATCCTGAGGCACATCCTTCAACGCCGCCAGAAAAATTAGCATCGCCGAACCAAATTGCCACACCTTAAGGAGGATGATGACCGTCATGGCCCCACCGGTGGAGGACAACCACGATACAGGCGCGATACCGAAGATGCCGATAAAGCGGTTGATAAAACCATCCTGCTGGAAGAGGAAGCGCCATAGCACTGCAACCGCAACATTTCCGCCCAGAAGCGAGGGCACATAATAAGCGGTCCGGTAAAAGTTTATGGCCCTAAGCTTAAAATTCAAAATAAAAGCGATAAAAAGCGCGAAGGCCAATTGCAAAGGCACGGTAACAACCGTATATTGCAGCGTCGCTACCAAGGTGCCGGTAAACTCTTTGTCCCTAAAAAGTTTCAGATAGTTGGCCAGCCCGATAAAATGCGGTTCCCGTACCAGATTGTAATCGGTAAAGCCAATGAGTAACGCATGGGTGAATGGATAAACCGTTAAAAAAAATACTCCGGCAAGCCATGGAAGAATATACAATAACCCGATTTTACTATTTTTCAAAAAGTTGTCCCTCCATTCCAACTAAGCTAAAAGTCTGCCGTATCCCATGAATATTTTGACAGCCCCCGCGAAAAACTCCAAATACCGACATGCGGGAGAAATGACTTCTCCCGCTCTATCCTTGCCGTATGGTTAACTTCTGTCCATTTCGATCAGACGTTCTTACTTGCCATACTGTTTCTTTAACTTGGCGACTTCTTCTTTATTGGCATTGTATATAGCCTGAGCGGCGTGGTCAACAGTGAGCTTGCCGAACTCAAAGGCCTCATAATTACTCTCATAAGTGTTCGTGAAGATAGCATCCTCAAAAATCGGAGAGTTGTTGATGACCTGTGTCTTTTCGGTAAAATCATAGGCTTGTTTAACCGGTCCCCCGATCAGGCCGTCTTTTTCCAATTCCGCTTTGGCGGATTTGGAAGCCACCATGCCACGGGTGCTGCCCATTAATTTGACCCCTGCGGGATCATTTAAAATGTACTGTAAAAATTCCGCCGCCGCCCGCGGGCTTTTGGAATTCTTGGAGATAGCGAAAGTCATAGACGGTTTGGCTATGGTACCCTTGAATACTGCGCCATCGATGAGCGGTAGATCCGCGATCACCATCTGATCACCTTTTTCCGCCAGTGTCGCCGCATTAGAGGCTACGCCGCCACTCCATTCCAGCACACCAACATAACCGCCTTGAATATATTTGGCGTTTTGAGCAATGGAAACCGGGTTGGTTCCCACATTTTCGATATAATCTTTTCTGGAACAGAACACATGGGCGTCCACCAAATTCTTATACCAGGCAAGAGCCTCTTTGTAGTCGTTCACTGTATAGTTCATGCTCAAGTCGTCGGCAAATTCACCTTTGCCGGTCTTTTGTTGCAAGTAATAAATGGCGGCGAAACGGAACGTAGGGCTGACAATCAGGTACGTTTTGGGATTTTTAGCCGTAAATTTTTGGGCAGCCGCTTTGTATTCCTCGAAGGTTTTAGGAATCTCGCTGATGCCAACCCGCTGGTAAGCGGACTTATTCGCAAAGAAGCACAGCGTATTCTGGCCGTAAGGGATAACTTGCTGGAAACCGCCGGTCTTGCCGGATGCTAAAAATTTCGGGTCATACTGAGAAAAGTCAAAAATGTCTTTAACTTTGCCTAAATCGTAAAAACCATCGCCCTTGGGACTGTACTGCAATACCCATGGATAGTTGACCGTCATGACATCCGAAGGGTTGCCGCCCGCGTAACGGGTTGCGAAGACTTCATCCAGATTGCCGAAGCCGGAAGGCTGGCCGACGACTTCAATCTTTCCTTGATGGGCAGCATTGAAAGCCTCGATGGCTTTCTGAGTCGCCTGGTGACGGTCGTCATTTCCCCACCAGGAAAAGCTGATCTTTTGGACCTTTTGCTCCCCGCAACCGGCCAGAAGAACTCCAGCGAGCACACAAACGATCATTGCACTTATCATGCTGAACTTTTTCATTCTTTTTCCCCCTTTTTTTCGGCTTGCCGTGTTTCGATATTTTTTTAAACATCTAAAGATAATCACCGACCTCCTTTCTTATGGGTAAATCAATCGGCCTTTTTCATCTCCGATTCCGGACTTGCGGTAAAAGTAAGTGTTGATTTGATCACGCCATTCCCGCGCGCTCCGCAATTGCTCTTCCAAGCGTTCCCGGACATTGGAAAAACTTGCTTCATCGACTTTTCCCCTCAGGCTTTCCCATAAAGCGATAAACTTCTCAACTTTGGCGAGGCCCTCGAAGTGGGCATCATAAATATGCTGGATAACGGTTTTACCGCTTTGCAACACATGCGTATAAGGAACATGATGGAAGAAGAGCAAAAATTCATCGGGGCAAGTCTGTAGCGACTCATACTCGGCGTGACGTTCCTTGGAATATTGGGTGGTGTAACCGGTGCCCATAGCGACGGAACGTTCCCGGCCAACTCCCTCCCGATCCGCGTAATGGTAAGTCCCCCAACGGTCATACTCATAGCCGTCAACGTCTACCCCATAGTGATGACCCGGTTTACACATAAAACCGACCGCCAAGGGACAAGTATACTCCTCGTAAGCAGCCCGGGAGACAGTCAGGATGGTTACCATCTTGGCGGCGTCTTCCTGTGAAAGATCAAAACTAAGCAAGACCCACTCCTTGGCGATCGCCTCGGAAGACAAGCTGTTGTCCCAGATCAGCCGCCCGTATCCGTACAGGTTGGCTTGGGCCAGCTTGTGTCCGGTCCAGTTGGCGTCCATCCCTACATTGACTACGGCGGAGATGCCGCTAATGGCCGGGGCCGGAGAGTGTGTCCGAATAACATTCTTGATGGAGGCCGCCGTCCCATGCTTGGTGTCATAGTCCAGCGCCTCTTTCCACATGGGAACCAGATAGCACACGTGCCGTTGCTGCCCCGTGTATTCCTGGGTTATTTGAAACTCTAAAATCTGGTTGGTCTTTTCCAGCGCTCCAAACAACGGGGAGTGGGGTTCGCGGATCTGGAAATCAATTGGCCCATTTTTAATCTGCAAGACCACATTATCGTCAAAACATCCATCCAGCGGTTTAAAGATATCATAAGCGGCCCGGGCCCGGTCTACCTTCCGGTCCCGCCAATCCTGGGTGCAATTGTACACAAAACAACGCCAGATGATGAATCCGCCATAAGGACTGATCGCCCGCGCCAGCATGTTGGCGCCTTCGGCGTGATTTCTGCCATACGTAAAGGGTCCCGGTTCTCCTTCAGAGTCGGCCTTCACCAGAAAACCTGCAAAATTAGGAATTGCCGCATATATATCCGCCACGGTTCTTTCCCACCAACGGATAACCGCCGGCTCGAGAGGATCAGCCGTGGGCAGTCCACCCACTCTCATTGGCGCGGCATAATTAATGCTAACGAAAGTTTTGATACCGTAAGCGGCGAAAACATCCGCAATTTTCTTAATATCGGGTAACGCGTTCGTTATAAAAGCCGCTTCCAACTTTTTGACATTGACATTGTTGATGGAAACAGCGTTAATACCCACCGACGCCAGAAGTCTGGCGTATTGGCGTACTAACTCCAAATCGCCCCGGAAGCGGTTATTTTCATAGTAAATGGATTCTCCGGCGTAGCCCCTTTCGATGGTACCGTCAAAGTTGTCCCAGTGATTGAGCATCCGGAGATATTGTTCCGGGATGGAATGATAGGGAAAAGTGGCGGTCTCAGTGATAACCAACCGGTGCAAAGCAAACATACCGTAGAGTAGAGCCCTCTCGGTGGCGCCATTTATTTCAAAACCGCTGGTGGTCTTGTCGATAATGAAACCTTCCTTACCCAGACTGGCATCATTCGCTAAGACAAAACGGACGGAGGCGTCGCCCCTTACTTGCTTTGCCCCTTGAAAGAGCACGGGAAATTCTTTTTGGATGGTTTTTGCCAACAGTCCGTCGCCGGTGATGGAGAATGTGACCAAGCCCCCCGGTTTTTTTTGTTTGACGAGCCAGCAAAGGTCGCGAAGTGGTTGCATTTTTGTGTTATCCCCCTGAAGTTCTAAACTGTCATCCCGCTGTTTGGCGGATCGCCCACAGCTTGTTTTTTTTGGTGAAAGCGGCTGACGCTTGCCAGCAACCCTTGCTTGGTATAAAAGGGATCATCCTCCGCTAACGGCAAAGTGACTGGGACCCTCGTAAAAGCGGATTTGTAGATCGCAGCCACCACTTCTATGGCAAGTCTGCCGTCCAAGCCTCCCGCCACAGGTTCTCCGCCAATCTGAATGCATCGGAGCATGTCGCCGATCTGTCCTTCATGCCCGGCGTGCTCCGGTGCGGGGAGCCCGTCAAAATATTGCTGCAATTCCCGCGTAAAATCCGGGTTGGGATCAGGAAAACCATTGACCATAGGGCAGCTTGCTTTCGCTTGCCATGGTGAGGCGACCCCTGCTTTTTCGCATTGAAATATCAGCCGTTGGCCTTCCCCGTGAACCACCAGGGCGCTGGTTAGGGTGACGATAACGCCGTTTTCATAAGCCAAGATGGCCGCCGATACATCTTCCGCTTCGGAATTGGTATGGGTCACATTACCAACCACTGCCGTCATTTGTTTGGGAGGACCCATTATCCAGTTCAGTAGATCAATCTGATGGATGGCATGGTTTAAAGTGCAGCCGCCGCCTTCCTTTTCCCAAGTACCCCGCCACCACAGGTCATAGTAGCCGGGTCCACGATACCAAAAGGATTCCACCTGTCCAAAGAGGGGTTTCCCAATAAAGTCCGAGCTTAAAATACTTTTAAGTTTCCAGTTGTCCGGGTTAAAGCGGTTCTGAGCGACGATACTTACATACCTGCCTACCCGTTCCGCGGCGGCAATCATCTCATCGCATTCCGTCAAAGAGGAGGCCATCGGTTTTTCCACCAATACATGTTTGCCCGCTTCCAAACACTCGATCGCAATCTGCGCATGAGTGAAAGGCGGGGTACAGATACTCACCAAATTGATTTCAGGTATCGCCAGAAGATCCTGATAAGAGGGGTAGAGAGCCGCATCCCTCAGCTGGTATTTCTCAATCTGTTGTTTTGCCTTATCCGGAAAAATATCGCACAGCGCCAGAATCTTGCATTGATTTCCAAACGCCAGATAAGCTTTGATATGTGCTTCAGCGATTATGCCGGTTCCAACGATTGCAATACCAATCATAAAATCCCTCCTTTTCCGAAAGAAATAGCAATACCATGATTTTTGTTCCACTTTATCCCAAGAAACGCCGCGTTTATTGACATCAATTGTTCATATTGTCTTTACCTACTTTTTACTCTATAATTAAAATAATATTACAAAATAGCTGCAAGTTCTCGGCGCAATTTGCGAAGAAACATGCGTAAATTGTCATAAGGAGGACGCGTGAACCAAGAAGACAACTATAAAGCGATTAAAAAGCGTCTGGACGTACAGCATTTTATCGATACCCAGCCCAAAAGCGCCCCCTTTCATTGCCACGAGGACTATGAAATCTTCGTGTTTATCAGCGGAGATACCGACTTCTATGTGGAAAGCATCCGTTACCAGCCCCAGCGTGGCCAAATTATGATTATCAATGACCGGGAATCCCACCGGGCCGATTATCATGGAAAGATACCCTACGAACGGTATGCGATTCATTTTGACCACAAACCGATCCGCGATTTATGCACACCCCAGACCAACCTGCTGGCATGTTTTCAAAACCGCAAAATTGGCTGTGACAATATGGTTTTTGTAAACGAGGAACAGCTGGAAACTGTGATCGAACTGGCGGAAAAGTTATTTCACGTCTTTACCCGTCCCTCCTTCGGCCACGACGTGCTGACTCTGTCCTACCTGACGGAACTGCTGGTGTTGATCAACGACGGGTTCCACCTGCATAAGCCGGATTTGTCGCCGGCCCCCTCCGCTTTTATCGCCAAAGTCATGCAATATATGGAGTGCCATCTGGAAGAGGACATGACTATCGCTGGCCTGGCCCGCCATTTCTCCATTGACCATTATTACTTAAGTCATCTATTCAAGAAAGAGACGGGTCTCACCATTCATCACTACATTCTGCTCAAAAAGATTGCCATTGCCAAAGAAGTCCTCGCCCAAGGCGCGTCGGTCAGTCATGCTTGCACCCAAGCGGGATTCAACGACTATACCAATTTCATCCGCACCTTCAAGAAATTAACCGGCTGTACACCGCATAAATTCAGGAGGTAATAAGCGCCAATCTTTTGAAACTCTTCCAACAAGCGCTTATAGAAATGAAAAAGCCCCGGCTTTCGCCAGGACTGATATTTTGTATGGTAATAAGTTTTGGAAGACTATAAATTTAATCGAATCCTCATTTTCGATTCGGACTGGACACCCCATGTCCAACAGGGGTACTATTGTTCTGCCGTATCCTTCCGGATCCATGAACAAGCTCCGATAATTCCTGGACAATCTTTCTCATACTGTCGGCCTGGGCATTTAACTCTTCGGACGCTGATGCGCTTTCTTCGGCACTGGCGGCATTTTGCTGGGTTACCGTTTCGATTTGAGTCATGGCCTTACTCACTTGCTCAATGCCCCGGGCTTGTTCCTGGCCGGCGGCAGATATTTCATTCATTAAGTCATTAACCTTACTGGCTGGTTATTTCTGTAAGAAATTCTCGCACCCTTCCGGCAACCAAAACCCCTTTGGAAGACAGTTCAATGTTGGATTCAATGATGGCGGTGGTATCTTTGGCCGCCTGAGCACTTCTTTGGGCAAGATTTCTCACTTCCTCAGCCACCACTGCAAATCCCATTCCCGCTTCCCCGGCCCGCGCCGCTTCTATTACAGCGTTTAACGCCAAGATATTCGTTTGAAAAGCGATTTCATCGATAACTTTGATAATTTTGGCTATCTCATCACTGGACTTTTTAATTTCCTCCATTGAGTTCATCATTCTTGCCTCTCGGAACTGCCTTTATCGGCTGATTCCTTGGCTTGCCCGGAATGGCGGGCGGCTTGGCTCGTATTGACATGACTTTGTTTGAACATTGAAGCCGCTTCTTGCATGGTTGATGATATTTCTTCAATAGCCGACGCCTGCTCGGCGCTTCCTTGAGATAGTTGCCCTGAAGCAGCCGATAACTGAGTCGAGACGGCTGCAACTTGCCGGGCAATCTTATGTAATGAGGTCACCATTTTATTCGATTGAAACTGCCATCTTACCGGTCACCCCGTCCCGATAGGGTTCGGTAAAAGTCAGTTGATTGTTGGCGATGGCTTGAAGATACCAAGGGCGCCGGGTACAATCAAAATCCGCCGGAGGCTGCCAGCCGCCGCCGTCAATGAATCGCTTGTCGTTGAATCCGATATATAATCCTAACCTCCTTAAAAAATTTATCGAGATCATCATTTCTTTCATTGGTTTTTTTGAATCAAACCTCAAAATCAATGGAAGAGAAGTATAGTCTAAAATCGTAATAAAACAAAACGCCCGTAGTATAAACTACGAGCTTTGAATAACAGTATTAAGACCCATGGATCCGCCATAAGGGGAATATAGACATAGGACTCTGCGCTATGGAATTAATAAAACCTAAAAATAATTGCTTCGGTTTATTTTTTAAGAATCTCCATTGCTTCATCCCGATATGAATCCATTAAATAGGGTATTTGGGTTACTTGGGCACATTCTTTGGTAAGCGACATTAAATCTTTGCGACTGATTGAGGTAGTACCAAAGCAGCGGGCTCCTGCCATCAATTGCTGCAACCCGACTCTTAATTTATCAGTATAGCAGTAAATACCGAGCGCACCCATTGGAAGTTTCTTAATTTCATCGTTTCCCACAATACTTTTTACCTTTTCATAACAAACAAAGATCTCTTCAGGGGTCGCTCCAAATTCACCGACCGTCTTTGGCAAATCATTATTCTTGAGCCACTCCGCGATGTTCTTGCCAACCATACCCGGGATCATTAAGGCTCTTCCCATGCAAACGGCTTTTATATATGGAGCACCTAGCGCTAATGCTTTAAAAATACCGTCTTCGGAACTAAATCCACCCTCAAAAGCCAAATCCGGGACTCTTTCTTCCCGCTGCGAAAGAATTTCGGCAAATTCGTAGGCTGCCGCATGTAAATAAATCGACGGCATTCCCCACTCTTCCATCATGCGCCAAGGGCTCATGCCTGTGCCCCCCGAAGCTCCATCAATTGTGAGCAAATCCACCCTTGCTTTAGATGACCATTTGATCGCCATTGCTAATTCCCGTAAACCATATGCCCCAGTTTTTACCGTGATTCGTTTAAAGCCGAGCTTACGTAAACGCTCTGTTTCTGCAAGAAATCCTTCTTCACTCACAAAACCAAGGCGACTATGCCGCTCAAATTCCTTGATTGCTCCTTCTTTAAAGGCAGTTTGAACAACCGTATCCGAAGGATTTGGGGTCACAATATAACCGCGTTTTTGTAACTCCAACGCCCGTTCGAGTGAACTTACTTTAATTTCACCGCCGATACATTTTGCTCCTTGTCCCCATTTCAATTCAATCGTCTCAATACCATGCTTGTTTATTACATATTCCGCCACTCCTAAGCGGGTATCTTCGACATTCATTTGAATTAAGATTTCGCCTTTTCCACGGTGATACTTTCGATAAGTGTTAATCCGACGGTCCATTTCCGGAGATTCTTTGATTTTTTTATTACTATCAAGTACCAATCCGGGGTCAATACCGCAAACGTTTTCGCCACAGACCAAAGTCACTCCCGAAATTGCAGCCCCAGATACAAAATGTTCCCAGTTCTTACGAGCGATTTCGGTTGATCCCAAGGCTCCGGTAAATACCGGAACATCCATCTTTACCTTAATATCCCATCCGTATTCGGTTTCGGTGCTAACGTTCGGAAATATAGCCGTATCCGAATCAGCCTGTACATTTTCCGGAAGTCCTTTGGCGCCAAATGCATAACCGTGAATATTTAAATGCGAGTAATCAACCGGGTAATTTTTATCTCCTCCGGCAGTTACTTCGCCAAAGGGTCCGGGATAGATTAGTTCGCGACCCCTGAAACTAGCTTTGAAAACCTCACAATTACCCCTACATCCATCCACACAACGCGAGCACAATCCGCTTACCGGAACCACGCTTCTAGAGCGATTAGCAGTTCTGGTTGCATCATTGGCATTAGGTACTTGCAAATTCATTTTCAATCCTCCTTCGCATATTTGTAGCTCTATCCAACACAACGTTAGGTTAAGCTAACATACATCTTAGTTTTGTAAAACGTGTCAATACTCACTAAGAAAATATAAATATTTCCTATAATAACTTATTTGACACCTACCATACTATGAGATAAGCTATTAACTGTAAATACTGATATATTGCCTATAAAATATCTATAATTTATAGGCATTTCAATTCCCTATCTTTTCCCTATTTATTGCCTATTACAAATAATTAATACAGGAGAATACGATGTCCAAATCAGCATCATCGCCAAATCCGCAAACAGCATTCAACCCGAACTTGCCCGAATCGTCGCTCGCTTATTTCTGGAAATTACCGCATAATACCGAATCCGATCCTAAAAAAATTGTAACCGCCTTACACGAACGCATTAAAGAATTAAACTGTCTTTATGGAATTTCACAACTAGCGGAACAATATGCTGATTCGCTCGATTATCTATTAAAAGAACTGGTCAATTTCTTGCCTCTTTCCTGGCAATACCCCGAGTTTGCCTGTTGTAGAATCACTTATGATGACACCATCTATCAAAGTAGAAAATTTAAAAACACCAAATGGCAACAATCTTCTCCCATCCTTTTATTTCATAAACAAGTCGGCAAAGTCGTTATCTTTTATACTCATGAATGTCCCCCGGCTGATGAAGGTCCTTTTCTGAAAGAAGAACGAGTGTTAATCGACGCGATTGCAAAACAAATCGGGAATATCTTCATGCGAATCACGATGGAAAAGGAACTTCAGGAAACCAATCGCCAATTAAAGTTGGAACGGCAAACCCTCAAAGAGACCAACTCCGCGCTGCGCGCCGTCATGTCCCAAATTGAAGCGGAAAAAAAAGGCGATAAGCCAAAGTATTCAGCAAAACGTAGAAAAAATAATGATTCCAATATTACATGCCTTAACTCTGGAAATTCCCAAAGCTCAAATGAAATACGTGGAGTTGTTGAAGACCAATTTGGAGGAGATTGCTTCACCTTTTATCAATAACTTATCAAAAAAATACCAATCTTTAACCCCGATGGAGATCAAAATATGCAATATGATCAAAAACGGTTGGCGGACAAAAGAAATCGCTCAACTATTAAACATCTCTTCCGCTACTGTTAACCGTCACCGCGAGCATATCCGAAAAAAACTGCTGCTTGCAAACCAACAGGTTAACCTGACAACTTTTTTACAATCAACAATGCTTCAATAAATAAGCCGTTTTGCAAATGTGGCCATCTTTTATTCACCTCCTTTCAAGACAATAAAAAAGAGCGAACTTATAAAATCATACCGACTAAAGCCGGTAACAATGCAATTCAAAGATCGTTGCATTATCCCGTTTACGTTCTTTTCGTTAGGCCCGCGGTACAGTTTAACCATGCGTGGTCAGGCATTCAATATATTTATTATTTCATCCGATATCGAAATGATTTTTTTCTTTCGGAAAGCATTTATTATTTACGGAAATGATCCTTTCTTTTCGGAAAACACCCTTTTTCCCGTTCATTCAATCGTTTGAATGGCGGAAAGGATCGATTTTGTCGTCCGGAGGACCGGGCGGGTCACAAAAAGGATCATTTCCGTAACCGAAGCGATCCATTTTCCTCATAAAAAGTCCTTTCGAGCGTTCGAGAGGTCGATCCGACTCCAAAAAAGATGCTTTTCCCCCTCCGATCGGTCCCTTTTTCTCCAAAAAGGATCCTTTCCGTGACAAAAATGATCCTTTCTCCCGTCGAAAGAATCCTTTCCGTCGCCCAAATGATCATTTCCGTAACGGAAAGCATCGCTTGACTCATTCAAAGGATGCTTTCCGCCCCTCAAAGGATTCTTTCCGCGGCAAAAATGATTCTTTCTGTGATTGAAAGGATCGATCCGCTCACCCAAGCTATTCTTTCCGGGACCCAATAGATTCTTAAGACGTGCTGAAAAAGAATACATATTTAAAATGCATCGAGACTTAAACTCCAATTTCGGCAACCCCTTAATAATATCTACTGTTTGCACACTCACATTAATAATGCTCAAAAGTAAATCCAAAATATAACGTGGATTCCCTACTTCAGCAGCCATGATATGATTAATTATTCGTTTATCCAGGGTTCTTTAAAAATTGCTCTCCAATCGTTGCCTAGGTCTGGAATTCTATCAATATTCCCGGCTCGAAAAATAAGAAAATATTTTTGAATTAAGTTTTCTATTAAGTCAATACATTCATCCATTTCTTTATAAGTGGGCCGGATGTACGACGTTTGATCTTGGTCAAAATGCGCAACTCTTTTATCAACCATAGTTTCGATCTTTGTTGCCTTTTGTTTCAATTCATCAAAATCTTTTATAAAAATTTCTGGGTTAATAATATCACGATTTTTTCCCTTACCGGCAAAAACTTCGAATTGTTCATTAACATATGATTCGGGCAAATGAGCGTTCCGATATAAATCTTTATATCGGGTACGAGATAAAACCGATGGGTAATCTTTAATTTGACTAATTAACCGAATCATTGAAATGCTGTCTTTATTGTTTTTAACAAGACGTCTTATTGCTGTAAGTTGGGTTTCTTCATATGTAATTCTCTGATATAACCAGAAAGAACTTGGTATTTGTTGGACTTTAGTATTGCTTTTAATTATTTCGTTTATTCCATAATAGATATCCCTATTTACGGATAATGTTAAAATTTCTTTTCTTAAAATTGTTAACCAACCATTCCACTTATCAAACATTTCATCTAAATTCAGTTGTATCACCACCTCATAACTTTTTTTATAACTTTAAAGGAAGTTAGGTTTAAGGTCCAATAGACGCTGACTTCCTTTGTTTTTTTATTGTATGTAGCGCAATTCATCGTGAATATGCTTCTTCGATTTTAAAAATTGCCACGAACGGCATCAGAAATTTAAATCTTCGTCAATTATTTTTTCAGCAATACTTTTACAGTTATCAATACTACGTCTAAAAGTATCATCACCAAAAGAATCAACAAAAACTTTATAAATAGCCTCCGCTAATGCGTTCGTATCTTTTGATAAAATATATTGTTCTGTTATATCTCTAATTTCTGACCAATATTCATCTTTAGGAGCTGATGGAAATAGATTGATTGGATCCCATTCATTAATAATTTTCTTTATTATTTCTTGTTTTTGTGAAAACGGAAAGCTTCATCTTGCTTTATAAATCCCTCACACCAATGATCCTTATCAACCTCATAACTAGCAATATAAAAATCATCAGGATAATCCTTAAAACCTTTAATTTGTTTATATTTTTCAACAGCCTCTTTGGCTTTAGAACGTGAAGAATATATCCCAATAATTTTAGTTTCTTCGCAACCATTATTTTCGTAACTGTGTTGAACTAAATAGACAAACATCATTAGCTTTCACTCCATTTTTATTACTTCACACTTAAGCGGCGCGGTAAAGATTAGACTTCATATAACAATAAATAGACATAAATTATGGATGTCTTTTTATTTTCGATGATTTTTTAACAAGTCCTCTTAGCCTTAGCGACCAAGTTTTTTAAATCTTCCGATTTCTCAAAGCCGAGTTCTTTGATGTTGTATAATGAAAAATATTCTAATATCGAATTAGAAACTAAGCGCATTAATAAACAGATATTAAGTATTAATCAGCAAATAGATAGGTTTTATGCTGCAATTGGAAAAGGTCTTGATAGTGATGAAACTATTGGCCGGATTCAGAAGTTAATCACTGAAAGAGAAAATTTACAGACATCATTAAAATTATTAAAGACTCAATCTCCCTGGACCAAGGATCGAACTATAAAATTTATCCTTGCAAATAAATCAGCCGCCTCCGATACCTCGAAAACGGCCTACGCAAAATTTTTGATTAATAAATTTGTCGAACGTATTATATTTAACCCCGATGATATTGTAATTGAGTACAAATTCGGGGATGTGGATACGATTGGTGGAGGCGGGGGGAGTCGAACCCCCGTCCGAAAAGGTAACAACAAAGACTTCTCCGGGTGCAGACTGCAATTTAAATTTCGCTTCCGGCTCGTCTACAGACGAACCAGCCGTCGGCTATCTCGATGATCTTAGCACCATCCTCCGAGAATTGAACAGTGAGCGCCTTGGTTTATTTGACGCCCGCACCGGCCTCCCAAGTTAAGCCCGGATTGGACGAGCCGTTATATTAAGCGGCTAAAGCTAATTCTTGATTATTGGCACTTAATGTGCTTGCTGCAGTTTAACGAGGCCACAGCACCTCGACCCGCTATCCTTGCCACCACACTCCCCGTCGAAACCGGTCGCCCCCGTAAAAAAATTAAAAAGGGTAAAGCGTAAGTGAAAAGTTAAAAACGAAAAACTACTACTTCATTATAGTATACAATATCTGATTTTAAAACGTAAGTCTGGGCGAAAATAATAAAAAATTCATTTTACCCATTCCGCTGCCGGTCCCTGATCGCCCGATCCATATCCCTTTTAGCATCCCGCGCGGCAATATCTTCCCGTTTATCATAAAGCTTTTTACCTTTGGCCAGCGCCAGTTCCACTTTCACCCGACCCTTTTCGTTAAAATACATCTGTAAAGGGATTAAGGTTAATCCTTGTTCCCGGGTTTTGGCAAACAAACGGCGAATCTCCGTCTTATGCATTAAAAGCTTCCGGGTACGTAAAGGCTCATGGTTGAAACGGTTGCCGAAATCATAAGGACTGATGTGGCAATTGTGCAATAAAACCTCGTTGTTGGTGATCTGGGCAAAACTATCCTGTAGGTTGCCTTTGCCGAGCCGTAATGATTTCACCTCGGTGCCGGTTAAAACAATACCGGTCTCAAAAGTTTCCTCGATAAAATATTCATGCCTAGCCCGACGGTTTTCCGATATTCTTTTTCTTTCCTCGCGCGCACGCGCTTTATCGGCCATCCCAATTCACCTCACCACAGTTGCCAAATAATTATAGCATGAATTGAGAAATTGTCAATGAGGTATATTTTCCTGCTAATTTCGAAAAGTATTCTCTCTCGATAAAATCAGATAAAAAAACCCCTTCCTTAGAAATAAAATAGAATTTCACAACTAAGGCAGGGGTTTGTATTTGACAAAACTTTAGGCATAAATCAATTCATAAGCATCCTTGGCAATCATTAACTCTTCATTAGTCGGCACGACCATCACCGTTACTTTGGAACGGGGTTTACTAATAATAATTTCCTTACCGCGGGCACCGTCATTTTTCTTTTCATCAAACTCCACACCCAGGTGGGTTAATTGGTGGCAAAGATCCGCCCTTGTAACACTATCGTTTTCACCGATTCCTCCGGCAAAAACCATGACATCAAGGCCACCCATTTCAGCATAATAAGCTCCGACATTTTTTACTAAATTATGCATGAAAATATCATAGACATCCTGAGCTCTAGGATTACCATCCTCACGGGCTTTCTGAATATCCCGCATATCGCTAAATCCAGCCATTCCTAAAAATCCGCTCTTCTTATTCATTAAGTTATCCACTTCATTAGGGGTTAGCTTTAAAGTATTAAGCAAAAAGGGCACAATTGCCGGATCGATATCACCGCAACGGGTACCCATAACCAAACCGGCCAACGGGGTGAAACCCATTGTCGTATCATAACATTTACCTTCTTTAATCGCTGCTAAGCTACTGCCATTGCCTAAATGCAGGGTGATCATCTTGAGCTTGGCCAAATTTTTCCCCACAATTTGAGCAGCCCTTTGAGATACATAACGGTGTGAAGTACCATGGAATCCATAGCGGCGGACTTGATATTTTTCGTAATATTCGTAAGGTAATGCATATAGGAATGAACTTCGGGGCATTGTCTGATGAAAAGCGGTATCAAAAACAGCAACTTGAGGAGTGTTCGGCATTAAATCCCGACAGGCCCTTATGCCCATGATATTTGCCGGCATATGTAACGGACCCAGTTCTCTCAGACTTTCCATTTGGTCTAGCTCTTTATCTCCTACTATCACTGCGCTGGAAAATATTTCTCCTCCATGCAGAACTCGATGGCCAACAGCTTTTATCTCTTCTAACGATTTGATGATTCCGGTTTCAGGGTTCACTAAAAAATCTACGACAGTTTTTAATGCTTCATTATGGTTATTAATTTTCTGTTCGAATTTGATCTTATCGCCATCTTTTATTTGATGGCAAATTGCAGCATTACCATTGGTACTACCAATACGTTCGACCAGTCCGGCGGCTAAAACAGTTTCAGTTTGCATCTGATAAAGCTTGTATTTTAGAGAAGAACTACCACTGTTGATGACCAAAATTAACACCGGGTTATGCCTCCCCTCAACCATTTTTTATTGTAGAGATATTTGTAGCACATATTTCTCCACTGTTGGTTGGACATATTAATTATAAACAGGCATTTTATTGTTTGCAATTGAATTTACATATTCATAATGTTACGGTATTGTTGCAAAATGGAAAAAATACTCGACTCGCCTAAAATGTTTTTTTGATGAATATTCAATATTTTTACTTTTTATCCGTTTTTCAATAAAAAGTAATTAGTTTTCAGTATAAAGCCCGGTAATAAAAAAATCAGCCGCAGCCTGAGCTTTAGTTTCCCCGTTTTGTATAACTTCACTACGGGCTTTGATTATCTTTCGCTTCTCCCAAAGAATTTGCCCGCGCACCTCTACCATTTCATGCATAACAACCGGCTTTTCAAATTTTATTTCCATACGGGCCGTAACTCCCTGATAACCTTTAGCCATAATTGTATGGGCCATGGCTTCATCCATTAAAGTTACAATAATGCCGCCATGAAGAATGTTAACAAAACCTTGAAATTCCCGCACCGGCATGAAATTAGCCAGGACCCCTTCGGGAGTATGTTCAAATTTTAATTTAAGCCCGAAGGGATTATCCTTCCCACAAGCAAAACAATACTGATCAATTTCCACTGTGATGACACCCACCTGTCTAAATTATTGGCAAACATCTTTTCATAATTTCGATACCCTAAGCGAAGCGAACTCTCTCGAAAGATAACCCAAAAGAGACAAAATAAAACACCGGGAGTTTTTTCCGGTGTTAAATATTTTATCCCTAAGCGTCTTTGGCTGATTTCTTATTATTAATTTGAAAAACTTCACAGTTATGACACATGGTTCGTTTCTCGGTAATTGAGCCGTTGGGGATACCATCCGGGCAAAGAGTATCCGGAATCAGCCAGCATTTTTCCTCTTTACTCTGATAAGCCGGACAATTAACCCAGTTACAATCATTAACCCTCCAACAACGCTGAAAATCGGCTTTTACTTTAAACCGTCCGACCAGCGAGGTCAGGCTTTCGGCCATCTGCTCCAACTGAGCAGCGGACATTAAAAGGTTCTCCATATTAACCCGCTGTTCTTTGGTTGCAGCAGCCACTTGATTGGCTCCACTCACATTTTGCTTGGCAATGGCAGCAACTGTCTCCATAGTCCCCGTCATTTCCTGACTGCTGGCTGCTTGTTCCTCTGAAGCTGCCGCAATTTCATGAATTGTATTCACGGTTTGATTGACGGATTGAGTAATTTCATTAAAAGCTTCCCGAGCCGAAAGCGTTAACCGAGTCCCTTCATCAACCACTTGGGTACCGATTTCCATTGTATCAACTGCCGTTTGAGTCTCGGTTTGAATATCATTGATCAAAGCAACAATTTGAATTGCTGAATTGGTTGATTGTTCTGCCAAACTCCTTACCTCATCGGCAACAACCGAGAAACCACGGCCGTGTTCGCCGGCACGGGCGGCTTCAATTGCGGCGTTTAATGCCAAAAGGTTAGTTTGTCTGGAAATTCCGCGGATAACATCAACTATTTTACCGATTTCAACCGAACTTTTACCCAGTCTTCTTACAACTTCAGCTGAATTATCGACAGTTTCCTTTAATTGTAAAATCTTGGTGCTGATTTCTTGAATGATATCTTCACCATTACGGGCCCGTTGTGAAACCTGCGAAGAAAGGCCCGCTGCTTTTTGGGCTTCACTGGCTACCTGTTGGGCCGTTTGAGCCATTTGTTGAGACGCAGCGGCTGAAAGTTGAACATTTTCATATTGATCTTCCGTGACCTTGGACATTTGTTCCATGGTTTTGGTAATCTCCTGAGCAGCCTGATCCACCTTTTCGGTCATGGAAGACATTTCTGAAGCAGCAAATGCCAATTGTTCCGAAGACTGCAGGTTTTCTTCCAAAATCCCCCGCAGATTTTGCACCATCAAATTTAAGGAATTGCCTAAAATTTCAAATTCATCTTTAGTATTTAATTCTATTTTATAACTAAGATCTTTATCGGAACTCTTCTCCGCAAACATGGTAAAAATTCGTAATGGAGCTAAAATCATTTTATTGAGCAAATAATTACTGAGAAATAAAAACAAAACCATTAAAAAAACTGCAACCCCAATACGGATACCGAGAGATGTGATAAAATTACTGATAGCCAATGATAACAACAACATAACGGCGATGGTAAACAGCAATTTTAGCTTAATACTTTGGAATCGATTCTTTAAGCTCAAGAGTTTAACCCCCTCTAATGCACTATAATTATAGGTTCGACGCGTTTTTTCATTATCCTGCTGCCTTCATCTCAGTTATTGGAATTTCCTAGTTTTAAGATAAAAAAAAAGGGCATAAGCCCTTCTCTTCAAAATTACTGCATTTGCCCATTGATGACTGAAGCACAGTCTAAAAAAATCTGTCCCATACCTCAACCAAAATCAATAACAGACCAAAAACAATCGCAAGCCACATCGTAGCTTTATCTAACAATTTTTCCAGAGCCTTATTTTTGGAGAAAAACATCTGGCCACCCGAGCCAATTGCTCCCAACCCCTCGCCTTTACTGGGTTGTAAAATAATAATTGCTGTAAGAGCTATCGCAATGACAAATAAAATAATTTGAATAACTAATTTCACAAATGGCACCTCCAACCCAATTTGTACTCACCTATTTTAGCACATCGGGCTAGAATCTACAAGTAATTTTAACGCTTGACATTATAAAAAGCTGATTTTCCCGGATATATGGCTTCACTAGCCAATAAATCCTCTATCCGCAATAATTGATTGTATTTGGCAACCCGATCGGTACGGGATGGCGCTCCGGTTTTAATCTGTCCGGCATTCGTGGCAACCGCAATATCAGCAATAGTGGTATCTTCCGTTTCACCGGAACGATGGGATACAATGGCAGTATAACCGGCCCGCTTCGCCATTTCAATCGCATCCAGGGTTTCAGTCAAAGTACCGATCTGATTTACCTTGATAAGGATTGAATTGGCAACTCCTAATTGGATTCCCTTGCTTAAACGCTCGGTATTGGTAACAAACAGGTCATCTCCGACTAGTTGTACCGTCTTTCCAAGTTTCTCGGTTATCATCTTCCAACCATCCCAGTCTTCCTCGGCCATTCCATCTTCGATTGAAATAATGGGATAGTTTTTAGCGAGATCAGCATAAAAATCAACCATTTCTGCGGAAGTTTTCATCATATTCGACTTCCAGAAGAAATATTTGCCTTCTTCCCCTTTTTTCTTGGCTTCATCCCACAATTCTGTGGAAGCAGGGTCCATGGCAATCATGATTTGTTCGCCCGGTTTAAATCCAGCCACGCTTATGGCTTCCATAATTACATCAAGCGCTTCCTGATTGCTCTTTAAATTTGGAGCATAGCCGCCTTCATCACCAACTGCGGTTCCATAGCCCTTATCTTTTAATACTTTTTTTAAGGCATGAAAGATCTCTGCGCCCCAACGGAGGCATTCCGAAAAGCTCTCGGCGCCGACCGGCATGACCATAAATTCCTGTAAATCGACACTATTATCCGCGTGTTTACCACCATTTAAAATATTCATCATCGGTACGGGCAAATTTTTGGCATTCACACCACCCAGATAGCGGTATAAAGGGAGGGCTAAACTATTGGCAGCCGCTTTAGCAACCGCTAAGGAAACCCCTAATATTGCATTAGCGCCTAATTTTGCTTTGTTGGGGGTACCGTCCAATTCAATCATCAATTTATCTACGGTAACCTGGTCTAAAGCGTCAAGCCCAACAACCTCGGAAGCTATTTCATCATTAACGTTTTCGACCGCTTTTTGGACTCCTCTTCCTAAATAGCGGCTTTTATCTCCGTCTCGCAATTCAACGGCTTCAAATGCGCCGGTGGAAGCTCCCGAAGGAACAGCTGCACGTCCAGTGCTGCCATCAGCCAATTCGACCTCAACCTCTACGGTGGGATTACCACGTGAATCAAGTATTTCCCGTGCGTAAACATCTACAATGGATGTCATTGAATATTCCTCCCCTTTTATTTCTTATTTTCACGATTCCAAAATTAAGATAACCGTTTATATTAAAAATATGAACCGATCAAGTCGTATTCCCCAAATTTTCGAGGAAGCGCATTTCGTTCGTCTGCTCCGGCGGTTTTGAAATGAATTATCCTTTTTGAATCAAGGTTTCACCGGTCATCTCCGAAGGTTTTGGAATATCAAGCAATTGCAATAAGGTCGGAGCCAAATCAGCTAAAATTCCATCCCGAACTTTGATATTTTCACCAGCCCCCACCACAATAACTGGAACTGGGAAGGTTGTATGGGCTGTAAAAGGCTCTTTCGTTTGATAATCAACCATCTGTTCCGCATTACCGTGGTCTGCTGTAATGATTATTGCGCCACCTTTGGCTAAAATAGCCGGTACGACTTTGGACAGGCAGGCATCGACCGTTTCAACGGCCTTTTGAGCTGCGGCAAGAATTCCAGTATGTCCAACCATATCGCAGTTGGCATAATTCATGATGATAGCGTCAAACTTATCTTTTTCGATTTCCGCCAGCACCGCATCGGTAACTTCAAGTGCGCTCATTTCAGGTTTTAAATCATAGGTTGCAACTTTCGGTGAAGGAATTAAGACTCTTTCTTCCAATGGATAAGGCTGTTCCACTCCCCCATTAAAAAAGAAAGTCACATGAGCATATTTTTCGGTCTCGGCAATCCGCAATTGTTTTAACCCGTTTTTCCCTAAAACTTCCGCCAAAATATTCTGCAATTTTTCTTCAGGCGGGAAAATTAATGGCACTTTCAACGTTTCATCATATTGAGTCATGCAGGCAAAATGTGGTTCTACAAAACCCGTCTTCCTTTTAAACCCGTCAAATGCAGGATCTACGAAAGCCCTGGCAATCTCCCGGGCCCGATCGGGCCGGAAATTAAAGAATATAACCGGATCGCCATTTTTAATGGTTGCTAAGGGTTTGCCATTTTTCATCATAACGGTCGGTAATACGAATTCATCGGTAACTTCTTTGGCATAAGAGTTGGTTACAGCCTCCAAGGATGAATTAGCCGTTTCTCCTTCTCCATAAACCATCGCAGCATAAGCTTTTTCAACACGGTCCCATCGTTTATCGCGGTCCATACCATAATAACGGCCGCCAATGGTAGCGATCCTGCCAATTCCTTTTTCCTGGCAGACCTTCTCCAATTTTTCCAAGTACTCCTTGGCACTGGAAGGAGGAGTATCCCGGCCATCTAAAAACGCGTGGATATAAACCTCTTGAACGCCAAGTTCTTTGGCTAACTGGAGAAGGCCATAAAGATGTTCCGTATGACTATGAACACCACCCGGTGAAACTAAGCCCATCAGATGCAGAGGCCGATTCTCTTTTACTGCATATTGGATTAGCTCCATAAAAACCTTATTTTGTTTGAATTGGCCCTCACGCAGGGCTTTAGAAATTCGGACCAGACTTTGATAAACAACACGTCCGGCGCCGATATTCAAATGGCCGACTTCGGATGTGCCCATTTGCCCCTCTGGTAAACCAACGGCTTCACCGGAGGTTAAAAGAGTTGCCGAAGGGTATTTTGCAAATAAACTTTTCAAAAAAGGGGTATTGGCGTGCTTAATGGCATTGCCATCTTCCCGTGGATTGAGCCCCCAACCATCTAAAATGATGAGCGCGGCAGGTCTGAAACTCATAATATTTCACCCCTTGTGAACTTTAATATTGAATCAATTTTAAGAACGATTCCACTTCCAAACTTGCGCCACCAACCAAAGCGCCATCAATTTCCGGTTGGCTCATATATTCTTTAATATTTTCAGGTTTTACACTGCCGCCATACTGAATCCGAATTTGGTCGGCTACGGCTTGACCATAGAGTTTTGCCACCGTATTCCGGATTAATCCAATAACCTGATTGGCATCGGCCGCACTGGAAGATTTTCCGGTGCCAATAGCCCAAATCGGTTCATAAGCAATGACAATAGTCGGAATTGCAGCAACATCAATATCCTTTAAAGCCTTTTCGGTCTGCCCCTTAATCAAGGCATCGGTTTCACCGGCTTCGCGTTGAGCAAGAGACTCGCCCACACAAATAATAGGCTTTATGCCAACCGACAAGGCTGCTTTTACTTTCTGGTTCACTGTTTCATCGGTCTCTCCAAAATACTGGCGTCGTTCCGAATGTCCGATAATCACATAATCACAGCCGATATCCTTTAACATCAACGGTGATACTTCTCCGGTGTAAGCACCCTGCTCTTTCCAAAATAAATCCTGGGCGCCAAGGCCATAAGGAGTTCCCGTAATTAATTCTTTCACCGTGCTTAATGCGGTAAATGGCGGGCAAAAGACTACTTCAACATCAGTTTTGCCTGCAAGTTTACTCACTAAACCAGATACCAACGTCTTAGCCTCGGGAATGGTTTTATTCATTTTCCAGTTACCAGCGATAATTGGTTTACGCATTGATATTCACCTCTAAAATTAATAGTAGACCCGGATAGACATATCCGGGCCTTGTACAATCATTCCGCCTTATTATTTATCCGTTAAAACGGCAATACCCGGTAATTCAATTCCCTCGAGGAATTCTAAAGAAGCTCCGCCGCCTGTGGAAACGTGGGATACTTTTTCGGCAAAGCCCATTTGTTCGACAGCTGCTGCGGAATCACCGCCGCCAACTATAGAAGTACCTTTGCATTTTGTTAAAGCATCGGCCACTGAACGGGTACCAACGGCAAACTGAGCGACTTCAAAAACACCCATTGGACCGTTCCAAACAACGGTTTTGGCATCAGCAATTGCCTCGGAGAAAATTTTAATGGTTTCCGGTCCGATATCAACTCCCTGTAGTTCAGCGGGAATTTGATTGGAAGCTACTGTTTTGGAGAGGGTCGGATTTTTGAAATCATCGGTTACGACTGTATCTACTGGTAATAAAAGTTGAACGCCTTTTGCTTTGGCTTTGGCCACCATTTCTTTGGCGAAATCAATCTTTTCGGCATCCAGCAAGGATTGACCAATTTCACCGCCTTGGGCTTTCAAAAATGTATACGCCATACCACCACCGATAATCAGGGTGTCCACTTTCTCCAATAAGTTTTTGATAACACCTAATTTATCAGCAACTTTAGCGCCGCCAAGAATGGCAACGAAGGGTCTTTCGGGATTGGAAAGGGCTTTGCCCATGATATCGATTTCTTTTTGCATTAAGTATCCGGAAACTGCCGGTTTTAAAAACTTAGCCACTCCGGCGGTTGAAGCATGAGCTCTGTGAGCCGTACCAAAGGCATCATTTACATAAACATCGGCCAACTCGGAAAGTTTTTTGGCAAAGCCTTCATCATTGGCTTCTTCTTCTTTATAAAACCGTACATTTTCGAGTAAGACAATTCCACCGGGAGCCAAATTTGCGATTGCATTTTTAGGTTCATCGCCAATGCAATCATTGACTTTCACAATGGTTGTACCCATTAATTCCCCAAGTCTTTTGGCCATATTATCCATCCGATATTTATTATCCGGACCCCCTTTGGGACGGCCAAAATGAGAAACCAGAATAACCTTCGCGCCACGATCGGCTAAAGTTTTGATGGTAGGGATTGCTGCTTTAATCCGGCGATCATCGGTAATATTCCCCTTATCGTCAACGGGAACATTAAAATCAACCCTGACTAAAACCCGTTTTCCTTTCACATCAATATCATTAATTGTCATTTTATTCATCGGTTAACCAGCCTCCTCTCATTTAAAAACAAATTTAGGAGCCAGTTTCCAAAAGCCAGAATTGAAAACCAAACAAAAGCTGATTGCTTCAATATGGTTTATTCTTCTGACTCCTGGCTCCTTGCCCCCGACTTCTAAATTACTTACTCATCATATAGGTTAATAAATCAACAACACGGTTGGAATAACCCCACTCGTTATCATACCAGGAAACAACTTTAAAGAAGCGTTTTTCACCTTTAAGGTTGTTTTGGAGAGTGGCGAGGGAATCATAGATTGAAGAACGATTATCATGAACGAAGTCAGTGGATACGACTTCTTCATCGGCAACTCCCAAAATCCCTTTCATGTAAGAATCGGCTGCTTTCTTCATCAAGGAGTCGATTTCTTCGATTGAGGTATCGCGGGTCGCTCTGAAGGTTAAATCGACGACTGATACATCTGGGGTCGGTACCCGGAAAGACATTCCGGTTAATTTGCCCTTGGTAGCCGGTAATACTTCGCCCACAGCCTTAGCAGCGCCGGTGGTGGAAGGAATGATATTGATTGCCGCAGCGCGGCCACCACGCCAGTCTTTTTTGGAAGGGCCATCTACCGTCTTTTGAGTGGCGGTATAGGAGTGAATGGTGGTCATCAAACCGGTTTCAATGCCGATGCCTTCTTTTAAAATTACATGAACCAAAGGAGCTAAGCAGTTGGTTGTACAAGAAGCATTGGATACGATATCATGTTTTGATTTATCGTATTCTTGTTCATTAACGCCCATAACGATTGTCTTAACGTCGCCTTTACCGGGAGCAGAAATAACAACCTTCTTAGCGCCTGCTGCCAAATGGCCTTTGGCTTTTTCGGAATCGGTAAATAAACCGGTAGACTCGATAACGTAATCGACTCCCAGCTCTTTCCAAGGCAATTGGCTAGGATCTTTGGTTGCCATAACGCATTGAATTTTGTGACCGTTTACGATCAAGATATCGTCGGACTCTACATCGGGTTTACTCTTGGCGGTTGCCAGTTCACCATCAAATTTCCCATGTACGGAATCATACTTCAGTTGGTATGCAAAATATTTAGCATCAGTGCTGACATCAACTACTGCAACAACGTCAATCTCCTTTCCCAAAAGGCCTTTGCCAACCAGTGCGCTGAACACAAGTCGACCAATTCTGCCAAAACCGTTAATACCTACTTTTACAGCCATAACACATACCTCCAGTTAAATTATTTATAAAAGACGGTAAACGACTGCCGGGAGGAATCTTCACCCTAACAGGTTACCCCCATTTAGAGGTGTTTACCGGACAAACCGGTTATAACAAAGCATTTCAGAAAAGAAATGATTGAAAATTAATCTTGTTTTATTCTAGTGAAAACTTTGAATTACTCCGCGGGCAGCACCTTCATCAATGATTAGTGTATCTCGGACAGCGTTAGTTAATACGGCTTTTACGGCTGCCGCTTTACTTCTGCCGCCGACCACTGCAACGACTTCGCCAATACCATCCAATTCATGGAGCTGCAACCCAACGCTTGATGTGGAGTGAACTACGGTTCCATCCGTGGCGAAATAATATCCAAAAGCTTCCCCAACAGCACCTTTTTCCAAAAGCTTAAAGATTTCATCCTGGGGCATTCCCCTGCGTCTGGCCATTTCCTCGGCAGAGCCGATCCCATGTAAAACCATTTCAGCCCGACGGAGCATCTCCAATAATTCTTTAATCTTGGGTTCCCCCTGGATAGACTGCATGGTTTGAACCCGTAAATCATCCGGAGCATGCAAAAGGCGATAGGTAGCTCCAAGACCTTTGGCAATATTGGCGGCAATTGCATTGGCTTGAATTTCCACCTCTTCACCAAGACCACCCCGGGCCGGTATGACTGTGATATTACGTTTAACCGCTGAAAAAGATAGGGCACTAGCAACTTCAGCCAAAGTAGTTCCTCCCGAAACCGCCAAAATAGAGCCCTCTTTTAAAGTTTTGCGCAAATAATCCGCAGTAACCCGGGCCAAATCCTTCTTGACTGTTTCATCCTGATCGGTATCTCCAGCTACTACCATAACCTTTTTGATAGGAAAAAGATGAATAATCTGTTCTTCAAGGTTACTAAGTCCTTGAAGTTCCCGGACATATTCTTCCATCTCCAGAAGGAGGTTTTCACCATCGGGCGTAACCTGCATTCCCGATGCAGCGCAGGTTATTAATTTTTGCTCTTTCAAAAAGTCTACTTCATTACGGATTTTGCGTTCCTGAAAACTCAATTGTTCAGCCAGCGCCCGCCGGCCCACAGGTTGCAAAACATGGATTGAGCGCAAAATTTGATAGCGAGAAAGAATCAAATTTGCCAGTTCAGGGACTATTTTTTTTTGAATCGAAATTAATTTATCCATATAGGGCTTCTTCCATTGTTACTTCCAAAACGGCGGGTTGAATTTTGTCCCAGCAACGATATTTATGTCCCACACTTTACACTTTATTCGCGTAGGATGATTAAATTCCTTCTTTATTGGTAATTTTTTTCCCATATTGACAAATTAATCGCAAGCGGTGATTTACTGCTGATTTACCAATGGGTGGCTGATGACATTCACCTAATTCCTTTAAGGTTGCTTCCGGATATTCCAGCCGTAAAAGTGCGGTTTCCCTTAACTTGGGAGGCAACAAATTCAATCCTGACGGTTGATTCTGGATTTTTTCGATTTCCTGGACTTGCTCCATAGCGGCAGATAAAGTCTTTTCAAGATTGGCTGTCTCCCAATTCAGTTTGCGGTTGACTTCTTCTCGGAGTCCTTTTACAACGCGGATTTCTTCCAATTTTAAAACCGCTACATGCGCCCCAATTAAAGATAAAAACCGAATCAAAGCCTCAATTTCTTTTAAATAAACCAAATAATGCTCTTTACGATAACTTACTTTTGCTTTCAGCCCCAAGAGATTCATCAAATAAACCAGACCGTTGGCCAGATCCTCGCTTTGAGTGACCATCTCCAGATGGTAATTTCTCTTATGGGGATCCGTTATAGAGCCTCCCGCTACAAAAATCCCCCGTAAGAAAGCAGTCCGGCAACAGTTATCTTTAACCAACTCAGGGTTAATACCCCCTTCCAGGGTATGCTCCCGGGTCATCATCCCCAAATCAACGATCATTTTCCTTAAGCCTTCCTGGTCCGGAATGATTAAATTATAACGGTGTTGTTTTCCTAATTTTTCATTTTGTTCCACCTGGACTTCCGATTCCAAGCCATAAGAGGCCTTCATCAATTGAACCGCCCTGCGGGCCACTCCGGCTGTAACTGTAGAAATCGACAGGGATAACCTCTGATTTCCAGCTAGATGCAAACTGCCTAAAATATGAATAATAGCAGCCAACTCAGCTTTAATACAATGTTGGGCCGTGGCTAAACTGCTTTGAACCAGTTCGTCACGGACCAGTTGTGAAAACTTCTCCATCGATAGTCCTCTGCTTGTTTACTAATATTTACACCGGATGATTCATAAAAATGAACGAGCGGCAAATTTTCTAACCAGGAGGTAAAACCTTGATCAATAGTGTTTGGTATTTTTTAATGGCAATCGGTATTGTAATTTCGATACTTAGTGGAAAGTTATCCATAATTACACCAACGATTTTTTCCAGCGCCGAACATTCGGTCCGCTTTTGTATCGGTCTTGCAGGCATACTCGGGTTTTGGTCGGGAATTTTAAAAATCGCCGAAGTTTCGGGCGTTACTGAGATGATTGCCAAATTTTTTCAACCTTTATTGGGCTTATTATTTCCATCGATTGCAAAGCGCCAAAAAACATTGGGCCTTATTTCCTTAACCATTGCAGCAAACTTACTGGGTTTAGGGAACGTCGCCACACCTCTTGGATTAAAAACAATGGCCCAGTTACAGGAAGTCAATCCGGAACCGGATAAAGCCTCCGATGATATTTGTACATTCTTAAGTCTCGTCCTGGGCGGATTAAGCATTATCCCCAGTACACTGATTGCTATCCGCGCCCAAGCCGGTTCCAAGGAGGCGGCAATCATTTTGGGCCCGGTTTTTCTTACTTCACTGGCAGGAACGGTTACTGCGTTAGGGGTTAATTTTATCGCCATCAAATGTTTGAATCGTTATTTGAAAAGAGGTCCCCGATGATAGCATTATTCATTACCATTTCCCAATGGGCTATTCCGGTTTTGGTGCTGTTTATCTTGGGTTTTGGGCGCTTTAAAAAAATACACTTATATGAAGTGTTCATTCAAGGCGTCATGGAAGGAATCCGTACTACGATAAAATTAGTGCCGTATATTATGGCAATTTTTATTGCAGTGGGACTCTTTCGAGGATCGGGAGCACTCGATTTTCTGACTTATCTTGCCCAACCAATTTTTAAGTTTTTAAACATAGCACCCGATTTGTTTACTTTGGGCATCCTAAAACCCCTCTCCGGTTCGGCGGCTTTAGGGATCACAGCCGAAATTCTACAAAAATATGGCGCCGATTCCACCACCGGGGTAACCGCATCCATCATCCAAGGCAGCAGTGAAACAACATTATATGTATTATCCTTGTATTTAGGGTCTGTGCATATTAAAGACAGCCGTCACTGCTTGATGATGGGTCTTACCGGAGAACTGATTGCGTTTATCATGGCCCTGGCCGTCGGCTCACTGGTAGCCAACCGTTAAAAATGATTATTTTTCAATATCTTTTGAGTCCAGTCCTTTTTTGGGTTCGCCACCGGCAGCAGCGTATTGATCCCAAGCAATATTCAAATCCAATTGTTTTTCAGCCATATCCAACAAACCGCTTAAAAAACTTTTAAATTGGCATTTGAAATATTCAACCTGATTTTTTAGCAAAGCCAAGGTACGAAGTTCATTTTGGATATCTTCTTTGGCTTTCATTTTCATGGCTTCGGCATTTAATTCCGCCTCGCGAACGATTTGTTCCGCTTTCTGTTTGGCTGCCGCTTTGGCTTCTCCCGCCGTCTCTTCCGCTAAAACCATGGCATTCCTTAAACTATCTTCAATCAATTGATATTGGTGGAGTTTCTTCTCCATCTCTTCCAGTTGTTCTTTCAAATCGATATTCTCACAGTAGAGGTGTTCATAATCGTGGCTGAAATTTTCCATAAACTCTTGGACTTCGCGGGCGTTATATCCCCGAAATCCCCGTTTAAAAACCGTAGTCTCCAAATCAACCGGAGTTAACATATAAACACTCCCCTTATATCAATTGATTACTGAAATACCAATTCATAAGTACCGGATAAGCAATACTCCCAACCGTCCTTTTTTAGACTGTCCGGTTTGTTCCTGAAAAACCATCCGGCCATGCCCGCGAAAAGAAATAATATCGCCTGGATTTACCGAGAAGTCCGGGTTAGTAATAACTTTCCAATTCACTTTAACCTTTTCGGCTTTGATTTCTTTAGCCATCCGGGTACGGGATTCGCTAAAACCGAGGGCGGTGATGGCGTCTAGTCTTAATGAGGCTACCGTACTCTTGATCATTTTTTCCCGTAAATTGGGGATATTAAGTTGCTCACCCTCGATTTCTTGGACCAGCGCCTTTTGGCTTCCAACCCGGTCCAGATGAATTCGGATAAATTCAACCAACTCAGGAACAACCACAAGTTGACAGGAGTTATCGCTCACTAATAAATCGCCAATCTTTTCCCTTTTTAAACCAAGGCCCATCAATGAACCTAAATAATCCCGATGTGTCAAAGGAGTTTGACTTTTGGTTTGAACCTCCAGATAAGCCAAGGCCGGTTCAATGGTTTCGACGATATAATAATCCGGATAAACGACCATTCGCCGCCGTTCAGCTTTAGCATAACCCCCGAAGGAATTAAAGCGAACCCCGGAAACCCATCCCAAAATAGCTTGAGCCTGTTCCCGCTCAGGAGGTTCCAAAAAATCGGACCATTGCGGTTCTTTTTCCCGTAAAACGCGCTCTGCCAGTTCAGTGAAACGGGATGCCAATTCCTTGCTTGCCTGTACCCCCGTTTGATTCATTCCATCAGCCATGAGCACGCCCCAATTCCTTGGACTTTTGAGCGGCAGCAACCACCGCTTTCATAATGATTCCCGCGCACGCGCCTTGCTGCAACTCATATAAGGCAGCAGCAGTAGTACCCCCCGGGGATGTCACCTCATTACGGAGCCTAGCAGGATCTTCGGCACTCTCCCGTAATAACTCGGCAGAACCCAAAAATGTTTCTCTGACCAGTACCAGCGCATCGGCTCGACTTATTCCAATCATCACGGCAGCATCAATCATAGCCTCTATAAAATAAAAAACATAAGCGGGTCCGCTGCCGCTCACCGCGGTAACGGCATCTAGCGAATGTTCGGAGACCTTAATGACTTTTCCGATACAAGCAAGAAGTTCTACAACCAGCTCATCATCACCGGCAATGATTTTGGATCCCAGGGCATAAGCAGAGACGCCTTTCCCGATTTTAGCCGGAGTGTTGGGCATTACACGGACGATTCTTGCTTTTTGAAGCTTGCTTTCCAAGGCATCCAACGTTATTCCTGCGGCGATTGAGATTATCAAATGCTGATTGCTGGTTTTTCCCCCTAACTCATCAAGCACTCCGGGAATAATATTAGGTTTAACCGCTAAAATTAAAATTTGGCAAATATCCGTCAACTCGGAAGGATTGCTTGTCCCATGAATATGATATTCCTCCTCGAGCCGGGTCCGTTTAACCTGATCCACTTCGGCCAAATAAATATCATCCGCTTGCATCAAACCTTGATTGAGAATTCCTTTCAGCAAAGCGGAACCCATAGCTCCGCCGCCAATGATACCTAATTTTTTCATCTTTTACCACCTATCGTTCGCGTTCATTCCGAAAAAGCGATGACGTTAAATTTGGATTGCTTAAATTGCCCGGGCGCTCCTTCTCTTTTTCCCGAAGTTCGGTTCGCAAAGGCATTGAAACTTCAATATGAGCCGGAGTAAATAGAAAGATTGAACCGCTCACTCTCTGCATGGTACCATCCAGAGCGTAAATCGCGCCTCCTAAAAAATCAGCAACCCTTCTGGCTGTTGTCTTTTCAGTTTCTTCCAGGTTCAAAATGACCGCCCTTTTATTTTTCAAATGATCGACAATGGCCTGAACCTCTTCAAAACTTTCAGGTTCAACCACAATTAGTTTAATTGTTTTGTTGGAATGATTGAGATTCACCAATTTTCCGCGGTCTCTGGGGTCTTTGTGATATCCTTCCTGTGAAGTTTCTTCTTCTTCCATAATTTCTTCGGCTTCAAACCCAAATATATTAAGAAATTTCTCAAAAACCCCTTTTTTAGACTCCGCATTTTGTTCCGGGCTCTCCTCATTATCCCATTTTCCCAAAATTAACACCCCGTTTTCCTAAACGTACATTAAAGCGAAAAAATTCCTTAAATCTGCGTCCATATGATATGCTTAGCCTAAAAACGTTAAATTTTGCGGTGATGCCTCGTCTTCCAAGTATACCATTAACTCTTGAAAATAGCCGTGCCGATCCGGACCATGTTGGATCCTTCTTCAACCGCTACTTGATAATCCTGACTCATCCCCATCGATAAATAACGCCAGTTTTCATCCCTTTTACCTGCGTACTCAGTAAAAAGATTTTTGAGGCGCCTGAAAATCGGCCTAACCTGTTCCGGATCGTCAACAAAAGGAGCCATCGTCATCAAACCCATCGGGGTCAAATTCGATAACGAGTCAACCTTTTCCAAGATGGGTCCAAGGTCGGCCGGACCAATTCCATGTTTGGTTACTTCACCGGATATATTTAACTGAACCAAACACTTTACCTGTCTACCAAGCTTAAGAGCTTCTTTAGCGAGCGCTTCCACCAACTCAACCCGATCCACGGAATGAATCAAATCAAATTCCAATATCGCCGACTTCACTTTATTGGTTTGCAACGTACCAATTAAATGCTTCGTCACGGCTCCTTCGATGGAAGGAAATTTTTCATGAGCATCCTGAATCCGGTTTTCCGCAATATCCGTGACGCCAGCCCGAATCGCTTCATTCATTTGCTCAACACCGGTATATTTTGTAACGGCGATAATTTTAATATCCCCAGGATCGCGCCCAGCCTTGATAGCCGAATTTTGTACTTGTTTCCGTATGATTTCGATATTTTCTGCGATACTCATTTTATCCCAGCTTATTTGTGTAATATTACGCATACTGCTGCGCATCCCAAAATTTGGACTTATTGGAAATAACCATCACTAAACATGAAATGAATCATTACTTTTTATCCTAACAATTTAGTGCCTAGCTCTGCAAGTTCGGAACGTTCCCCTTTTGTAAGCGTGATATGTCCGGCAATTTTTTCATTTTTAAACCGTTCAACCACAAAGGTAAGACCATTACTATTTGAATCCAAATAAGGATGATCAATCTGATAAGGATCCCCGGTTAAGACGATTTTGGTCCCTTCACCCACCCGGGTGATAATCGTCCTTATTTCATGGGGAGATAAATTCTGAGCCTCATCAACCAGTAAAAATTGGTTTGGAATACTCCGGCCCCGAATATACGTTAAAGCCTCAAGCTCCAAAATATTCAGGTCCTGCATGCTATTAACCAGTTGGTCGATTTTTTCATTCCGATCCCGATTGCTGAATAAAAACTCCAAATTATCATAGATCGGCTGCATCCAGGGTCGCAATTTTTCATTCACATCTCCGGGTAAAAAGCCTAAATCATTTCCCAAGGGGATTACAGGTCGGGATACGGTTAACCGGCGGTAACGGGATTCTTCCACTACTTTTTGCAATCCGGCCGCAAGACCAAGCAATGTTTTACCGGTGCCGGCCCGGCCTATGATGGTGACGAGCCGAATATCTTCATCCAGCAACAATTCAAGGGCAAACTTTTGTTCCTTACTGCGAGCTTTCAATCCGAAAGGATCTTGACCCGCAAAACGCAAGGGGAGCAGTTTACCATTGGAAAGATGTCGAGCCAGAGCCGACTTTGAAGATCCAAAAGCATCTTCCAATATCACCATTTGGTTGGGAAATAATGAAGCATCCTTTACTACCAATTCATTATTACCATAAAACTTATCGATTTGGTCAGGTTCTACTCTTAACGTACATGTTCCGGTATATACTTCTTCGATCTGGATTTTATCCGTTTCATAATCTTCAGCATCGATTCCCAAGGCGTCTGCCTTTATTCGCATATTAATATCCTTGGTGACTAAAATGACCGGCAATGAAGTCTCTTGTTTCAAAGCAAGCGCCACGGCAATAATCCGGTTATCAATTTTATTTCGATCCAAGGTAGCCGGTAATTTATCGACCTCTTGGTGATTTAATTCCACCCGAATGGTTCCGCCTTGGTCTCCTAAAGCTACACCTGAATATAAATGTCCAACTACTCTTAATTTGTCAAGAAAATTCGATACCCATCTCGCATTACGGCCTACTTCGTCCTGGCGTTTTTTATGGCCGTCTATTTCTTCCAACACTGCTATCGGAATGACAATATCATTATCTTGAAAAACGTTTAAGGCCTGGGGATCATGGACTAATACACTGGTGTCGATCACAAAAACCTTCTTCAAATGCAGGCCCCCTATCGTGAAATTATTGTCTTACCATAATCAATACCATCTATAATCGCTTTCACTCCATCATTTTCGCGGACCACAACTGTAGTTTCTTTGTAACTATCCCCCTTCACGACTTTAACTACATCGGTTTGACCTTTTTTATATAATGCTTGCACAGGAATGATAATGCCGGAAACTCGTTTATAAACGATAAAAATTTTAGCGTTGCGACTTTGAAGAAATTTGGACAGCATGGAGGCATCTTCCAGTCCAAGCAGGACTTTTCCATCCGGTAAAAGGTTTTGATTTACGACCGTGCATTGGAATATACCGTCATCACTTTTAAACCACCATGTTTCTCCGATTTTCGGCATCCCAATCCGTTTTGGATCGATTATCAGACAAATGATCTGATGAAACGGGCTAATAATCTTACCAATAACATCATCCCGGTGAATATCTTTTTCAGGAAACCGGCTAGGATAGTGTCGCTGAAAATTCTCTTCCTTTACTTCGGAAAAACGCTCAGGACTCAATCTTGATTCCCATTCATCAAATTGATACCAGAAATAGCCCGGTTTTTCCGTTTGGATCAAAACCGTCCCATGTTGCCAAGCTTTGAAGTTTTGAGTAATCTGTTGAATTTGGTCACGGTTTTGTTCTATATTTCGTAGTATAGTCCTCTTTTCCTGCTCAATAAAAGTTAAATCTTCAAGCAATTGTTTGAAGCGAGTCGATTTTTTGGAAATCCGGTTGATGTGGGCCCTTTTTGTCGTATATTCAAGCTCATTTCTTTTTAAATCCCCCTGTAATGCTGCGGTTTCACGGGTTAACTTTCGCAAACGGATTTGAAGCCTGGGGTCCGGCTCAGAATTACCGGAAGTCTTAATTGTGGCAATCAGCTCCCCTTCCGCAACCCGAATCCCATTTTTACGTTCTTCTGTTAATTCGCCGTCAACCGGGGACTTTACCAGGGTTTCATCCCTTAAAAAGAGCACATCCGCCCAAAATCCCTTTTCCATGGTCCCCCACTCGGTTACTATGGGCCTGGAGGTGAAATTCTCGATCAAAATTCCTAACCCTTCAATAGCCAATAACAAAATCAAAAACCCGCCAATGATCCGAAATGCATCGGCCATTTTAAGACGGCGGCGTCGAGGAATTTCCCTTATTTTAGAGTATTCATGATTCAAGAAAAATCGCTCCACCAATTATCATTTATTGTAAGGCAATTATTCCCATCATTCTTCCTTGGGTGCCTTTTTCGATACGATAGGAAAAAAAATCTTCATTCAGGCATCCGGTGCAAAGATTTGCCACCTCAATATTCTCCGGTCTCACACCGGCCTGCTCAAACAAATGAAAATTAAACCCAGCCAAGTCGACCCGGAACCCTGATTCGGTTTGAATGACGCTTTCCGGATTTTCCTTGCCAAATAATTCAGCCACTTCCGAAGACACTTCAAAACAGGATGAGCATATCGAGGGGCCTATTGCCACCCTAAAATTAGCAGGGTCGGTTTTAAATGTTTGAATCATTTTATCCATGACAAGCCGAGAAATTCCTGCAATGGTTCCCCGCCATCCAGCATGAACAATTGCAACTGCAGGTGTAATAGGATCATAAATAAAAATAGGCAAACAATCCGCGGTAAAAATTCCAAGTACTATCCCACTCTCAGCCGTAATCAGGGCGTCGGTTTTAGAAAGTGCAGTCCGCTCCGAGAGGGCTCCGGCCCCAACATCTCTCCTGCCGACGACCTGAATGCGGGTACCATGAATTTGTTCGGCAGTAATTAAATCTTCCAATTTCAAATGAAAGGATTGAAGAAAAGATTTCCGGTTGGCAATGACTTGTTCCGGAATATCGCCGGTATGCAAAGCCATATTCCCACAATCCCGGGAAGAGACAGCTTGAATAACCTCCTTGTTATTCAAAGCCCCGGAACGGTATTTTTTAGATCCCACCGCGGTATCACAATACCAAGCACCTGCTTTTTTCATCTCTCCACCATTGAACCGGTTGTCGGTTGCCACTGTACGATAGTTCCGGTCCTAACGCTTTCAGAGACATTAATCAAGCGTTGGTTAGTGGAACCCCGGAACGGTAGCTTTAAGCTTTTATTTTCAATTTGAAACGGACCATCCACCAAGACATCCGTTACATCCAAAAGCGCTCTAAAACCAGTATTGCCATGATGACTCATCAAATATTCCCATGTATACCCGGTATAAACCCATAAATTCAAGCCCTGCCCTTTTAAAAAGCAACCGAGTTCTGCAGCAACGGTTGCTTGAAAAAAAGGATCGCCTCCGCTAAAAGTCACTCCGGAAATCAAAGGATTTAACCGTAGTTTGGAGATTAAGTCCTGCAGTTGAATGGAGCTGCCTCCCCCAGGATCCCAGGTCTCGGGGTTATGACAACCTTTACAGGCGTGATCACAACCCTGAAAAAAAATTGTGGTTCGCAAACCGGGACCGTCAACGACACTTTCGTGAACGATACCGGCAATTTGAGCTACTGAATTGAACATGTTTCTCCTCGATCTGGAATATAGGAGCCGGAAGCCAGAATATTGGAGCCGTCTTAGAAGTTTTGTCGCGTCGTTAAACTCCTGAATTCTGTCTTCTGAATTCTATCCCAAATTCGTTTTCCTGCCCTACATCTGATGTTTCACCCGGTCACGTAATTCCGCCTGTTTGGCGTCATTAAAGCGATCGACTGTCGATAAATATCCTGTTATGCGGCGAATTCGGCGAATCTGAGTGGAACCGCAGGATGGGCATTCATCTTCAATAATCCCCCGATGAAAACACCCGAGACATTCGTCGATTGGGAAATTGATTCCTGCGTAACCCATATCCGTTAATGCCATTTGGCGGATGATCGTTTCATAAGCCTCCAAATTCTCGAGAGGAGGAGATTGCAATTCTACATAGCTGATATGGCCGGCATTGGTCAATCGATGATAAGGGCCTTCAATTCTTATCTTATCATAGGTCGATATCTCATAATAAACGGGAACATGGAAACTGTTTGAATAATATTCGCGATCGGTAACTCCGCTGATGACGCCAAATCGTCGCCGATCAATTTTGACAAAACGTCCCGATAAGCCTTCGGCCGGCGTTGCTAACAAGGTGAAATTTAAATCATATTCATCACAAAAGTTATCGATCATTTTTCTCATAAAGCTGACAATCTCTAAACCAAGCCTTTGAGAAGAAGGGTCTTCCCCATGATGCTGACCGGTTAAACAAGTAAGCGCCTCGGCCAGTCCGATAAAACCCATTGATAATGTACCATGCTTGATAACAGAGGCAATGGAATCATCCGGTTTGAGCTTTTCCGAACCCAAATATAATCCTTGCCCCATTAAAAACGGCATATCCTTCACCCGCAAACGGGCCTGAATCCGGAAACGGTGGTATAATTGGCGGGCTGCTAAAATCATAATCTTTTCCAATTCTTGATAAAAAGTCTCCAAATCCCCTCCGGATTTGATGGCGATACGGGGTAAATTGATGGTGGTAAATGAAAGATTGCCTCTTCCATCGGAAACCGGTTCGCCAAACCGATCGGCAATCACCCGGGTCCGGCAACCCATATAAGCGACTTCCGAACCATACTCCTGATTGAAACTGGAATCCATAAAAGAAAAAGTCGGATTGAGTCTTTGGGCGGAGACCCGGATCGCTAATTGAAAGAGATCATAATTGGGATCACCCGGATTGAAATTGATGCCTTTTTTAACCCGAAAAATAATATTCGGAAAAATAGGAGTTTCGCCGTGGCCCAACCCCTTTTCATAGGCCAGTAACAGATTTTTGGTCACCAACCGCCCTTCAGGGGTGGTATCGCACCCTAAATTCAAACTGCTGAAAGGAACTTGGGCTCCTGCCCTGCTGTGCATGGAGTTTAAATTGTAAATCAACGCTTCCATTGCTTGATACACTTCGTCCTCGGACACTCCGGCGATAAACTGCGCCATGTCCCGATCAAAAAAGGCGAAAGATTGCCCCCCGTGCATATCGTTTTGAGAGCTTTGCAAAATAATCGCAGCCAAAGCCGTGGCCGATGCCGGCCTTTTGGGGGGGCGAATAAAGCCATGCCCGTTATTAAACCCATTGGCAAGGAGTTTGCCTAAGGGAATTTGGACACAGGTCAAGGTTTTGGCATAAAAATCAAGATCATGAATATGGTAATCGCCGTCAATATGCGCTTGAGCCATTTCATCCGGGATCAGCCGGGATAAATAATATCGCTTGCTGGCGGCCGATGCGATTTGCAACATTTTTGCCGACGGAGAATTGCTGATATTAGCGTTTTCACGATTTGTCTCAATTAAAATATCTTGAACCAAATCCATCAGATCCGATTTGGATTCACGAAGACGGGTCCGACGGTCCCTGTATAAAATATAGGCCTTGGCGGTCTTGGCGTGACCGGTTTCAATGAGCACTTTCTCGACCGCGTCCTGAACTTCTTCAACTGCGGGAATACTGGTACCTAATTGTTTATGTAAATACTGGTTGACAATCTCCGCCAACTCGTCGGCCAGCTGTTGATCTTCGCCGCCAACGGCTTTGGCTGCTTTAAAAATAGCAGCGGCAATTTTATTCTTATTAAATTCAACGATTCGACCATCCCGTTTTCGAATCGAGCGGAAGATTCGATCTGCGCTGTGGTTTATCAGACTAATTACATTGGAGCTTTCATGAAACGCCTGTTCTTCCACTTCTATTGAATTTTTTGCCATTATTCCATATCCCCCGTCCCTTTGGTTCTAATCTCCAGATTTTGTAATTCGCGCATCCAGTCGTTTCTATCTTTAAACTGGCGGTAAACCGAGGCGAATCTCACATATGCAACTTCATCAATGGCTTTTATGCCCTCCATGACCAATTCTCCGACATCGGTACTCTTAACTTCCTGTTCCATACGATTACGTAGTTCCCGTTCCACATCATCCACGAGTTGTTCAAGCTTTCCGAAAGGAACAGGCCTCTTTTCACATGCTTTTAAGAGCCCGCTCATCACCTTTTGCCGGTTGAACGGTTCCCTGCTGCCGTCTTTTTTGATCAATACCAAGGGTACTTCTTCAATCCGTTCATAGGTTGTAAAGCGTCTCTGGCAAGCCAGGCATTCTCTTCGCCTGCGAATGGCATTGGCTTCGTCCGAGGATCGGGAATCGATGACTTTACTATCGAAATGGCCGCAAAATGGACAGTGCACTGTTAATCCTTCCTGTACTATATATTGTATACCTTTTTTATTATATAACCCAACATTTAGGGTGTCCAGATATAGTTTAGTGAATATTAGCGGAATATTTCCGATTCCCATGACTTTTGGCCGATTCTCTCACTAGTTTGAAATGGGACAAGTTCCCCAAGGGAAACAAAAGGAGTGCCAAAAAAGCTATACGGGCAGAAGACTCCTCGCTCTGACTGGTGATTTTCCCTAGACCTCTTTACCTTGATATCTCCATTTTTATTTGCAAAAACCCCATCGTCTAACGGGCAATGGGGTTTTAGAAGGGAATGTAATGAAATGATTCATTTTGGAGTCTATTTGTTGTCAAAAAAATATCTTGGCTTGCTTTGCGTCTTTTTTTTGTATTCAATTGCTGCTGTAGGGCATTGATGAAGACAGGCCATGCAGTGGGTACAGTGATTTCCCCATACCGGTTTTCCGCCAGTTAAGGTAATATTATTCAGTGGGCATAGCTCCACACATTTACCGCACCCAATGCATTTTGTTTCCGTAATATGAAATCCTTTAGCCTTTACCAAAAAATTATAAAATATGCTGTTTATTAAACCGCTTTTCAATTGATTCGCAACACTGTTTTCATCCATGGGAAAAAAATGATTTCCTTTATGGATATCCACTGAAATCTGATGGATTAATGGTTCTGCTTTTTTATTTATTTCTTTTGCAGTTGCCTTATCAACACCAGGAAACAGGACAAGGTAATTATCCGGCATCCTGACTTGTGCATATCCTTGTAAATCCCACCCTTTATATTGGCAAAGTTTTTTCACATGATTACTTGCACTTGCTGTTTCTCCTCCGTAAGTCAAAACAAAATATACTTTGCGATTTCCCTTATAAGTGGTCTTTTTTACATATTCCTCCACTACTCGCGGTAATCTCCATGCATAGGTGGGACAAACAAATACAAAAGGTTTCGTTTCTGAAATAAGGTCGTCTTGTTTATTCTGTTTCATTAATAGATTTAATGAAACGATTTCATCTTTCGTTTCATTAGCAATTCGCTCTGCAACATATCGACTGTTACCTGTAGCAGAAAAATATAAAATCATCCAACATTCTCCTTTCAAAATAGGCATTTGGAAACTCCAAATTTTCTTCCTTATCTCAGTGCATTCTTGACAATTTGATATCACAAAATTACAATAACATCATGGTGTCGTTTTTGCAACCTGCAAATGTTTTTCATTTGTTGTGTTAGCAACAAATGAACATTATATGTCTGTTTTGCGTACTATCCTACAAATTTGATATCGATTAGGAGGTTACTTGTGAAGGAACTAAAACAGAACAGGAAAACCCAATATACACAAATGGTATTGCTGGACGCGCTTATGGAATTAATGGAGCAAAAAAAAATTTCCCAAATAACCGTTAAAGAACTTTGCATAAAAGCAGATATAAACCGGACAACTTTTTATGCGCATTATGCCGACCCATATGACCTTCTTCATAAAATTGAAGCGGATGTTCTATTATCGGTAAGCAAAGCTGTCAGTAGTCTTCACGGCCCAATTGACAAGAGCAATGTCATACCGATTATCCAAGAGCTTTTGCAATATATTGCGGACAACAACAAGCATATCCAGATTTTGCTTAGTGAACGAGGAGACGTTAATTTTCCAAAAGAGCTTTTTATGATGATTTATGAGAAATGCGAATTACGGACTTTAGCGCCACATTCATCGACAAGGGAGTTTTATTTCATATTTGCGCTCCATGGAAGTGTTGGCTTGATACAACACTGGCTGAAATCCGGAATAACCAAATCGGCCTATGAAATAGCTGAAATAATCTTTAATATGGCAGCGCAAATTAAGTAAAACAAACGACTTTGAACCACTTTACGGCGGGCTGGAATAAGAATTGAACTCGTATCATCAAATTCTTCGCTGGCATCTCCGGCTTATAAATAATCCCCGGCAGCAATATATTTCCAATGTTCCGCTCATGACCGATAATCTTTCCGTCATTCTTCCGGCATCATACATTCTTGACAAACCGAACTCCCATATCAAAGGCTTTTTGGCAATCAACAGGAAATTGTTCAGTCTTGTGTTTTGCTTTTACAGCTTCAGAAAAAATGGAAGATTCGTATTGCTTATAATCAGTAAATTGATACGTATTCCAACAGTACAATAACTCGACTGGTTTTCCCAATGTCCGTGCAATAGCATTCTCATGGGCTTTTAATTTTTCTTTGTATCCCATTTGGCACATTTGTTCTTCCGTTACATTCATCGTGTAAATGAAAGCGCTTGGGATTTTTCTAGGATAAACTGTAGGTATTGCCGAACTATAGATCGAATTGGAAAATAAAAAACGTTCCAATAAAGCTACCATTCCGGAGGTAATATTCGAATAATAAATCGGTGAACCCAAAACAATCGCCTCTGTTTTTGTTAACTTTTCAAGAATCGGTGTCAAATCGTCTTTCATGGCGCACTTGCCATGCTCGCCTCCTTTTCTCTTACAGGCAAAACAGCTTATACATCCTGTATATTGCAAATCATAGAGATTTACTAATTCAGTTTCAGCGCCTCGGGAAGCCGCTCCCTCCAGAACCTTATTTAATAATATTTCCGTGTTCCAATTTTTTCTGGGACTACCATTCATCGCAATAATCTTCATATGCTTCCTCTCCTCTCTCAAACGGTATTATTTATTTTATGATATCACTTTAATCCAAAGTCAAAAATATAATCCTCGTTATTTTCTTGATGAAGTATAATAAAATGACTCTTGAGATTAATCGAACGATCGTTTATTATAGATATTATGAGAAATAAAGATGAAAATAAAAAAGACGCTATTTTTGAGGCAACCATCGAATTGCTGAATGAAATCGGCTTTGCCAACATTTCGATGTCGAAAATCGCTAAAAGAGCCGGGGTTTCTTCGTCCACGATTTACGTTTATTTCGAGAATAAGGAGGATATGTTAAAAAAAGTCTATTTTGAAGTCAAAAAAAAATTAATTACCGCTATGTCTCACGGCATTCAGGAAGACACTCCCATTCGTCTGGCTGTTGAGCTGCTGGTTAGGAATGTATTGACTTTTGTTCCGGAAAATAGGCAATACTTTTTATTTCTGGAGCAATTCTCAAACTCGCCTTTGGTCGGCAACCTGGATGATATTAACCTGCTGTTTCAACCGCTGAACAATGTTTTTGAGAAAGGCATCCGGCAAGGCGAGTTAAAACCGATTGATGTTGATTTACTGATGAATTATTCAATTCATTCCGTTGTTCAATTAGCCAAAATGTATTTAAAACGCGATATTCAATTGACCGAAACAGACATTCAAAAGATCACTCAAATCAGTTGGGATGCTGTTAAAAAATAAGATTATCTTCATAAAGGAGGACCACATGTCATATTTAGGCGAAAACATACCCAAACTCGGATTCGGATTTATGCGGCTGCCGATGATCGGCGAGGAAGTTGATATCGAACAGACCAAAGAAATGGTTGATCTGTTCATGTCCAAGGGATTCAGTTATTTCGACTCTTCATGGGGTTATATCGGTGGAAAATCCGAAGAGGCCATGAAAACGGCCATCGTCGACCGTTATCCCCGCGAAAGTTTTCAAATTGCCACCAAATGTCCAGTCTGGATTGTCAAAACCGAGGAAGAGGCCAAGAATATGTTTTGGACTTCACTAGCGCGCACCGGTGCGGGTTATATCGATTTCTATCTTCTTCACAACCTGGGCGATAGCCGTACCCAAACTTTTGATGATTTCGGGATGTGGGATTATGTCCGTGACCTGAAAGAAAAAGGCCTGGTACGGCATATCGGATTTTCAATCCATGACAAAGCCGATGCTATAGATAAAATCTTGACCGAGCACCCGGAGATGGAGTTTGTCCAATTCCAGCTAAATTACGACGACTGGGAAAGCCCCACCATTCAGGCTCGAAAATGCTATGAAGTAGCCCAAAAGCATAACAAACCCATCGTGGTGATGGAACCGGTAAAGGGCGGCCTCTTGGCGAACCCTCCTGAAAACATCAAAAAAATATTTGAAGCTGCCAATCCAAATGTTTCGCTGGCCTCATGGGCTATCCGTTATGCGGCATCCCTGAACAACATCATTACGGTGCTGAGTGGAATGTCCACCATCGACCAGGTCCGGGACAACGTATCGTTTATGGAAAACTTCCAGCCCCTTTATCAAGAGGAACTCGCTGTTATAGAGAAGGCCCAAAAAGTCCTCGGTGAAATTCCCAGTATTTCCTGTACAGCGTGCCAATATTGTGTAAAAGGCTGCCCCCAGAATATACTCATTCCCAATGTTTTTGCAACATATAACCGCAAGCTGATTTATAATGATCTAGCCAGCGCGAAGAGCCGCTATGGACTTGAAACCAGAATGAACGGTAAAGCCTCGGACTGTGTTGCCTGTGGAAACTGCGAGCGGGTCTGTCCTCAGCACATCGGGATTATTGAGAACATGAAAACCATCGCTCAGGCGCTGGAATAAGCGTTTACTCAGCAACCGTCAAAAATCAATTCACCCCTGCTATTCAATTGCTTTCAGATATCAAGAGCATTTCCTCTCTCTCTCCGGCTGTAAGATGAACGGGACTGCCGGAGAGTGGGGAAAGCCGGTGGATTGGAAAAGATTACCCTTTGGCACACAGGCAGAATGGGTGCCCAGCAGGATCCAACATCGTAGTAAAGTGGTCGCCTCCAAACTGCTCTTGGCTTTTGACGGCTCCAAGCACTTCAGCCTTTTGAACGAAAGCAGACACATCGGGCACCACAATGTCAAAGTGCATTTGCTTTTGCTGTTTACCTGCCTGCTCGGGCCAAACGGGCGGAAGATAATCCTCCTCTTGCATGAAAAGAATCACCAAGCCGGACTCGCTGCGTACGCCGGGAATATTATACAATTCACACCTTTCCCAGCCAAAAAGTTCTGCATAGAACTCACGCAGTTTTGGAGCGTCGCCACAATCGATAATGATATCGCCTAAACAAACATCCTGACTCATCAAAATCCCTCCCGTAATTAATGAATATCGCTTATTTGCATTCATTACAGCATATCAAAGCAAACTGGACAACAGGGTGTCAGATATGCAAGAATATAAAAATAATTTTAACTGATTATAAAATTGATTCAGCAAAAGCCTATCGTTATTCGTTGCAGTCATCATGTGATTTTATATGTATTACGCTTGATTGTCATCAATAATTTCAATTTTCCTGAAGCAGACTCTCTCTTAAGGCGTTGATCGCACGGGAATGTTTCCTCTTTACCATGGGAGTGCGGTTATTTTGTTTGTTGAGAGCAATGATATCGATTTTCTCATCGGACCGGTAATCTTCCAAAATGCACTGGGTCATAAAAATCATGTCATTCATTTGGCCGAGTATGCTTCGATCATGGGTTTTCGTATAAAGAAGAGTTTCAGCATTTTTAAGATACCGTTCAATAACTTGGCTGGCAAAGCCTTCGGCTGTGAAATTGTCCCTGATCGCATCGATTACAATACGGCCGAATTGATTGAATTGCTCTTTCCTTAGGCCAAATAGGACAATGTTATAATAAGTCTGATTATTCATCAAAATCACACCATTTTTCCTGTTGAATACAAACTGGTTAGCATGCCAGGAATAAAGCGGATTGTTTTCATTGAAGTCAATATTTTCAATGGGCATGTTTAGTTTTTCCCGCAATATCTTAGTGCACTGAATGGTGAGCATGGGTAAACCTCCTTGGCTACAATTTTGAAGGGTAAAGTTAGTTTGAAATTTTAAACAGTTTTCACCCTTCACCATTCTAACTTTAAACTTTTATTTTTTCCACTCCCTGCCCGATCATCGCCACCCAGTAGCCGAATAAAATCCCTTCCTGCAACGCCTCGATATAGATGATCTCATCCTGGCGGTTCATCTGTTCGGTCCGGGAGCAGTCGAAGCGGTCCAATTTTTCCTGGTACTCCGTATCCAGCTTGGTGTTAAGCTGTTTCATCAGTTCCGCCGGTTCTTTCCCCAGCTCCCGGTACTCCGGGTCGTGAAAGATGATTTCGTTGTGGATCTGGCAGATCCGGTCGAAGATCCATTTTTGAATGCCGGTGCAGCGATGGTCGAGCATGGAATGTACCTCCTTGATTATAAGTTTGAAGTTGCCAATTTTCACTTTCCCTTACTGGAAATGGTATGTTATGGCGGCTCCTTCCGATTTTTACTCAACCGAAAGGAAAGCCTTGGTAAAATGTAGAATAAATATTAAATACGGTTTGTTGTCGGTTCAATTGGGCTTAAAAAAAGTTGTATTCAAGGTTAAACATTATTTCCGCACTCTGATATTTTATATCGAACAACTGATGTAAGTTTACAATATTTCGAAAATAAAATCAATACTTTTATATCATATTACTGATATTTTTTGTTAATTAGCTGACATTAATTATTAATATATTGATGTCTTTGGGAGGATAAAAATGCCAATAAAGTCTAACTTAAGTAGAATTCTTGGAGAACGGCGTATTAAAATAACTGAATTAGCAGAAATGGCTGGAGTTTCCGTTAATACTGTGATGGCATTGTATCATGAAAAGGCAAAAGGGGTTACCTTCGATGTTTTGGAAAAAATTTGCGTGGCGCTTGATTGTGAACCAGGAGATATTTTGAGTCTTATTAAAGAAAAAGAACAATGACTTGCTTTCTCCTCTGACTTTTCCTTGAAAGTACCTTTTCAGTTTTATTCCAAGACAGTAACCCAATTACCGCCGGGATAAGCTTGTATCACTGACTCCTGATATGGTTCATTGATAGTGTTAATTAAAAACATAACACCATTGAAGGCTTGAACATATGGTCCACGGATTCCACCGGCTGGGTCACTTTCTGCGCGACCAGAAAGTAACCAAAGAGTCGTTGGAACCTACGGCTTCCAAACCTCCCTCATTTCTCCGGCCATCCAGTTGCCGGAGTCGGAGTTTTTGATTGAACTGACGCAAACCTCGTGTTTGCGTCTTCTTGGGTGGTTCTGAGTGCCAACGGCTGATTTTCATCCTAAAAATAATCCGTGCCGCTGCCCTCCCTAGCAGCGGGTGCCTGTTCAAACATTATTGCTTCTATTGATAAATCTCAACTTTCTCATACTTTGAATCTTTTTAATGTAAATCCTAACTTCTAGCCATCCGCTTGAATGAGTTGAGAAAAAACAGGTAGGTTTCAAAGAAATCAAATGATGAATGTAATGATTTTATTTACCTACAAATCAGCCCTCAAACATCAGCCCTATTTTTCACTCCGACATGGTCAGCACGAGGATGACCACGCGGCTTTAATTCATGGATGAATTACTCGGCTTGTTTCAAGCCGCGCCGTCGGCAATAAAACAAAAACCTGGTAGGGCTCGGACATTAATGTCCGCGAACACGATGTTCGCGTCCCTGCATGGAGATCGGAGGTTATACTAAAAACGCTTTTCATAACTCCAGCCACGGATGGCTGGAGAAAAGGGGGTCACGGGGATCTCCCCGTGCGGCGGGATTCCTTCACGAATGCAGGCATTCGTGCGGGTGTAGCCGTCACATCCTTTGGCCTTAGGGGTTGCAGGGGAGTCGGTTCGCGAACTTGTTCGCGCCGTCCCCTGTCGGCATTCATAACATACTTTCATCTTGCTGATCGTCACAAACCCTAAAAACCGTCTTAGCCAGTGAAATCCGTAGACAGAAAAAAATCAGCATTCATGAAAAAGCCTGCTATCCTTAAGATAACAGGCCATTTATTCTTTAAAACCGCCCCATGCCTTACCAAAAACCTGCTTTTCATTTTCAGGCCCCTCCTCCCCCTCATCGCCCTCATCAATTTTTTATACGGGCTTATCCAATAAAACGGCGGCCGGAAAGGACGCAGCAAAACACCTTTGCAGGAGGAAATCCCTGAAAGGTGTTTCTTTGACGTAAAAAGGCCGGAATCGGCAATTCCCTCTTTTCAATCAAAGACTCGCTAAATACTTAATGGTCCGGACCATCTGGCTTACGTATGAATTTTCATTGTCGTACCAGGCGTCTACTTTCACCAGGGTCTCTTCACCCATGGCCATCACCTTGGTTTGGGTCGCATCATACAAAGAGCCATAACCCATTCCAATAATATCCGAGGAAACGATTTGCTCATCGGTATAGCCCAATGACTCCGTCGCATCCTTCTTCATGGCCGCGTCAATATCTTCCTTGGTTACTTTCCCTTCAACCACCGCGACCAGGTCCGTAAGGGATCCCGCACTGACCGGAACCCGCTGCGATACGCCGTCGAGCTTGCCGGATAGGCTGGGTATCACCAGGCCAATCGCTTTGGCCGCTCCACTCGATGTTGGCACGATATTCAGCGCGGCGGCCCTTGCTCTTCGTAAATCGCCCTTGGCATGGGGCGCATCCTGCGTGTTCTGGTCATTGGTATACGCATGAATCGTTGTCATATACCCTTTTTTGATCGGGGCCAGCTTGTTCAGGGTGTTGGCCATTAAAGCCAGACAGTTTGTGGTGCAGGAGGCCGCCGAAATCACCGTGTCGGCGCTTTGAAGGGTAGCTTCGTTCACCCCGAAAACAATGGTCGGCAAATCATCGCCCGCCGGCGCCGAGATCACAACCCGTTTCGCTCCGGACTCGATATGGGCCATGGATTTGGCTTTGGATGCAAAAAAACCGGTACATTCCAGCACCACGTCAATGCCAAGTTTCCCCCAGGGTAAATTCTTGGGATCTTTTTCGGCATAGATTTGGATTGGCTTGCAGTCAACCGTCAGGGTATCGTCGCCATACTCAACCGTTTTCTCATACGGTCCCTGGGAAGAGTCATATTTCAGCAGGTACCGCAACATCTTAGCACTGGTCAGGTCGTTAATGGCTACGATTTCAAACCCTTCCAAGCCGAACATTTGCCGGAACGCCAAACGTCCAATACGGCCAAAACCATTGATGGCTACTTTTACAGACATTTTAATTTCCCCTTTACTAGATATGTTATTTGTGCAAAAAGTTGGCTCAAAAAAAGGTTAACGGAGACAGGATTAACGGGATTCACAGGATTAAACAAGGTAAAGTAAACCACGGGAAATTAGATGGATCCATAGAGACCTCAAAATAAAATCCGGTAAATCCATAAAATCTTGTTCATCTTAAGTCCTTTTGGTTAGGCCGATATTCATCGCTAAACTATGCTTAATCAAGCATTTAAAATAATATATTTCATCGAGATGACAATTCACCTATCGCTTAATCTGGTGAATCGGTAATTAAATTATACATTCCCCCTCCGCTCGTGTATAATAGTTGATAGTGATGGCTGGTATCATTTAAAATGATGGGAGGTTTTTAGTTGGAAAGTTTAGAGTTGCGCATTTTTAGAGAAGTGGCTTTGCAAAAGTCCATTTCCAAAGCAGCCGAAAAAATGGGCTATGTTCAATCCAATATCACCGCCCATATTCATAACCTGGAAGCCGAACTGGAAACCGTTTTATTCATCCGGCATAGCAAGGGAGTTCATCTCACCGATGACGGCCAGCAATTACTGGTTTACGCGGACCAAATCATCACGCTGCTTGACAATGCCAAAAGTAAGTTTCAGAAAAGCGAACCCGCAATCCGAATCGGAGCATCCCAAACCATCGCCGCCCACCGACTTCCGGTATGGCTTTCGGCATATCAGCGCAATTGCCCCAATACCAGTTTTTCGGTTTCCACCCATCTACAACCTCCCGAACTCATCGGGGCGGTGGCTGATGGCGATTTGGACTGCGCCTTCGTCTATACGGAATTCAATCACCCCAAGCTCTCATCGGCTTTTTTGTATCGTGAATCCATGGCGTTGATTGCCCCAAAGGGTTTAAAACCGGAAGAAATCATCTATCAGTCCGTGGTTGCTTCCAATACTCCCGGATGCCCCTCCCGCTATCTCCTGGAAAACTGGATTATGAAAAGGATTTCCCGAAAGCCGAATATCATTCAGTTTGATACGGTGGAAAGCATCATCAAAGCTGTATCATTGGGCATCGGTATCGCGGTATTGCCAATCAGTGTTTTAGCGGACGCAGACACCCATAGTTTTCAGATCATTCGGCCGGACGATATCGGTGAAGCCAGCATTCAGCTTTTAATTCCTAAAAACAGCGAAAACCCATGCTTAAATCAATTTGTGGATACTGTCAAATCATATTCCATTTAGCGAAACGGCAAAAACCCATTGGCATTTTTCTACAACACCCCTCTGCCCCACATCACCCCTAAACCCAATCCCCGTCATGATCTAAGCCGTGGGGCCACCCTTGGGCGAGGTGTTATAAAAAAAATGATCACGAAGTTCAACCATAAATAAAGACCTTCCCCCGGCAAGCCAACTCTTGAAACCAAGACGGCATCCGGGGTTATGGGGCAGTGGGGCAAATGGGGTTTGCCTAAAATATATACATGTTTCTTTTAATTTCTTTCACTTACGAAACCATTTCGGCAGTTCCAGCGGTTTCTGATTTTCTCCCGCCGATCGTCTCCCTCGCTCAGGAAATCGCTGTTAAAATAATAATGACTCATCATTAAAATCATTCTAAACCCCGGAAAAACCTAAAATACGCCAGCGTATTTCTTAGGAGTATCAAGATACTCCAGGCTGTGTGCTTTTTTTGGAGTTTACACACCTTATGGTAAACGACGCAAACATCATTTTCTCACTTTTTACAACTCAGCTTAACTACATTGAGTCGCACTCATTGCTCCGTCCTGCGCACTCATCGCCCCGTCCTGCGCACTCATCGCCCTGCCCTGCCCACTCATCGCCCCGTCCGTTTTTCCCCTCCATCAACATCCCGGCGTCCCATTCCGGTCAACCCCGGTTGTTTTTTCAAAGAAAGCAGCGATTAGGGTACCATGATAAAAAAATCAAAAGTTCACCGGTTTGAATGATGATAGCCACCGCGAAAAAACAAAAACAAACCAAAGCTTTAAACTATCCCGCTTTGACGGAGGGCAGCCGGCGCCTACGTTTGAATCGGCACTGAGAGTGAGTGCGTGAAGGCGCCGGCGGCATCATCAATCTTCGATTACGGTTCCATCCGTGGCTATGGTTACCACCTGCCAGGGAATCATTTTCCCGCTGTTCATCAGCGCTTGTTTCACGGCATGGGCGATTCCACCGCAACAAGGAACTTCCATCCGCAAAACCGTGATGCTCTTGATTTCATGTTGCTCCAAAATTGAAGTCAATTTATCGGCATAATCGACGTCGTCGAGCTTGGGACAACCAATGAGGGTGATTTTATTCCGCATAAACTTTTGATGAATATTGGCACAGGCAAAAGCCGTACAATCGGCAGCCACCAGCAAATTGGCGTTATCGAAATAAGGAGCATTCACCGGCACCAGCTGGATTTGACACGGCCACTGGTTCAATTCCGATGGACTCTCTTCAGCCGGGAAATCTTTCTTGACGGCGGCTTGGTTTTTGACTATCGTTTTCGCCTGTGAACCAGGGCAGCCGCATGCCGGAGAAGAGGGGTGAATCGGCTTTTCAAGCCGTTCCATGTTATTTTTAACCGCCTCGGCGTCAAAAGCCTCCGCTTCCCGTTCCTCAATTGAAATCGCTCCGGTGGGGCACTGGGGTAAACAGTTGCCGAGACCGTCGCAATAGCTCTCCAAAACTAAAGTAGCCTTGCCGCCTATTAATTGCAATGCCCCTTCATGGCAGGCAGTGATACAGAGTCCGCAACCATTGCATTTTTCCTGATCGATCTTTAAGATATTTCTTTTCATGGTATATTTTCCCCTTTCAATTATTGTTTACAGTATTCCATTCGACGGATAAAACTCATTTAACTTAAAATCAAAATCACTCACTTCACTTCCCAAACGGCTGGTTGTAGCCGGTTCGGGATATTTACTTTAACAAGATAAATTGTACGATAAAAAGTCAATGAAATCGGTATCTAAGGATACAAAAAAACCGTCTCCGACCTAAAGTCTTAAGAAAAAATAAAATATGCCGTTCATTATCGAATGGCATATTTAAATCAACTATTCTCGTACTATTGATACATATCCGCTAAAAATCGCTTCATTTCCAGTTTACAATGGAATGATAGTGCCGCAATACTCACATTTACTATTCGAACCTTTAACGATCTGATTGATAGCGCCGCAACTGTTGCAGGCTACCGCCTCTTTTTTCAAATCCGATGAATGACTCGGCATATTGGGTATATTTTGAGGGGTATTTCCATTGCCGGCATTGCGGTATGTAATTTGATGGGTATTCATATCGATATAAACGCCGTTCATGATTCCCTGGGCGATAAAACCTTGTAAATCAGTGATTACAGAATCAACAGACATATTAAGATTACCGGCTATCCGTTCCACACTGGTTTCATTTTGAATTTCAATGATCTGAGCATATTTATTGATCTTTTGCACTTTGGCTTTAACTTTACGCCCCATGATAATAAAAAGAATCCCAATTCCCAGACAAATCACGCAAAAAGTCAAACCGGCGGGAGTATTTTTATCCCATTTCGTAAAAACTCCTACGATAAAAGTTATCCCGAATAAAACGGCCATAAACCAGCCGATAATGCCTAAAATCCCACTCTTAACTCTGCTCATGACAACAGATTTAAATATTACCTGTTTGCTATCGTTCATATCACCAATCTCCTCTTGAATTGCCATTTTTTAAAACAAGCGGACCCAAAGTATCATTTTCCAACCGTTACGTATTTATAACTTTCCGCCACACTCCGGACAAAACTTGGAATTATCCTTGATTTCCGTGTTACAATTCGGACATTTCTTAATGAGGGTCGCTCCACATTCGGGACAGAATTTTGCGGTCTCATCTTTAATGGCTGCGCCACATCCGGGACAAGGGCCCGGCAGCTTATATCCGCATATTGCGCAAACATTGTCTCCCTTTTTAATATCAGCCTTGCATTTAGGGCAAGGCGTATATACATCGCCGCATTCCGGACAAAATTTTGTTTCCCTGGAGTAGCTGGCGCCACAATTACTGCAGGTAATGGTTTGGGTTGGGGAATCGGAAGGTTTTTCTAAACTAGCAGTATCGCAACCACATTCACTGCAGAAACGTTTGGCTTTTTCCAGGACTGCATGACATTGGGGACAACTTTTTTGTTGCCCGGAAACATTAATATTTTGAGCAATCGCGCCCATTTGATTTCCCAAACCGCCGCCTATTCCTACACCCATGCCTAAACCGATTCCGGCTCCCATCAGCCCGGCTGAAGTTGCTCCGGGATTGGTAACTGCCCCTTCCAAGGTGTTGAAAGAGCGCTCCTGGACATAATTATAGCCGACAATATCCATTTCCGCCCGCTTTGCCAATGCTTCCTTCAGTTTGATAACCGTTGGATCATCTTCCGGGACATTGATATCGTTCACGTAAAAATTAATTAATTTAATCCCGTATTCCGCCAGTTCGGGAAGAATTTTTTCTTTCAAATGGTCGGAAAGTTCTTCAAGATAAGCGTTAATTTCCAAGGCGCTGATTTGTTTGTGGATCAAGTATGAGGATATTGCATCTTTCACCTTCGTCAAATACAAACCCCGAAAATAATTGAGTACCTTTTCTTTGTCAAAAACCGGCAAAGTACCGACCAATTTGATTAGAAATTTCTTGGAGTCCTCAATTTGAATTCCAAACTGACCAAAAGAACGCAAAGGAACGAATACTTTATATTTTGGATCTTGGATCTGGATGGGGCTTGCAGTGCCCCACTTGATATCCATTGAAAATACTTTGTTGACATACCAGACTTCGGCAGTAAATGGCGAACGCCCTCCGAAAGGGAGGTTGACAAGGTTATTTAACAGCGGAATATTCGCGGTTTCTAATGTATGCCGCCCGCTTGAAAAAACATCTAACGCTTTACCGCCCTTGAATAAAATTGCTTCCTGAGATTCATTGACAATCAATTGAGTCCAAGTACCCAATTCTTCACTGGGATATTTCCAGGCAAATACATCGGGAGCACCGTTATACTTCACAACCTCAATAATAGCCATTATAATGACACCTCGACTTTAATCATGATGGACTCCTGTCCCTTATTTCACGGAAAGAATAAAAAAACAACACAACAACATTGAATGCTTGATAAACCGGTTAAAGCCGATGTGTTTTTTTACCCTATTTTATTTTGCAATAAATTTCAATAGAACGAGTAGAGCGTATCGTAAATAAATGGCAATCAGAAATCGGGAAGATACGCTCTACATAAGTAAAACGTTCACAATCATTGAGTAGTTATTTAGAGAACGTTATACTAGGGAACCACTGATTAATTAACCTTCCAGCATTTTTCTTGATTAAATTTTTTGATTTTGAAGCATTTAAAGGCTAATATTCACCATACTTTACTGTTTCTAGGGGTATTCACCCGAAAAAGGGC
>JAEVYU010000027.1 GCA_023392595.1 Bacillota bacterium | reverse complement strand
GCCCTTTTTCGGGTGAATACCCCTAGAAACAGTAAAGTATGGTGAATATTAGCCTTTAAATGCTTCAAAATCAAAAAATTTAATCAAGAAAAATGCTGGAAGGTTAATTAATCAGTGGTTCCTTAGTAATATATTATAGTTTCATATGGGCATATTGGTTTTAAGCCAAGCGCATAATTTATCTATACTGCAATCCGCTCGAGGGGTTGTTCTTGGGTTCGGAAAAACATATCGAGTATTTCCCTGCGGTTGACCCGGGGAAACGGGCATAGTATCTTGGAAATGCCAAAACTGTGCTAATACCCACCTATTATTGGAAACCTTTTGGCGAGGTTAATGATAAAGCTCCTCGTTACCTATAATCCAAGCAATATGCCTATCTGAAACGAGTCCAGAATTAACAACAACCCGGTTCATTCCCACCAGTTTCACCACAACCACATGTTGGTGCAGTACCTCTTAATCTTCCCATTACAATCGCATAAGCACAGCCTACACCGGCTTTCACAGTAATTGCCTCTGCCGGACAATTGCGTGAGCAGGCACCACATTCCATACAGTTATCACGATTTTGAATTACGGCTTTTCGCAATTCTATTTTAAATACATTATGCGGGCAAACCTCCAAACATTTCCCGCAACCGATACATTTCTCGGCATTTAATTCCAAAGTTACAACATTTTTAAGATAATGAAGTTTCACGAATATCTCCTCCGTCCTCATTTTTACTTTCAGCTTATGTTTTCCTTAGCTTTTACACACGTCGTGACAATCAGCGATATAATTCCTAATCCAACGGATATAATTTGAGCTGGTAAAACTATTTTCATTTCCCGAACTACACCGGAGAGAGATGTATAAGTGGTTGCACCGGTAAAATTCATCCCTAAATACGATGTAATGGGTGGTAATAACAATAAATAAACCGCATCTTGTAACCAATCGGTGGCGGGATAAGAAAACCAGATACAAACTCCGGCCCAAATTAAACCCAACAACCACCCTTTCCAGGATAAAGCTCGTCCAGGGATATAAGGGAGTAAGACGGGAACTAAAACAGTTCCTGCAACAACGGCCCCCAAGTATGGCAGGAAGCTAAGAATGGTTAACCGGATTAATTGAGTAAACGGCGCGGAACCATGTGAAAACCATTGAATCACAAACAAAATTGCCAATGCTATCAGCATGGGTTTAATGGTTGCCATCAGTTCAAGTGGGGTTAAAATCAGACGGTCGAGAAATTCAAAGCCCACTTCCCGCATGGTTGCCGTGGCCTTCATTCCCTGATTTAAAAATTCCGGAATATCTCGGGCCAATACCGGACCGTAAATTACTTTAAATCCGGTTTGTTTTAAGATTTCATGAGCCGAGACACCAGGCGCGCCGAGCTGTGGAAGAACAATGTTCGATGAACGACAATCGATGGTAAGTTAACTTTAACCTCGATCCCGCAAGTAAGTGACAATTTTTCTGCGATGGCGCAGAAAAATTGGCCGGATCGGGTTCATTGTTTGAATCCGGCAAGTTTAAATGTGACTGAGTTTTTGAAGTTACTTGCCGGATTCAAGTTTAAAAATTCGATTCACTAACTCTGTTGTTCCAAATGTGCCCTTGCCAGCCGCGCACCAAATATTAATCCCCCTTGTATCCAGCACCATGATCCAAAGATTGAAACCTTCAATTCACAGCGGAGCCGATCAAAACTCATTTTATAGTTAGCCGTGACTAGCACCGGGGACTCGGGATCGGGATTGCCTACTTTATATAAACCCTGAGAAACATTTCTTGGAAACGGGGGTTTTTTCAATGTTTGTCATTTAATTCTATCCCACCTTTATGGATCATCTGAAATTAAAATAGCGCTGCTGGAAATATAGGGCCACATTCACCAACCCAATCATTACCGGCACTTCTACCAGTGGCCCGATAACGGCTGCAAAAGCGGCTCCGGAATTAAGTCCAAAAACAGCGATAGCCACAGCAATAGCTAACTCGAAATTATTACTGGCCGCTGTAAAAGAAAGCGTTGCGGTTTGTCGATAGTTTGCTCCTACTTTTCGGCTCAAAAAGAAGCTGACTAAAAACATTACCAAAAAATAAATCAACAACGGGACCGCAATCCGTAAAACATCAAACGGAATGCGGATAATCAGGTCGCCTTTCAAGCTGAACATAACAACAATGGTAAACAACAAAGCAATTAACGTAATTGGGCTGATTTTAGGGACAAATTTCGTATGATACCATTCCTTATTCTTCGCTTGAATCAGTAGATACCGGGTCAGCATTCCGGCAAGAAATGGGATACCCAAATATATTAAAACGCTTTCAGCTATGGAAGCAATACTGACGTGCACTTCACTACCTTTTAAACCAAAAAACGGGGGCAGAATCGTAATAAAGATCCAAGCATAAAAGCTGTAAAACAATACTTGAAAGATGCTGTTAAATGCCACCAACCCGGCGGCATATTCGGTATCGCCCTTCGCCAGTTCATTCCAGACAATAACCATAGCAATACAACGCGCTAAACCCACTAAAATCAAGCCGGCCATATATTGCGGGTAATGGCCTAAAAAAATAATTGCCAGGAAAAACATGAGGATAGGCCCAATAATCCAGTTTTGCACTAAAGACAAACCAAGGACCTTCCAATTTCGAAAAACGTCCCCCAATTCTTCGTATTTAACTTTGGCAAACGGCGGATACATCATCAAAATAAGCCCAATTGCAATTGGGATATTGGTTGTGCCAACTTGGAACTGATTCATAAATTTTTCGATTCCCGGAACTGTAACGCCAAATAGTATACCCACTAACATTGCAGAAAAAATCCATAGCGTTAAATAGCGATCAAGGAAAGAAAGTTTTTTGGTTACATTGTCGGCCATGCAATTTCACACCCTGTTTATTGTTTTTAGATTAGCTTGCAGTTCTTAAGGCTTCTGCAAATTCATGCGGCAAATCGGTTGCCTCGATGGCCTTGGCCATTTCTTCCACATCATAGGGCACTCTTACAATTTCAGTTTCCAGGGAATTTTCCGTCATCGTTACAATTATGTATCCGGCTCTCGGATCGCCGTCTTTGGGTTTCCCTACACTGCCGGTGTTGAGTAAAAATTTCCCATCAAGATTTTTAGCGTACGGTAAATGAGTATGACCACAAATTAAAATGTCGGTTTTTTCTTCATCCATCATCCGCAAAATTGATTTTTTCGGTCGCCCTTCGAACAAATACTCATTGATTTTACGTGGGCTGCCATGAACTAATAACACTTTTTTATTGAAAATAGGAAATTCCAGACGGTGAAACAGGCCACGCAAAAACTCTTTATTCTCTGAAGTTAGATGCGCTTTCATCCATGCTAAAGATCGATGACCCAATTCGGCGGATTTTTCATCTTTATATGCACAGCCACATTCAATACGGTTATAGGCTACACCATCATCGTAATTCCCCATGATGGTAGGAATATGATTGTTTCGAATCAGTTCAACGACTTCATTGGGAAAAGCTCCGTAGCCGACCAGATCCCCGAGACAGAACTTCATATCAACATTACGCGTTTGAATGTCCTTTAAAACTGCAACTAAAGCTATGGAATTACCGTGGACATCTGAAAAAAAAGCGATTCTCATGAGCTTCCCCCTTTAAATATTAGTTGCGGGCTTTTCAAAAAAGGATTACAATCAAACAGGAATATAATCGTATATTCGTTTACACAAATATACCATTCTTTTTTAAAGGGGTCAATCATGAAAGACATACTCAATATTCTGAAATCCTTATCGGATGAAACACGGCTGCGGATTGTAAATTTATTGTTTGAAAAAGAATTGTGTGTTTGTGATATCATGGAAGTTTTAGAGATTACCCAAACCAAAGCATCCCGGCATCTCATTTATTTAAAGAATGCCGGTTTAGTTAGCGACCGAAAGCAAGCCCAATGGGTTTATTATTCTCTTATCAAAGAGTCAAACGAAAAATTAATTTCAATTCTAGTAACAGAGTATCTAAGGAGTCTTCCCCAATTCAATAATGACCTGGAAAAACTTAATCAATGGCTTGATAATAAGAAAGTTTTATGTTAAAAATATCAAGTTCCGATTCCCGCTTTTTTATGAAAAAATCAAACCCATTCACGTTGTTGATCTATCAACAAGTCAATAGGTTTGATTGGTAGTGTTTTCTATCAAGGAGCCAAAAAAAGGGTTAGGGTGGGCAATTGCACTCTTCCATTTTCAAAAACGATCCAGCCGCTCCTGCAAATAGACATATTCATCCGGTAAAACGCCATGCTTACGAGTGGATACGTTATAAAACCTCTCCACTAGAAGCTCATAGGCTTCCCGCAGAGATTTTTGGATATTGTCATTTTCCCCTGTCAAAATTAATTTTTCATCATCGTGAAATATTTCTACCCCATCCAAAGATATCTCTTCCAACATCTTTATTAAACCCACCAAACCATTGTCCAGCCAAAAAATGTCCGAGTTTGGAAAAAATGACCTGATTTATACTCATCGCTTTCACCAACCTTTTATGATGTTGGACTAGTCTACCTATAAGGATTCGTATGTTACCCAACAACCATCATATGTAACTTCGGCTGTACAGAGTCGTGTAGCTGAACATAATATTGCACATCAACCTTCATTATCCTTAATCGCTTTCAGGAACCTCATCTTGTCTATTCGTCCGGCCACTCATCTGTCGTGATATCCATATTTTCTCCCGCTCCAGCTCGGCCCGGAGTTCCTCCTCCGATGGTAGCACCACCCGGTACTTGGAGGCGAAAAGCTGACGGTTTTCCTCCAGCACGCTATATCGGACAATCGTTTCATCTTTTTCAGTGCAGAAAATAATACCAATGGTCGGATTATCATCCGCCGCCTTTACCCGATCCTCAAAAATCCGGACATACATGTCCATCTGGCCGATATCCTGATGAGTTAACTCGCCGATTTTCAAGTCAATCAGCACAAAACACTTAAGCAGGAAGTTATAAAAGACCAGATCGATGAAAAAATGTTTAGTTTCCGTAGCAATCCGGTATTGCCGGCCGACAAAGGAAAAACCCTTGCCTAACTCCAGTAGAAATTGCTGCAAATTCCCGATGATCGCCGCTTCAAAATCCGCCTCGGCGAATCCCGGCGGTATCGGCAGTCCCAGAAACTCCAATACATAAGGGTCCTTAATAAAGTCAGCCGGTTGATACGCTTCGCTTTCAGCTGCGCTTTGAGCCAGCGCCAGTTCTTTATCTCGTGTCGAAAGCAGCCGTTCGTAATAGAGCGAATGGATATTGCGCTCCAACTGCCGGGTGCTCCAGTTTTGCTCCGCCGCTTCATTCATGTAATACTCCCGCGCCGCAAGGTTCTCAACCCGCATAATCAACCGATAATGAGTCCAGGTCAATTCGCTACGCAGTGCGTAGCCAATCTCTTTCTTCTTAAATGTAAGATAAAACTGGCGAAAATTTTTCAAATTCGCTACAGTAAAACCTTTGCCAAATTCTAATGTTAATTGCCGTGAAAGACTGGTGAGCAGATAAGCGCCATATTCGGCCCGTTCTTCGCCACGCTGTTCCTCCTCTACGATTCGCTTCCCGATTTGCCAATACGCTTCGACCATCGCAAGGTTGACGGCGGCAAAAGCCTTCCGCCGGGCGGCCTCCAGAATATCACGGATCTCCTTATAAACGCTTTGAGGCAATTCTTTCATCTTTTTCTTTCCCCCAAACCTTCTTCATCACTCCCAAAATCTCCAGTCTCATAGTGAACATAAGGCCACATCTCAGGTCATTTCCCCACACCCAAACCCCATGCTGTTCTTGCCCCCCAGGCCTGCGTCCACCGCCAGCTGCAGTAGTTCCCGTGGCCCCTCCAGTTGCAACGGGCCGGAATATCCTTTAATCACTGTTCCCATGAACTTCATCACATGCAGCTTCGGTTGATGCAAAGGACGAATTTTCAATTCTCCATCGGGCGGAGGAGTGTTATATAACGCCGAATATTTCTTGCGGATATTTTCGGCGGCGTTTCGGCTAAATTCCCCGTCACCCGGTTGATAATAACAGGTATAGCGGCTTCCGTCCGGACGAAAAAGCGTACTGTAAGCCACCACCGGCGACAATAGCTTCAATTTAACCGTCGCTGCAGCAACTTTGGGTTGTTCCGCCCGGACCGCCGCAACCATTAATCCTTCTTTTCCCAGTTGCATGCCGTCACGGGAAAGCAAACCGTTTACCAAGCTCTGACAAAAAGCCTCCACCGGCGATGAGACGATCAGACGGACCGGCGGGAAAAAGACGATTTGCCCATCGATGATTTGAAACTGTCCCAGCAGCCGCGAAAAGGTAAAAAGCTTAAATTGCCGCCCGCTCCCATAAAATCCGGTATCGTGCAAAAACGTCGCCAAGTCGGCATCTAATGTCCGGTAAATGGCTGACTGCACAAAATGATTGTATTCCAAAGGCAACCGGAGGGAGATATTATTTACAGGCTGTAGTTCAATGACTAACCGCATACGTCTATGCCTCCACTATTTACTTTCATCCAGCCAAAACCTTTCACTATCCTCAATCACTTTTTGGATCACACCGGCATTGTCTTTCTCCCATTTTACCAGTTTCAAATAACCAATAAAATCCATGACCTGAAAATCATCCGGGTAACAATATTTTTCGCTCAGCGCTTCCAAGGATTGAATCCTATCAACCGCAAATATTCTGGGAGCATTCCGCAAGGAACAATGGCCAATCAAATACCAGGCCCCGTCGTAATAACGCAAATGATACGGGGAAACAATACGTTCTAATGTTGAAAGAAACCGTATCCTCCAGCAAAAAATTGCCGGGGTTGGGCTTTGAATTAAATAAGCACTGTAATTTCTCCGATAATGACCGGATTTCTTTTTTGTAAATACCCCCCTCAACTTGGTTCAGCAATTTTTGCCCCAAAAATAAAACCACCATTTCTCCCTCTGTAAATTGAAACGGTGGTAGCGCAAATTTCTCTTCATAATAATATCCCTTATGCAATCTATCATAAACCAGCGGCGCATTGAAAAAATCGCGCAACTGCTCGATATCTCTTTCAACAGTTCTGGCATTGACCTCCAAATGTTCAGCCAAACTTTGAATATTCGGATATTGGCTGTTTTCAATGAAGTTATGAATTGTAAAAATCCGAATCATGGCATTACGGTTTAAATGTCGCTTGATGGACAAAATATCCACCTCTTTATTCATACGATTGCCTTTCCCATTTCAAACTTTTAACTTCATCCAAGAATTTTTCAATTATTCCTTCTTTCCTTCCTCCAACCTCTTTCCTACATCCTCAAACGCCCTCTCCAGCTGCTTCATTACCCAGTTCCGGTCTCTTTCCCCTTCATGCCAAACCTTCAATATATATCGCAAATAAGCCGCTAATTCTTCGTCAATATCACTTTGCAAAATATCTCCCACCGTAACCAAATCTTTATCCTCTTTACTCTCTGGCGTTTTACCTTTAAGTATCCAATCTGTTGAAACATTATATAATTCGGATAATTTAATCAAAGCATATGCTGAAGGAAAAGTCTTGCCTGTCTCCATCGAGCTAGTGTTGCCAGTTGAAATGCCGGTTAATTTATATATTTCCCCCGCATTTAAATTGTTGGTAATCCGTAATATTCTTAATCGCTGTCCTATCTCTTTGGCGATTTTTTCTTTTTCTTGTTTCAAAGTTTTTTTATCCAATTTTAGAGTTCCTCTTGATCTTTCTCTAATTTTTGATATAATATACTTAATTAAAATCGCAAGACTAAATGAAAAAAATACAAGATAAAAATCTTAAATAATTAAACGACAAAAATATCCAAGTACGGATCAGATTTGTGCTTAGATTGGTATTGCCTAAAATCTCAATTATTTCCATTATATCATTAAAAGAGCAAAAGCGAAAACCCGAAAGTTCCGGTTTTACCTCAAGAGAAAATAAAAAAGGAATTCCCCGGCAAAAGAGTTTAATTTTCAGCGCCCTGTTTGACTCCACGAATTTTCAGCTTAAAACTCCATGAGTCCAACCTGTTTGTAGCCCCGAATCCATAACGTTTTCAAAAAGGAAGCCCATGATGAAATCAAAATCCGAAACCCTCGAATCCCTGCTTCGAAAAATAGCAGCGGAACGAAAG
>JAEVYU010000026.1 GCA_023392595.1 Bacillota bacterium | reverse complement strand
GTACAGGGCGATAAGTGCGCAGCCCGGGGCGGTAAGAAAAAAGGTCGGGGCGGTGAGTGCGGAGTACAGGGCGATGAGTGCGCAGACCGGGGCGGTAAGAAAAAAGGTCGGGGCGGTGAGTGCGGAGTACAGGGCGATGAGTGCGCAGACCGGGGCGGTAAGAAAAAAGGTCGGGGCGGTGAGTGCGAAGTACAGGGCGATGACCGCCCCGACCGCCGAAAATTGGGGTCACCTGCGCCGCCAACGCCCTCACCCCTGGGGAAGATTTGGAGCAGCGGCCCTCCCCCATTGACGCGGAAACTCCGCTATGGGAGAGGGAGAAAAGGGCCTATAGTGTGGCTTTAAGGCTCTTTATCTGTTCCCACTTTCCGGTTTCGACTTTTCCTTTATTCATGGTATAATGGAAATAATTGAGATTTCTAACCAATTTGCATTTCAACAGATACTTATGAATGGCGCAAATTGGTTTCATACTAAGTTGCATTTTACTAATGCATGTGGTTTGATTGCAACTTAGTATGAGGTATGATAAAACCAAAGGGCCAAAGGGAAAGATCTTGGGCCGATGGCTTTTGTTATTTGCTTTTATTTTAATTGAGCGAATTGTTTTGAATTACAAGTTTATTATATGTGCCAATTGCATAAATGTCAAGGAGAAAAATTCTGTATGCACAAAGAAATTGGAAAACGAGTTGAACAGGTTCGAGATTATTTTGGCTTAACTCGAAAGCAATTTATTCAAATAGTAAAGGTAAATTTATCAACTGTATCCCGAATTGAAGCGGGTAAACAACCCCCTTCGGAAGTCTTTCTTGATGCCTTATTAGCCCGGTTTTTAGTCAATCCGGATTGGGTGAAAACCGGCGAGGGCGAGATGCTTATTACTGCTGAAGAACATATGGCTAATGGGATAAAGGCGTTGGGCGTAAAAAAATATGGACAAGGGTTAAAGAATGTTTTAAGAGAACCGCAATTTACGGAATTGCAATGCCTAATGGCGCTTGGAGAGATGAGCCAAGGGAGCATCGATCCAAAACTACAGGCTTATTTGCATTACATTTTGGATAAATGGAATCAAGGGGGTGAAACGGTCCGGGGTTGGCTCATGATCCAGTTGGGGATAGCCTTCCGGGAAGTGGCCGAGAAGTTGCAGGAAGAGAAGAAGGGGGAATGAATTTTGGACAATGGGCCGTTCATTCTTGAAAGGCCCGTTTTTATATTCAAAGAGGTTTCATGGGCGCGAGCAAAGGGAACAAAAACCATATGGTTTACGGACACCATCAACGAAGAACCGGCCCACCGATATTGCACAAAAGAACCCCAGATATTGCCATTCCTTTAAAAATTCAGGCGCTTGTTTATTTGAGATTTTAGTATATAATTAAGCGTAGAACGAATTTTCATTCTATGCTTGAAAGGATTTCCCATGGCATACCGGACCCCTCAAAAAGTGCAGGAAATGAAGGACGCCAAGCGGCAACACATCTTGGAATGCGCCGCCAAAGTTTTTTCGGAAAAAGGATATTATCAAACCAAAGTCACGGATATTCTTGAAGAGTCCGATATTTCCACCGGCTCTTTTTATTTCTATTTTAATAATAAGGAAGCGTTATTCGAGAGTCTCTATGATGAAATGATTCAAACTTATTTGGGTGTTTTACAGGAAGCAATCGACACCATGACGGACAATGAGGAGAATATCGTAGAAAGTATTACCAAAGCGCTTACGCTTTCATTGAAAACATTTCAGACAAATAAGGAACTTGCCGGAATCATGCTGATTCGTTCGGTAGGATTGAGTCCCGAATTTGAAAAGAAAAGGACTGCCAATCATCAAAAAATCTCGCTCATTTTTGAGGAAATATTTAAGGGACTGCTTCAAAAAAAAGTTATTAATGTACCCGATGCCAAAGTGGCGGCGATTCTTTTCACCGGGTCGATATACACCGCCATCACTCACTGGCTCCAGGAAAGCGTTGATATTGATTTAACCGACCTCACGGTTCCTTTGATTGTTTATAATTTACAAGCTCTTGGAATTCAGTACAATGGCCCCGATTTAGTGGCAGTTTACCAACCCTTTGAAATAAAACACTAGATAATGTTTATGAATCTATATTGAAGGAGGAAATGGGAATGTTTAAAACGCAAGCGGAACAAAATTTATACAACAGGATGTTGATCACGCAAGCCATTAACTATCAAAAGTTAGGTTATTCCGATATCAAAATAAACAATGAGAAATGCGGCAACGGACAACCCAGCCAAGTGTGTGGTTACATTCCTGATTTAACGGCGGTTTTAGATGATGAAATTACCTTATGTGAAATCGTGACCGACGATTCCGTCAACGAGCCCGGGGCTTTTAAAAAGTGGAAAACATTATGCCAAAGCACGAATGACTTTCATATGGTTATCCCCAGGAAAAGCTTTGAGATGATTAAAGATCTGATGAAAAGCAATGGCATCAATGTAAACAAATACTGGTATAGCAAGAGCTGTTAATTTCCTGGCCAGCAATTGCGAATACTATGGATGGATCGAGACAACAAAAAAGCGGAGGATTATGATGCATAACCCAATCAAAGGTTTAAACATTGGAGATTTTACCACCAAATTGCCGATTATTCAAGGGGGAATGGGGGTCGGCGTGTCCCTCTCCGGACTGGCTTCTGCAGTAGCCAATTCCGGCGGTATCGGTGTTATAGCCACCGCCGGTATCGGTATGCTGGAACCCAATTTCGCCGCGGATTTTTTAGCAGCCAACATCAAGGCCCTTAAAAATGAAATCAGAAAAGCCCGGTTAATGACCAATGGAATCATTGGCGTCAACATCATGGTGGCTTTATCCAATTATGCCGATATGGCCCGGACGGCCATCCAGGAAGGCGTTGATGTCATTTTTTCCGGCGCCGGACTGCCGCTCAATTTGCCCCAATTCCTAGAGGGCTCCCGAAAAACCAAGTTAGTCCCGATTGTGTCTTCTGCCCGGGCTGCCGGAATCGTTTTAAAAAAATGGATTGAAAAATATAATTATGTCCCCGACGCCATCGTGGTCGAAGGACCCATGGCCGGGGGACATTTGGGATTTAAAGCGGATCAGATCGTCAGTCCGGCCTATTCGCTGGAAAGCCTGATTCCTCAAGTGCTGGAGGAAGTAGGCAAGTTTGAAGAACAATGCCAAAAGAAAGTTCCGGTGATTGCTGCCGGGGGGATTTATACCGGGGCTGATATTGACCGGTTTTTACGGTTGGGAGCAGCCGGCGTTCAAATGGCCACCCGATTCATTACTACGGATGAATGCGATGCGGATATGGAGTTTAAAAGAACTTTCCTGAATTTGAAACAAGAAGATCTGGTTATTATTAAGAGCCCTGTGGGTCTGCTGGGACGGGCCATCAAGAATAAGTTTATCGCCGATGTGGCATTGGGCAATAAAAAGCCCTTTCAATGCGCTTATCATTGTATTACGACTTGTGATTATAAAAAAAGCCCATATTGTATTGCGCTGGCACTCATTAATGCTTGCAGGGGAAAACTAAAACAGGGATTTGTTTTTTCCGGTTCCAACGGTTATCGTAACACCGAAATCGTACCGGTAAGGACTTTGATGGATTCCCTGCTTAAAGAATATCTCTGTGCTTCAGCAGTTTGTTAAGAAGAACCGGTTTATTTCGGAAATGTTTTGTGTTTTTGGGAAACCTGTGTTATTATAAGAATAGTACCCAAACTTAGGAAAGTAATAATGTGGTTTGCAAGTTCAAAGAGCGCATCGGCGTGAAGTTGCCTCCTAATATTATAAACCCGAGGGAAAGGTAAATAAGAGCCCGTCGGGCTTAAAATGGAGGTTTTTATATGTTCCAAGACAAAATGCTCGTATGTAAGGATTGCGGTAATGATTTCACGTTTACAGTCACTGAACAGGAGTTTTTCGCCGAAAAAGGATTTACCAATGAACCGGGACGTTGCCCGCAGTGCAGAGCGGCCAGAAAAGAACAAAACGCCGGTAGAAGAGATTCGGGACGGAGTTACCAAGGGAGGTCCTCCGAACGGGAGATGTATCCTGCGGTTTGCCACTCTTGCGGAACCAGCACAATGGTTCCTTTCCAACCATCCGGTGATAAACCCGTTTATTGCCGTAATTGCTACAAACCCAAAAGACAACAGTATTAAAAGTTTGAAACCCAAAAGATTCTCCGCGCAGAAGGAAGGCGGAGGGTCTTTTTTTTACAATCTCACCGCAATCTTTTTTTGAAAGATTTGCAGAGTGTATCGCTATCGTCAAAACTTAAATCATAAATAAATTTTAGTCCATGACTTTAATGACTTCCAAATTGCCGGATCGTAAAGTAATAAAACCGTTTACGGTTATTTGTTTAAGAGCAGAGCGGTCAACCTCGCCTTGCCAATAAACGATATCCAGACCACTATGGTCATTTGGAGTCAAAGAATGAATAGTAAATAATTGTCCTCTAATAGCCGCTTTCCTCACCATGATCATTCTCCTTTGGGGTTTACGCAACTCAAGTCATTGATAAGCACGGAGTCCCATCAACTCGTCTGGTTTGTTGAACCCTGCTTCTTGTGAGAACCAAGGTGAGATGTAAAGTAGAGTATTTAAGAATTAATGGAATTCAATTTCCGGACAATCACCTTCACCGAGAAATTATTTTGCTACTTTATATGCCGTTCGTCAGATTATCGGAAATACCTTTTTCTGGAGAAATTAAATAGGGCACTCCCCGTTGAACGTAGGAAACTCCGTGATGAATTACAAGTTTATTCTTTGATGGAGGAACCATGATTTTTAAAAACCTGTTTTTTTACATTCATTATTGCAATTTTAAGACCTTCGGCGGTTGCGGCCGTGGCCGGGAGTTATTTGCCAAGAAAATGACCCGGACCATACCCCATCATGAACTGATATTGATTACAGGGGGCAGGGGCAGTATTACCATAGACCAGAAAAGCTATCTCATTCATGGCGGGATGCTTTTTTACATCTGGCCCGACGTGCTTCATACCTTTGAATTCGAAACCGAAAAAGCCGAAAGCTTTTTATCGGTCCATTTCAGTTGCGCCCGGGTGGAGTTGAACGAGAGCCGGTGGAACATTCAAAACCTGGCAGGGAAGCTTTGGCCACGCCCGGCTCAGGAAATACCGGATTATTATCCGCTCTATGATGGATTTAAAAGGCTGGTTGATACTTGGAATGCCAAACTGCCTGGTTATGAATTTTTTTCAAAAGTCTGTCTGCAGCAATTATTCACTGCGATTTACCAAAACACCGGCAAGGAAAATCGCAATTACGGAGCTTCCATCAAAGTAGAAAAAGTTATCAACTTTATGCATCAAAATATCAACAACCGGGTGAACTTGAGTGAATTATCGGAGTTGGTGGAACTATCACCCCCTTATTTATCAAGGGTTTTTAAGGAGACTACCGGCTATTCGGTGATTGAGTATTTTAACAAGATCAAAATCGATAAAGCCAAAGAATTGATCATCGAAGGGGATAAAAAAATAAAGGAAATAGCCGGAATCCTCGGGTTTAAGGATGAATTTTATTTTAGCAGGATATTTAAAAAAACCGAAGGAGTGAGTCCCTCTAAATTCTATAGCAAAATCGTCCATGGAGTTTAAAATCGTGCATGGTTTAAAGCTAATCCGCGGATTAAAATAGAGGAAAATATGGTTCATTTTCCTTGGGAGGATGATCGATGGGACAGCAGAAAGAAGGCTTATCTTTATGGAGATTTGGAAAAGGAATTTAATCGTATGCTGGTTCGGGATTTTTGTAGCAGCTATCGGAATGAGCCAGATTGCGCCGGTATTGCCGCTTTATATCAAGCATCTCGGTGTGCATAATCCGGGTCTAATCGCCCAGCTTTCCGGAATCGCTTTTGGTGTTACTTATATCATTTCAGCGATATTTTCGCCGATTTGGGGGCATGCCGCTGACAAATATGGACGAAAACCGATGCTTTTACGGGCTAGCCTGGGGATGGGGCTCGTCATCGGCAGTATGGGTTTTGCATCCAATATCTATATCCTTATCGGATTAAGGTTATTGCAGGGCGTCATCACCGGCTATAGTTCAGCCTGTACGGCGTTGATTGCCACGCAGACGGATATGGAACATGCCGGTTATGCTTTGGGAACGCTTTCCACGGCCAATATCGCCGGCGCTTTATTGGGGCCCCTGATTGGCGGGTATATCGCAGAGAAATTGGGCTTTCAAGAGGTATTTTTTATAACTGGCGGCTTGCTTTTGCTGGCCTTTATGACCACGGCCCTTTTTGTAAAGGAATCTTTCACCCGTGAAAATAAAAAAGCGGAAAGTATGAAGGAGATATGGAACGGCGTCCCTGAAAAAAAACTAACGGTTATTTTGTTTGTGACCTTTTTTATGTTGGCTTTGGCATTTTATTCGGTGGAGCCCATCGTCACCGTTTATATAACCCGGATTTCTCATCATATCGGCCATGTAGCTCTTTTAGCAGGGTTGGCCTTTTCTGCCTCCGGGCTGGCTAATATCATCGCCGCTCCGAACTTAGGAAAACTGTCCGATAAAATCGGAGCTCAAAAGGTGATGCTGGCGGCGCTGATAGTGGCGGGAGTTGTTTTTATCCCCCAGGCTTTTGTCGACAGTCCCTGGCAGTTTATAGGGCTTCGTTTTGTCTTAGGGCTGGCCATGGCGGGCTTGAATCCTTCAATAAATACCCTACTCAAGAAAATCACTCCGCCTTCTCTTACAGGAAGAATTTTTGGTTTTAGTATGTCCGCCGGTTATTTGGGAGTATTCGGAGGCGCGGTTTTAGGCGGACAGGTGGCGGCCCATTTGGGTATCCGCTATGTGTTCTTCATTACCAGCGCACTGTTACTGGCCAATGCAGTGTGGGTTTATTTTAACGTATATAAAAAGCTATGATCTCCGGTAATAAAAAGGAAATTGTCTCTATCTATTGAATTTATAAATCAATTCAATATAATCCGTTGGTTTGCTTTTGACGGGGGAATCGGAAAGGAAGAGGGCGCAAGTGCTAATTTTTAAAAGAGCTTGGTCGGCCGCGGTGGGGTTTTTACTATTGACGGGGTGGAGCAGCATTTGTATGGCGGCCCAAACCGATTTTGGCAACCAGCTTGAACTGGATGTCAAATACTATCACTTTGACCAGCAGGTGGACTGGGGAAAGGGTATGGAAGATTTGGAGGATTCCAACAGCGGACGGTTGGATGGAATCCACATCGCCTATAAAAATCAAAATCTTGACGGCGGGAGCTATTGGCAGATTACTTATGATCAAAGCCATCACGACACCCGCCATCTTCAAACCAACCAGGATATTGCCATCGTGGATTCGATCGAAGGCAACCGGATTTACAATGTAGAGTTTGTCTATGCTAATCCCCTTTCCGGTTTCGAAGACATTTATATCTATCTGGGAATCGGCGCTCACTTCTGGGCCAGAGAACTTCCCGCATCCCAAAAAGTAGAATATGGCTGGATGTATATCCCCTTCGGACTGCGTTTCGAACAAAGCTTCGGGGAGAACTTGCGGGTAGCCATGGAGCTCACGTTTGAATATATGGGGGTTGGGAGAGCGAGAAAGAGGGTCAGTGGGTATGAGCCGATCGAAGTCGATCTGGGCAACAAACCCGGTTACCGGATTGAAATTCCTTTCACTTACCAGATCAGCCCCAGGTGGGCAATAGCCATGACCCCTTGGGGTGAATATTCCGCCATCGGGGAAAGCGAGGTCGGTTCGGCTACTCAAGAGAACGGAGGCGTAAAGAACACGATTGACTTCAAAGTGCTGGACAGCACGACCAAACAATACGGGATTGATATCGGGTTTCGAGTGTTCTTTTAAATACCGGCCCCCCTTTTACCCGATCGGAGGGAAAGGGAAAGCGATGGATTGAAACTATGCCAAGTCGGGTATATAATCAAAAAGGTAATGGTTCGATTATTTTTATCAAAGTAAGGTGCATCGATGGAAACTTTGCTGGAAAAGTCGCTCGTAGCGGTAAAACAGGCTGGTAAATTCATTTTAGAATCGGAGATTGTGCAAGAAGAAATTATCCAAAAGGGAGTGGCCAATTACGTTACCCAGGTGGATTTGAAGGTGCAAAGCTTTCTGATTGCCAAATTGCGGGCGATCGCGCCGGAGAGCAATATTATCACCGAGGAATCGGCGGATAACCGTTATAGCCTTGAGAAGCCCACCTGGATTCTTGATCCGGTGGACGGGACCACCAATTTGATGCGCGCTTACCGTCATTCCGCCGTATCTTTGGCCTTTTTCGACCGCCAAAAACCGGTTTTGGGGGTTGTTTACAACCCTTTTAATGATGAGGCGTTTACCGCGCTGACGGGCGGAGGAGCGTTCCTCAATCATCAAAAGATCAAGGTCAGCAACAATCGGGATATGGAGGATTGCTTGATTGCGTTCGGCACCACCCCGTATCAAAGGGAGCACGCCGGTAAAACCTTCCGGATAACCGAAAATATCTTCCGGAGATGTTTGGAGATCCGACGTTCAGGAGCTGCGGCTTTGGATATGGCCTACGTTGCCTGCGGCCGGGTTGATGCTTTTTTTGAGTACAGTCTTCAACCTTGGGATTATGCGGCTGGAATGATTATCCTGGCGGAAGCGGGAGGCCGCAGTACCCGTTGGGACGGGCAAGCGCTAGGAGTTCTCGCCCCCGGCAGCGTATTGGCAACCAACGGGTTGATTCATCAAGAAATGTTGAGTTTCATGAATGATTGATGAGAGCCGGTATAAACATCCGGCTCTACTGCTTACATGGAGCTCTTATTCCCGCTCCTCGACTTTAATAAAGGCAGGCCGGCTAATTTGAACGGTTCTGCCTTCAAGGTCTTTATATTGATAGAGGCAGGAATTACCGATGGTATATTTGTTGCCGGCTTTGTCTCCCCTCTGGCGTAGTGCCTTGTCAGGACGACGCATTTGATTCATTGCTGTTTCACCCCTCAAATAATATAACATATTATGTATCGGTAAATCATACTTTTTCTTGAGAATTTTTTTTTAAAATTTCTCCCTAAAAATATAATCCGGCGATTGCAGGAATATCCGGCGCCGGATGGAATAATTGTTTTCAAATATCGCATCCAAACGGCAGGTAGTTTTAAGGAGAAAGGTTGTTTTTAATGAGTAATGGGGATAGAGAGCGCAATAGGGATCAGGATTACGATGGCGAACAAGAAGTTTTTGAAGTTCCTACACCCAAAAGTCCATTACACTTTACTGCATCCGTGCCTGGTTCAAAAAGTATTACCAACCGGGCCTTATTAATCGCCGCCCTGGCGGAGGGGCGGTCTGTTTTGAGAAATGTGTTATTTAGCGATGATAGTATTTCTTTCATGGATTGTTTGAAAAAACTGGGCTTTCAAATTGAAATCTCCGTCGAGGATTATACGGTTCGGGTGAATGGACAGGCCGGTACGCTCCCCTTTGGAGAGGGAGAGATCAATGTCGGCAGCGCCGGAACGGCCGCCCGATTTATCACGGCAATGCTGGCCATATCCCGGGGACGTTATGGGGTTCACGCCTCAGCCCAAATGATGGCCCGGCCCATGAAGCCTCTATTGGACCCCTTAAGGAGATTGGGAGTGGAGTTTGAATTCCTCCAAAAAGCGGATTTTTTGCCCTATATTGAACACAGCAACGGTTTCCAGGGCGGACGGGTCGTGATGGATGCCAGCCAGAGCAGCCAATTTTTAAGCGCTTTATTGTTGGTGGGATGCTATGGCGCCAGGGATTTGGAAATCGAACTCAGCGGTGCTCTGGCGGCTAAACCTTATATTGAAATGACCCTCCGGATGATGAGAGATTTCGGCGTGCAGGTGAACAATGAAAATTTCCAGAAGTATGGGATCCCTCACGGCCAGCGGTATCAGGGGATGGAATATACGGTTGAACCCGATGTCTCCAATGCCAGCTATTTTTGGGCCATGGCCGTTTTGACCGGTGGTTCGGTTTTTCTCGAAGGAGTGCGGCTGGATTCCTTGCAAGGGGATATTGGTTTTTTAGAGGTTCTGAAGAAGTTGGGGAGTCAAATCGAGGAGCAAGAAAAAGGGATACGTTTGGAAGGGCCTCCGGGTGGAGTTTTCCCCGGAATCAATGTCGATATGGGGGGGATGCCGGATCAAACCATGACCCTGGCGGCCCTGGCCCCATTTGCAACATCGCCGACTCATATCCGTAATGTTTCTCTCATCAAGTATCATGAATCCAACCGCATCGCAGCCATTATCAACGAATTAACCCGTTTGGGAATAACCTGCGAAGAGACCCGGACCGGTATCAAGATATATCCGGGAACGCCCAAGGCTGCCGCCATTGAAACCTATCATGACCACCGGATGGCCATGGCTTTTTCATTGATTGGACTGCGGGTGCCGGGAATTCAAATTAAGAATCCGCGCTGTACTGCGAAAACTTTCGCAGATTACTTCCAATGTTTCCGGCAGGCGGTGGAAACGGGAACCCGCTAGTAGCCTGTAGTGTCCGGCTAGGGCGAACGAAAAAAGGATGAAATAAGTTATTTATTCTCCCGCAGCGGCGCAGAGGTTTTTTATCAACAATTTTTTCGCCTTTTCTCTGCGCCTGCGTCACCAAGGTGACGACGCCTTGGCGGGAGAACTGATCTTTTTAGGCTTCGAAGTATTTTCCAGATAGCAGAGAAGAACCTGAATTTGAAAGGATGCAACCCATGAGCTACAAAATACTGGCAACCGATATTGATGGGACTATCACGGATGAAAAAGGACGCATTCATCTGAAGGCGGTGCAATGGATCCGGAAATTGGAGGAAAAAGGGGTCAAGGTTATTTTGGTATCCGGCAGGCCTTTGCCGTTTTTGGAAAGCCTTTCGTTATTCCTGGGTACCAGCGGACCCTTGATCGCCGAAAACGGCGCTGTAGTCAAAATGAACGGACAGACCAAGCTGCTGGGTGACCCCAAGCTGGCTAAGGAAGCGCTATCGGCGTTGAGAGGGAATGGCCTGCCGGTGGAATTGGATGAGGATAACGTTTACCGCCAGGTGGATATTAGTATCCGGTTGAGCGCGGATCCGGAACAAATTTCGGCCGTCATCAGGGAGCAACAACTTCCCGTTTCGATTTTGGTAACCAATGTCATGCTCCATTTGGTTGACAAACAAGTTTCCAAGGGGGGTACTCTCTTAAAAATCATCGCCGAGTTGGGGATTAAACCCTCTGAGGTCGTCGTCTCCGGAGATTCCTATAACGATTTACCTTTATTTGAGATTGGGGCGTTTAATTTAGCCGTCGGCAATGCGGCACAAGCTTTGAAATCCAAAGCGGACAAGACTGCTAAAGAACTTTACGGCGAAGGATTTTCCGAACTGATTCAGGATATTTTTGAAAAATTTAACAGTTGATTGCCCGTTTGAATATGATATAATAATAATACTCTTTCGTTCAAAGTTTATGGTCGTGCTAGATGGGGAGGTAGCGGTGCCCTGTAGCCTGCAACCCGCTATAGCAGGATTGAATTCCATGATTCGGCCGATTTTCGTAAGTCCGGCCTGATTAAGTGACGTTGAGGATTGGGTCTCGCGCAACAAAGACTTATAAACCCCGCCAGGTCCGGAAGGAAGCAACGGTAAGTAAGACCCTTTGTGTGCCGCGGGGTTGCCTGGTAGGAGTCGGCTGATCCGGTACGTTTGGGAAGATTAGGTCAAAGCATGGTGCGCGGCCATAATTATTTAATAAAGCGTGTTGATAATTGGTTTTCATCCAAAAAAAATTGACACTGATTGTTTCGTGAATACACTGGGTAACCGGTGTTTTTTTATATCCGATAAATCAAGGCAGGAATTGACGTAATTTTGGCAAATATATAATTGAATTCTATAAAAACAGACTGGATGGACTATGCTTACTCGATTTGCTCCTGCAAAAATCAATCTCGCTCTTGATATTTTATGTAAACGGCCTGACGGTTATCATGAAATCGATACGGTGATGCAAAGCATCGCCCTTGCCGATCAACTAACCTTTGAAGCCAGCCCCGGGTTGGAACTGACATGCAGTGATAGCCGTTTACCCACAGACTACCATAATCTGGCATGGAAAGCCGCGGAGTTGCTGCGACGGGAATTAGGGATCGGACGCGGCGTCAAGATACATATCCACAAAAATATTCCCATTGAAGCCGGTCTGGCCGGAGGCAGCACCGATGCTGCGGAAGTGCTGCTGGCTCTTAATGAATTTTGGAATTTGGGACTTTCCACGGATGAGCTTGTTTCTTTAGGAGCAGGATTAGGAGCGGATGTTCCTTTTTGCATCCGCCGGGGTTCGTTCAGGGCAGGCGGAATCGGTGAATGTTTGACGAAAATTCATTCCACCATGCACTGCGATTTGTTATTGATTACTCCTAATACACCGATATCAACCGCCAAGGCTTATGGCCGTTATGGCAAGGAAAGAATTTTAAAACGCCCGCAGGTTGATGGGGTAGTTCGGGCGATGGAGACGGGGGATTTCGAATTATTGACGAATTCTTGGGGAAATGTTTTTGAGGAATTGGTCCTTGAAGATTTCCCCGGAGTCGGCCAGGTAAAAAAGGTGTTTCGTCAATATGGCCTAACTGCTAATTTAATGTCCGGGAGCGGTCCTTCGGTTTATGCCTTAAATCCTCCTCCGGAAGTCATTGAGCCTATTTTTACGGCCGTTCCAAGGGAATGGTTCCGTTGTTATACGCATTTTTTGGAAGAACCTGATTCCGAATGATATCGGTTGGAATAAGAAATATGAAAAGATTTAAAAAAGCGAGGAGTAAAAATGGATAGACAACCTTTGGTCCCAATCCGACTAGACAATTACAAACCCTTGCGTGAATTGGTTTTTGATTCATTGCGCGAGGCGATTATCAGTGGTTCCTTACCCCCCAGTGAGCGTTTGATGGAGATTCAATTGGCGGAAGAGATGGGCGTCAGTCGCACGCCGGTCCGTGAGGCCATTCGTAAACTTGAACTGGAGGGATTGGTGGTCATGATTCCCCGCAAGGGGGCTTATGTGGCCGGGATGTCGATAAAGGACATTGTCGATGTCTTTGAAATAAGGGGGGCTTTGGAAGGGCTTGCCGCCGAATTGGCTTCAGAAAGGGTTACCGATGAGGAACTCGAGTCCATGGAGAGATATTTGGTTAAAATCTCCGAAGAAATTGAAAGCGGTGATTTATCAAAGGTGGTTGAAACCGATACCGATTTTCATACATTAATATATAAAGCCAGCCGCAATGCGCGCTTGTCGCAAATCATCAGCAATTTACGGGAACAGATTCAAAGATTCCGCACCACTTCGCTTTCTTTTCCGGGGCGTATGAAAATTGCCTTAGAGGAGCATCGTAAGATCGTTGAAGCAATATCTTCGCGGGATGGGGAACTTGCCCGGAAACTGGCGCAGGAACATATTGAAAATGCCGAGAACACGATGATGAACATGATTCAGCACGATACCAAGCTGGGAGGGAATTAAATGAATGCAATTATATTGGCGGGGGCTGTTAATTCCGGCGCATTACGAAAAGTGAGCCAAGAACACTATGAAGCGGAAATAAAAATTGCCGGCCGGCCGATGTTGGATTATGTATTGCAGGCATTGCGAAGTATCTCTTCGGTTCAGCGCATCATTATCGTCGGGCCCCGGGCTTTGATTTCTTCCGATATGCAGGATCGAAACTGTACCATGGTTGAGCGGGGAAATACCTGGGAGGAGAGCTTGATAAACGGCTTAAATGCCCTGGAATCCGAGGAACCGTTGTTATTGGTTACTTCGGATATTCCCTTAATTACCAAAGAAGCTTTGGAGGATTTCCTGGAAAGATGCCAAAGCCGTAAAGCCGACGTTTATTATTCTTTTGTGTCCAAAGATGATAACGAGAAAAAATATCCCGGGGTTCAGCGCACTTATGTTAAATTGCGGGATGGAGTTTATACTGGTGGTAATTTAGCTTTGATCTCGCCGAAAGTTATTCGGGATAACTTCGAAATGTTCAGGAAGGCCTCTGCGATGAGAAAGAAGCCGCTTCAACTTTGCCTGTTGCTGGGTTGGAAATGCTTGTTGAAGCTTGTCTTTGGAAGACTGGCGATTCACGAGATAGAGCAGCGGGTGGCGGAAATATTCCATTTTTCAGCGGTGGGGATTGTTTCACCCTATCCGGAAGTCGGTATCGATGTCGATAAGCCCAGCGATCTTAAATTAGCCCGGGAAGTGTTATCCAAATTAGGATAAATTTTTTGTATGAAGTTATTTTAAAATAATACCAGGTACCAAAGGGGTGAGGCTTAAAGCTAACACTCCTTTTCCATTTTTCAATATGAAAACGAAAAAAGAATCCGGTTAAAATTCAAATTATAAGCGTTCTTGGAGAAACTTTTTATGGGAATAAATGGGAAAATGTAAATTTTGCGCTGCAAAATATTTGTAAGAATTGGCCGTGATAGAAAAAAAAGTAAAAAATTTCTTCCCAACAGAAGGAATTTCTAAAAACTTATGGAAATTATTTTATACTGCTATGACAGAAGAAATAGAAAGGTGAGTGGGTTTTTATGAACATCACTGACGTACGGCTGAAAAAAGTAAATTCAGATGGCAAAATGAAGGCAATCGCCTCAATTACTATCGATGATTCTTTCGTAGTGAGAGATATTCGTGTCATCGAAGGACAAAATGGTCTTTTTGTGGCGATGCCAAGTCGTAAGACTCCGGAGGGTGAATTCAGAGATATAGCTCATCCTATCACCTCCGAAGCAAGGGAACTTATTCAAGGCGCTATTTTAAAAGAGTACGAGGTCGCCGATAAATAATGATTTTGGAATCATAAATAAATTTTGCGTTGATGATAGAATTTGCTTAAAATGCAAGTTCTTTTTTTGTCTATCAAAAATTTCCGACGGAATCATGAAATGGCCGAAAAAGGTTCGGGTTGATTTTTCAATGTACGTTTACTTTAGCTGGGTAATCATGGAACTGAGGGTATATTTTTGTATTCAAGACAGAGTTTGAACGCGATTTTATAATGGATTGTGCTTGACTTTTCGTTAAATCACTGGTATACTAAATTCTGCATTCGATGGGGCGTAGCCAAGTTGGTAAGGCACGGGACTTTGACTCCCGCATTCGTTGGTTCGAGTCCAGCCGCCCCAGCCAATATTTTTAGGCAAATTTAAGAACTCATCCGAGTTCTTTTTTTAGCTTTCAAATCACTTGTTTTAGATTGCGGGTTTAGGTATTTGACGAGGAGTGATTGTTGTGGCCGCTTTAACTTCGATTATTTTAGCAGCTGGGCAGGGAACCCGGATGAAATCCAAGCTTCCCAAGGTGCTGCATCCTTTATTGGGACGCCCGATGCTGCAATATATTGTCGATGCGGCGAACAAGGTTGGAGCCTCAAGGACCATTGTAGTGGTGGGTTTTGAAGGGCAGCAGGTTATCGATACGATAGGTCCAAAACTCGAATATGTCTGGCAGAAAGAACAAAAGGGCACCGGACATGCTGTCATGATGGCCCGCGATATTCTTTCGACATTAACCGGGGATTTACTGATATTATATGGAGATACGCCACTTTTAAGGGCTGAAACCATTAAAGATTTAGTGGATGCCAAACGTACCCGGCAGGCTGTAGCCGCAGTTCTAACTACGGAGGTTAAAAATGCAGCCGGTTTCGGGCGGATTATTCGGGGCGGAGACGGAAATATTACGGCAATTGTTGAAGATAAAGATGCCAGTCCAGCTCAAAAAGAAATCAAAGAAGTAAATACGGGGGTTTATTGTTTCGATATTCCCCATTTACTTGAAGCCTTATCTGAAATCACTCCCAGAAATGCTCAAGGAGAGTATTACTTAACGGATGTCATCAAGATATTTGTGGAAAAAGGTTTAAAAGTTACCGGATGGGTTACGGATGCGGCAGAGGAAGTTATGGGACCCAATGATCGCATTCAACTGGCGAGTACCGAAAATTTCTTAAAACAGGCTATTAATCATCATTGGATGAGTCAAGGGGTAACCATTGAAGACCCTTTATTTACATACATCGGGCCGGAAGTTCAAATCGGGCGGGACACTGCGATTCTTCCCGGAACTTTTTTACTGGGTAAAACCATTATTGGAGAAGGATGCTTAATTGGGCCCCATACCCGGGTGGTTGATTCGATGATCGGCGACCAGACTTCCGTACAATTTAGCCAAATTATTGAAACTCATCTTGGGCCGGGAAATAATGTCGGACCCTTCGCTTATATCCGTCCCGGCACTGTCACCGCTGAGAATGTTAAAATCGGTGATTTTGTTGAAATCAAGAACTCACGGATCGGGAACAAAACCAAGGTGCCTCATCTCTCCTACATTGGTGATTCGCAGGTGGGCGCCGGGGTTAATATCGGGTGCGGCACGATTACCTGCAATTATGATGGAGTCCATAAACACCAAACTGTGATTCAAGATGATGTCTTTATCGGAAGTAACACCAATTTGGTTGCTCCGGTGATTGTTGGGGAAGGAGCTACGGTCGGCGCCGGTTCCACCATCACAAAAGAAGTGCCGGCTAAGGCTTTGGCCATAGCCAGAAGCAGGCAGGAGAACTTGAAGGAATGGCGTTCACCCAGAAACAAAAAAGGCGAATGAAATTATAAAAAAAGTTGGGCATAGTGGATAATTCGAGGTTTACAATATTGAATGGGAATGTTATAATGTGAGCGATATTTTAACACGGTTTTGTTTTAGGGGATTTTGTTGAACATGATTTTGATTGACTTACAATAAATTATTTTGATAGGGATTGAGGAGGAATTCGTTATGGAATTTTCGTTGGCTGCTTCCGTCCGGGAAGAGCTTGGTAAACAAAAAGCGGGCCAGCTCCGCCAAAAAGGTCAAGTACCTGCTGTTTTATATGGCGAGGGTAAGGAGAATGAGCATTTAATCCTGGATGCCCATCAATTACAAATGGTTTTTCTTAAGGGCGGAACGACCAAATTGATTAACCTTAAGATTCAGAAGGGGAAAAAAGAAGAGGAACAACATGTCCTGGTCAAGGATTTTCAAAAGAATCCTGTAAAAGGAAATGTTATTCATGTGGACTTTTTGCGGGTTGCGATGGACCATATGGTAACCGTTAAAACTCCGGTCCATTTGAAAAATGAAGATAAACGGAATCATGACGGCGCCGTGCTGGAGATCGTATTGCATGAGTTGGAAGTAAGCTGTTTGCCGACAAATATTCCGGACCGGATTTATGTGGATGTTAAATCTTTAACCATAGGTTCCGGTATTCATGTTAAAGACTTGCAATTGCCGGAAGGCGTCAAAGTATTGAATGGCCCTGAGGAAGCCGTTGTGATGGCTATTGCGCCGACCGCGGCCGCTGAGACTTCAGCCCCGGCAGCAGAAGCAGCTCCTGCTGCAGCTTCGGCAGGAGAAGCCAAAAAAGAATAATGGAATGAATCTTAATGGACAGCTAAGAAATGATGGCTGTGTCAAAGTCTTAAGTTCCCCGATGGGGGTGTGCAATTGTTCTGTATAGCGGGGTTAGGCAATCCTGGCCCTCAATATCAAGAAACCCGGCATAATGCCGGGTTTTTGGTGATTGAGCGTTTGGCGCAAAAGGCTGGGATAAACCTTAATAAGAATGGTTTTCAAAGCCTTTATGGAAAAGCTCTGATTGGCAATGAGAACACACTGCTGGTGCAGCCACAGACCTTTATGAACCTGAGTGGTCAAGCGGTTTTAAGTGTTATGTCTTACTTTAAAATTCCAGTCGAACGACTTTTGGTGATTTATGACGATTTGGATCTCCCTCTGGGAACCATCCGCTTTCGTCTTTCGGGAAGTCCCGGCGGCCACAAGGGGCTTGCCTCTACCATTCAGATGTTGGGGACCCAGGAAATCCCCAGGTTAAGGGTGGGGATTGGGAGGCCTCAAAGCGGTCAGGCGGTGGTGGACTTTGTTTTGTCCTCATTTAACGGCGCTGAGAAGAAGATTTTTTTTGATAGTATTGAACGGGCGGCAATTGCCGGTACATATTTTGTAACCGAAGGTCCTCAGTATGTAATGAATCATTTTAACAGGGCCGAATAATTACCTTGGATTAGGGTCAAGATATGGGCTGATGAAACTCATTTTGGCAGCCGGTCTAGCTTTGAGTCTAGCCTGGTTTTGGGACCGAACTTTATATTTTTTTGGCCCAATGGTGGGAATTCGCCAGAGGCAAAGAGTTACCTTACTGGTGCCGGTTGGGGAAGAAGTTTTTAAATACTTTGTTTCATATTGGAGTTCACTTTCACCCCCATCGTTATTTGTTCTTTTCGGCATTGGCGAGGGGTTATATGAATCAATTCATATCAAGCATCAATTGGATCCGGTGCTAATTTTGGCTGGTATTTTACCCCATACGTTTTTTGGCATATTTTATCTTTTTAATTTGCCGGTTTGGATCAGTCTAATTTTAGCCACCATCAGTCATTTGATATGGAACGGTTTAGTTTTTTATTTCAAAAATGATTGCAATAGCAGTACAGATTAATTTCATTCCTGAATACTATAAATAGGGTTAACCATAGGGCCCACCTCGATGGGCTCTCTTAGGCGTTGCATCAGGAGGACCGATGAAAGAAATACTCCCAGAATTATCATCGCAGGTGGAATTTAAGGAAGTCAAAAACCATTTTCTTCGTGGCGATCAAGATTTGTTGACGGGTCTCAGCGGCACCCAAAAAACTTTGGCTTTGGCCGGTTTTATTGGTGAGGAAAGCGGCAAATACTTGATCATCAGCTATAGTAACAGCCAGGCGGCGCGTATTGCAGCTGATCTCGAAGCTTTTATGGGCGGTGATCAAGTCGCTTATTTTCCTGAGAACCAACTTTTGCCTCACGAAGAAGCCTATGAGCCCGAGGTCACAGCCCAACGGGTTGAGACACTGGGGCGGATTTTTAATTCAAAGCGGCTGATTGTGGTTACGGCGTGGGAAGCGCTGCAACGCAGGCTGATTCCTCCACAAAGATTTCTGGAGTTCACTCTGCCCATTAAGATTGGAATGGAATACGGCCTTGATGCCTTGTTATCCCGCTTAACCCGAATGGGTTATGAAAGGGTGGACCTTGTCCAATCAATTGGTCAGTTTAGTCAAAGAGGAGACTTGGTCGATATTTTCCCGCTGAATCAAGACCAGCCGGTCCGTATTGAGTTTTTCGGGGACGAAATTGATTCGATCCGCGAGTTTACGGTTGAAGACCAAATTTCCACCCAGAATTTAAAAGAAATCTTGATTTTGCCGGCCCGGGAGGGTTTGTGGGCCAGGGAAGCATTGGAAGAATCACGCCCCAAAATTTTGGCTGATTTGGAAAAACAGGTTGGAAAGCTGGAAGATATCGGGCGGGTTAATGAGGCGGAAGCTTTACGGGACAGAATTAATGAGGCCTTGGAAAGGTTAGCTGCCGGGCATCAGGTCACGGGCTCCGATCAATTCTTACCGTGGATCGAGCCCAATCTGGTGTCGCTTTTAGATTATCTTCAAGATGCTAGGGTTATTTTAGATGAACCGGTTCGGGGGAGAGATACGTATCATTCCTTAATGGAAGAAACCGCAGGTGTTCTAGGCAATTTCCTGGAAAAAGGGGTGGTTTTACCTAAAGAACAAGAAATGCTAATTCCCATCGACGAACTGGAAGCCGCCTTGTGGTTGAAAAAACCGTGGTCGTTGTCCCTGCTCGCCAAGACACCGAAAGGACTACCGGCATCCCACACTTTGACTTTACCTTTAAAAACACCGCCGACGTTTCAAGGGAAATTTGAAATGTTCTCCTCGGAGTTATCCCTGTGGATTAAAGATCACCGAACCATAATCTTGGCAGTATCGGGAAAAGAAAAAGCCCGCCGCTTGAGAGAAGTCCTTCGGGAAGAAGGGATAACCTCGGTGGTCGTTGAGGAAGGAAACAAAGCACCTCTGAGTGCGGGGACCGTCCGGATCCAAATTGCGGATTTGGAATCGGGTCTGGAATGGGTGCCGGGGAAATTAGTCATCCTTACCGAAACCGAAATTTACGGGAAACAGAAGAAAAAAGTCCAAGCCCGTTTCCAGCAAGAAGGTAGCAAAATCAGCTCCTTCACCGACCTGAAGGTTGGCGATTATGTGGTTCATATCAATCACGGAATCGGCCGTTACATGGGTATCGAGACTTTGGAAATAGCCGGCGGCCACCGGGATTATCTCCGCGTGGAATATGCGGGGGAAGATCGTTTATTCGTGCCGACGGACCAAGTGAATTTGATTCAAAAGTTCATCGGAGTGGAAGACTCCCCCCCAAAAGTGAACAAATTGGGAGGAAACGATTGGCAAAAGGTTAAAACCAAGGTTAAAGAATCTCTGCGGGATATGGCCGACGGCTTGCTGCAACTCTATGCTCAACGGGAGGTCGCTCCGGGGATTGCTTTTGCTCCGGATACGGTTTGGCAACACGAATTTGAAGAAACCTTTTTCTATGAGGAGACTCCGGACCAACTGAGGGCGATCAATGAAATAAAAGGCGATATGGAGCGGCCAAAGCCAATGGACCGTTTGCTTTGCGGCGATGTTGGATATGGAAAAACCGAGGTTGCCATGCGTGCTGCTTTTAAAGCGGTTATGGACGGCAAACAGGTCGGAGTCTTAGTTCCGACTACGATTTTAGCCCAACAGCATTTTTTAACCTTTCGGGAACGTTTCGCGGGATTTCCGGTTAATATCAAAGTAATCAGCAGATTTCAAACGGTTAAGGAACAAGCTGCCGTTATCGAAGGCCTGCTTACCGGGGAAGTTGATTTGGTTATCGGTACCCATCGCTTAATTTCTAGCGATATTCACTTTAAAAATTTGGGATTATTAATTGTCGATGAAGAACAACGTTTTGGAGTGGCCCACAAGGAAAGATTAAAGGAATTGCGAAAAAACGTGGATGTTTTGACGCTGACGGCTACTCCGATTCCGCGAACCCTGCATATGTCGTTGGCAGGGATTCGCGATATCAGTCTCATTGAAACTGCGCCTCAAGGGCGGTATCCCATTCGTACCCATGTACAGGAATATAACGAGGAAGTGATCCGGGAGGCGATTCAAAGAGAGATGGATCGCCAGGGCCAGGTGTATTTTGTATATAACCGGGTGGAAACCATTGATAAAATGGCTTCCTATTTGCAAAATATACTTCCTAAGGCGCGGATCAGCATTGCTCACGGCCAAATGGACGAGGATCAACTGGAACGGGTGATGCTTGATTTTTACGATAATCAGGCCGATATTTTGGTTTGTACGACGATTATCGAAACCGGTCTGGATATTCCGAATGTTAATACTTTAATTGTCTATGATGCCGAACGTTTCGGATTGTCCCAGTTATACCAGCTGAGAGGTAGGGTTGGAAGAAGCAACCGGATCGCCCATGCTTACTTCTGTTACCGTAAGGATAAAGCGTTAACAGAAACGGCTGAAAAAAGGTTGGGGGCTATCCGGGAATTCACGGAGCTTGGGTCGGGATTCAAAATTGCCATGCGGGATTTGGAAATCCGGGGAGCCGGTAATTTATTAGGGCCGGAACAACACGGCCAAATCGCCGCGGTCGGTTTTGAATTATACTGCCGTTTGTTGGATGAGGCGATTCGTGAAAAGAAGGGGGAAATACCTCCGGAACTTCCTGAGCCGGTGATTGAGATCCCGGTGGATGCCTACATTCCGGTACAGTATATTCCAGATACCAAACAAAAGGTCGATATTTATAAGAAAATCGCCGCCGCCAATACTTTGGAATCGGTAGAACTGGTGAATGATGAAATCATTGATCGATTCGGCAATCCTTTGGCGCCGGTTGCAAACTTGATTGATATTTCCCGTGTTAAGGCCTTGGCGAAGGAAATAGGATTTGCGTCCATCACCAAGGAGCGCGCGGAGCTAATCGGCAAATTACATATGGGACTCGCTGTTGATTATGAAAAAATACTGCAGATTTTACAAAAATATCGGAGTCACTTTAGATATCAAGTGGGGCGGCCCCCGGTTTTTCGATGGAAGACCAATTTACCCGAATCCGATCTCTTAAAGATGGTTATCCACTCATTGCAGTCATTAAAATAGGATGAAACCGGATCAGAAAAAACCTCGTAAAGAACGGGGTTTTTTTGGTATGAAGTTTCTTTTAGAGTTTTAAGGGGAATGTGGGATGATCTTTTGCCAACATTGACTTCATATATTCCGGGTTAAGCTTGAAACCGGTTTGGAATATTTTTAGCGATTCTTTTCTTTTGTCAAGCGACCATAAGGCCTTGGCCAATGAATAATCAATTTTATAATTGAGGGGGAATAAACGCAAAGCTTGCCGGTAATAGTGAACGGCCTTGGAAAAATGCCCTAGCCGGGCTTCGACTTGACCTATCAAAAATAGGGCTTCATAGCGGTCGGGGTTTCTTTTTACTGAATCGGACAGAAATGTATGGGCCTGGATTAAATATTGAAAAGCCAAGCCTCGCTGCTGACGCTTTTCACTTTCCCAGATAGCAGCCCGGAGGAGGCTTAAGCCATACCGGTAACGATAATGGTAATTCCAAGGGGTAAGTGAAACCGCAGACCGGTAATTGGAAAAAGCCTGTGGATAATGATGGTAACGGGTATCGTAAAAAGCTTTGGAATAGTGGATATCGGCTTGAAGAATATTAAAGGATAAAACTCCCGACAGGACGATGATGATTCCTCCGGCAACAACCAGCGGTAGTTTCTTTAAACCGACGGAATCTGACTCTGAGGGCGGTTTGGCCATCCCAAGCAATATTCCCAAATCAATCCAAAAAAGAAACGAATAATGAATCTGTGAATAATTGAGTTGGATATAACATAAATAGCCGAAGACTGCCGACCAAAGAACCGTTTTCTCGAAAGAGAGCCTTTCGCGAAAAAGTCCCAGTAAATTGGCTCCGATTAATAATACCACCAATAACCCCGCATAGGAACATAAACCGACAATCCCTTGAGTGGCAAGGTAATGGAGAGTTTCATTATGGACTTGGCGTAAGTCCCTTTCGGGCCCCCAGAACTGCAGCGCTTTGATGCTTTGGAGACGGTGAAAATTAACTTGGAACGAACCGATGCCATAACCCAGCCAGGGGGCTTCCTTAAAGCTTTTCCATGCCGTTGACCATATTAAAACCCGCCCACTGTCATTGCCTTGGGTGATAGAGGATACCCTGGAATCGATATTATAATCTTTAGAATATTGGGGCTGGAAACCGGTGCAGAGTTTGCTGGTAAAAAAACCAAGGATAATGATAGTAAACACCCAGAGTGCAAATTGGCAGTCTTTTTTAGATACCGCTTTTTTGAGAAAACGTAAATAAGCTTGATAACATAATGGAAAAAGCCCAAATAAAAACCCTAGCCAGGATGAGCGGGAAAAGCTTAAGAACAAGGCCATGACCGCCGCATATAAGCAGCCACCTATGAGAAAGCTGCCGGGTTTGGGGTAAAACCGCTTGAATTCATAGAATACGATTGGAATGGAGAGAACCAAAAAAGCGCCTAAGGCGTTCGGATCACCCAGTAGACTTTTGACGCGGCTCAAATCGGTTTGATCCATTTCTAAACCCAGGGGATCTCCGAATAAATACTGAAATATCCCGTATAGGCTCAAAAAAAAGACCGATACCAAAATTATACTCCGGAATAAGGAACGGCCCTGGTCATCCTGGATAAAAAGATAACCGGCGAGAAAGAAAATGATAAAGCCGATTTGTACCAAAAGAGACTCCGATTGTCCATAGGCTCCGAATAAGCCGGATGAAATATCATTTAAGCGGACGGTCTGCCAAATTTGGATGACCATAAAGAAGCCTATCGCCCCGGTAATATTTTTCGGAAAAGAGGCCAGTGAACGGTAATGGAGAAGGACTCCACATAGAATGAAGGCCGCAGCGAGATAAAACAAGGCTATTTTCGGAATCCCGAAAGGATCAAAGGTCTTGGTAGAAAAAGCAAAGGGGATTAATAAACTGAATGCGATTAGTACTTTGAGAGGCCAGTTCTTCAAAAAATTCACCTCAAACCAGTGGGTCATAAACAGGAAGATCTTGTTATTTATTGGCTAGAGTTAGGCAAAACCCTTTTTCAATGGTCCAAAATTTCAAAGATTAGGGAGTGAAATTGATTCGTTTTATGAATGGAGAGAGAATGGAAAATTTGATAAAGGGACATTTTAATATCAACACTTCTATCTCGGGCTGTCCCAAAAGGAAATTTTACAATCAAGAAATACAAAATATTGTAATCAACATATTCGGTGAAACTATATATGGTATTTCTTATTCATGATGATTGTTTTCTAGACAGCCTCCGATTATTCATTAAGAATTCAAGGGTGATATCAAATTGAATTAAAGTGGAAAAATGAATAAAAAAAGTGACTCGGCTATATACTATCAATAAAGGTAGAAGTGGGTTTTTACCAGGTCTACACTAATTACACGGGTGGCAGGACCTCTGACACCAGGTAAGTAAAAATGAAAAAGTCCGAAAAAAAGGAGGGAATGGGGGATGAAGGCGACCGGAATTGTTCGGCGGATCGATGATCTTGGCCGGGTGGTCATCCCCAAAGAAATCCGTAGAACGCTGCGGATTCGAGAGGGCGACCCGTTAGAGATTTTCGTTGATCGGGAGGGGGAAGTTATCCTAAAAAAATACTCCCCGATCGGTGAGTTAGGAGATTTCGCCAAGGAATATGCTGACTCCCTTTACGAGTCGACCGGACATATAGCTTGTATTGCCGACAGAGATATGGTAATTGCGGTATCGGGAGCTCCCAAAAAAGAGTTTTTAGATAAACCGATCTCTAAGGCAGTGGAAAAGGCCATTGAAGAACGAAAAGTTATTTTAATGCCTAAGCCGGGGGAACACAAGTATTGTGATGCTTGCCCTGTTAAAGAAGAAGAAGGAAAATGTAAGTTTAGTTCTCAAGTTATTGCACCCATTATTTCTGAAGGCGATCCAATCGGCGCAGTAATTTTGTCCAGCAAGGAGCCTACAGTGACGATGGGAGATATGGAAGTAAAAATCGCCGAAACTGCTGCCGGATTTTTGGCAAAACAAATGGAACAATAAAAAAAAGAATCCGTTTTCAGGCAAAAAAGTGGGGAACTCCCCACTTTTTCTATTTCATTTCTTCCTCTTCCTCCGCGGTATCTTTTTTGGTCATATTGGTTGGAGGCACTGATGATAGGGGGGGTGGCGAAGATTTGGTTTCTTGGCCGGTTAACATGGTGAGAATGGAAGGAAGAATTTCCCTCAGACCGCTGTTTTCGATCTTGGGGGCCAGCTGTTTTAGAATACTCAAGGGATCATTGGAATTGGAACTGGAACTGGATGGTTTATTATTTCCAAAGTTGACAAAAAACGAAAGCAGTTGTTTTCCGGGTTCAGAGAGTAACGGCATAATAATTGAAAGATAAGTTATATCGCTTGCCGCTAAAAACGGATGGGTTTTTGTTTCTGAGAGTTCCTTGGGTTGTGAAGGAACGATTGGATCCTCCCGATGATGGTGTCCCATTTTAGCCTCCTTATTTGACTTACTCTAATTCCATGGCGCTTCAATGCAGGTTAAAGATTTATATTAATGTATGTGTCTTATTCCCTATTGGGAACCGATGAAAAATCCAAATGAAGGATTTAACAAGGAAAAAAAGTGAAAATGGCGAAATAATTTTCAAGCTGGGGATTTTAATCCACAGTTATCCATCGAAAGGCAGCGTACATATTATTTATTTCAACCAAATATATTGGGCAGGTTATAATCCTTTGGCTTAGGTTAGCCAATGAATAACGGAGATAAAATGACGGAATCAAGGGCCGCAAGCTCGAAATCATCTATTGGCAATAGTGAAAAGGGCTTATCGCACTTAAAACGTTCTTATCAATTGAAACAAGTGGAATTGAAAATAAACGGCCGGCAAATTTCCCTTACGAAAGTTTCCAATATTGATGACTTATTGGAACGCGCGGTCAGTGCCGACGAAATCCCATTTTGGGCTGAATTGTGGCCGTCCTCGATCGGATTAGCCCAGTATATACTCGATCATCAGAAAGATTTGAAAGGGAAAGATTTATTGGAATTGGGCTCGGGTGTTGGTTTATCGGGTATTGCCGCTAAAATGGCCGGAGGGCAGGTTGTTCAATCGGACTTTTCGATAGAGGCTTTAAAGTTCACCGAGGTCAATTGTTTACAAAACCAGGTTTCTGCTGACAATCTGTTATTAGCCGATTGGCGGAACTTTCCCCGGGAAATCACCGGATTTGAATGGATTATTGGCGCTGATATTCTCTATGAAAAGACTTTACACCAGAGTCTGATGGATATCTTTACCCAGATGCTCAAACCGGAGGGGACAGTATTGTTGGCCGATCCGGGGCGGACTTATGCCAAGGACTTCATGGCCCAAATGGCTTCATCCGGATGGCGGGTCCGGCAATCCGAATATCCCGTTGAATATGAAGAACATGCTTATTCCGTTGATATTTACCAACTGCAAAGGGGTGGAACTGGTTAGTTCCGACCACGTTATATCTTATATCGATGATACCATCCATTGAGTCAATATTTATCCGGGTCAATTTTGGCAATCGAATGGCGAGTGCCTCCAATGGCCCTTTTTTCAATACCATGTAAGATAGATTTCAGCGGAGGAAGGTAAAAGTGAATTTATTTAGTGCTGATTCCAGTGATGAGCAAAAGAGGACTTCTCTTTATGTAGTTGGAATTATTTCGGGGATTATCGGGGCTCTTTTGATTGTTGTGGCCATCAAGTTTACTGGTTTAGGCTCTGCATTGGTAAATCCGCCTCTGAGTCCTACACCGCAGCCAATGCCCCATCAGGTGCAGCCTTTAACGATAAATAATTATGAAAAAGCGACGATTCATGTCGTTCAGCAAACCAGGCCTTCGGTGGTCATGATCACCACCAGTACACTGGTAGCGGATTTTGATTTTTTTACCGGTCCTGAAGTTAAAAAGGTTCAGGGATTGGGCTCAGGAGTTGTCTATCGTGCGGATGGTTATATATTAACCAATGATCACGTATTGGTCAATAATTCCCGGATGGCCAGCCGCATTATGGTGGTCTTGGCCAACGGGAAGTCATATCGGGCTAAGATCGTTGGAGTGGACTCTCAAACCGATTTGGCGGTTCTGAAGATTAATGCCGCCAACTTAGACGTCCCGGAGTGGGGAGATTCGAATCAACTCCAAGTTGGCCAAATGGCAATCGCAATTGGCAATCCGCTGGCCGAAAATTTGAATAATACGGTCACTGTGGGTGTCATCAGTGCTATTGGACGGAATGTGATGCTAAGTGGAGATCGCCATCTCCGGAATATGATTCAGACGGATGCATCCATTAATCCGGGAAACTCCGGGGGGCCGTTACTTGATAGCAACGGAAAAATTATCGGTATTAATAATGCTATAGCGGTTGGATCCCAAGGGATCGGTTTTGCGATTCCCAGCAATACAGTTCAATATGTGGCCGACCAGTTGATTGGCAAAGGTTATGTGGCAAGGCCGGGACTGGGCATTTCATATATTCATTTTACACCGGAGAATGTGGAGGATCTGGAAAGTTATATCCGGCGCGACCTCTCGGTAGATTACGGTTTATTGATTGCTACAGTGATCAAAGGCAGCCCTGCTGAAAAAGGCGATTTGCTGCCCGGAGATATTGTAGTGAAAGTCAACAATGTATGGGTTAAAGATGAAGACTTAATTCGAAGTATGATTGGTAAATATCCGGTAGGGACCAAGTTGCGGATCGATTATTACCGCGGTTCGCAGCTAAAGCATACTACGGTTGAAATCGGCGAGATCAAAGGAAAATAAATGGCTCGGATTCGAATTATCGCGGTAGGGAAGTTAAAGGAAAAATATTGGCAAGAGGCCCAGGCTGAATATATCAAACGGCTAAGAGCCTATGCGCCTCTGGAACTTTTGGAAATTGGCGACTTCCCTTGCCCCGACGGAGCAAACGAAAGCGCGCGTAGCGCTCAGGAGCAACAAGTCAGGGAACGGGAAGGGTTGGTGATCCAGAGTTTGCTTCACTCTAAAGAGTATTTGGTAACACTGGATCGTCAAGGCAAAGAATTATCGTCTTTGGAGTTTGCTTCCTTTATTCATGAACGTGCCCTTTCCGGCGAGCCACTGACCTTTGTGATTGGCGGTTCGCTGGGACTACCCGATGAATTCATTAAAAAAGCCAATTTCAATTGGAGCTTTGGAAAATTGACCTTCCCCCATCAGTTGTTCCGGGTGATGTTATTGGAGCAGATTTATCGGGGGTGTAAGATTAATAGGGGAGAACCGTATCACAAGTAACAGCGAAATTTTTTGAAGTTTTTTGCCGACAAAGCCAGTAGTACCAATGGAAAATGGAGAAGATGGGTATTTAAATACTAATCTTCTCTACTTGATTTAAAGATATATTTTAATAACAAGAAAAAAATCTCAGCCCTATTCCAACCAGAAATTCGTTGATTTATACGAAACGTATATTCCTGAAGCCATCGGTTGACGTTACTTGGAAAAGCCTTTGTCAACCGATGGCTTTTATATATTTTAGCGAACTGGGCAAGAAAAGAGTAAGCTTTATTCTCAGAACTTTCGTTTAGCGTAGAAAACTTCGTCATATATCGATGCACCAGATTCATCTTGCCGGGGAAGAAATATTCGTCGATTGGCTAGGTCTGACGGTTCCCGTCATTGACCGGGCAACCGGTGAAGTTTCATCTATTTCTTTGTTGCCGTACTTGAAGCCAGTAATATGTCCTTATTTTTAAGTCTCTCAATGCTAAGTAATATAACACAAAAGGCTAATATAATTACAGTACAAAATATTGCTTTAGCACCAAAAATTAAGGTTAACAGCCCGCCAATAAAGCCTCCTGCCATAAATGAGAATATGATTGTAAAATAACGTATCGATCGGACAGCCGATGTATGATCCTTTTTAAAAATGGCATTATATGCGGTCTGAGTAGCTGAACGTAAGTTTCCTGTGGACATCGTTGTGTTATACGGAGAATCAACAAGTTTACGGAATGAACATACTTGAACCGAAGCAGCAAATGCAACTGTAACAGTTACAATGATGTTTGGAGTATTTTGGGGTATAAATCCTATTATAAAAAGAATGATACTTTCAAAAATTAATACGAGCCGTTTCCAATCCAATATGAAAAATTTTCCTGAGTAATCTTTGATCGTTTCAGTAACAAATACCCCCATAGCAAAAGCTAATATCGGTGGAAGGTGAACCAGTGCCTGGTTCCAATCTCCTTGTGCAGCATAAACGCCAAGGAGCACAATATTTCCGGTTTGGGCATTTGCGAAAACACCTCCTCTTCCTATGAATGTATAAGCATCTAAAAATCCACCTACAATTGCGAGAAGTACACCAAATGGTACAGAATCATGGATCGCAGATTGTAAATATATTTCTCCAACGTTATTCTTTAGTGAGTAAAAAATTTTACCGGACATAATTGAAAGCCTCCAAGCTATAACCAGCTATAAAATGTTAGCTTAGATTTAGGGAAACACTGATTAAGTAACGTTACAGTGTTTTCCTTGAATGTTTGTTGTTTCACGGATTTCCCCTTGATTTTAATAGCTTTATTATACGATATCTCGGAGTTACATTCCATGGAAACACTTAAAAAGTTCCGATTAAATCAGTTTTCACCTAAAGCGCTTGATAATTTTCCAATGAACGTGATCAATTTTTCTGTTCTAGAAAATAGAGCATATATGCGATCGCAAGCAAATCAGCGCAGCCTCCGGGGCTAATGTTTTCTTTGATAAAAAGTTGATCCATCCGTCGGGTGAATGAAAGGACTTCATCCATTGAATTATCAGGCGCTTTCATAAATTCGTTAATTTCGCATTGAATTTGATCTTCGATTTCTAAGTTAGCACGAAAAAGTAGGTTAGTATCATGTACATGAGCTATTAAATTTAAAAGGGCCACAACACCGGCGTTATTTAAGGATATTCCTTTCCCGGTTAGATTTTGCAGTATGGGTAGAGCATATTCTTTTACGGAGGAAAATCCACTGGAAACCTCGCCGCGTATTCCGGTAATACCATATTGGGCATAGAGCTTTTCACCATGCGTTTTGGCTGTTTCCAGCGTCACGTTTTTAAAATCGTCCAAAGAATGTGCGGCCATTTCCTGGCATAAGTTACATAGGAAATAGATATCATTCGGGTAACCATTTCCATAAATATAGCCCCGTGCGGCACAGAGAATCCCCAGTGAATAAATCAGACCTTTATGTGTATTGACTCCTTTAGTCTGAGAAAACATCGCGTCCTCGGCTTGACGGCCGATATAACGAATAGCTTGGAAAAGCTGTACCGGGGTTCCGTCGAAGTTTAGTCCTTTCAGGACGAACTTTTTAAAAAAAGGGGTTAGAATCGACGTACTGTCGATAAAGGTAAAAAAATTCATATCGTAGTGAGCGCCATTGTTGGTACGATCAACCAAACCTGGCTTTGGTGTGGTCGCCACTTCATAAAGCATCGCCCGTGTAGCTAGTTGGGCGGTTTCATCCGCAAATCGGTTATCGAAATAATCGCGAATAATTTGAACGGTCTTCGAAAATAGTTCCGACACTGAATGGGAGCGGCTGCGTCCGCAGACTAACGCCGGGTTTTCACAGAGCAAGCATTTTCGTTCCGCTTTATTAATAGCGTTCCGCGAAATTTTATTGCCATTTTCGTGAAAAACATCAATATCAAACAACCTGGCAAGTGAAGAGCATTCTTCAATTTCGACACACCAGTTTTTTATCGTTTCGGCAGCGCCATTAAGAACAAAAAAGCCTTCATATCCGGTTTTTTCAGTTGTTTCATAGTATTTTAAAATTGGAATGTTATGACGCTCCAACTCTTTGATAATCAGCCGTTTTCCTTCATCAAAGGCTTTCCTGGCAAGCGGGAAAACTTTTACCGGTCCGGCTAAATTCAATGTGAAACAAATAAGGGAAAGCCCATATTGCGCAAGGAGTTGCTTTTGACATTTCGCCCGCGTCTCTCTGGCTGAAAGCATTTCTTCCAAAGTAACCGGAATCCCATTCGTCTCATCGGAACGTTTTGTTTTTTGCATGACTCACCCGGATTTTTTACCATATTTGGTAAGGATATAATTATATGTGGTTAGGGGTACTAAACATTTAATTTTTTTATACTCCCCGCGGGCGATCAAGTTCCTCACTTGCGAGGCATTCACCGGTTCTCCATAATAGCTGAGACGGGGAAGTTCAACCACTTGAATCCCGTATTCCGGTAAGAAATTCTTCATTTGGCAATTGTAAAAATTGGTTACAGGATCAAGCGGTTCGCTCCCCACAAATCGTTTGGTAATGTTGAGGGTTTTGGATACAATTTTTGCAAATATCAGCAAATCGAGCATACAGTTTACCGCGTTAACGTCGGCTTTGTCCTTAATAAAATAGGTCGGGAAGGTAGCGTAAGAAAGCAAATAGTCCTCAGTTGGGTGGAGAATAACATTTTTTAGATGGGCAACCCCTTGCTTCGTTAGCATCAGCCGTTCCTGTGCGGTAAATTGGCTACGTTCTTCCGATAGAATAAAAAGATGTAATAAATCGCACATACCAGCAGCGGTTTCAATTAAATAGCGGTGACCGTTGGTAAACGGATTGCAGTTGGCGATGATACAACCGATGACTCCATTGCAGGTGGGGCATTCCAATCGTTGTAAAAATCGCTCCATTCCATTTTTAGTATTTTCCATAAGCAAAACAGTATCGTTCTTAACGATTGTCCAGAAACCGAGATTAGCAAATATACGCTCATTTTTTGGAAGCGTAAAAAGAAACAAATGGGTAATTCCCAGGGAAGCCGCTTGGTTTATTAATTCGGTCACTATTATGGCCGCCAGATCTTTACCGCGATACTCTGAAGATACGGCGATGCAATTGAGTATGTTACCCCGGCGGGATCCGGTTGCCAGAATTAGCTCGTCATCCATTATATTTACCGTGAATTCGATTCCGACCTCGTAGTCTAAAGAGAAACTACCCAAAAATTCTTTGGTTTTTTTAAATTCGTTTCCGGTAAAAGGGCTCCCATAGCGAATTTCCATATTAACCTCACTTTCTTAAGTAGCGATGCGCTGTTTTAGAATATTTTGTCTATTACTATTTATTTAGGCGGTAGTAATTGATTAAGCAACCGGCAAGCAATATTTCCCTCTCCATTTGAGTTAACTCGTCTAAAAACAATTCGAACTCAACATTAGCTTTGCCAAACAGATACGCTTTAAAACGGGTCTTGCCTTGTATAATCGCACTACGCACCCCGGGAAGATAGAGATGGTCACCGACATGGAACATGGGAGTGTCTTTCAAGATAAAGGGAATAATTCCCCAGTTAATCAGGTTGCTGCGATATCTTTTGGTGGCATATTCCCGGGCAATATTGACGCAGCCCCCTAGTACTTTTTGGCAACTTGCCGCCTGCTCACGTGCACTGCCGTCACCGGGTTTGATAGCATAGATTGCCGAACCTAACTGGGTTTTTAATGGATCAATCGTTCCGTTTGCTGAAAATGCTTTTTGAATTTGTGCAAATACTTGCTGTAATAGAACGTCGCTTTGTACCGGATCAATTCCTTGCAGCCGTTGCTTTTCAAAATGCTGAATCCTTTTTGCATTTTCGACATACGAGGGATCTTTGCGATAAAGGGTAAAATCCGCCATAGCCAATGGATTGGAGCGAAATGTGGAAGTATCACCCGAGGGAATCAGTTCATCCGTGGTGGTAACCGGGTCGGTAATTAGTGAAGTAAGCCGGATAAGCATATTTTCTTCCATGGAACCCATCTCCGGCCAGTCAACGATATTCGGGCCATATTTGAGTGGGAGTCGCTTTTGTGGATGGTGATAGCCATCATACACGCGATTAGTATAGACTGTACGGTCGAAAAAATACTTTGGGCAGTTGCATGAAATGTCCAAATCTGTTGCAGGTGTAAGAAAACCACCATTGATAGCTGTAGCGGCAATTGAACGGGCATCCATCAGTGCGACCCCAGCCATTTGGCCTTCATTTGGTTTGGAGCCTTCGCGATTGGGAAAATTACGTGTGGTATGGCGAATGCTCAGCCAGTTATTGGCCGGAACGTCTCCAGCGCCAAAACAGGGCCCGCAAAACGCGGTGCGAATTATCGCACCTGTCGTCAAAAGTTGGGGAATGATCCTCTGACGCATGAGCTCTAATACCATTGGTTGAGAGGCCGGATAAATCGACAGCGCAAATTGGTCGTTTCCTAGGTTTTTTCCTTTTAAAATGCTACTGACTTCCATGATATTTTCATAAGTTCCACCCGCACAGCCGGCGATCACGCCTTGATCAACTTTAAGTTTGCCGTTATCAATCTTATTCGTCAAATGATAATGAACTTTCGGATTTTCAATTAATTTTACGGCTTCCTGCTCTGTCAAGTGTAATATATCTTCCAGGTTTTGGTTTAGATAGTCGATTTCATATACATTACATGGGTGAAATGGCAAAGCGATCATCGGCTTAATTGTACTGAGATCGATATAGATCAGTCCATCATAATATGCTATCGTGCCCGGTTCCAACTCGCGGTAAGCCTCGGGGCGGTGATGGATCGTAAAGTAATCTTGTACTTGGGTATCCGTTTTCCAGATTGAAGTGAGACAAGCGGTTTCGGTAGTCATTACATCAATGCCATTCCGATAATCGATCGAAAGGTTGTTAATACCATCTCCGATAAATTCCATCACCTTATTTTTGACATAACCGTTTTTGAATACTGCACCGATAATAGCCAGGGCGATATCCTGCGGTCCCACGCCCGGATGGGGCTTTCCCGTTAGATAGATGCCGATAACTTTTGGATAGGAAATGTCGTAGGTTTTGCCAAGCAGCTGTTTGACCAACTCACCGCCGCCTTCACCAATTCCTAATGTACCAAGTGCGCCATAACGGGTATGACTGTCCGAACCGAGAATCATTCCACCGCAAGCAGCATATATTTCACGCATGTATTGATGAATGACGGCAAGATGGGGTGGAACATAAATCCCGCCATATTTTTGGGCCGCCGAAAGCCCAAACTGGTGATCGTCCTCGTTTAAAGTGCCGCCCACAGCACAAAGGCTATTATGGCAGTTGGTCAAGATGTATGGGATTGAGAACTCGTCAAGTCCACTGGCTTTGGCTGTCTGGATGACTCCTACATATGTCAGATCATGCGATGCTATTGTATCAAACTTAATTTGAAGCGAATTAGTGTTGCCAGAGACATTGTGAGACTGTAAGACAGAAAAGGTGATTGTACTTTTAACTGCGTCTTCCTTAACAGGAACTCGTCCGATTATTTGAGATAAACGAGCGGCAGCTTGATTGTCGTCAGGCACCAGTTGAGTTCCATTGATTAAAAAAGCGCCGCTGTTATATAACTTTATCATTATTCATTTCTCCCTTTAACTGTAATGCCTCACTGTTTTACCTGACGTACAACATCAAGCACCGAACCGTCACGATAGGTAACTACACCGACTATTTTATCTGTATATTCGATTGGTTTTGGTTTGCCGACAATATGTTCGGCTTTCTCCTTAAGCTCTTCAATTGTACAAAGGTTGATGCCGGTTTTTTGAAGATTGTGGATCAGGTCAGTCCTATTCGGATTAACGGCAATCCCTTGATCTGTGACAACAATATCTACAGTTTTACCTGGTGTGACCAGAGTGTTAACTTTTTCCACAATCGTCGGAATTCTTCCTCTGGTTAAGGGAGCAACGATAATCGCAACGCTTGCACCGGCGGCGGTATCTTGATGTCCGCCAATAGCGCCGCGAATGACACCGTCAGAGCCGGTAAGAACATTGATATTATAATCTACATCGACTTCAAGCGCGGAAAGCACTACGATATCAAGCTGGTTAACAGCCGTACCAAGGTTGCCGGGGCTGGCGTAGTAAGAAGCGGAAATCTGCTGATGGAAACGATTGTTTTTCAGCGACGCCGCTGCATTAAGATCAAATGACTGCACATCCAGAATTTTTTTGACTAACCCTTCTTCATGCATCTCTACAATTTGCCCGGTGATTCCGCCAAGCGCAAAGCTGGCTTTAATATTTCGGGCAATCATTTTTTCCCGCAGAAACCTTGCGACTGCGAGCGAGGCTCCACCGGATCCTAACTGCATGGAAAAACCGTCATTGAAGTATCCGCTACCTTCGATTATATTGGCAGCTGTTTGCGCTATTAACAAGTCCTTCGGATTTGATGTAAAACGGGTCGCTCCGCTCATGATTCCCGACGAATCTCCAATATTGTCGACTTTTACAATATAGTTGACGTCTGATTCCGGGATACCAAACGGTGCGTTTGGATAGGGGACGATATTATTAGTAATCAAAATAACCTTCTTGGCATACATTGCGTCCAGTTTGGCATATCCCATGGAACCGCAAATAATGCCATTTTCATTGTCACGGGAGTAACCGTTGGCATTACCGAAAGGGTCGCAACTAGGTGCGCCTAGAAATGCAACATCAATCAGTAACTCGCCGGTTTCGATCGCAAATGCCCTACCACCATGTGAACGAAAGACCACCGGGATATCCATCAGACCGGAAGAGATCGCCTCGGCCAGTTCGCCTCTAAGCCCGCTGGTTTCAATTCGTCGAATGACTCCGTTTTTAATGTGTTTAATAAGGGGAGTGTGTACGTCCGTTAGGGAGCTGGCAGCTAAAACCAGATTTTTAAATCCCATTTCCGCCAGTTTATCGATGACCATATTAATAATGTGATCACCATTGCGGAAATGATGGTGAAAAGATATAGTCATTCCGTCTTTGAGTCCGGAAAGCCGAATTACTTCCTCAAGGCTCGGTACAATTTTATTTACGAATTCCCCGCGCTGTGCCAGGGTCTGTGTATCTTTGGTTACCTTTTTAAGGTTAAATAAACCATGTATTAATTTAAGTTCTTTAACATTCGGAATACTGCTTAAATTGAGATTACGCATTTGATTCGTCTCCTTCTTTTAAAGATCCCGATGCTCGTGCCAAATCGAGTAAGTGCATCGCGCGTTCAGCCACTGGCTTATCAATCATTTTTCCATTGAGCGCGATGACCCCGGAGCCACGTTGTTGCGCTTGCTCTATTGCAGTCACGATGGCCAGCGATTTTTTTATTTCCTTTTCCGTAGGTGTAAAAATTTCGTGTACCGGCGCGATTTGTTTTGGGTTAATGACACTTTTACCGTCGAAACCAAGTTGTTTGATTAGCCGGACTTCCTGACGAAAGCCATCTTCGTTGTTGATATCCGAGTAGACTGTGTCAATTGCGTCAATTTTGGCAGCTCTTGCAGCCAGTAGCACCATGCTACGGCCAAAAAGCAATTCAATGCCTTCAGGAGAACGACTGGTTTTGAGATCTGTCACGTAGTCTTCCGCGCCAATGGCAATGCCGATCAGTCTTTTGCTTGATTTAGCAATTTCTTGTGCATTTAGGACTCCTTGGGCGCTTTCAATAGCAGCCATCATTTTGGTGGAACCGATTTCTACACCAATTTCCCCCTCGATTCGCTCGATTTCTTTTTCACAATCCAAGACATCCTGTGCACTTTCTGTTTTCGGTAGTCGGATGATTGCCTTACGCGTTCTTACAATTGCTTCTAGATCGTCGATCCCTAGCCTGCTGTCTAAGGAGTTTACACGTACTACTAATTCTTTGTTCCCGTAATCGAGGCTGCATAAAGCATTGAATACTAAAAACCGCGCGGCATCCTTTTCTCTAATCGATACAGAATCTTCCAAATCGAACATGATACAGTCGGACCCATAAATATGGGCATCACGAATCATTCCCGGATTATTGCCCGGGACATAAAGCATTGTACGTCTCAGTTGTTTCATCGCGGTTCGCCTGCCCATCTGTATTCGGTATTCTGACTGGCACGGTAAATTGCTGTTTCCATTCTGGCTTTTAGTGTACAGTCAAGCGCGCCTTTATCAACGATAGAGACAATAGCTTTTTCTACCTCAAAGTTGTGCAGGGTTTCCATGATCACATCTTTGATTTGCTGCCCATATTGTTTTTCCACGGAACTTTGCAGATCAAGAACAATACCGCCTTCTTCATTGGGCTTAATTGTTATCATTGCATCGCTGGATTCCAGTGACCCTGCAGTTGCCGGTATTTTAATAACCATACGTGTTGCCTCCTGTTTGTTATCAAAAACTTTTTTGTTTTATTAAATAGAAAAACTAAAGTGGTTTAGGGTGAAAATACGGTAGTATTTACACTCACAGTTTTGTGGCCGCGTAGCAGGCCATGAACGTTAGGACGTTATAATAAACGGTCCTTGATTATGATAGCCTAGTAAAAAACTGTTCCCTTCATTAACGGTCTTGCTGTACGATAACCATATGTATTGTGAATAATAATCGATCCGTCCGCATATTGGGTAAATTCTACTCCGGCTTCGATAACTCCGTCCGGATGACCAATGCGAATACGTTTCCAATCAGCTCCGGTACGCATTACTTGATTAACAACCGTGCCGGGAATGGCTGCTGCAGCCGCCGTACACATGGCGCCAGTAAATGCGTATGTTCCATGCGCTTTCTGCATAGACATCATTCTGCCCAGCAAATCAACGCTGCCCGCGGAAATAGGTTGACCTTTTTCGGTTACATAATCATCTGGTTCGGCGACAACTGTCATTTTAGGTATTGCTGGGGATTCCCACGCGGATTGACGATAATCTTTCACAAGTTTTAATTTTTGCCCCACGGTGCCTCGGATTAACTCTAAAAGTGTCAGGAGTTTTTGATCTCCATTGATGTCGGTTGGAAGTTCTTTACCGGTCATACCGATGTCATTTGCTTTTACAAATACGAGCAAATTTGTGACATCAACAATAGATACTTCGATACTTCCCCAATCAGGTATTTCTATGATGTCTCGTGTGTTTCCGGTCGGCAGGACTTTGTTGAAAATTGTTCCTGACGGTTTGCAAAAGGTAATTCTGATCGGCGCCGCTGTTCCGGGTACACCAGCAATTACATATTCTCCATCGTAACTAACCTTACCATTGGGGGTTTTTACATCAGCTATCAATACTTTTTGGGTATTGGTGTTATAAATACGGACTTTGGTCATGGGCGATATTGCTTCTACAAGACCGTTTTCTATTGCAAATGGTCCAACCCCTGACGAAAGGTTTCCACAATTGCCACGGTAGTCGACCAATGGTTTGTCAATGCCAACCTGTCCGAATGTATAATCTACATCCACACCTTCACGTGTTGAAGGGGAGATAATTGCAATTTTGCTGGTAACGGAAGTCGCGCCGCCCAAACCGTCAATTTGCTTAATGTCCGGGCTTCCCATAATTCGCAACAATAATTGATCCCGTTCTTTACCGGCAACAGGTAAATCTTTTTCCAAAAAATAAATTCCCTTGCTGGTCCCGCCTCTCATTATTGTACAAGGTATTTGTTTATATTCATGCATGATTTAGCCCCCATACTGTATTTTCCATTGTTTTTATTTCAATTGAATTGTATAATGCAGTTTGAAGGATGTCGAATACATAAAATTCATAGTTTTTATGCTTTTAATCTATAGTATGGTAAATGAAAAAGGTGATTTTTTTGGATTTTAAAGAACTTCAATATATCGCAAGCATCGCCCGTAACCATAGCATAACAAAAGCGGCTCAGGAACTTTTTATCTCACAGCCGTCATTGAGTAAATATTTACAAAATTTGGAGACGAATCTGGGAATTAAGTTGTTTAACCGTCTTGGGAACCGTTTTGTCCTAACCTATGCGGGAGAACGCTATGTGGCTTATGCCAAACGTATCCTGCTTGTTAAAAAAGAATTGGATGATGAATTAAGTGATATCTCTAATCTGAATAAAGGCCGTTTAAACATTGCTTTTCCCTTGATTCGCGGTTCTTATATGATACCGGCCACGTTACCTCGATTTAGGGAAATGTATCCAAATGTCGAAGTTAATTTATTCGAAGAATCTTCCTCGGTTCTCGAAAAATTGTTGTTAAGCGGCGAGGCTGATATTGCAATTTTCAACCATCCAATAAATAATCCTGAACTGGATTATGAAATACTTAGGAAAGAAGAAATTGTTTTAGCGGTTAGTAAGGATCATCCTCAAGCTAATCACGGGAGTGAGGTGAAAAACTGCAAATTTCCATGGATCGATATCAAATTGTTTGAAAATGATGATTTTATTTTATATTTTCCTGAGCAGCGCACCGGGCAGATTGCTTTGCAGATATTTGAAGCTGCGAAAATATCGCCTCGTATAATACTTCGTACGCGCAGTATAGAGGGCGCTCTTCGGTTAGCTAGTTCCGGTTACGGTTTATGTTTTGTTGCAGCGACCCATTTGAAATTTATGTATCTAAAGCCTACGCCGAATTATTTTTCAATTGGAAATCCAAAGACGGAAGTTGAGTTGGTAGTCGCTTTTCGTAAAGGAGCTTATCTGCCTCTGTATACCCAAGACTATATAAAAATTGTAAAAAGTTGTTTATAAAGTCTGACCTTCTTCTCCCGTTCCCCAAAGCAAAGATAGCGCCTCCAAACACCTATTAATAACATGATTCAAAAATATGACCTTTCAATGCAGTTTTCTTTGATATTGCAGGTCGAGTTCTTTTAAACTGTATATCGGTTAATTTACAAGAATCATAGCTTCACTGCATGAAAGCCATTCTTTTTATGTATTTGACAAATAGTTCTTCTGATAATAGAATCCAAATTGTAACAACCAGGTAAAATACGATTTTCGTAATTAAAGTTTGAATGACGATGGTTTATCCTGTGAGAAACAGATTTAAAGGAGGGGTAAAAAAAGAATTGTAACGAGGAGCAATGCAGCCATAGAAATTAAGAATGAGGGAGCGGAGAAAATGAAATACAAAAGAAGTGTTATGATTATTCTTTGCCTGGCGTTACTTAGTAGTGTGTGTTTTATAAGTCCTTCTCAAATACAGGCGGACAGCGGGAAAAAAACATTGACTTGGTTTGTCTGGGCGACACTTGATATCCCAAAGCAGCTTAGCGAAGTTGTCTTTTCAAGTTTTCCTGAGTTAAGAGATAAGGTTGAGATCAAGGGACAGCTTTTTGCTTCTGATGTCGTACTTATGCAGAAGTTAAGGCTAATGAAAGCTTCGGGTGAACCGATGCCCGATATCTGTATGATGCAATCTTTTATGCTTCCCGAACTGGTTCGTAGCAATACCCTTGAAGACGTCTCTAAAGTATTAAAACCTTATAAAAGCAAGATGACAGTTGGTGCGTATAAGTTAGTTTCATACCAGAACAAACAGTATGCGTTCCCTTATCAACTCAAGCCGCTGGTATGGGTTTACCGGGAAGATATGTTTGCCAAGGCGGGCATTGATCCTGAAAATATAAAGACCACCAATGAGTTTATCGCTGCCGGTAAAAAACTTCAGAAGATATATCCTCAGAGTTATATCTGGCACCTTAGCAGCAGTTCTCCGAAGGCAACATTTCTTACTATGATTTTAAGCGGTAATGGCGCTCGTTTTACGGATAATAACGGAAATTACATTGTTGACAAAGATTCCGGTGTACGTAAAGCATTTCTAGATTTGAAGAAGATTTATGATTCGGGTGTTTGTATGGATGTTGTCGATGACTCTACGGATTATCAGCAAGCGTTCGCTAATGGAACTATTGCTTCCGATCTGACTGGCGCCTGGATTAAAAATAACATACCTAAATATGCTCCGGCGCAAGAAGGGAAGTGGGCTGAAGCTCTATGGCCGAAAATTGGAGGAGCAGTAGGCGGCAGCGATGCCGGTGGATCGATGTGGGGTGTTCCCAAAAATGCACCACATAAAAAAGAAGCAATCGAATTTTTGTCCAAACTGACACTTACGAATGAAGGTGCACTTGGAAGCTTCAATGCCCGAAAAATTTATCCTTCCTTGCTGAGCGCAGCGAATGATCCTCTTGTAAAATCACCCGACCCATTTTTTGGAGCTTCCCTACCTGTAACGGAAGCAAAAGCAATTGAGAATTTTAAAGTCTTTAATTATAGTCCTAAATATTCAAGTGAGATCCAAATTACGAACCAATATTTCAGTAAGTATATCCAAGGCAAGATGACATTGGATAAGGCTTTGAAAGCGGCCAATATGGATTTGCAAACTCAAATCGGCAATGCCTATAAATAATTAATAATATATGTTTGCGAGAAAATAGGGAGACCAATCTTCCAATTCGGTCTCCCTATATTTTTAAATGGGTTTATTTTAAGAGCATTTGAAGGGATGGTCCACATGCTAAATCTTACTGGGGACACTACAAAATATCAAACGAAAAAGTCTTTAGAAAATAAAATGACGCCCTGGCTTTTTCTTATGCCATTTTTGCTTGCTTACACAATATTCTTTGCCATACCAGCCATTTACTCATTGGTTTTAAGTTTTTCAACCTACAGTGGCTACGGACCGGTTAAGTGGGTCGGGCTTGAGAATTATGCCAAACTTTTACAATATCCGACATTTTGGTTGGTGATTGGCAATACCTTATTTTATTTATTGACACTTGTAATTCCAGTAATTGCGGTTTCTTTCGGATTAGCTGTATTGATCAATTCCACCGTTATCAAACATAAATCGTTTTTTAAAGCGGGTTTCTTTTTGCCTCAGATTACCGCCAGTGTAGCCGCTATTCTTGTTTGGCGGGTTATGCTTGGTACAAATACCGGGGTAATTAATGTTTTACTTGGGACAAAGATACCTTTCCTTGATGATTTTCAGCTTATGAAATGGTCTATTGTCGTCGTTGTAGCCTGGAGGGCCATTGGCTGGTTTATGGTTATTTTTTTATCGGGACTTACTGCCATTCCTGAAGATGTTATTGAAGCAGCCACTATCGACGGTGCCAATACTCTGAAAAAATTGTTTTATATCACCATTCCGTTAATGAAACCCACATTTCTATTTGCCTTTTTTACCTGTAGCGTAACTACCTTTAAAATTTATAATGAACCAAACTTGTTGGTCGGCTCTGGACAGGTTGCCCCATTTGATGTTGCCCCAATTATGAACCTTGTAACGACAAATATCGCCAACGGTAATTTTGGGATGGCGTCAGCAACAGGTTGGCTCATGTTTCTTATGATATTTATTCTTTCGATGTTTCAGTTCAAGTTATTAAAGGAAGATGGTGATTAAAATGCTTAAGATGAAGCAAAATACCAAATTATCAATCATCAGCATGAGTTTTTTGTTTATTACTTTGCTTCTTTTTATATTACCTCTATATGTGATGATTTGCGGATCACTCAAAACAGCGACTGAACTTTCAGCTAATCCGGGGGGAATACCCCATTCTCCTACATTTTACAATTATGTAAGACTGATAAAATATAGTGGGGGATTATTTTTTCAAGCTTATTTTAATTCAATATTTATCTCTGCCATCTATACCTTTTTTTCAGTTTTAATTGGGGCCATGGCAGGGTATGCTTTTGCAAAATTTAAATTTAAGGGCCGAAATGTGTTGTTTATGGTAATTGTTTCCACAATTATGATTCCATTGGAACTAAAGATGCCTGCCCTTTACATTATGTTTAGTAAAATAGGATGGCTAAATACTTATCAAGTGCAAATTGTTCCGACAATCGCCAATGTTTTTACCATGTTTATGATGCGTCAATATATGGTTAGCCTTCCCGACTCTTTATTTGAAGCTGCAAAAATTGACGGCGCCAATCAATTGACTATTTTTACGAAAATTGTATTACCGTTATGTTCTCCCGTAATAGGCGCCATGTCAATCTTACAGTTTTTGGGTAAATGGAATGATTATCTCTGGCCTTCCATGATGGTTTCCGATCCTAAGGTAATGCCGGTGATGGTTTTATTGCCTACGTTAAACGATACCATGGATATGTATAATTTTCCTCAGGAATTGATTCTGGCGGGATGTGTTTGCGTTACGATTCCATTATTCATTGTTTTCCTCTGCAATCAGAAAAAATTTATCTCCAGTGTGACGATAGGTGCTGTTAAAGGCTGATTTCTGTATACTTTTTATGGCGCAACGGAAAACGTAATTCATGTTGAAAGAAGGTGTTTTATATGAATGAGATCCAATGTAATTTTTACTCCAAATATCTTCGCATGGATACTTCCATTACGGTTCTTATTCCATCCTATTTTGATGAAAAAAGCAAGGACAAGACTCTGGGGCAAGTTTATGATCCCACCATCAAATTTAAAACATTGTATCTTTTGCATGGCAATGGGGGTGATCACACCAACTGGATCCGCTATTCGTCGATTGAACGATATGCGCAGAAAAGACAGCTGGCGGTGGTAATGCCGTCAGCTTATGTCAGCAGTTATTCCAACATGGTGCACGGGATGGATTATTTCTCTTACCTTTCTGAAGAGCTCCCACTCTTCGTCCGTGCAATGCTTCCACTTTCAAAAAAGCGGGAAGACAATTTTGTTGCCGGGCTTTCAATGGGAGGACGGGGCGCTTTCTTATGGGCGTTTAGAAGGCCGGAGTTTTTTGCCGCTGCGGCATGTCTGTCGGGCAGCCTGGATATTGATGAAATGATCAGCCGATATTCACAAGAAAATGCAACCGCTACACTAAAACGTTTTGAAGACACCTATGGGGATATTACTAAAATAAAAGGCAGCGACAATGACGTTTACGCGTTAGCCAAAAAACTAAAAGAATCCGGTGCCCAACTACCCAAACTTTATATGGCTTGCGGTACGGAAGATGTTCGGCACGAAACACAATTTAAACCATTTATAGCCTATGCTAAACAAATAGGGCTAGATTTATATCATGAAGAGGGACCCGGAATTCACGACTTTGATTTTTGGGATCCTTATATTGCGCGAGTTATTAATTGGCTTCCACTTTAAGGAGCAGGTAGAGGATAATACTTAAGGAAAAAATTTTAACTACGAGTATAAATAAAGTGCTAAAGAAGAGGAAAGTATGCCGCTAAAAAATGAGATCATGCTAATTACTTACGCCGACAGTATGGGCCAAAATTTAATAGAACTAGATAGTCTGTTGAAAAAATATTTTAAAGGTATTATTGGCGGGCTGCATCTTCTTCCTTTTTTTCCGTCCTCGGCAGACAGAGGTTTTGCGCCGCTGACCTATGAAGCGGTGGATGAATGTTTTGGTACATGGGAGAATATCAAGGACCTGAGTCGGGATCATTATTTGATGTTTGATTTCATGATCAATCACATCTCACGAGGATCGAAGTATTATCAAGATTTCGCCAAATATAAAGATGATTCTCCCTACGCCGACTTTTTTATCCGTTATCAGGATTTTTGGCCTGGCGGGGAACCAAGCCCGGCAGACATTGACCTTATTTATAAGCGAAAACCGAGGGCTCCGTATGTGGAAGTGGAATTCGCCGATAGTACCAGGGAAAAAATTTGGTGTACTTTTGATGAAGAGCAAGTCGACCTCAACCTGGAAGCAAGCGTGACCCGTAAATTTGTAGCGCAATCTTTGATTGGTATGGCCCAAAGAGGTGCGGCCATTGTCCGGCTGGACGCCTTTGCCTACGCTACAAAAAAGAAAGGGACCAACTGTTTCTTTGTCGAACCCGATGTTTGGGAGTTGTTAGATTATGCAAAAGGGATATTAGATCCTTATGGGGTGGAAATCTTACCGGAAATTCACGAACATTATTCGCTCCAAATGAAATTGGCCGAGAAGGGCTATTGGGTTTATGATTTTGCTCTGCCAATGCTGCTGTTACATGCCCTTTACAGTGGTTCGAACCGTAATTTAATTCATTGGCTGAACATTTGCCCGCGTAAGCAATTTACCACGCTTGATACCCATGATGGAATTGGAATAGTGGATATCAGGGATCTCTTAAGCGATGCGGAAATAGAGCAAACCAAGGAATACCTTTTTTCACACGGCGCTAATGTTAAAAAAATATATAATACCGCGGCTTATAATAATCTTGATATCTATCAGATAAATTGTACATATTATTCGGCTTTGGGAAATAACGACGACGCCTATCTTTTGGCGAGAGCCATCCAGTTTTTTACGCCGGGCATACCTCAGGTTTATTATGTGGGCTTACTGGCCGGAGCAAATGACTTGGAGTTGTTGGAAGCCACTAAGATAGGACGGAATATTAACCGGCATTATTATACAACAGAAGAGGTTGAAGCCAATCTGAAGCGGCCGGTTGTGCAAAAAATGTTAGCCTTAATGAAGTTTCGGAATGCTTATCCCGCATTTAACGGTGATTTCCGGATCGTAGAGACCGGTAATGAAAATGGATTACAAATTGCTTGGAAAAAAGGCCAATATGATACAATATTGAGGGCTGATCTGAAGAATCACCAGTATGTGATCAGTTACTTCGATGTTGAAGCCGGTCAGTATCGGGAATTAACTGAAGGGCAATCATCTCAAGGGAGGGGAGCAGATGCTTGATCTGGTGGCTTTAGGGGAATTACTGATTGATTTCTCCCCCACTGGTTTATCATTAACCGGCAACCAACTCTTTGAACAAAACCCAGGCGGAGCTCCGGCTAATGTTTTGGCAGCTCTGGCTAAGCTGGGTAAGGAGTGCGCTTTTATCGGGATGGTTGGTGATGATCGCTTCGGTATCTTTTTAAAAGAAGTGCTTCAACAGTGCGGTGTAGGGATATCCGGTTTAAAGTATTCCAAAACTGCCAGCACTACTTTGGCTTTCGTCCATTTAAACCCCGACGGAGACCGCTCCTTTAGTTTTTACCGCAATCCCGGGGCCGACCAGCTGTTAACTGCGGATGATCTTGATTATGATTTGCTGAAACAGGCCCGAATATTTCATTTCGGTTCGATCTCAATGACCGATGAGCCAGCTCGGAGTGCCACTCTGGCCGCTGTTAAATTTGCAAAACAACAAAACTCGCTCATCTCTTACGATCCTAATTATCGTCCGCTGCTCTGGCCAAATGAGGAACTGGCAATAAAGCGGATGAAAGCCGGTTTGGAATATGCGGATATTGTAAAAGTCTCTGAGGAAGAATTGGAGTTGCTCACGGGAACAAAAGATTTGTCGCAAGGTTCCGCGTTTCTATATGAAATGGGGATCAGTGTAATTCTGGTCACGCTTGGTCCGGCAGGCTGTTTTTATCGCTATCGCGGCGGGGCCGGAAGGGTTGCTGGTTTTAATGTTCAGACAATTGATACCACCGGAGCAGGGGATGCCTTTTTAGCCGGAGTGTTATATCAATTTAGCGATTTGTCACTTGGAGAAATTAGCGAACTCAATGAAAACCAATTTCAAAAAACAGTCCGTTTTGCAAATGCAATGGGAGCCTTGACCACCACCAAAAAGGGGGCAATTCCCGCTTTGCCGCATCTTGAAGAGATAAAACGGTTGATTAATGGACTGGAGTTTTAAGAAATCGTGAAACGTGAGCCTGCTATATGGGAGCCCTCTTATATCAGAGGAGAACCTTATTATGAGAAATTTCTCGAAAGTTATAGAAAAAATATTGGTAACGATATTGAAATTCATCCGGATATAACACTATAAGCTGGAGGATATCTGGGAGTTCCTTGAGCAGTTTTTATACGATGAGCAGGAAACCGGAGAAAAGATGAAGACCTTAAAATATTTGGAAAGAGAATTAGCCGGTATAGATAAAAACTTGTTATGTGAGTAGGTACTAAACACATAGCAAATAGACCTGAATAAATGTAAAATCATGCAGATCTACTGATAAACTTGGGGTAAGTTGGAATGTCACTTCCCATACTGCCCTGCCGCAACTTTCTCACCGAGGCTATCCAGATGGACGGAGGTTTGTTTCTCATTCTATAAAACATTTTGACATAAAAGAGAAATTTTTTTAATATTGTAGGTTTATCCGAAGTCACAGGATGCTTAGAAGATCATAAATAAGTAAAGTTAAGTTTGGTAACTAAGTTTTGTTACGAAGAAAATATAGGCTCCTTTGGGTTTTATGTTTTTTGGCCCTTAAAAAATTTAGTCGTTAGACCCGATAGTGAGAGAAGTATCATAAGTGAGTTGCAAAGCTTATTTACATGGGGATTAGAACATTTTGTGCAGAAAAAGGATTTGCAAAACTGTCAATTCATATTATGGTTTATTTGAGATACTACTTTTATTTATAAGCTCTGTCAAATCGAAGCCCCTAGTTCCTACTTGGGAGAGTAGTAGAAATGATGGGGCTTGTTTATTTTTGGGGTTTATGGAGGAGCGATTATAAATAAATTGACATCTTAGCATAATTATGATATTTTGGTGATAAATTAATAATTCGAGGTGAATTTAATGCCCCAGATTAGACCGGTTTCGGATTTACGGAATAATTTTGCGGAAATTTCAAAGATTGTACACGAGACTGCAGAGCCGGTTTTCTTGACCAAAAATGGCTATGGCGACATGGTTGTGATGAGCATTGAAACTTATGAACGCAAATTGTTTGAAAGTGAAATTTACCTTAAGTTAAAGGAAGCGGAACGACAATCAAAAACGTCGGAGGTACGCTATTCCCACGAAGAAATATTCTCAGATTTGAGGGCCAAACTTGGGGATAAAATAGCAGAGGATAATGTATAAACTGAAATACTTGCCTTTGGCGCAAAAAGATTTGAGCGATATTATAAGTTATATTGCCGATATTCTCAAAGCGCCCAAAGCGGCAAGGGATTTGCTTGATGCCCTTGATAAATCGCTAATTCGGCTTCAACAATTTCCATACTCTTGTAAGGTTTTTCAACCAATGGAACCACTTGAAGCCGAATACAGGATGTTGCCTGTAAAACATTTCTTAGTTTTTTATATAGTGACGGAACATGAGGTAGAAATATAGAGAATCATTTATGCCAAGATGGATATTGAAAATCTTATTAAATAAGGGTACAGAAGTATTATGAATATTGAGGATCAATATGGATTATAACGAATTGCTCACGAAGTACCATTGGTTACAGAGTGAGAATCATCGTTTGCGGGAAGAAAATAAACGGTTAAGGCTTCAATTGGGAATTCCTGAACAGCCAGGGATTCCTTTTGATTTTGCGCCTAATTTGGGTGCAACGGAGTCAAAACCAGTGCCGGAAATGATTAAAGCGGATTGCAATAAAGAAGAGAATCCGGATATTAATAACCTCTCAACCCCTTCGGAAAAAATCAAACTATTCATGTCGCTCTTTAAAGGCCGGGACGATGTTTATGCAAAAAGATGGGAAAGCCCACCTTCTTTGAAGGCGCAGAGGAAGAGAACTTCCGGCTATTCACCGGTTTGTTTGAATGAATGGCGGCCCGGATTGTGCTTTAAACCGAAAGGAAAATGCGCTGACTGTGCCCATAAGGCGTTAGACAAACTGGATGAAAAAGTGATTGATGCCCATTTACGCGGGATTGATAATTTTGTTGCGGGAATATATCCTTTATTGCCGGATGAAACCTGCTGCTTTTTGGCCATTGATTTTGATGATGAGGAATGGCAAAAGGATGTTTCGGTATTACGTGAAACTTGTTTCGAATTCAGAATTCAGTTAGCTGTCGAACGTTCACGTTCAGGCAAAGGAGCCCATGTTTGGTTTTTCTTTGAGAATCCTATATCAGCAGTTTTAGCAAGAAAATTTGGTAGTGCCTTACTCACTTACTCCATGAGCAAAAGGCATGAAATAACCTTTAGGTCATATGACCGTTTTTTTCCCAATCAGGACACTATGCCCAAAGGCGGGTTTGGAAATTTGATTGCTTTGCCTTTGCAAAAAGCGGCAAGAAATTATAATAACAGCGTTTTTGTTGATGAAAAATGCAGTCCCTATGGTGATCAATGGGCATTTTTGTCCACCATTCAAAAACTAAATGAAGATGAGATTGAAATGCTTACATCAAAACTTTGTCATGGCAGTGAACTTGGAGCCTTGCGAACCGGTGAGGAAGAAGATGAAAAGCCTTGGGAATTAAAGAAGATTCAATTATCGAAGAATGATTTTCCGCCGGATGTTGAAATTGTGAGAGCCAATATGCTATTCATTGGAAAATCGGGTATATCTCAAAGGGCTCTGAACCATATCAAACGGTTGGCGGCTTTCAAAAACCCCGAATTCTATAAATCTCAGGCGATGCGGCTTTCGACAAAGACGATACCAAGGGTAATATCCTGCTCGGACGAAACTCAAGAATATTTATGCTTGCCACGAGGGTGCGAACGGGATTTAAAAGAGTTATTGGATGGACTTGATATTGATACTCGCTTTATTGATAAGACAAATTCAGGTAAAAGAATTGATGTCGAGTTTATGGGCAATTTACGGGATGAACAACCATTAGCCCTTGATAAACTACTGAAAGCCAATAACGGCGTGCTTTGTGGGACAACAGCTTTTGGAAAAACCGTTGTGGCTATAAAGCTCATTGCGGAACGGAAAGTAAATACTCTGATTTTGGTTGATAAAGTAAATTTGGTTTCCCAATGGGAAAAGCGGTTAACTGAGTTTTTGAGTATCAATGAAAAACTACCGGATATTGATGAAGGGAAAAAAAGAGGGAGAAAAAAGGTTCGAAGTATTATCGGACAATTGGGAGCAGGGAAGGACACCTTAAACGGGATCATCGATATCGCGGTGATGCAATCGTTGAACCGAATGGGTGAAGTCAGAGAGTGCGTAAAAAACTATGGCATGATTATTATTGATGAGTGCCATCATGTTTCAGCTTTCAGTTTTGAAACCATACTTAAGAACACCAATGCCAAATATGTATACGGATTAACCGCTACTCCTACCCGAAAGGACGGACATCATCCTATCATTTTCATGCAATGTGGGCCAATCCGCTACAGGGATGATGCCAAAAAACAGGCTGAAAATAGACCTTTTGATCATTATGTCATACCAAGATTTACTTCTCTTCGAGTTCCTGTGGATAAGGATGAGAAAGAAGTATCGATTCAAGATTTATACTCGGAAATTGTCCAAAACGGCATTCGAAATCAGCAAATTGTTCGTGACGTAGTAAAAAGCCATGAAAACGGTAGGAACTGTATTATCTTGACGGATAGAATCATTCATGTGGAAATCCTTGCGAAAGAATTGAGAGAAAATATTCCGGATGTGCTTGTTCTAACAGGCGGGATGGGTGCGAAGGAAATGAAGGAAATTATGAAACAAATCGTGGATACGCCCGTCGATCAACCATTGACTTTGGTTGCTACCGGTAAATATATCGGGGAAGGTTTTGACGAACCTCGTTTGGATACTCTGTTTTTAACCATGCCGATTTCGTGGAAGGGGACTTTACAGCAATATGCCGGCAGGCTTCACCGATTATTCGCGAACAAAAAAGAAGTGCAGATTTATGATTATGTGGATATTCAGGTGAAGATGCTGGAGAAAATGTATCATAAGCGGCTTTCAGGATACGCCGGTATTGGGTATAAAGCAAAAGGTGAAAGTGTTGTAGCAGAGTCAATCGACATCATTTTTGATAAGAATAACTTTTTAGCCGTATATAGCAATGATATTTTGAATGCATCCCGGGAGATTCTTATTGTAAGTCCTTACGTTACTAAAAAACGGACTATACAGATGCTAGAATACATTAAGGCGGCATTAGGAAATAAAGTCAAAGTATTAGTAGTGACTAGGCCGGTCGGAGATTTTCAAGGAAGAGATGTAACCGTTTTGCAGAGTTGTTTAGACTTGTTAAAAAATACAGGAGTCAGGGTAGTTTTCCGCTCCAATATTCATCAAAAATTTGCGGTGATCGATCAAAGGATTGTATGGTACGGAAGTATTAATTTATTGAGTTTTGGGAGCGCGGAGGAAAGCATCATGCGGCTTGAGAGTCCTAATATAGGCAATGAACTGACTAAAATTGCAGAAAAGGTTAATGATTATTTGCTATAGATTGTTGAAGGAAGGGAGAATTTAAATTTTTCGCCGTTAGACCCGATACGAAAGGAAATATCATAAGTGACCATGGAAAGGTCCGGCAGAATTGGTTATATGCTCTTGATAAAACCAATAGTGGACAGTAACATTTTTTAAACTTCGGGAAAGAGCGCCCAAACCAAAACCCGCTAACTATGGGTAGCGGGTTTTGGTTTGCAATCTTGATCCTTCGACTTTGATATTATCATCATAACATCGATTTGGGAACTTTTGGTGCCCAAAAAGTTCCGGGTGAGAAGGCGCTGGGCTGGGGAAAGAAGGCAAGTTCGTGCCAGCCGGCTTGGCAGGCTGTTAAGAGATATTATTTGACGCGCCTTAATAGTTCTTATCCAGGAAACGATAGTATCCAGAACTAATTTGGGATTTCCGGTATTGCAATGACTGGCGGCATTTTCTTTTGCGGTAAACAATCGGTATGTCAAGGACTTTACATTTGGAAGGCTATCCATAGCCGATTTATAGTTTTCTATCGGGATTAAGTGGTCTTTCTCAGCACCCAGCAATAAGAAATCCTGGGTGATTTGATCGGCAACATCCGCATAGGTATAGTGATTGGCCGCTATCATATAGTCATAGGGGTTATCCACGCCCATATTATAAAAACCATGATGCATAGCCCAGTCGATTAAGGGCTCTCTTGCCATCTGTTTATCCATGAGGTCGTTGATGGTATTTTTTTCTTTTTGCCGTAGCAATTCTTTTAAAGCATCCCGTTCCGCTTTGGGAACGGCATCCAGAAGCAGTTCAAGCATGTTTGTACAGACGCTCCAGGCTACAATCCTTTGGATCCGGGTTTCAAACGCCGCCGCCCTTGGCGCCAGAATAGCTCCCATCGATATGCCGATGATGGTTACCTCATGTAAGCTGTAATAATCCAGCAATGTTTTTACCGGCTTTTCCCACTCAATTGAAAAAGTGAGGCCTTGCTTTCGCAGGACATTCCCCTGGCCCGGGCCCTCAAATAAAAAAACTTCGAAGCCGTTTTCCCTGAGATACAATAAAGAAGGAAGGAACTCTTCCATATAGGAATCAAATCCGCCGTGGAGCAGAATGGTATCTACACATTTCCCTTCGGGCATGGTGTGGATTACCGGTAAATACCCTTGCTCGTAAGGAACCTGATCAAGCTGTAATACACCCGTTTTAAACAATGGATCATGATATTGATAAAACAATTCGATTGATTCGTCGTACGTTTTTATTTTATCCGGGTTACCGTCATACATAAAGAATTCGGTCATTCGGTAATAGGCAATCGCATCTTTGATCCGGTTTTCCTGGAAAGCTTTTTCGGCCAGAGCCCTCATTTCCTTTTCCCAAACCTTAATGCTGGTTAACTTTGCGGCTAGTTCTTTTATTTCATCCAGGTTCCCATTGCTTACGTTATACGTGCGGTTTAATTGGTAATTGAAATTAGGGTTTGGATGCAGTTGAAATTCACCGGAGTTAAAATCGGCTTGACTCTTCATATCATTAACCCCCTCACCGGATTTTCATTAGTATTTTGCCTTGGTTTGAGGCCCGTTCATAACTTCCGGTCCTCTAGGATATGATATGCTTTTGCCAGAGGACAAGAAGCGGGAATCCCAATTCGAGCGGTACAAAAGCCAAGTAAAGACAGGAAGGCAAGCCGCAGGTGAAGATGGAGATCAAACGGCCAATGCCGCCAAGGAAAAAAAGCAACGCCATAACCCGAAGCGTCGTCCTGTCCCGGTCGATCCGGGGAATCATCCAAAACAAGATGATGCCGATGCCCAGCCATAGGCCGCTGTAAAACCGCAGATTGCTGTCTAATATCCTAAGCCCCTGCGAATATTCTTGCCCGGCGGGGAATCCATAGTACCAATTTACCGCGCCATAAGCAAATCCTAAATAGGCCGTATATAGGGTAAAAATGCCGTTCAGACCGAGTACAGCCTGGAAGATACGTTTAGATACAACGGGCCTCTTGGGATTTCTTTCAATCGTATTTTTTTTCTTCAAGTCAATTCCCGTTCCTTTCCCTCGAAAATGAGCGATGGTTCAGAATATTTGGCCTTAGCTATCCTATCCTCTTCAGGCAGTGGATTCTCTGGGCTTGGATACCCTTGCCTAACAAACCGGATCAAGCACAAGAAGCTTGCTTACCTTTAGGCATTCCCGCAGAAGATACTTTTTAAATTCCTCTTCCCCGGAAATTAGTCCTCTGCCTGCAATGAAAATAGATATTTCTCCATTCATATAGCTGTGAACGGTATGAAAAACATACATGGTTTGCTGGTTGGTAAGCTTCACGCCATAGATTTCTTTAAACAATTCGGCAAGCATGATCACATACTCGCCAACCACAGTGGCGGTAAGTTGGATGTTGCTTTCCGTTCTTTCTCCCCGTAGTTTTTCCATCCAGAAAAGCCGGAACCAACCTTTATTTTGCAGGTAATAGTCAATCAATCGTTCATAGAATAGCTGGAGCTTCGCTTGGGGATCTTCGACCTCGTTCATACCGGAAAGTATAAATTCGGTCGACTTGATTAGAATTGTGTCCAGCGCTGCCCATAGAATGGCATCGAAATCCGCAAAGTAGTTATAAAGGTTGGTATGGGCACATCCCAGCACTCTCGCAATTTCTCTTAAGTTGACGCTGTGAATATTTTCTTGGTCCCGAATCAACGCAAGGGTAACGTTGACGATATTTTCCTTGGTTATCCCTTTTGATAGACCTTTTGGCATTGAAGTTGTTCCTAAAAAATTAAATTACCATTGGTAATTACCACCGGTAATTTAATTTTAGCACGATTATTAAAAATAGCAAGAAAAATTATTTTAGTGGAAAACCGCTGCCAGTTTGATACTGCTTGTCCCAATCTCAATTGGCAATCTTTAGTTCATTTATTTTATCCGATACTCATTCGACAATGGACAGGGTGTAGTTTATTGGACAATGTGCCATAAAAGATGATTTGACACCAGTTCTTTAAAAAGTTGCGGAAGTTGATGCTATTATCCTGGATGCTCCCATATATCTTGGAAGGGTTGTTGGCGAGATGAGTTCATGTATGGAACGGTTGATATATCCATATCTTGTATAGGATGTAAACTATTCTACCCTTTTTAAGAAAAAGATACCGACAGGATTCATTTATACCTTGGGTGTGGATGAGAGCCGAATGAAAATGATGGGATATGATAAACCACCGCCTTTTTGTGAGGGAAACGGTTTCCTGGACGAGAGAAATGATTTGTTTTGTGAGGGAAACGGTTTCCTGAACGGGAGAAAGGATTTATTTTGTGAGGGAGATGATTTCCTGAACGGGAGAAATGATTTATTTTGGACGGAAATGATTTTCTGAATGACAGAAAAGATTTATTTTATGACAGAAACGGTTTTCCGGATGACGGAAAGGAATTGTTTTATGAGGGAAACGATTCCTGAACGGAAAGAATCGGTAATGAAGGGACTATCGAAAACGAATGGCTTTATTTTTTTTGGCCCCCATCACCCTCATGCCCCTCATCCGGTTGAAAAATCGTTTTTTACTATACTTGCGTGTTATGAAACCTATGGACAATTAAGCCACAGAGGCGGAGCGTTTAGCCGCTTTTTTTGGGTCATGAGGGCGATGAGGGGGATGGGGGCTTAAAAATGAAAAGCATCTTCGGCAAACCTCCTTCCGGCGATTTGAAAAAACCAAGCGGCCTTGATCGGGCCGCTTGGTTTGATACAATATCCTTACCGGTATTTGGAACCATATTTACCTGTGAGCTCAACTTTCCCGGTCAACCTGAATTACGCCGAATCTTGCAGACGCAAATCTACGGAGCCATTGTGCAAGAGGTGAGTTTCCGGTTTCATTGCATTAGGGCAAAAAGCCGGCTGTTTTCCATCGAAACCATCTCAGTAACATGATGATGAGAAAAGACTTCATTTAAGGCCATGGCCGCCGCCCCGATCATTCCGGTGCACTCCCCCAAACTGGAATTCCGAATGGCTAATTCCCGAGTGGCTAAGGGGAGAGAACGGCTATATACGACTTCCTTTATGGCAGCCAGAAAACGTCCCCCTAGTCCGGTAACTCCGCCGCCAATAATGATTAAGGAAGGATTATAAAAGTTAATCAATTTTGCCAGCACCTGTCCAATGGTCCGGCCGCTTTTTTGAATTAAGTCAACGCATGCCAAATCACCATGTTCGGCAAGGGTTCCAACATCTTTGGCAGTAATGAAACCCTGCTCTTTTAACTTCTCAGCCAACAAAAAACTTTTTCCGGCCTCTGCGGTCTCTTTTGCCAAATTGCCGATGGCTGGCCCTGCGGCAATAATCTCTAAGCAACCCTTATTGCCGCAATAACAAGGGGTAGTATTGCCGTCAACTCCGATATGACCAATGTCCCCCGCGCAACCCTGGGAGCCTCGGTACAATTTTCCGTCGCAAAAAATCCCGGCCCCAATTCCGGTTCCGACTTTTATGAAAAGAAAGTTGTCAACATTCTTTCCGTGGCCGCTGTATCTTTCACCATAAGCCATTACGTTTACGTCATTATCTACATAAGCGGGGCAGCCGAAATGATCCGTCAAGGTTTTCTTAATCGGGTAGCGGTGCCAACCAGGCATAATCGGAGGGGAGACCGGGGTTCCCGTTGCAAATTCCACCGGGCCGGGGATGCCCATCCCGACACCGAGGATACTTTTCCGGTTTAGCTGATGCGTGACCAATAATTGATCCGTTAAATCGAATATCCGTTCCATCACTTTTTCCGGCCCTTGATAAACAAAAATCTCTTCGGTGCGATAGTCGGTGATCTCGGCATTCAAATTGCATAAAGCCACATTCAGACTACTGGCGCCCAGATCGATGCCGATAATGTAACCGGAATCAATCGCAAAACTCAATAACAAGCCTTTTCGTCCGACTCCGGAACGATTATTATGCTCTTCTTTGACCAAGCCAATTTTGATCAATTTGTCGACATGCATGGATACGGTAGACTTGGATAACCCCGTTTCTCTTACAATTTCGGCCCGGGATAAAGGGCCGGAGCTTTTGATAATACTAAAAATAGCTGCCCCGGCCGCCGGCCCGAACCAACCAAATACCGGATTTTTTTCAGACTGCTCAGTTTTCATGGATTACAACCTTTTATCATTTGATATTTCAATTGTCGAAAATCTGCTAATATTTTACCACATTGATCCTAGCGTGTGGAGATGAAATTCTTTTTCAAAAATTGCAGACCGTTCTCGGCTAAGTCCTCGGATGAAAGCGCCAGCTTGCGCCAGACAGATACGGATTGGGCAATGCTCCGCACCTGATCGGTAAAAGACTCAATCACCAAGTCCCCATGGTAATCGATTTCCCGGATGGCTTTGGCAATCTCGCTCCATGGAATATGGCCTGTCCCCGGGATCCCACGATCATTCTCGCAGGTATGAATATGATAAGCTGCAGTACCCGCGGTACGGATCGCTCCGGGAATATCTTTCTCCTCAATGTTCATGTGAAAAGTATCCAGATGAATTCCTAAGGCGTCATTGTCCACCATTTTGATCAATTCCAACGCCTGGGCGACAGTGTTGATTAGACAGTTTTCAAAACGGTTTAACGGTTCAAAAGCCAGTAATACTCCCAGATCTTTGGCCATCGTAGCCAAGGATCTGAGCCGGGGAACCAACCGGTCCAATACGCGTTGCCGCTCCGCTTCACTTAGGAGCTCAGTGAAACCGACCGCAGAATGGAAAGGTCCACAGACAACTTTAGCATCAACTTTAGCAGCGAATTGGATGCAAAAACGGAGATATTGATCGGCGTTTTGAAATACGTCACTATTTTCGTCAGCCATATTTCTATCCATTCCAACGACCGAGCAGACAACCGGTTTTAGCCGGTAGCGATCTAAATAAGCCCGTGCTTCATCGGCATTGATCAATTCGGGATCTTCCACTGCCATTTCAAACACTTCAAATCCCATTCGGGCGACTTTTTCATACAAGGCACGCTCGTTTGTGGCAAATGGGGAGCTAAATAAGAAGGAATTCACTCCAAAATTCATCGTATCCGCCTCCTTTTCGACAATTGTAATTAGGCCCACCACATCTCGGACGGTGATTGCTTAAACAGAATTTGCTGCAAAAATTGAACCGCTTTTCCCAGCCCTTCATCGATGGAAGCCAGCGGGTCTTCATGCTCGATACTCATTACATAATTATATCCCTGTATCTGGAGCATTGTCACGATTGATTTCCATTGGTCGGCGCCATGACCATAACCTACAGTCCGGAATGTCCAGCTACGGTTGGATAAATCGTTATATGGCGTGGTATCAAGAACGCCTTTGATATCGCAGTTATGCTTATCGATAGCAACATCTTTGGCATGAAAGTGATAGATTGCTTTTTCCGAACCCAATACCCTAATGGCTTCTACGGGGTCGATTCCTTGCCACCAAAGATGGCTGGGATCGAAATTAGCGCCGATTTCGGGACCCACTGCGTTTCGCAGTTTTAATAAAGTTGCCGGGTTATAGACCAAAAATCCGGGATGCATTTCAAATGCCAGTTTGGTGACTCCATATTTTCTAGCCTCAGCGGCAGCTTGCTGCCAGTATGGGATCGCTCGTTCTTCCCATTGCCACTTCAGAACCTGCGAAAACTCCGGCGGCCAGGCACATGTAACCCAATTGGGATATTTGGCGCCGGGGCCTTCTCCGGGACATCCCGAAAAAAGGCAAATTCGATCGACGCCTAGTTCATTGGCCAGTTGTAGTGTTTGCAGAAGTAAATGATGATCGCGTTCGGCAATGGTTGGATCGGGATGAAGCGGGTTTCCATGACACGATAAAGCGCTAAGAGCCAATCCCCTATCGGTGATGGCTTTCAGGAACTGAAGCTGCGATTGCTTGTTGTTTAATAACAAATCCGGTTTGCAGTGTGCATCACCCGGATACCCGCCGGTACCGATCTCAACGGCTTCCAAGCCACAGGCCGCCACCTTATCCAGCATTTCTTCAAAACTTAATTGTTGAAATAATGGCGTAAATACTCCTAACTTCATTGGATCACCTCATTTTCTTATAGTGTAACCCATCTTTTTTCGGCTCCGCTCTGGACGATAGCTTCAATCACTTTCATAATCCGATGGCCATCTTCGAAAGTGGGATAATTTTTTTCCTGATTTTCGATGGCGGAATAAAATGAGCTCAGATTGTTCTTGATACAATCCGGGAAACCCTCAGTATGGCCGGAAGGATAATGAGCGAACCGGCTTGCCGCGGATGGCATAGCGGAGGGATCTTTATATAACTGGTGGTTCGCCCCGTTCCGTTCGCCAATGAATAGATGTTCCGGGTCTTCCTGCTTCCAAGACAGGGATCGTAATGAACCATCGATCTCAATTTCCAGGCCATTTTTATGGCCGGCGCTAATTTGAGAAACTGTAAAATTACCCACGACTCCCCGTTCGTAATGGAGTAAAACGGAGGCCCAGTCTTCAGTATGTACCTGCACCGGTTCGGTTTCTACCGACTGTTGCTGAAATGTTTCCACCGTTTGAATGGGTTTGCGGCGTACTGGAATGATTACTGCATAATCCGCCATCACTTCAATAATTTCCAACCCCGAAAGATACCGCGCCAAGTCGCACCAATGAGAACCGATATCACCTAATGTTCTGGCGCGTCCGCCTTGATCCTCTTCCACCCGCCAATTATAATCGGTATCGAACATCAGCCAATCCTGCAAATATCGGCCGTGAATCGCCCGGATTTCTCCGAGATAACCTGAAGCAATCAAATTTTTGGCCCATTGCATCATTGGATAATAACGATAACAGAAATTAACGCCGGCGACTAAACCGGTTTGCCTTGCCAGATCGGCCAATTCGCCGGTTTCCGCTGAACTTATGGCTAGCGGCTTTTCCGAAAAGACATGTTTTCCAGCCCGAAGAGAAGCTTTGTTAATGTCGAAATGATATTGGTTGGGGGTGCAATTATGAACAATTTCAACTTCCGGATCGGAGATCAAATCCTCCCATCGCTCATAAACTTTTGGCACATTGGTGGATTTGGCCTTTTCCAGATCTTTTTCGGCGACCGCCACTACGTCGATAAAGCCTAAGCGTCGTAATGCTTCCAAATGAGCGGTTCCGATAAAACCCAAACCAATTAGACCCACTTTAAATTTTTTCATCTGTTTCCTCCGTTGCTTCAAGCATGAACCTTGTAATGCCGGATATATTCATTCTTGATTTAGCGATTTCATATTCAATGAAACACAATTTTACCACCATAAAAAATATGATTGGGAAAAACAAGATCCCTCCCTTCAATAGACAAAGAATACAATATTAGTTTGATTGAGTTGTAAATTTGTTCGTTTTATGGACAATTTAATATTACATTCGTCCTTTTTGATTATAATCCTGCCAAGAATAAAAATTATTGCAGCATCATTCTATGGTCTCATCAGCTGCGTGTTCTTGGCTTTTTCATAAAGGATGGCCGCTAATATTTGCTTTGGATTATGTTAGCTGGATAGCGAAAGTTGTTAATACTGACAAGGATCTTGTGGATATCTTAAAATTTTCTAAAAAAGCGCGGGAGGTAAAGAAGGATATTCGACAAAACAGTAGAAATATTAATCCATATTGTTCGTTTTTTGGACAAATTAACTTTGGCTTTGGATGGAAAATGAATTATTTGATTTTCCGAAGCCGGGATAGGCAAGACCATCAAGAAAGTTTCGGGAAGGGGGGATTCTCCGAAAAAACGGGGCTTTTTCAACCGAACTTAGCTTAATTAATTACGGAGGTGTGTTTCAATGAAAAAAGTTGCTTCTTATTTGCTCAGTCTGTTGCTTTTAGTATTAACCTTTACAGTCCCTAACTTTGCCGCTCAAAAGAGCCTTACTTATGGTTATGTGACTCCCGGCCCTGATACCTGGTATAAAAGAGATGTTGATGGATTTGTTTGGGCTGCTAAAATGAAGGGAATTAAAACTGTGGTTTTGAATTCGGATTATGATGTTCAAAAAGAAGTATCCAATATTGAATCCCTCATTACTCAAGGTGTCGATGGCATGGCGATCTTCTCCTTCAATCAGCAGGGCGCCATCACTGCCGCAAAGAAATGTAAAGAGGCAGGAATTCCTCTGGTAACTGTTGATAATTGCGGTCAGGCTTTGGCGACCGGAAATGACATTGTTGCTGCCGTTGATTTTGATTGGAAAGCTATGGGCAGGAACTATGCCGAATATATTGCCAATAAATTTCCGGGCAAAAAAGTGGCCTTAATCACAGGTATGCTTGAGCATCTACCGGTTCAAATGATCACCGGCGCGATGAAAGAACGTCTGAAAGAGCTCGGCAAAAATGAAATTGTCGCTGTCCGGGATGGCAAGTACGACCCGCCGACCGCTGTAAACCAAGCTCAAGATTTGGTTCAATCCGGCACTAAATTCGATATCCTTTGGATCATGAATGAAGATATGGCTGCTGCCGTTATCCGATATCTTAAAAACCAAGGTTTACTGGAAAAATATACTGTTATTGCCCAGAACGGTTCCCCGGTGGGTATTCCGCTTGTCCAGAGTGGTGAGTTGAATTATACGATTAGTAGCTCGCCGGGATGGGAAGGAATGGTTTCCCTACTCGCTTTACACCAATTTGTTTCCGGGGATTCCAAGAAAAAGAACCAACAGATTATGTTGCCGGTTATCCCGGTTACCCGCGGAAATGTTTCGGATAAAACCAAAGTTGTGCCTTGGGAATGCGATACGGTTTGGATTGGGTTGACAAAACAATACTTCCCTAAACTGGGATCTTATTTGCCGGCTCCAAACAAAGCGCCCAAGCCCTGATCCCAGTGAATGAAAAAATTAATTCCGGGATGATGATTTAAGGTAATTTTGAAGTGGGGGGCTGTCTTTGAAAATGAAATTCTCGATTGAGATATACAATATAAAAGTATGGTACATCTCATGGGGTTTCAATAATTCTTCAGACAGCTTCCCCATTATATCCCAATGTGAAAGGGGGCACTGACAGCAGATGGATCAGATAGAACAGACTGAAATCCTGGCTGTCCATGATATTGCAAAAACTTTCGGCGATACGGCAGCCTTAAAAAATGTACAGTTCAATCTTATCGCCGGAGAGGTACATTGTTTGGTGGGAGAGAACGGAGCGGGCAAATCTACGCTGATTAAGATACTTTCCGGGGCCCAACAACCGGATCAAGGAGAAATAATAGTTTTTGGCAAAGAGTTTTCCCGCCTTACTCCGGATTTGGCGTTGGAGATGGGAATCGCTACAATTTATCAAGATATTGAGTTGATTGAGTCTCTAAGCGTGGCTGACAATATTTTTCTGGGACATGAAATTAAAAATAAATTCGGTACGATCGATTATGCCGCCCAAAATCGAAAAGCCCGAGAATTAATGGATTCTTTAAGTATTAGTATTTCCGAGACTGCACTGGTGGAAGATCTTGCCCCTGCTCAGCAGCAGACTCTGCAAATTGTCAAAGCATTACACATTCACGCCAAGATTATGATTATGGATGAACCAACCTCCTCGCTGGGTGTTGAAGAAACCAAAGCCTTGATGGATCTGGTGCGAAGATTAACCTCCCAAAAAATTGGGGTTATCTATATATCTCATTATTTAGACGAAATCTTTCAAATCGGCGATCGGATTACGGTATTAAAAGATGGCCAAGTGGTAGAGACTTTTGAAACTAAAAAGTCGGATATTAAAATGATTACCAAGAGTATGATCGGCAGGGAACGTTCGCTTTTTTACAACCGAGAAAAAGTTACGACCGGTCCGGTAGTTTTTCAAGCCCGGAACTTAAGCCGGCAAGGGCTATTTGAGAATATCAGTTTTGAACTTCATCAGGGCGAAATCCTTGGTTTTGGAGGAATTGTCGGCGCGGGCCGTTCGGAGTTGATGAACGTAATCTTTGGCGCCGATCAGAAAGAACAAGGAGAGATCCTGATGAATGGCAGGGTAATTAATCCCGCCTCACCCAGGGACGCTATCCGCGAAGGATTGGCCATGATTCCGGAGGATCGGAAATTACTGGGTCTCTTTGATGTCCGTTCGGTCCTGGAAAATGCGATGATTGTCAAAAATGAGCTTCTTCATCTCCTTCTAAATCACAAACAAGAGCGGTCCGAGACTGAGAAATTAATTGACCGCCTTCATATAGTTACCGCAGGATTGGTATTACCGGTAGGGTTTTTAAGCGGCGGGAACCAGCAAAAAGTGATTTTGGCTCGTTGGTTATTAAGCAAGGCGCAGGTCTTCATCTTTGATGAACCCACCAAAGGGGTAGATATCGGCGCTAAGGAACAAATCTATGAAATCATGATTGAGCTGGTAAAGGAAGGGAAAAGTATCTTGATGGTTTCCTCGGACATGCCGGAACTCATCTCCGTTAGCGACCGGATTGCCGTGATGCGAGAGGGTAAACTGGTAACCATAGTTAACTCCAAAGACGTCACCGAACAAGAATTGCTGGGATATTTTTTGGGTATTAGTGATAATGGAGGTAAAAAACAATGAATGAACTAGGCGCAATATTAAAAAAGAAAATTCTCGCCAATCAATGGTTTTTTCTACTGGTGGTTGTGATTGTTCTTTCGATTATTGCCGGGACGGTAAACAGTCGCTATTTCTGGCCGGGAAATTTAAGCAATTTATTGGGTCAAATTTCGGTTTTGAGTTTGGTTGCCTGTGGCGCAACGATCTTAATTATCTCCGGAAACTTCGATATCTCGGTGGGCGCCAATATCGGCCTTTCTTCAGTGATTATGGCAATGTTGATGAGAAACGGGGTTTACCCCCCGCTGGCGGCTTTGATCGGGATATTGATGGCGATTGCCTGCGCATCTTTTATTGGTGGAGCATCCATTCTTTTTAAAGCTCCTTCATTTATTATTTCTTTAGCTGCGATTGGAGTCTTTCAAGGAATTGCTTTATTTATTACCCAAGGTACCATTCAAACGATTTATGGACAATTTGAGGCGTTGGGCGGCATGAAGTTCTTTGATTTTCTTCCATTGCTGTTTGTCATCGCCATCGTAGGATATATCATTATTCATTTTATTCTGGTCCATACCCAATTGGGACGTTCTGTCTACGCGATTGGGAATAATGAACGCGCAGCATATTTAGCCGGTATCCATGTAAACCGGAAGAAAATGATCTTCTTCGCCCTGAACGGTCTGTTTGTCGGTTCTGCGGCAATGCTGCTGCTTTCCAGAGTTGGAGCGGCTCAACCGAGCACCGGTTCGGGTATCGAGCTTCAGGCCATTGGCTCGGTTGTAATCGGCGGCGCTCCGATGGCTGGAGGCAAGGGAAATGTAGTGGGGACTTTCTTCGGGGTTTTACTCTGGGGGGTTATTGCCAACGCATTAAATATGATGCGGGTTAATGCTTATATCCAAGATATCATTATCGGACTTCTAATTATCTTCGCGGTTGCAGTTAGTTCGTTGCGTTTGCGGACGGAAAAGGCAGCGATGGGATAATTCAAATTGAGTTTGCTTAAGTAAAACGTTCACAATCGTTGAGTACTAGTTTGCAGTGTTACCGGAAGATCTCCGGTTGCAATGATTTGAAGCTTTTTAGGCAAGGCAGGCTAATAGGATATCCCTCTATCTGAGTATGGTGGAGGGTTATTTTTTTGGCGTAAAGTAGAGGGAGTAGCCACAATTTTTGGTATCCCCATGGGAAAAGCGGTTAATTGAGTTTTTGACCCTTCATGAAAGATTGCCCCAAAAAAGAATGATTCAGCTCAATAAAAATTTCCGTATTTCATCTGGATTCAAGATTGTAAAGGAATTCATTTGGAATTCAATCAAACCTTCCTGTTTCATCAATGCTAATTCCCTGGATAATGAGGGTCGTGGAATTCCCAATTTATCGGCCATCTCTTTTCGGGAATATGAAAGCTCAAATTTACAATCATGCTGTTGGTTACACTCATCTAAGAGCAGATTCGCGATTTTTTGACGAATGGTTTGGTAAGAGAGGCTTTTCAGGCGTTCATTCAAAAGGATAATCCGATTCGAAAGCTGCCGGAGAAGATTGGTAAGAAATAAGGGATGAGTCCCACATAAGTCAATAACCGCTTTTCTTGATAAAAATATTGCTTGGGTATTTTCCCGCGCAATGATAGTTACCGGATACCAACTTACATCTGAAAATAGAATAATCTCCCCAAAAGAATCTCCCGGTTTTAAGGTATCGATAGTAAACGATTTGCCAGAGGTATAAACCCGTTGAATCTCCGCGCTTCCTTTTGTCAGAATGCCAATTCCGGGACATGGATCGCCTTCTAAAGCTAAAGGGTTCCCTTTTTCGATTTCCTTGCGATGATGAGAAAGTATTTTTAAGATTACGCTTATTTCCGCTCGTGAAAATCCTTTAAAAAGGGTAGACTTTAAAAGAGCATGGATCACTTCATCCATTGGGTTCTCCTAGTCAATAATTGTGAAAAAATTTTTACATTGGTAACATGCGTTACCGCTTTGTTCTTATTATTTTACTATAATCAAAATAACAAGACAATAAACCTTTTATACAGTAGCCTAAAGGAGGGATTGCTATGAAAAAGCAGGTTAAAAATAACATCGCTTGGGTTGGAAAAACCGACTGGGAAATTAAGAACTTTCATGGCTGGGAGTACTCTACCCATCGGGGATCAACGTACAATTCATATTTAGTCACCGAAGAGAAAGTGGCCTTGATTGATACGGTGTGGCAACCGTTTGCCAAGGAATTCGTCACCAATCTAGCCAGTGAGATCGACCTGGAGAAAATAGATTTTATCATCGCAAATCATGCCGAATCAGACCATAGTGGCGCTTTGCCGGAGCTCATGAAACTTATTCCAAACACACCCATTTATTGTACTGTAAATGGGATGAAATCACTGAAAGGCCATTATCATCAGGATTGGAATTTTTATCCGGTAAAGACTGGGGATAAGTTGAGTCTGGGTTCCAAGGAACTGATTTTTATAGAAGCCCCGATGCTTCATTGGCCGGACAGTATGTTTTGTTATCTGACCGGAGATCATGTTCTTTTCAGCAATGACGCATTTGGTCAACATTATGCAACGGAATGGCTTTTTAACGACAAAGCGGACCAAGAGGAATTATGGGCCGAGTGTATTAAATACTATGCGAATATCCTGATGCCATTCAGTCCGCTGGTTACCAAAAAAATTGACGAGTTTGTCGGACTGGGACTTCCACTGGATGCCATCTGCACCAGTCACGGAGTAATTTGGCGCGACAATCCGCTGCAGATTGTGGAAAAATACCGGAAGTGGGCCTCCGAATACCAGGAAAATCAAGTGACTATTATTTACGATACCATGTGGGACGGAACTCGGGTGGTAGCTGAAAACATCGCCCGGGGCATCCAACTGGCAAACGGAGAGATTAAAATCAAGATTCACAACGCGGCTAAATTCGACAAGAATGATATCATCACGGATGTTTTCAAATCCAAAGCGATTTTAATCGGTTCACCGACCATTAACCGGGGTATCCTTCATTCAGTTGCCGGTTTGTTGGAAGAAATCCGCGGACTCGGATTTAAAAAAAAGAAAGCAGCCGCATTTGGAACTTATGGATGGAGTGGCGAGTCGCTAGCCATGATTGGAGAGGGTCTGAAAAAATCCGGTTTTGAAGTCGTGGATGATGGGCTCAAGGTGTTGTGGAATCCGGATGAAGAGGCTATCGCCCGATGCGTCGCTTATGGAAAACAATTTGCCGGGAGAATATAATCCGGCGCGGTAGCGCCGAGAAGGAGGAAAAAATTATGGAGCAACATTTTCTAAAGAATATCGATTTTAAAACAGTGTTATCTTTTGAGTCGCTGGTTGAGTATCAACCCGGGCAAGTGGTGAGCCGTACCTTGGCGCAAGGGAAGGCGTTGAGTCTTACTCTGTTTGCCTTCGATCAAGGTGAAGAGATAAGTTCCCACTCCTCCTCCGGAGATGCCTTGGTCTATATTATGGATGGAGAGGCCGAGATCACCATCGGTGAAGAGACATTTCAGCTCACTAAAGGGCAGAGTATTGTGATGCCTGCTGGAATCCCCCACGCGCTCCGGGCAAAGGAACGGTTCAAAATGTTTTTAGTGGTGGCCTTTTCACTGTAAGGGTAATCCTATCATATGCGCCTGCTCTAAATCCAAGGGCAGGCATTTTGTTTATTGTAAACCCATACCCATTGTCGGTGTGCTATGCATTAACAACATTGATTTACCGGAAATGAAGAAGTGGCGGGAGATGACCGTGGACAAGCAGAAAGACTCGACCGGCTGTATGATGAAGACTTTTTGCCGGAAATCGCCGCCAACTCTGTGCCCTGTAAAGTGGAGAAGATCGGCAGAAATGATCCTTGCCCTTGTGGCAGCGGGAAAAAATTTAAAAAATGTTGTTTGTATAAAAATATAACATAAACAATAAACCGCCCAAGTTGTCTATAAGACATCTTTTTTTATCAGTCCGGTCAGTTCCCCGGTGTAAATGAGCGACAATCTGTGCATCGCCCGGGTACAAGCAATATATAAAAGCTTACGGTCATAATCCGTGTGATAAGTCCCACGGTTGGCCGAAAGGATGATTACCTCATCAAATTCAAGTCCTTTTGACATTTGAATCGAAGTAATCGTAATTCCTTTCGTAAATCTTTGGCTGTCAGGCGTGAGCAATTGGATATCGCAGTCTGCGGATAAAATTTGATATAACGCATGGGCCGCGCCGTTTGTTTTTAGGATAATTCCCAGAGTTGTATGGCCGCTGAACTGAAATGCCTTAATTTTTCCCCTTATTTTTGCCAGCTCATCCTGAGAATCGCTGCAAAAAAAGATTTCAGGAGTATCTCCGTGGCGTTCAACGGGTTCAAGTGCCGTTCCATTTTGTATTCTCTTGGCAAAAGTAATAATCTCGTAGGTTGATCGATAACTCTTGTTCAGCTCCACAATCTCGGCGGTATCGTAAAGTCTCTTAAAATCATGAAGAGAATGGAAATGATTGGGGTTGAGAGATTGCCCGAAATCCCCAAGAATTGTCTTTTTGCAATTGAAGAGCTTGTTTATCACCACATACTGAATGGACGTATAATCCGCATTTCATCAATAACGAGATGCCGGATCAAGCGGTTTTCTTTCAAGCCTTCGAATGCCGCATGAAAATACATAAACGGATAAACATCCGCCCATTCCAGTGTCTTCTTATCCGGCATCACGAATTTCTCAGGAATTTTCATGGCCCGGTAAAAGTCTTTGTAGAGCGCCAGCGTGTTTTTGATTTTGAACATATCAAGCAATTTTCTTTCAATCGCTTTTTGCTTTGGTAATTCGTCACCCCGCAGGTTTTTCGTAGAAAACCGGTCGTGGATATCTACCGATACTTCGTGCAGCCGTCTTTTTACCGGATAGGTCCGGTAGGCATTATAGCGCGTTAAAATCCATTCCTTGGTGGCTTTAAATTGGCCAGATTCATAGTCAACAGGTTCAAAATATGTCAGGGACGTATGGTCCAGATACTGGTCCATCATATCAACAAAATCGATACCCGATTTAAACCTCTCCCGCTCAGCCCAAGCGCGATAGTTGGTTTCAAGCGGGTCCCTGTCAGGTTCAAACCGGATGATTCCATCCAATTGAATCTCGGCGATGTCGACAAAGCTCATTTGATAGAGGGGTTCTTCTCCTAATTCGGGCAGAACATTGGAAATATAGTCCGCGAATACCTTATTGGGGGAGAGGATAACCACATTGTGTACGGATATTGTTTCCCTGTATCGATAGAGCAAATAGGCCATACGATGCAGGGCAATGGATGTTTTTCCCGAACCCGCAACCCCTTGAATAATAAGAGTGTCTGCTTGCTCGTTGCGGATAATCCGGTTTTGCTCCTTTTGGATGGTAGCAATGATCGTTTTCATCTTTTGATCCGATGTATGGGAGAGTTCCCTTTGAAGTACATCATCTTGGATGTTGATCGCGCTTTCCAACACATAGTCCATTTGTCCCTGGGAGATTTTAAATTGCCGCTTGCGGGTCAGCTCGCCTTTAATTTTCCCCATCGGCGAATCATATCCGGCCAGGCCAAGCTGACAATCATAAAACATGCCGGAGATAGGAGTTCGCCAGTCAAAAATTAGAATCGTAGATCCTTCCGTATCGGAAAAGGAGAATCTGCCAATGTAGAAAATAGAAGGCTCCGGGTCTCCTTCTTTCCGGAAGTCGATACGTGCAAAATACGGAGAATCCAACAACTTGGCGGTTCGGTCCCGCATTTGCACCGCATGAATCCCCACGCCCTCAATTTGCTTCATGGCGAGCTCGTTTTGGAAAATTTCCTTGGGATCGATTTCATGGCGATAATTTGCCAGATAACGTTTTGAATCCATGTATTCCTGGTCATATCGCCGGACCGTTTCATCATAACGCTTTAAAGCTTTGTTCAGTTTCGCCCTGATTTCACCCAAATGCGCGGTTTCCTCGGGGAAATTCAAAGGCGTGCTTGCATCCCCGGTCTTTCTTTCATGAGGGGGAAGCGTTGCTTCTTGTATTTTCCTGTCTAAATGTGGCCTGTCCATCGTCACCCTTTGCTCTCTTTCTCTTGGTTGGGCAGAATCATTTTCTGGGTCGGATAGCCAAATTCAGTCAGCAGTTCTGCCTCGGTAAAGCCAAGATCTTTCAGAATCTTTCGATAGCCGGTATCTGCTTTGTCACCTTCGCGAAAAGTCGTTATGGTGATATTCTGATGTTCAAGGAGCTCAGAGAGGGCCTTATCCAAAAAAACCCGGCTAATTCCTTGTTTTCGATAAAGCGGATGAATTCCCAGAAAATCAATGCTCCCTGTAGTATAGGAGATCATCATGATGCCGATTGCCAAGTCGCCCTCGGTCATGATCAGAGCGCTGTGCTCCGCAATACTTTGTCTGAGCACGTTGAGGTGTTCTTTCTCGATGAGATTGGGAAACCCGTCAATCACCAGCCGCACCAGATCCATCCAAAGAGATATATCCTCCTCGGTTGCAAACCGTAATTCCCTTTTTGCCTCCAGCCTTTTCAAGTTTAGAGCAGGATGATTGCGAAAATTGTATTCCAACTGCAATGGATAAAACACCTCATTTCTTCGAAATTGTAGGGGGGATTGCTTGTACATTGCCTTAAAGATGCAGGTAAATGCCTGCTGACTTGCATACCCCGACAGCAGCGCGATCTCGATAATGGTTTTTTCAGAAAATGTAAGCAGTTTTGCAGCTTCAGTCAGTTTACGGCGTAGAATATAATCGTGAATGGTTAGTCCGACCATATCCGTGAATATGCGGTGCAGATGGTATTTTGAATAATGTACAGCCTCGGCGACGATATCTAAATCAAGATTCTCCATCAGGTGGTTCTCGATGTAGTCGATGGCTGTGATAACATTTTTAAGTCTGTTCATCATAAACCTCTTTCGACAAATATTATAACAAGCAGAAGATAAATTGTTTTAATCATTCTTGCTTTTTTTTGCGGGCAACGTTTATCTCCGCTTTTTAAAGATAATACTGCCAATTGGAGGTGAAGGGAATGCTCCGGACTAACCTGGATTCAGCGGTTTAAAAGGGGTCTATTTCGCCGAACCTTTTAAGGATTAGCCGATATTGACCGGGAGCAATTGATAAGATTCTCCCTGGTGATCGTAAGTTTACCGCCTATCCATCCTCGTCATTTGGTTATAAAATGGAGTTGGCTCTAATTCTGCTTTGGTAAATTAGACTTGGTTTTGAAAATAACGCGCTAAACCTTCCGTGATTATTTTTAAAAAGATTCTATACTCTGCATAACAAAGAGGTATAATTCAATGCTTCAATTCAATCAAAGCCAGCTTGAAAGTTACCGGGTAAGGTTGACCCAAGATAACTCCATAATCTCTTGGATGAAGCATCAAGTAAAACCCTTGGTCGACTATGGAATCCTGGCGCCAAGCGAGGGAATAGCTACTTGGTCCCATTATTACTATTGTTCGAAACATTCCGTACCTCTGAGTTTTGAGCTTAACAGTCCGGAGAAACATGTCTGTCCGGTTGACGGGGAAGTCTTGATGGGTGAGCCTTATGATGGGGCGTGGTGGCGGATTGTCAACGGATTAAACGCCCAGGGGTGTTATTATTTCAGTTTGTTATGGATTTTTACTCAAGAACGGCAGTTTCTGGAAATGGCGAAAGAGATTTTGCTGAAATACGCTCAATATTATCCCAATTACAAGGTCCATGGTGGAATTCCTTATAACGGTCCGGGAAAAGCCAATGCCCAGACCCTTTGTGAGGCAATGTGGCTCCGCCCGTTAGCTCTTGGTTATGATTTGATCGTTGACAGCCTAACCCTTGATGAACAGGCAAAAATTGAAACCGATCTCCTGACGCCCGGAGCCGAATTTCTAAAAGAACATCGAACACCGCAGCTTCATAATCATGAAGTGATCATCAACACCGCCATGGGAATTTTAGGGATTTTACTGCGGCGGGAAGATATTATCGAATATGCGGTTCATGCCAAGTACGGGTTGGAGTATCAGCTCGAGAACGGTCTGTTAAAAGACGGATTCTGGTTTGAAGGCTCCATTGGATATCATTTTTTTGCTCTGGAATCATTTTTGGCCTATGAAAAATTCGCTTATTATACCCCTTATCGCCTGAATCACCCGAGACTTCCGGCAATGTTGCAATTTCCGCTGAAACTCATTCAGCCCGACTACCAGTTTCCCTTGTTGAATGATGCCAGTTATGGCGAAAAGGATGAACAGCTGGAGTCTATATATGAATTTGGCTTTCGTGAATACGGTAATCCAGAATTTGGTTGGCTGTTAAACCGGATCTATCAAGATCATCCGCGACAAGCAAGTCTGGCAGCATTTCTTTATGGAGTCGCTCGTTTACCCGAGACCCGGAAGATGGAACTTACCCATTATCACGATGCCGCCGGATCGGGCTTGACGATTTTCCGCGGGTCAAACCGCCGGTATTTACTGGTTAAACATGGCCCATTCGGCGGTGAGCATGACCATTACGACCGGCTTGGAATTTCTTTTCTGGCATTTGGTGAGCGGATCGCCCCCGATCTGGGAACCACCGGTTATGGCGCCAAACTTCATTATGATTACTATAAAAATACCGGCAGCCATAATACGGTCATGATTAATGAAGAAAACCAACCACCGGCTGATGGAAAGGTATTAAGGTTTGTTAAAAGGCCGGACTACATTTTATTGGATACCGAAGTCAAATGGGACGGCTGTTATCCGGGGTTGGACTCGCATACGATCGTCCAATGGGATGAACAGAGTTATACCGGAGTCGCCATGCGCCGGGTCATTCTATGGTGCGACCATTATTTTGTGGAAGTTTTTAAAATAGAGGGTGTTAAAGATGCCACCATCGACTGGGTACTCCACATCCCGGGAAAGTTGGCGGCCGCTTCGACCCGGAGTTATCCAGGCATCTTCAGCAAGAAAAAACCTTTTACATATCTTAAAAATATTCAGACCCTCAACCGGTCCGGTGTGGTCAAATCCAGTTGGTTATTGCAGCGCTGCCAATTCAACCTTTATAGTTACAGTGACGCTACCAATCTATTGTTATATGCGGATGGGCCGGATAACCCCTCGACCGGGGATATTTCCTACTTTATCAACCGGGTCCGGGGCAAACAAGCTCTTTTTGTTAATTTATGGGAAGTGGTTGGCGGGGATGACTCCGGCGTTCGAAATGTGGACTGCCGGATTGAAAGGGAAGTTATCACCGTAAGTGTGGTTCAAGAGGGTCAGACAAACCAGTACCCAATCCGGCTGGAATGATAGCTGAAAATATTATGAAACTCAAGAGACAATTCCCATCAAGAGATCTGGCCGGTTCAACCGATACATCAATGGATAGTATTTTTAGTAAATACTCATAGGATGGGGTAAAATAATGTTTTCAATTCATAATATCCCGAAATGGACCTACAGGTTTCAAAACTTAAAGTTACAAAATAAAATAATTATCGCCACTATTTTTTGTGTGCTCTTTTCTACCGTGTTTTTAGGCTATTTTGCATTAAAACTTTCCACGGGTATCATTGAACGAAATGCTTATAAACAAACCAATGAGACCATCCAATCCTCCGCTAAATACCTGGATGAAAAAATAAAAAGCTTATTGATAAATATCAACTATATGGTAATCAATGAAAACTTTAAAGAGGCGGTCATTAAAGTCGTGGTTGATGAGAATTTTAATCAAGGAGTTGAATTCTCAAAGATTGAACCGGTTATTTCCCAAGTGCGGGTCACCAGTCCGTTAATTGATTCCGTCTATGTTGTGACACCCCGGATTATTTTTTATGATACCACGAAACTCCCCATTACACGGGATGAAATCTTGAATACCCCAATTTATAAACGATTTCTGAAAAACAAATTGATTATCTGGGGACACCCGGGTGAAGCAACCTGGTTGAAAGAAAAAGAAGGTATGATTCCAGTCTTCATTAGTATAAATCTTGGCCCCGAAAAAGCTCCCAGTATTCAACCGGCTGATGTTTTTATGATGGTTCATCTAAAAGAATACAATATTATTCAGGATCTATCCGAATTCCGAAAGCGCTTTGCAGCTGAAACCTATCTATTAGGCCGGGATGGAGAAATAATCTCCCATAGTCCGGAAGCAAAATATCTCAATATTCTTCAGAAGCAAAAAGTTATTCGCAATATGGCTCAAAAAGATAGCCGATATTTTTATTATGTCGTCAACAAGGGAAAAGTACTGGTCAATTTTGCGACTTTATCCGTCAATGGCTGGAAATTGGTTACCGTTACTCCAGTCGAACAATTATTGGGAGAGGTTCAGTATATCCAGTGGGTGACTCTGATTGTCGGAGGTTTATGCACGGTTTTTTTAATTTATATCTCAATTATTGTTGCAAAGATGGTAACCAAACCCCTTTATAAGTTGCAAACAGTCATGGGGAGAGTACAAAACCGAGACTTTTCAACCCGGTTTGAACCCAAGTATGATGATGAAGTCGGGGAACTGGCTAATAACTTTAATGTCATGTTGGACGAGATTAACTTATTAATTGGGCAGTTACAAGATGAACAAGAGAAGTTTAAGATCGAACAAAAGTTAAAACAGGTGGCGGAGCTTAATGCGTTACAATCCCAAATCAATCCGCATTTTTTATATAATACGCTGGATTCAATCTATTGGAAAGCCTTAACCGGTGGCAACGAACAGGTGGCAGAGATGGTAATCTCTTTGGCGGAGTTTTTCCGGCTGGGGTTAAACAAAGGCAAGGAAGGAATCTATATTGAACAAGAAGTAAAGCATGTGGAGCGCTATCTTTTTCTCCAAAAAAATATTTACGAAGGCAAGTTTACCTATGAAATAGTGGTGGAACCGGATGTATACCACTGTATGATTCTGAAATTTGTTTTGCAACCATTGGCCGAAAATGCTTTAATCCATGGTTTTTCCGAGATGAAACAGGGCGGAAGGATCCAGATTATTGTAAAAAAAGCCGGTCCGCAGATCTGCCTGGAAGTTACCGACAACGGCAAAGGATTTGAAGTGGGGAAAATTCAGCAAGACCTCCTTGAAGAGCAACCTAGCCAGAGCGGCTACGCACTTACCAACATTCACCGGCGTTTAAAACTACATTACGGAGACGCTTATCGTATGGAGATGTCTAGTGAGGCTTATCGGCAGACCAGTATCAGAATTTGGATTCCGGCGCTGGAGGAGATTTAATATGTACCGTATGATGATTGTGGATGACAAAGATGATATCATTCAGGGAATCCGATCGATGGGACGATGGCTGGAAATTGGAGTGGAAATAACCGGTTGGGCGAATAATGGGGAAGAGGCTTTGGCGGTAATGGAAGGAAGTAAACCGCAGATTGTGATTACGGATATTAAAATGCCGGTTATGGATGGCATCCAATTAACCGAGTCCATCAAAAAGCGGTATCCGGAAATCAAGGTGATTATTCTCAGCGGATATGATGAATTTCAATATGCGCAGCAAGCGTTGAAACTTGGCGCCGAGGAATATTTGTTGAAGCCGATCCGGATTCATCAACTTCAAGAGGTTATTTTGCGGGTAATCCTCAAATTGAATGATGAAAAATTAAAACAGGAAGAAGAGACAAAGATATTAGAACGTTTGGCGCAGAGTTTACCGCTGTTACGGGATAAATTTTTGCAGCGGCTATTGGAAGAACCCGGCGGTCTAAATGAGGAAGAGATATGCCAACGTTTGGATTTTTTGGGAATCGATTTGTATCCGGAATATTTGGCGGTATTGGCAGTAGAGATCGATCATTATAACGGGATTATCGATCGAAATAGTTATCAGCAGATGGAATTGTTGGGTCAGAACCTTATCCAACTACAAGCCGAGTTCAACCGGGAAACGGGTAAAAGTATGATTTTTACCGATAAAAAAGAGCGCTTTGGATGGGTCATCTCGGTACCGGGATTAAACCATTTTCCTGAAGGAAAGCAAACTGTTTTTGCCTTAGCCGAAAATATTAGTGTCCTAGCCCAAGAAAAAGCTAAGGTTACTGTCTCTATTGGTATCGGCCGTTTTTATGCCGGTTTTTTACAATTGTTTCATTCTTATCAAGAAGCTGTCGAGGCCCTTTCCCATAAATTCTTGCTGGGATCCAATCAGATTATTCACATTGATGATGTACTACCCGACTCAAAGCTGCATTTTCACTACCCGCTAGAATTGGAGAGAGAGTTGCTGGTATCCTTAAAAGCCGGAACCAGGCAAGAGGGAATGCATCGGCTGGATTCCTATTTTGAGGTTTTAGATCAATATGCTGCTTACTCCCCCAAACTCATCAAGAAGTACTTAACCGGTTTGGTGGTATCGATATCCAGAATTCTTTTGGAAATGAATATCGACGAAATTCAACTAACAGGAGGGGAAGAGGATTTGCTCCTCCAAATTACCCAACTGGATACGTTGGAGAAAACCAAACCATGGCTTGGGAAGTTAATTGAGAAAATTTACTTGGTGAATTCATGTGAAAAAAAGCATAAAACACAAACCAAGATGGAAAAAGCCAAAGGATACATCGGCGAACATATGGCTGATGAAATTTCTTTACATGCGGTAGCAAATTTTATCGATTTGAGTCCCAATTATTTTACCACCTTGTTTAAAGAATACACGGGTGAGACTTTTATGGATTATGTCATCCGGGTGCGGATTGATAAAGCGAAAGAACTGTTAACAACCGGGCAATTTAAGGTCTATGAAGTCGCAAATATTGTTGGTTATTCCGATGCCAGATATTTCAGTGAAATCTTCAAAAAATGGGTCGGTTTGGCTCCAGCCGAATACATTAAAAATTAATCCATAATCAAATAGCGGTTTAAAACGATCTGTTACAAAAAAAATTTTCATTGATCGAAAAAAGCAATATATTGGTGAGAAGTTACAAATTAGTCCAATATATTGCTTTGTTTATCTTTTGGAGGATTTTGCAACAGACCCTATTTTTTTAATTTAGAAATCGGCTGGAAAAATAAGCAAATCAAATCGGAAGAAATCCCCCGTATTTCGTAAGGGTGTCTCGTTGTGGAAAAATATAAATGACGTTACAATGAAATTACAAATTTTTGAACAGGAGATGACGTTCGATGATATTGATTCGAAAAATCATGTGTTTGGTGGCCGTGTTATTCATGATGATAACCGCTACCAGTCTTGCGGCCCCCAAAACGACCAAACTTGTCTTTTGGACTCATCAAAGACATGACATGGATTTGATGAAGCCAACAATTGATGAATTTAACAAAACCAACAAAGACGGGATATTTATTGATTACGTTATCCAAAGCGAAAACTACCAGCAGAATTTGGATATGTCGTTTGCATCGGGTCAAGCCCCGGATATTTTTAACTGCCAACAGAATGCAATTTATTACGCCCAACGGAATATGGCTTTACCGCTTAATAAATTCATTACCTCCGATATGAAAAAGAGATTCGGCAATACGTTATATCATGATGTGGTGAATTACTATAACGGAAATGTTTACAGTTTACCCAACAGCGGCGGAACTTACCGGTTGGTCTATAATAAAGATTTATTCAAAAAGGCTCATTTGCCCGGACCCCCTACCTCGCTGGAACAAATGGTCGAGTATGCCAAGATTATTACCGAAGCGGGAAAAGATGAAAAAGCCTACGGCTTCGCCTGCAATTTACGGAATCCAACCAGTGCGCTAGGACGTTCCGCAAGACAGGTGGCCTATCGCAGCGGGTTGTTTTACTATGACTATAAGACCGGCAAGTTTAACTTCGAAGCTTGGAAGCCGGTTATCATGGCCTTCAAAAAGATGGTGGACGATGGTTCGATGTTCCCCGGTTCGGAAGCATTAGATATGGATCCGTTGCGCAGCCAATTTGCAGCCGGCAAAATCGGGATGTATATCTCCGCCAACTGGGAGGTTGGTGTTTTAAACAACCAATTCCCGGCCAAATGTGATTGGGGCGCCGCTCCATTACCAACCGCTAATGGAAAGGCGCTTGGAAAATCCGATACGGATGCTGCGGGCCGTTGGTTATGCATCGGCAGCCAAACAAAATACCCCAAATTTGCCTGGAAATTTTTGCAATATCTGTATCGCAATGAATTCCTCCAGGAGTATCATGAAAAAGGATACGGGTTTACGGTTGTGCCGTCTGTGGCCGAAGTCGCCAAACCGGCAAGTTTAAAAGGCGCAGCCGACTTCAAACTTGATCCGAAGCTGGATGGTATTATTCCAGCCGATCCGACCTGGTATAATATGAATCTTGAAGGCAAAAATTACAATGATGTTCTTTTTGCGGTAATTTACGGCGCGACCAGTTGGGATGCTGCTGTTAAGGACTTGAATAACCGTTATAACGAGGCTTATGAAAAAGCAATGAAAAGCGGGGATATCAAAAAAATCATCCTTAAGAATTTTAGCCCTTCAAAATTGTAATCCTCCAGGAAAAGGGAGTAGAAGGATGCCCCTTCTACTCCCTTTTCCTTTCCACTGGCGGCAAGACGCGATAAAACAACTAAATCCCGGCTTATAAGTAAATAAGGCTCCAAACGTAACTACAAAATGATGGGTCGTGACGAGAATGTCTAAGGCGAATGGTTTGTTTCGGCAGATTCGCAACAATAAAGATGTATATCTGATGTTATTTCCCAGTGTTCTATTTCTGGCGGTTTTCGCGCTTTATCCGATATTTTGGGCATTTCGATATATGTTTTATGATTATGACGGGTTTCATCAAAGGTTTATCGGGGTTGAAAATTTTATCCGATTATTTTGCCGGGATGTGGATTTTTGGCATTCGGTGTTGAATACGCTGATTTATGCCGGAGGAAAAATAGCAATTACGATTCCGCTAGCCCTATTACTGGCAATTATACTGAATAATAAATTAAAGGGCAGACATTTCTTTCGCGTTATATTCTTCCTGCCGACCATTACCAGCACGGCGGTGATGAGCCTCATCTTTTATCTGCTTTTCAATACCTATAATGGAATTGTAAACCAGCTGCTGTTACAATCGGGATTGATCGCTAAACCCATTGAATGGCTGGGAATACATTATGCTATGCTAACCGCGATTATCGTGGCCATCTGGGGGGCTATCGGCAATAACATAATCTTGTTTTTAGCCGGCCTGCAGTCGGTTCCGACGGAGTTATATGAAAGCGCCTCGATTGACGGGGCTAATAATTTTCAAAAACACATTTATATTACCATTCCGATGATCAGTTCAATTAGCCAGTTGGTGGTGATGTTGGCCATTATTTACGGATTAAACGGTTATGAGAGCATCCTGGTCTTGACTGGCGGAGGACCCAATGATGCTACAAATGTGATGTACTTATATATTTATAAAAAACTCTTCTATTTGTCGGAATCTGGCGCTTCATCCGATCTGCTTCAATTGGGGTACGGCTCCGCGGTTGCTTTTGTTTCATCCATCATTGTAGGGTGTATTACCGTATTTTATCTATTATGGAGTAGGAAAAGCGCTGAAAAAGTCAATTTATAAGGGGAATTGAAAACTAATAAAGGAAGTTGAATGCCATGACTACTTCTTCGTTGATGGAACAAAGAAAAAAGATTTTTTTAGAAGAGAAATCTGCCCGGAAGATTAATTGGACTGGAATTTTGGGTACCACGGGCCTCTACATTTTTCTGAGCATGCTGGTGATTTTAATTATTTTTCCTGTTTTATACGCATTTTTAGGTTCGTTTAAGACCAATGCCGAAGTTACTTTGGGTGGAACGATATTCCCTCAAAAATGGATGGTTGAAAATTATGTAACGGCCTGGAAACAGGCTAATTTTGCGATTTATACCCTAAACAGTCTGATGATCTGTTTATCTACGGTTATTTTGGCGTTACTCATTTCATCGTCGGCAGGTTATTGCCTGGCCCGGAGAAATTTTCCGGGTAAAAAGATTTTAAATGCAGCCTATTTGAGTACCATTTTTATTTCAGTGGGAGCGCTGATTTATAAACCCTTATTTATGTTAATGGTTCACCTGCATCTCCAAAATTCGTTATTGGCAATCATCCTCATTCAAGTTGGGGGGCAGGCCACCAATGTTTTTCTGGTTTCCCGGTTTATGGGGGAGATACCCATCGAACTGGATGAATCAGCGCAGATAGACGGGTGTACTTTTATCAGGACTTTCTGGAATATTATACTTCCGTTGCTGAAACCGGTTTTAGGAGTCGTGGGATTATTCATGTTCCGGTTATCATGGAACGATTATGTACTACCTTCAATTTTTACGATGGCTCGGCCTGATTTACGTCCATTAACAGTGGGTGTGGTATCGCTGAAATATGGTGCCAATGCGGCCGCTGAATGGCACTTGATGTTGGCGGGAGCCATGTTTGCGTTATTTCCGATGATCATAATATACCTAATCGCCAATAAACAATTTCTTAACGGACTCACAGCCGGCGCCGTTAAGGGATAAGGTTACGGACAAGGCCGTATGTATTTTTCATTCTGTTATTTTCTTAATTGATGAAGTTTTCTCTGAGTAACACTAAAATTTTAATACGATAGGGTGAGAAAATGTCAAATGGGGTTCAAGGTGTTTTAAAATCAAGTACGGTAATTAAACGTTTCTCCGGCAATCCGGTTTTAGCAGCTAAAGATGTTCCCAATGATGCCACGCTGATATTCAACGCCGGGGTAACGAAGTATCAGGGAAAGTATGTAATGATGTTTCGAAACGACTATAACTATACCAAACAGGGCCCTTTTGGTTTTGAAGGGACCAATATCGGATTGGCTTACAGTAACGACGGAATCCTTTGGGAGGTACAGTCCAAGCAGTGTCTCCGGCTTGAGGACAAGGAGATCATCAGGGTGTATGATCCCAGATTAACGGCAATGGATGGTAAATGCTATCTCTGCTTTGCCGTAGATACCCATCACGGATTGCGCGGTGGCATTGCGGTGACCGAGGATTTTGAGGAGTTTGAAGTTTTGAGTATGTCTGTCCCCGATAATCGGAATATGGTGCTTTTCCCGGAGCGAATCGACGGGAAATATGTTAGGTTGGAAAGACCATTCCCGGTCTACAGCCGGGGCGGTAAAGACCGCTTCGATATCTGGATCTCCGATTCACCGGATTTACAATATTGGGGTAACTCAAAACTGTTATTAACCGTGGAAGATGTACCCTTTGCCAACGATAAAATCGGTCCGGCGGCTCCTCCCATCAAAACCGGCCAGGGCTGGTTAACTACCTTCCATGCGGTCGATCTCGATCCGTCCCGAGGGAAAAACGGTTGGGAGGACGTTTGGAAGAAACGGTATACCGCAGGTTTGATGCTGCTGGATCTGGAGGACCCGTCCAAAATCATTGGAATCTATCAAGAACCTTTGATAGCGCCGGAAACTCAATATGAGAAGGACGGATTTCGTAATGATGTTATATTCCCGGGCGGGATGATCCTTGAGGATAATGGAGAAGTGAAAATTTACTATGGCGCCGCTGATACGGTGGAATGCCTGGCGAGTGCGGATGTCAATGACTTGATAAACTTATGCAAACGGAGAAGGGGTTAATTTAGCGTAGCGATTCGCTCAAAAATACCTGGATAAGAGGTGAAGAAATATCGAACCATAACGGTTTTAGTTTTCCGCGGTAACGACCGGTTATTTTGGTTCAATTCATTTTTCGGTAAAAAATGAATAAGGGAGGGATGTTTCATGGGAGTTCAAATATGTAAAAATACAATCATCACAATCGCAGTCACCGTTGCTAGCTTCTTATGTTTTTCCCTTAGCGTACAGGCCGCTACCATTGATACTTACCCATTGCCTGCATGCTATACGTCATCAACCGTGTACTCTTTGAAAGCAGAAGGCGTAAGTGTTCCTGTAATAAGCTATACTGCGGAGTATGATTATGCGGAATTTTCAATGTCCGGCGGTTCAGCTACCATAGAAGTAACAGCAGCCTCTCAGAGCAGTATTTCTTCTTACTGGATTAGTCCCAAAAAATTAAATCTTACGGGTACCACGAACGGCAACAAACTTACTTTTACCATCAGTAAAGATGAATATTTAGTAATCATAATTAACAAGCAGAAGAAATTAGTTATTGCGGCTGATCCCGGTGAAACCGATCAACCGGCTTCTTCTGGAACCGGTATATATAACGTTACTTCATCGCCTTATGATGCGGATGGTTCGGGAAACCATATGGCAACAACGGCAATTCAATCTGCAATTAATGATGCCAGCGCATATGGCGGAGGTATCGTGTATGTTCCCGCAGGCGTTTATATCGTAGGTAATTTGCAGCTTAAAAATAATATGAAGTTATATCTGGCAGGCGGTGCAGTCTTACGATGTTCTGGAAATCCAGCAGATTATACGACGCACTTTCACAAGGATTCACTGAATAAGGATGGAACCTGGTGGATATATACAGCCAATGGCGCAAACAATGTTAAATTATATGGACGCGGTACCCTTGATGGAAATGGTTATTATCTGAGAAATACCAATAACTATCTCAATAACATACTGATGATTTTGAATTGCAGCAACTTTGCATTTGACGGCCTGATCTTAAGGGATGCCGCACTTTGGGGTTTTACTATTGCGAGAAGTGACAATAGTACAATTAAAAACTATAAGCATTTTAACTCCCTTACAATGCTGGAAGATGACTGCATTGATGTTTGCGAGTCTCAGAATATCACTGTTCAGAATGGAATTGGAATCGCCAAGGATGATCCGTTTTCCACAAAGACATGGGACTTTGCAACCACCGATATTTGCGCGAATTGGTATGGTAATCCGGAAACGCTCAGCAATGTAACATTTGATGATTGTATAACCTGGACCCAAAGCGCTGGATTTAAAATCGGAATGGGGACGAAACAAGATCAAACAGGAGTTACTTTTAAAAACTCTGTCGTATATGACGCCTCCCGGGCATTTGCAGTACAGCATGCCTATGGCACTGCAGTAGTAAAAGATATAACCTTTGATAATATTGATGTAGAATGTGTAAGATCAACACTATGGAATGGTCCAAATTGGTTATATTGTCAGATTACCAATTCGAGTTCTTTAGGAACGGGTCCAATCATCAATTTAGTTTTTAATAATATAAAGCTCCGTGAGATGGGAACCAGCTCTTCGGTATTAGCAGGATATAGTAGTACCGATGTTGTAAGAAATGTAATATTTAGCAATATTGTTTTGCCTGATGGTACCGTTGCGACTTCTTTACCGCAAATCAATATAAACTCATTATCCTATTTAGATGGTGTTTCGATTGTAGGACAGGCAGAAAAATATAGCAATATGTCCGGGATTGTCACGGAATCATGCTCCGATACAGGCCTGGGGGAAGACATAAGCAGCTGTAATAATAATGACTGGGTTTCCTACGATAATGTAGATTTTGGAACCGGAACTTCCAGTATCGATCTGCGGATTGCTTCTAATAATAGCGGCGGAACGATTGAATTACATCTTGATAGCGCCACAGGCCCGTTAATAGGATCGCTGATGGTTAACTCCACAGGCGGATGGCAGTCATGGATTACCCGAAACGTGCCAATATCCAATACCATCGGCACACGGACACTCTATCTAGTCTTTAAAAAGTCAGATAGCTATGCGGTTGCCAATGTTAATTGGATGGATACCCATGGAAGATCCAATCTGGTAACCAATAACGGATTTGAAATCAATGATGGCGATCAGGATCAATCACCGAACTACTGGGTAGAATGGACATCCAATGGAACAGAGGCGGCCGGTTATATCGAGGTAAATTCCTCGAAAGCTCATAGTGATAGTGCATATTTGGTTCACTGGCATGGCAAAGTAACAGGTATTTATGACGTCGCAACAAATCAGTCGGTATGTGTTTCCAATGGAATATACAAATTAGAGTTATATGCAAGAGCATGGGGAGCGCCAACCATTAAAAGAGTGGAGATCAGAAATGCCGGTAGCGACATTAATGTTGATATACCGATTTCTGATACCTGGCAATTGGTTACGATTGACAATATCAGTGTAACCACGGGAGTGATTAAAGTCGGTTTCAGGTCTGCGGGTGATGATTGTGGTATGGTTGTTGATGATGTGGTTTTAACGAAAAAGTAATAGAGAAAATTGCAAAACCGTCGTTAGGCGCGATACGGAGAGAAATATCATAATTGATGGCCAAATTTTTAACTAAGAAAAGAGATGGCGATTCAGGCAGCCAACGCACCGGTATTATTGTAGTGGGGTTTGATGTCACCGATGATGCTGTGAAAGCAGTCAATGCATGGTCAATGGAAGTTACGGTTGCCCACAACCGGCATTGATCGGTTCTTTGGGTGTTGATAACGCCGTGAACGTTATGAAGGTCAAAAGTCGCGGCGGCAATCCCGGTGGCATAAAATTAGCAACCTAATAATTTGATGATCCGATAAATTCCGGTATGAAATCTACACCTGCTTTTTTCATTGGGGCTGTCTAAAAGTAAACAAAAAGATTTCGCAATATAACAGGGTGAAGTGATGTTGTATAGCGTATCGAATTTATTACTTTTCAGGGCAGCCTCTTTCCAAAAGCCGGATTTCTGGAAATCGCCAGCTTTGGGATGGGCTGTATTTTAAGAAGGAGTTCTGGAAAATGAAAAAAGTAGGTGTGGTTGGCAGTATTAATATGGATTTAGTGGTTACGACGGAGCGTTTTACCCATCCGGCCGAAACATTGGTGGGAAAGAAATTTAATACTTTTCCCGGGGGAAAAGGGTCAATCAGGCTGTCGCTACCGGCAGATCCCATCAGCATTGTTTTGGGTGCCAATGGCCGGGTTGACATCCCCTTGAACGATGAAAAGTTGGATTCCATGCTACAAGCCGATATTTTTCTTTTTCAGCTTGAAATCCTCTTGGAAACAGCCATGTATGCCATGTCCTTTACCGGTATACTTGATTATTTGACGCCCAACAAAACGGAAATCGCCCTCCTTACCGGTAAGAAAGTCAAAACAATGACTGATATTAAGAAGTGGCGGCTGTTTTATATCAAAAAGGAGTCGGGGCTGTCATTGTGAAAGCCGGAAGTCAGGGCGCTTATTATTTTTTTCAAGCAGACTTTTTTACTGCCCGACTTTTCCCGTGAAGGCGATTGACACAACGAGAGCGGGAGATTCCTTTAATGTGGGTTTGGAGGTTTCGCTGGACAGTGGCAACGGGATCCAAGAAAGCATGAAATTCGCCAATGCTGCTACTTCCTCCTAATGAATATGTTATCAATGAGTGAAGGTTTTTTGAGTTAAAATTAAATTCAGTTGTAAATCATCATAAACACCGTGATTAAAGAGCAGGAAAACATGAAAACCGGCATAAAGCTGGTTTTTTTATTTTAAGACAGGAAGGAAAAACTTTCTGACGCCAAAGGAACTTTAGTTTTTTCAGTTCATCAGTTTTTGGAGGAGGATTATATAAAAGATAAGGCACCTTAATAAATTTATTGACAATAAAAGATGAAAGGTGTAAGCTATCATTATAAGGTACCTTATATATTTTTTTTTAAGATAATTTTTTTATTGGTCTCTATGATCTCAAAGATTAATTTTAGGGACTAAAAAAGAAAGGTGATGGAATTGAAAAAATGGCTTGTTTTTATTGTTATGTTGGGTATCCTCGGAGTTATTATTTTAACTTTATTTCACAATAAAAATACGGCAGACCAAAAAGCCAATGCAGTTAAACAGCGAGCATTCATCCCTGTATCAACGATGACGGTTCATCGTCGAACTCTTCATTCAACTTTTAGTAAAACCGGCACCATCGTAGCTAATAATGAAGTTTCGGTTGTTTCCCAAACCGTGGGTAAGGTCGTGGCCGTTTACGGAAATGTGGGTTCTTATGTCAAGGCGGGCGCACCAATTGCCAAAGTCGATGATAAAGTTTTAAGTTCGAAATTGGTCTCTGCCCGTACCGCCTATGAAGTGGCCCAACGGGAATGGGAACGGGCCCAAAAATTACATCAGGAAAAAATTATTTCCGATGCCGACTTGGAAGCTTCCGAAGCAACGCTTCAAAACGTTAAAGCAAGCTATGATGCGGCGCAAGAAGATTATAATGAATCTTTAATTACAGCTCCAATTTCCGGGGTAATCACTGAACGTTCCATCGATCGAGGAGCTACAGTTAGTTCCGGAACTATGATTGCTACGATAGTTGATAATATGACTTTTAAAATCACGGTCAATGTAAATGAAGAGAATGCTTTTCAACTAAGCGCCGGTAATAAGGTTGCCATTGAGACGGCGGTTTATCCCGGGATCCAGCTAAGTGGTCGTATCAAAAGTATTAGCGCCAAAAGTGATGCGGTTCATACTTTCCCTGTCGAAATAACCATTGAAAATGATAAGATTCATTCGTTAAAATCGGGAGTTTTCGGTAAAGTAGTCTTTAACTTGGGAAGACTCAACAATGTTTTGGTCATACCACGGGAAGCCCTGGTTGGCAGTATCAAAAATCCCCAGGTTTACCTGGTTGAAAAGGATCATGCGATCTTACAAGATATCGTTATTGATTCGGAGATAGGTTCCCAATTAGTCGTCAAACAAGGTTTGAATGAAAACGATCAAGTCGTGGTAAGCGGTCAGGAAAATTTAAATCCCCGCTCAATTATCAAAGTAATCCATCAATAGGGGTAAAGAAATAAGTAGAGCAGGTGAAAAAATGACCATTACGGAGCTGTCCATTAAGCGTCCCATCTTAATTATTGTTGCCTTTTTAGCTATTACATTAATTGGTATTTTTTCATACCTCCAGTTAAAATATGAAACTTTTCCGAACATGTCGCCGGGGATTGTGAGCATTCTCATAACGTATAACGGTGCTTCCGCTAGTGTGGTGGAGTCAACGATAACCAAAAAAATTGAGGATGCCGTTTCCGGTATCAGTAACGCTGATACGGTCGAATCGGACAGTGAGGAAGGTAGTTCACTGGTTTGGGTTACTTTTAAGAATGATACCGATATCGATGTGGCGGCCAAGGATATGCAAGATAAAGTTAACCAGATTCTTGACAGTCTTCCTGTCGACGCCAGTCAGCCTTCATATACCAAGTTTTCTACCAGTGATGCTCCAATACTTCAGATCGGAGTCACAAGCAGGATGGAGCCTAAGGAATTGAATACTTTTTTGATCAATACCCTTAAACCCCAATTAAGCAAGGAGCAGGGTGTCGCTCAAATCGGCCTGATCGGGGCGGCGGAGCGGGAAATCCGGGTCAATGTCGATAGCCAAAAATTACAAGCCTATGGACTTTCAAATACGGCAATTGCTACTGCCATTATCAACGCCAATATGGATTTGCCGACGGGGAAGGTTAAAGATCGCGATGGCCAATATATGGTCCGTTTGAATGGAAAACCTAATTCCCTGGAACAATTGAAAAACTTAACTGTGAAAGATTCCCTCAATGGTCAGGTAATATTGTCGGACGTGGCTGATGTTCAAGACGGTAGTGAAGATCAATCCACAATTAACAGGGTTAACGGCAACCCTTCCGTAGGAATTCAAGTCTATAAACAATCCGATGCCAATCAAGTTGAAGTCTGCCGCTTGGTGCGAGGGGCGCTTAAAAAACTGGAAGCGGATTACCAGTCGATTCATTTGAAATTTGTGATCATTGATGATCGATCGACTTATACATCTTATTCGGTGAAAGGTGTTCAAGAAGATCTGTTGTTTTCAATTCTGTTGGTTGCTCTGGTCATGTTGCTCTTCTTGCATAGTTTCCGGAATGCAACCATCGTCATGGTAGCTATTCCAACCTCGCTGACCACTACCATGATTGGCATGTGGCTCACCGGATGCACCATGAATCTGATTACCCTCTTGGCAATGTCGCTGGTTATCGGAATTTTAGTGGATGACTCCATCGTGGTCCTGGAAAACATCCACCACCATCTTGAAAAAGGTGAAGACCAGAGAAATTCTGTTTTGAATGGAAGAAATGAAATTGGTTTTACGGCGCTTTCCATCACGCTGGTGGACGTAGTCGTTTTCTTGCCGTTAACTTTTATATCCGGAATGCTTGGCGGGTTTTTGCACCAATTTGCGGTAGTAGTCGTCATATCTACTTTGGTAAGTTTGCTGGTATCCTTCACAGTCACGCCCATGCTATCGTTCCGTTTTTCCAAAACCGAAAAACTTTCCGAGGCATCTTTCATGGGACGATTTGGATTGTGGTTCGAAGCTCAATACCAAAAGCTTGTCGATTCTTATTTGACTTTATTGGAATCATGCTTGAGACACCGCGCGAGGGTATTGCTTTTGGCCGGAGTTCTTTTTGTGGCTTCGCTGGCTCTGATTCCTGCCGGTTTTGTCGGGGCAGAGTTTATGCCTCAAAGTGACCAGGGTCAGTTAACCGTGAAAATTGAATTACCCAGCCGGGCTAAACTGGAACAAACCAATCAGCTAGCCAAACTGGTTGAAAAGATTCTCTGGCAGGTTCCGGAAGTCAATAAAATATTCGCTACGGTCGGCACCGGTACTTACTCGGTATCCACCGCGACCAGTAATTCCGCCGAAATTACCGCGGTCCTGGTTGACCCTAAAGACCGCAGACGTACCACCGATGAAGTAGTCCAGGAAATCCAAAACAAATTGGATAGGATTCCGGGAATGACCGCACACGTGAAGGCCGCCAGTCTAATGGACTTTGGTGGTGATGTGAACCCCATTGAGTATGTGGTGATGGGCACCAACTGGGATCAAGTCTATCAGGCCGCTCTTAAAGTGAAAAGTGTTATTGCTCAGGTACCAGGAACCAATAATGTTCAATTATCAACTGAAGAAGCGCAACCGGAAGTCCAGGTCAATATCGATCGGGATAAAATGGCCCAACTCGGTTTAACTCTCAAAGATGTTGGAACGGTATTACAAACCGGCCTTACCGGCGATACCAGCACGAAATTTCGGGACCAGGATGGCGAGGAGTTTAATATCCGGGTGATTAATGACTTGGGCGACCGCTCAAGCACAGATGAAATTGGGTCGCAAAGTTTTGTCAATGCATCCGGGGAAACAGTTCAACTGAATCAATTCGCAACCTTAGTCAACGGTGCCGGGCCCAATAAATTAACCCGCAGGGACCGCAACTACGCGATTACCATTTCATCCCAGGCGATCGGGAACACGGCCGGCGATATTGCTGGAGAGATTGATAAAAAAATGAGCCGGATTCAATTGCCCGCCGATGTAATCTGTATGCCCAGCGGGATGTTGGAACAGCAAGACGAGGCTTTTGGCAGCCTCGGGCTGGCATTACTGGCTGCTATTATCTTTGTTTACCTGTTGATGACTGCACTTTATAATTCATTTGTCTACCCGTTTGCGATACTGTTCTCCGTTCCCTTAGCCATGATCGGGGCGATTTTGGCCTTGGGTTTGTCCGGCAATGCCCTGGATATCTTTGCAATTCTAGGAATCGTAATGCTGGTCGGATTGGTCAGTAAAAACGCTATTTTATTGGTGGACTTCGCCAACCGGACTCGGGCCGAAGGAGATGGAATCATTGAATCCTTAATTGATGCCGGACGGCATCGGATCCGTCCAATTTTAATGACTACCCTGACCATGATTCTCGGTATGCTTCCGCTGGCATTATCCCATTCTACCGGCTCGGAATTTAAACATGGCATAGGCTGGGTATTAATTGGTGGGCTAACTTCTTCGATGGTAATGACGCTGATAGTGGTTCCGGTGATCTATTCTTTGATTGAACAGTTTCGGAAGTCTATCCAGGCTAGCAAAAATTCTCGCGGGTCGGTGCATGGTTAAAAACAGGAAAAGCTTCGGTTTCCATTCGTTATGTGAGGTGATGGAGGATGTTCCTAAAGAAAATCGTAATGATAGGATTTTGTCTAATGTTATTTCCGGTCTGTATTGCGTTGGCGGTTGAAACTGCTTCGCCTTCACCGGCCCGGGTATTATCTTTGGAAAATTGTTTGGAATTGGGTTTTACCAACAGTCAAGACCTACAGATGGCGGCGAAGAACGTGCAAGTAGCGCAAGAAAACGTTAAGCAAGCAAAGGCGGCGTTGGGCGTGACGGTTGACTATAGCATTGTTCGTGCCAACGACCATACCAATACCGATTCAATCGATTATAATAGCGGGACTCTTTCGCTGAATCTTCCATTTTTAAACTATTTTAAGCTATCGAATAGTCTTAAAGTCGCCGAGCTTGAATTGGCAAAAGCCCGCGAGGAAGAACGTCAAGCCCGGATAAAATTAACATTTGAGATCAGAAAAGCATTATACGGTCTTTGGCTAAAGGAACGGGAGTTGGCGGTGGCTCAAGTATCCTATGACAATTTGGGCCAACATTACCAGACGATCAAGAAGATGTATGGTGTCGGCAAAAAGGCTGGTTATGAATTATTAGAAGCTGAAGTGGCCTGGAAAGGACAAAAAGCGGAAGTTATTTCGGCTCTAAGCGATCTTTCCTTGGCTAAATTAGCGCTGGCAACATTAACCGGAATCGATAAGGACCAGGACCTACAGCTGGTATATGACCCAAGTTTACAACAATTGCCGGAAAAATTTCAACTAACTCTTCAAACTTTGCTGGATAGGGCCGAGAAGCAGCGGCCGGATTTGGTACAGGCTAAGCAAAATATGGAGATTGCTCAATTTAATCTGCGGATTGCCAAGTCAAATAATCTTCCAGCCTTATCATTGGCCTGGACTCAAACGGATTTAAACGATGAGTCACAGTTGGCGCTGAGTATAAACGGAACTTTATTTGATAATAAAGCGACGGCAGCTAAAGTTAAAGCGGCGGAAAGAATGGTGGAAATAGCCCGGCTGAATCAGCTTAAAACCAGTGATAAAGCCCGTCAAATTGTGCAAAAAATCTTTGAAACCATTCGGGTTGATTTGGAAAATGCATTTGTCTTCAAGGCTAACATCGATCTTGCCGCAGAAGATTTACGCTTGACTGAAATTCGTTATACGGCGGGTATGTCAACCATCATGGATGTTAAAGATCGTCAATTAGCGCTGGATAAAGCTAGGAACGATTATTACCGGAAATCCGCTTCGTATTTAACCGATCTGGCCGAGTTGGATCTGGAGATAAGCAATTAGAGCGGCAAAGATTAATTGTGGCACTGGATTGTAATTTCCGGACGGTGTTTTAGGGCAATGAAAAGAAAATAAAAGCAACCTGAGGAGATATTCTAATGAACGAAATGGAACGGAATTCATATTATTTTGAAAGCTCGCCAATTTGGAAAGCAATCGTATATATGGCATTACCGATGATTTTGGGAATGGTACTGAATATGATTTATAACATCGTTGACGCTTTTTTTATTGGGAAACTCAATCACACCCCGATGATGTCGGCAATTACCCTTGCCTTGCCAGTTACAACCATACTGATGGCAGTCGGAAATTTGTTTGGAACGGGGGGAGGCACGTTTATCTCGCGGCTATTGGGTGAAAAAAGGCTTGAAGAAGCAAAAGCTGTCGCGGCAGTTACTTTTTATTTTAGTTTAATCGCTGGTTTGGTATTGAACCTTTTTTGTATCCCCTTGCTTCAGCCAATTTTGTTTTTATTAGGCGCTCAAGGAGATACCTTGCTGTTTACTCAGCAATTTATACTTATTTTTATTATCGGAAGTCCCATTGTCATTGCAAACTTTGCCTTAGAACAGGTTGTCCGGGCGGAAGGGGCTTCCGCCGTTTCCATGAATGGGATGGCTGTAAGCGTCATTATGAATATTATTTTAGACCCCTTCTTGATTTTTAGATGCCATCTGGATATTATGGGGGCGGCCTTAGGAACAATCATCGGGAATCTCGGCGCCGTTGCCTATTATGTGTTTTATCTCCAAAAGAAAAGCTTAGTGCTAAGGGTGTCTTTGAAGGCATTTAAACCGACAATAGACTTGACAAAGGAAATTTTTAAAATCGGAGTATCGGCTTTGCTGATGGATACTTTTTTGATCGTTTCCAGCTTGCTCTTGAATAATTTTTCGGCGTATTATGGGGATTACGCAGTTGCCGGTTTTGGGATTTCCCAACGGGTGGTCCAAATATCCGATTTTCTGGGGATGGGTTTATTTATGGGTGTAGTACCGCTGATTGCCTATTCCTATACCGCCAAGAATATCGACCGGATGATAAAAATTATTCGGACTACGGCACTGTATATCGCAGTTCTGATTATAACGATTTCAGCAACATTACTGATATTTCGTACTCAGGTTTTCCAGTTATTTAGCAGAGATATTCAAGTCATCCAGGTTGGGACTTTAATCTTTGCGGCGCTGCTGATTTCATCTTTATTTACCAGCCTTTCCGGATTATTTACCGGAATTTTTCAAGGGGTCGGCAGGGAAAAAGAATCCACGGTCATGTCCGTGGCCAAGGGAGTGCTCTTAATTCCGATCATGATCATTGGAAATCTTTTTTGGGGTCTACATGGTGTGATATGGTCGTTAACGGTATCGGAGATTTTAGCCTGTTTGATTGGACTGATACTGTGGCTTCACTTCAGACACGACCCTTCCATGAAAAATTCGCCTCATGTGGCGGGAGTGAATTAATTGATTATCAAGGTAATTTTTTGACAGCACCGGTTTTTGGGTATATTATGAATGTAAGGCGCCTTAGTAAGTGAGAGGAATGTTTCATATGAATCCAATGAATACTTTATCCGAAAAATTACTGCAACAGTTCAGATATTTTACCAATCTGATTCACCGGGAACGGTATCGCCCGGACTTTGGCGGAAATGGGAGAAGTTTAAACCGCAGCCAAGGCTTGTTACTGGCCCTCTTGTTAGATAATGATGGTTTGTCCCAAACCGAGTTAAGCAGAAAAATGCAAATACGTACCGCTTCTCTCGGCGAACTTGTGGACAAGTTGGAGCAAAGCGGTTATGTGGAGCGCCGTGTCAACGAAAAGGATAAGCGGGTTTTAAACGTTTATTTGACGGAAGAAGGTCGTAAGGTCGTTAATGAAGTTGTTCAGGCGAGGGGGGCAATGCTCGACACCGTGTTTTCCGGTTTATCGGAAGATGAAAAGAATCAACTTTCCGCTCTGATGGGTAAGTTAATCGATTGGCTGGAAAAGGATGCCGGTCCTCTGGATGCTTCCGAGGAAGAAGAGATGATGCGCCGGGAGCGCCCTATTTAATCCAATAAACGATCGGGGCTCCAATGGGATATTCCTGAACAGCCGGGGATTCTTTTTTACGCCAATCGGGACGCAATTGATCCAAAACCGCTGCCGGAAGTGATTAAAGCCGATGGCAATCGCTCCACCAGGAACAGGGAAAAATCATTGAATTTGCACCAACCATAATGGCAAGAGATACCGGAATAAATCGTAGTTTCATGGACTCATTGATAATGCTTGACAAACCAAAAAGGAATTGGTATATTAAAAATATACCGGATGGTCGGTTTTTTGTAAGGGGTGATTGATATCATGAGTGATACCAAAGAACATATTCTAAATGTTTCCTTCGGCCTTTTTCTACAAAAGAACTTCAAGGAAGTGACGATGCAAGAGATTGTCGAGAAGACTGGAATGTCCAAGGGAGCTTTCTATCATTATTTCGAAAGCAAGGAGCAGCTCTTTTTGGAAGTAATTAATCATTTTGCATCCACACTCATCATGGATTATAGTAAATTTAGCAAAGAGTCGTTATATCAATTTTACCATGATTATATAGAGTTTTTGAATAATCCAAATTTGTCATTCCTGCAAAATGCCGATAGCGGTTTTAATTATTATGCTCTTATATTTGATGCGGTAAAACTCTTTCCCAGTTTCCGGGAAAGAGTGATTTCGACTTTACAAGCAGAATTAAAGGTCTGGGAGGAAATCGTCCGTATTGCCAGAGATAATGGAGAAATCAACTCATCCCTGACCAATGAACAGATTGCAAGTATATTTATATATACCAATGATGGTGTGGGCATGCATAATGTTTTGATAGACCATACAAAAGAAACGCCAAATTCCTTGTTAATTCTATGGGATGGTTTATATAAGGGGTTAAAGGCATAATTTTTTTTACAACAATTAAACCGGACGTTCGGTTTTTTATAGGATGAATTATAGCAAATGGAAGGTGATTGGAATGAAAAGGTGGTTATTATCCTTAAGTCTCATCGGGATTGTGGGATTGATGGTTTTAGTGTTATTCCATAATAAAGCTGAGGTGGAAAAGAAGGCCAAGATAACCAGGAGCGCATCAGTATCGGTGGCTGTCATTGAAGTACAATTCGAAACTCTCCAAATGAACCTGACCAAGGTTGGCTTGATAGTAGCTAATAATGAGGTTGAGGTGGTCTCGGAAGCTTCGGGAAAGATCATTGAAGTCAATGCCGGGGTCGGTTCCCATTTGAAAATGGGATCGCCCATCGTCAAGCTTAACGATGAATTACCGAAAGTTAATTTTCTATCAGCCCAAAGCAATTTCGATAAAGCCCGGAAAGATTGGGAGCGGGCCCAGGGATTATATAACCAGGGACTGATCTCAAGTTCGGATTTGGAATCGGCCCGGAACAACTTCCGGGCGGCGGAAGCAGCCCAACTGTCCGCCAAACGGCAATATGAAAACGCCACCGTTACCACGCCCATCTCCGGTATCGTCACTGCCCGGCCGGTGAACGTAGGCGCCATGATCAACCCGGGAACGGTGGTGGCTACGATTATCGATACCTCAAGTTTTAAAATAGTGGTCAATGTCGGTTCCGGCGAAGCCTTCAAGCTGAAAGCCGGCGACCCCATTAGTGTGGTGACGGATGTTTATCCGGGTACCGAGTTTGGGGGGCGGATTGTAAGCATCAGCGACCGCAGTGATGATGCCGGTACTTTTCCGGTGGAAGTCGCCATTGCCAATCAACAAGAACATTCATTAAAATCAGGGATCTACGGTAAGGTCACTTTCCGGTTGAAAACGGACCACCCGATGCTCACTATCCCCCGGGATGCGGTGATTGGCAGTGTCAAAAACCCTCAAGTCTATGTGGTGGAAAATGGCGTAGCCAAACTCCGCCAGATCGTGGTCGGTTCGGAGATTGACGACAAACTTGAGGTAATCCGGGGGTTGAAAGAACAAGAGCAGATCGTGGTGAGCGGTCAAGATAACCTCCGGGATAATGCCGCAGTGGAAGTGATGAAGAGTATCTAACGAACGATTCTAAAATAAGGTGTGATTGAAATGACTGTTACCGAGGTTGCCATTAAACGTCCCATCTTGATTATCGTCGCTTTTATAGCCATTGCGCTGATGGGGATCTTTTGCTATATGAATTTGAAATATGAATTATTCCCAAGTCTGACGATGCCGAGTGTTACGATTGCCACGGCGTATCCTGGCGCTTCCGCCAGCGAAGTCGAATCGGCTGTCACCAAAAAAATCGAGGAAGCCGTCTCCGGTATCAACAAGGTGGATAAGGTTCAAGCCAGTTCCGAGGAAGGTCTCTCCCTGGTCACTGTGGTGTTTTTACAAGGCGCCGATATCGAGATCGCCCTTCAAAATACCCAACGGAAAGTGAATCAGATTCTGGCGGAGCTTCCCGATGGAGCCAAAACTCCTTCCCTCTCAACATTCTCCATTAGTGACCTCCCGGTGATGCGGCTCGGTGTTACCAGCGACATGGAGCCCAGAGATTTTTATCAGTTTTTGAATAATTTTATCGTCCCCCAACTGGTGAAGCAGCCGGGAGTCGGCCAAGTCAGCCTGATCGGCGGCGAGGAACGGGAGATTCAAATCAACCTCGACAGCCAAAAGTTGCAAATATATGGGTTATCCAACTTACAGGTGGCTCAGGCCATCCAAAAAGCCAATCTGGACTATCCCACCGGCAAGATTAAGGACCATGACGGTCAATATGTGCTGCGCCTGGCCGGTAAACTGAGTTCGCTGGACCAGTTGAAAAATTTGAGTATCGGCCTTTCGAAGTCTGGCGGGGAAATCGTTCTGTCGGACGTAGCCGAGGTCCGGGACGGCCGCAAGGATCAGACCACGATCAGCCGGTCTGCCGGGAAAACCATGGTTGGCCTGCTGGTCCAGAAACAATCAGACGCCAATGAAGTGGAAGTATGCAGGGCGGTCCGGAAATCCCTAAAAACTTTGGAAGAACAGAATCGAACGATTCATCTGAAATTTGATATCATCTCCGATGGCTCCCTGTTTATCATGGATTGTTCCAATGCGGTGATCGAGGATCTGGGTTTGGCCGTTTTGTTGGTGGCCTTGGTGATGCTGGTATTTCTCCACAGTCTGCGAAATTCGCTGATTGTGATGGTTGCCATTCCGACCTCGTTGGTGGCGACCTTCATCGGGATGTGGGCCTTTGGCTTCACTTTGAACATGATGACCTTGCTGGCGATGTCTTTAGTCATTGGAATTCTGGTCGATGATTCCATCGTGGTTTTGGAGAATATTCACCATCACTTGGAGCAAGGAGAAGAACAGCAAGCTGCTGCTTTAAAGGGCCGCAATGAGATCGGATTTACGGCCTTGTCCATCACCATGGTGGATGTGGCGGTCTTTTTGCCGCTGGCGCTGGTCACCGGGATCATCGGCGGTATTACGCGCCAATTTTCACTGGTGGTGGTCATCTCCACTTTAATGAGTTTGCTGGTATCGTTCACAGTCACCCCCATGCTGGCATCGCGTTTTGCTAAAGCGGAGCGTTTGTCAAAGGGTTCGCTCCTGGGACGGTTCGGGAATTGGTTTGAAGCCAAATATTCGGCCCTGGTGGCGGAGTATGGCCAATTGTTACGCTGGAGTCTGGAAAACCAGGGTAAAACGCTGCTTATCGCCGGGCTGATCTTTGTAGCGGTGTTATCCTTGCTCCCACTTGGGTTTATCGGAGCCGAATTCATGCCCTCACTGGACCGGGGCGAACTGCTCATTCAGATCGAGTTGCCAACCCGGGCCAAACTTGAACAAACCAGTCAAGTGACCCGGCAGGCCGAGCAAATTCTGGCGGAATTCCCCGAAGTTGCGAAGTTGTTTACCACGGTGGGAACAACCAGCGGGATATTAACTTCTTCGGCTCCGAGCAATATGGCTGAGATTCAGGTGCTGCTGGTTCCTAAAAACAAGCGTTCCCGGTCCACTGCTGAAGTCTCCCAGGCGATGAAGGCTCAATTAGACCGAATCCCTGGAATTAAAACTCATGCAAGCCCGATCACCATCACCGGAACAGCTGACGGCGCGCCAATCCAGTTGATAATCAGCGGCGCTAATTGGGAGAGTGCTTATGGGGCGGCGCTCCGGATTCAAACCATTATTGGGAGAATTCCGGGAATTGATGACCTGCAACTCTCGGCCAAGGAAGGGCAACCGGAGATCCGGATCGAAGTCGACCGGGAGAAAATGGCCAAACTGGGCTTGAATATCAGTGACATCGGGGCGGTCTTGCAGATGGGTTTCAGCGGTGATGATCAGTCCAAATTCAAGGATAAGGATGGCAATGAATACGATATCCGGGTGATGTACGACGCGTTTGACCGGTCCAGAACCGCCGATGTCGGCGGGTTAACCGTATTCAACAACTCCGGGCAAACGGTTCAGCTCAGTGAATTCGCTAGGATATCGAATGCGGCGGGCCCGAATAAATTGGAACGCCAGGACCGCAATTATGCCGTCACCATTTCTGCGCAAGCCGTCGGCCGGGCCAGCGGCGATATCGGCAATGACATCGCCAAGGTCCTGAAAACTGTGAAACTGCCACCCGGAGTCTCTTACCAATTCAGCGGCGATTTGGAACAACAAGACGATGCTTTTGGCAGTCTGGGTCTGGCGCTCTTGGCCGGGATCATTTTTGTCTATTTGATTATGACCGCACTCTATAATTCATTCATTTATCCTTTCGCGGTGCTTTTTTCGGTTCCCTTGGCGATCATCGGTGCGCTGTTGGCATTGGGTCTTTCCGGCAATTCGTTGTCGATCTTTTCGATGATGGGAATTATCATGCAAGTGGGATTGGTCAGTAAAAATGCCATCTTATTGGTGGACTATGCCAACCGGGCCCGGAAGAACGGCGCCGGAATGAAAGAGGCGTTGCTTGAGGCCGGGCAGGAAAGGATCCGTCCAATCCTGATGACCACCTTGACCATGATTCTGGGTATGTTGCCCCTGGCGCTCTCCAATACGCCCGGATCGGAATTCAAGCACGGCTTGGGGTGGGCACTAATCGGCGGGTTGACCAGTTCAATGATAATGACTTTGATCGTCGTTCCGATAGTGTACACTATGGTTGAACGTTTCAGTACTTTGACGAGGAAAATATCAAGTCCGGTTAAAGAAGCGGCCGAGTAGGACTTATGCAGATGGATTAGAATGGGGGCGATAATCACGAGGTTTTATTATGAAACGGCGGCTACTCAAAAAATCGGGATTAGCGTCGGTGTTAAAATGATGGTTTTTATGAATGAATTATTTTTGCTCTTCCGGATTTTGATATTGACAAATAATAATAATTATTATATAGTAATCACATGGAAAAGATAAATATGGAAAAAGAAATGAATTTGTTTTACCAAAAGTGCGCCGACCATAGCATGAAAGTAACACCGCAACGTGTTTTCATATATCAGGAGCTACTTTCCGCTACGGATCATCCATCGATTGATGACGTTTATAAGCGTGTCAGAAATAAGTTACCGAACATATCCTTTGACACCGTTTATCGTACTGCGCTTTCTCTGGCCGATATTGGAGCGATTGTTACGGTCGAAACCGGCGGCCCGAAGCGTTTTGATGCTAACACCAGCCTGCATCACCATTTTCGGTGCTTGCGATGCCAAAAGATTATCGATTTCGACAGCGAATATTATGATCAGATAACGATTCCCCAAGAAATATTGGACCAATTTAAAGTTACCAGCCAAAGAATCCTTTTAGAAGGGATTTGCGATGAATGTAGCAAGACCTAATGTTTTGGGTTTTAAATAGTAGCAATTACTATTTGATATAAAATATCAAGGGAGGCGTTTTGGGTGAAACCATAGGGCAGGGATTGCAAATATCTCAGAGTGGAAACAATAAAAAAACGATTGCAATGGCTAAAAAAACAAAATCAATTTATAAAATAAAGGAGAAATCAGGATGGATATTAAAGGAACCAAGACCGAGAAAAATTTGGCGGCGGCATTTGCAGGCGAATCCCAGGCGCGAAATAAGTATACTTACTTTGCCTCTGTCGCTAAAAAAGAAGGCTATGAGCAAATTGCGGCGCTCTTTGAAGCAACTGCAAACAACGAAAAGGAACACGCCAAGCTTTGGTTTAAGGCATTGGACGGGCTTGGAGATACAGCGGCCAATCTGCTTCACGCCGCCGAAGGCGAAAATTACGAATGGACCGATATGTATGAGAGATTTGCCAAAGATGCCGAGGAAGAAGGTTTTACTGCCCTTGCGACCCAGTTCAGAATGGTTGCCAAAATCGAAAAGGCTCACGAGGAAAGATATCGCGCACTGCTTAACAACGTTGATATGAAAAAGGTATTTGAAAAGGCCGATGAATGCATGTGGGAATGTAGGAACTGTGGACATCTTGTCATGGGTAAGAAAGCGCCGAATGTTTGCCCTGTCTGTGCACATCCGCAAAGTTTCTTTGAAGTGAGAAAAGAAAATTATTAAGATGGGATTGGCTTGAAACGGATAAATTCGGAACCGAAATGAGGACAAGGTTTGACCTAGTCCTCATTTCGGTTTGTTACAATATAAATAAGAAAGACGGTAAGATTTCTAACAGTGGTCATGTGGATTTCTGACTTTATAGGGGCGCATCATTTCATTGTCTTCATGATCGAGAATATGACAGTGCCACACATAGCCGGGTTTTGCAGCAGGATCGAACGGATACTGGTTTCTACCGGCTATGGATTCCTTTACATACTGAGGCGCAAACCGAACCCGGATCGTAGTGACTTGCCCGGGATAAGCCTGAATTGTATCTTTCCAGCCATTTTCATGGGCCGGGGGTTTAGTTGGTCCGTCTAGCAGGTAAGGTTCAACGGGCAATACCTTTGTGGGATGGTTTAAGGGCGGCTCGCCGTTAAGGGCTACCCAATCATTGGAATATTGTTGGGCCAGAAAATCCTGCCGACTGAACGGCCGGAATTGGACTAAATGAAGATGAATAGGGTGGGCATCCATCGTCAGGTTGACGATTTGCCAGTCTTCGGTCGTTCCGACCAGCGGTTGTTCGGAAACAGGCGCACTCCATTTCTGGCCGTCCAATAGCACCTCCAGCGGTCCGCCTGGGCCTCCAACCTCAAAAAGGGTTAAAGTCCTTGTTTTACTGCTTTCCTGAAGCGGGTATAAAATGTTCAGGATTTTGGGCAACGGCTGAGGCCGTACAACAGGTTTATTCATCACTGTAAACTGCATAATCTGCCCGGTCGTCGCCGGATCGGGAGGGTTGCCGTCCGGAAACGGAGTATTGGCCGTATTGGTCATGATGAATTTTGCGCTGGGAGATAATTGGGAAAAATCGACTAGGATATCCGCCCGCTCGCCGGGAGCAATCAATAAAGAGGCAAGCTGAACCGGCTTGGGCAGATAACCGCCGTCTGTACCGATTTGTGTGAAGGGCAACTGATTTGAAAAGGCTATGTTATAGAAGCGGGCGTTGGAGCCGTTTAAGATCCGGAAACGGTATTGCCTGGGTTCGATATTTAAATTGGGCCAGACCTTGCCGTTGACCATGATGGTATCGCCAAAGAATTCCGGCACCCAGTAAGGATGAATGTCCGGATTTACACCGACATTGGGGAAATCCAAGGAACCATCCTCCAAGAAAGAGCGGTCCTGGATAGCCAGGGGAATTTCATATTTGCCCCGGGGCAGCCGGTAATCTGCTTCGTCATAGCAAATCGGGGGCTCGCGCAACAAATAGAAACCTGCTAACCCCATATAGACGTTCAGACGGGTAATGCCCAACGCATGGTCGTGATACCATAAGGTGGCCGGTTCCTGATCATTATTATAATGGTAAAGTGATTTTATAAAATCAGGACCGGTAATTGTTTCCCCGGAAGTGAACCAGGCTTCGGGGTATCCGTCGGATTGTGGCTCGGTTTCTCCACCGTGCAGGTGTGTCACAATGGGCACCGGGCTTTGGGCTGAGGGAAATCCGGGCGGGAATGGCGGAAACGGGGGTATCGGCATTCCTGCACCGTTGGGATCGGCCCAGTGAATTGTGGGATCTACCGGGAGCGGGCTGGGTCGGGTGAGGTTATTGACCCATTGCACATGAATGGGTATATGTCGCACGGCTTCAAAAGTTGGACCGGGGGCGGACCTGAAATCCGGAATAATATTACCGGTTTCCGGGTCCCTAACTTTACCGCCATAACCCCAAACCGTTGTCTTGGGAAATCTCTCCGGTAATATTTGTTGGGTGAATTGGCTGACACTCACCTGATAATTGTGTCTTCGGATTTCTCCCGCATGATCTTTTGTCACTGCAGGTTCAAATGCAGGCGGGGCAATTAACTGGTTTACATATTTGGGAATCATTTTCGGATCGAGTGGATTAGGCATTTGATCTCCTTCCTTTCATTCATATTCCGATTTGAGTAAACTGCCGGCCGGAATATTATATGTAAAGCCTGAGGGGTGATTTTAGAAAACATATGCGCTGGGAATGGTGAATCTGCGAGGTTTCGGCTGCGAAGTTTGTCTTGGCATCTTACATTTTATGAAATAAACCATCGAAGAGTACTGAATGTTAAATCATAAAGACAATCCTCGAAATGCCAGAAATCAATTGGCCTCTCAAAAGAAATGAGCAGCGTGAACAGTCTGTGTGTATTGACAATCAGGGGCACTATTATAATAAGCTTATACGTCGTCATGTACCGACTGCTAATCTTGACAAAGGAGTAAAGCGATGTTATAATCTGGAAATATTAAACGGAAGGAGGATTGTAAGCAGATGCGCAATCCAATCGTTAGCGTTGCATAGCAAAGGCTATTGCAATGAACAGCTCCATTAATTGTAATTGTCAATATAGCCTTTGCTGGTCCTAATCGAGCAAACTTTTAGGAGAGCAAAATGAGCTATAAGAGAGCAAATCATATAATCCCCAATGCCTTGCTTGAACAGGTCCAAGAGTATGTGGATGGTGAGTGTATCTATATACCCAGAAAATCAGGGAATAAAAAAGCATGGGGATCGCAGACATCCACCCGCAAAGAATTACAACAACGTAATATACGAATTTATCAAGATTATCGGGCGGGAAATAATCTACAAACATTATCCGAGAAATATTTTTTGTCTTTGAAAAGTATTCAAAGGATAATATGGGAACAAAAAAATATTCATTAACCATTGGAATGAGCCGATGCGGTTTTTAACTGTATCGGCTCATTTTCTTTTAAGAGAAGTCTATAGGGTTTCGTTTTGCGGAATCGGATGATACAATGTGCGTAGAAAAAATACCGGGAGTGACGATGATGAAAAAGATTTATGGCAATCCACCGTTTAGCTTTTCGATTGGATTTCTAATAGGAGTATCATTTGCCATTGGGTGAATGCGCATGGATTTAGCGCGCGGAAATGCTGAAAGGAAAATAACGGATGATAGAAAAGATGAGTGATTTTTTTACTGCTCGGGTCAATGGGTATGACAGTCATATGATTAACGAGGTGGCCGGATGCAAGGAAGGATATGAAAAAATGGCTGAATTACTACCGGAGAAAGTAGTTAATCTTTTAGACCTTGGCTGTGGAACCGGTTTAGAACTTGACGAAATATTTAAAATTCACCCCAATATTAAAGTAACCGGTATTGACTTAACAGAAGCTATGCTGGGGGTATTAAAACAAAAGCATCCCGATAAAGACATGACGCTTATCAATGCGAGTTATTTTGATTGCGATTTGGGAATCAGAAGGTTTGATGCAGTCATATCTTTCCAAACGATGCACCACTTTCCGCATACCAAAAAAATAGAACTATATTCAAGGATTTATTCAGCGCTAAAGCCGGGTGGAAATTATATGGAATGCGATTATATGGTAATCCACCAAAAAGATGAGGACTTCTATTTTAAAGAAAATGAGCGAATCCGTCATGAACAAAATATTCAAGATGGTGAATTTTATCATTATGATACGCCATGTACGGTCGATAATCAGTTAAAGATGCTTCAAACAGCTAATTTTGAGAAAGTTGAAATGGTCTGGAGAGTAGAAAATACCACCATGATTGTTGCTGAAAAGGTAGTAAAATAGTGTCCCATCTTACTAACAGCCAAAGGTGGAGTTGATTTGTTACGGAAAAATTCAATTTATCGTAAACTGTATAGCATCTGCGACCATTTCTAAATCAATTTTCTCCGTAAGGTGATTCTCAATGTAGTCGATGGCGGCAATAACATTTTAAGGCGGTTCATAGTAAACCTCTTTTCGGCAGATATTATAGCAGGCGGAATACAAATTGTTTTAATAATTCTTGTGGTTTTGAAACGGATTAAAGCGCATGCCTTGTTGTGGTGAAAGGATAATATGGGTATAAAGGAATATTCATTAACCATTGGAATGAGCCGATGCGGTTTTTAACTGTATCGGCTCATTTTCTTTTAAGAGAAGTCTTTAAGGTTTGGTTTTGCGGGACCGGATGATACAATGTGCGTAGAAAAAATACCGGGAGTGACGATGATGAAAGAGATTTATGGCAATCCACCGTTTAGCTTTTCTATTGAGTTCGAATAGGAAGGATAAATTGTGAAAATCCACTTTTATTCTTCCGATGCAGTTTTAACTAGGAAGGATAAATTTTTATGCAAACAGTATATTGGGAGATACAGTATCCATCTCCACCACTTGCAATAAAGTATTGCAAGCGGTGCGGTAAAAAAACAGAGCATGTTTGCTTCGATTTGTTCCGGGTAAACGCCCAACGCAAGTATTTAGATATATGGTTAATCTATCAATGTTCAAATTGCGATTCTCCATGGAATATGACTATTTATTCCCGTATCAATCCCAAAAGCATTGCCCCAGAAGTATTAGAGGGGTTTCATGGCAATCATGGAGAGCTTGTCAAAAAATATGCCATGGATATGAAGCTGATACACCATAATGGAGCCGAAGCGGGTCTTCCCAAGTATAAAATACTAGGGCCAACGATTGATTTTGCCAATCCTGTCGAATTGCATATCAAAAGCCCATATCCATTTCAGCTTAAAGTTGCCGCTTTGTTACGGGAAAAGTTGAATTTATCGCAGAATGCTTTTGAACAAATGATAACCAGCGGATCAATCCGAAGCACTAGCGGACTTGACTTAAAGAAATGCAGACTGCACACAGAAGTTGCATTGATAATTGAAAGTCAAACCACTCTTGTTCAAGAAAGGAATATAAAGTAGTGCCAAAAATGAAAACCCACAAGGGTTTGAAAAAAAGAGTGAAGGTAACCAAAAGTGGAAAAGTAAAAAGAGCACATGCTAATATCCTGCATAATGCGGGAAGCAAAAGTAACAGGCAAAAACGCAGGTTACATTCAGCGGCATATGTTGACAGTTCGAATATGGCAGCCATCAAAAAGATGCTTCCGTATGGTTCAAAATGAAAAGCTTACCCTCTGCGCTGCGGCCAAAAGACCGTAATTAGGCACTTCTGCATTAACGACAAATACTTCGTCTATACCGGCGGTTTGGTAAAAAATATCAAGCCGCCGGTTTCCTTATCGAAAGATCGCTAAAGATGAATTCCAGAATTTTTCACCCCCAAGGCCACGAAGAACACGAAGTTTAAAAAAAGATTTTCTTTTATTTTCTTCGTAACCTTCGTTTTCTTGGTGGTCATAATTAAGGTTTTACTTTCTTGTTAGCTGTTTTCTAGATAGGCCGGGGCGATAAGAAAGAAGGTCTGAGCGATGACCGCGCCGATCCCGGCGTAAGAAAAAGATGGCCTGAAGCGGGAGACGGTCATAATGATCTGAGGAATACCGGTGATTATATCGGCTTCGATGCTGGCGGGGGTATGGCGGATGAACTGCAGGGTGTGATTGAAAAATTCAAGTTGTGATTGAGAGAGCCTGCCATCGTATGGTATAATAATTTAAAATATAAAGATTGGAGTTGAAAAGATGAAGAATCTTTCTTGCTAATTTCATAAAGCATAATAAAATGTTGGGGCGAACATTTTCGTCTTGTTTTGTTGTGCTTGCGCAAGAAAGTTACTCACTCTTTTCACTCAGTGATAATATACTACACGTGCGTTGGCACGCATCATACCCGTTTTTGGGGTTTGATTTTCCTGTATGGATGAGCTGCAAGAAGTAACTTTCTTGCGGCTTTTCTATTTGGGCGCACCAATCAATACAGGAGGATACTTTCATGTCATTGATCAAAGTCACCAATCTTACCTTTGCCTATGAGGGCAGTTATGATAACATCCTTGAAAATGTAAGCTTTCAAATAGATACCGATTGGAAGCTGGGATTCACGGGAAGAAACGGCAGAGGCAAAACAACGTTTCTCAACTTACTGATGGGCAGATATGAATACAGAGGGAATATTACCGCCAGTGTCAGTTTTGAACATTTTCCTTTCGAAGTGGCAGACAGGGAAAAGGATACCCTGGATGGAATCGGCGCGATTGTTCCGGAATACCTTCATTGGAAGCTGATGCGGGAGCTTTCGTTGTTGAAAGTATCCGAGGAGGTGTTATATCGCCCTTTTAACACCCTTTCCAACGGAGAGCAAACTAAAGTGCTGCTTGCCGCCTTGTTTCTGAAAGAAAATAGCTTTTTATTGATCGATGAGCCCACCAACCACCTGGATATGGAGGCCAGAGAGCTTGTCAGTGATTATCTCAATTCCAAAAGCGGTTTTATTTTGGTATCCCATGACCGGGCGTTTCTTGATGGTTGTGTAGACCACATTCTTTCGATGAATAAGACCAACATCGAAATCCAAAAGGGCAATTTCTCCAGTTGGTGGGAAAATAAAAAAAGGCAGGACCGTTTTGAGCTTGCTGAAAATGAAAAGCTGCGAAAAGACATTAACCGGCTGTCGGAAGCTGCCAAACGGACCGGCAGTTGGTCGCAGGAAGTGGAAAAAACCAAGTATGCAGCGAAGAATTCCGGGTCCAAGCCGGCGGATAGGGGTTTTATCGGCCATAAGGCCGCCAAAATGATGAAACGTTCTAAATCCATCGAAAACAGGCAGCAAGCCGCCATTGATGAGAAGTCCAAACTTCTTAAAAATATTGAGAACCCCTATAGCCTGAAGATTTCGCAACTTGCCTACCACAAGAACCGCCTGGTCGAACTTGAAAATGTTGCTATTCTTTATGGTGAAAAGGTGGTTTGCCGGGATGTCGGCTTTACGATTGAGCAGGGGGATCGGATTGCCCTCAAGGGCAGAAACGGTTCGGGGAAATCAAGCCTGATCAAACTGATCTGCGGTGAGGAAATAGGTTATACAGGCGCCTTTAGGAAAGGGAGCAGGCTTCAAATATCCTATGTCTCTCAGGACACATCGCATCTCCGGGGCAATTTAACGGATTACGCCGCAAACAGTCAAATTGATGAATCCCTGTTTAAATCGATTTTAAACAAGCTTGATTTTTCCAGAGAACAGTTTGGGAAAGACATCTCGGCTTTTAGCGGCGGCCAAAAGAAAAAAGTGCTGATTGCCAAGAGCCTTTGCCAGAAAGTTCATTTGCATATCTGGGATGAACCGCTTAATTTTATTGATGTAATCTCCCGCATGCAAATTGAAGAATTGCTCCTGGAATACCGGCCCACTATGCTATTTGTGGAGCATGACAGCGAATTTTGCAAAAATATCGCCACCAAGAGTATTGCTCTCTAAGGAGGGAGATCAAATGGCTGTATATTTGAGAAGTCAAATTGCGAAGATAGCGGAAGTAAGTATTGAGACGTTACGTTATTATGAGAAAAGAGGCCTTATTAAGCCCGAGCGGATGGAAAACGGGTACCGGATCTATCCCGAGGATATTCTGGCCCGCCTTCAATTTATTAAACGCGCCAAAGAAGCAGGCTTTACGCTGGAGGAAACCCGGCAGACCCTTCAATTATTTAGTGTTTTGTTGAAACCAGAGGATATATCGGAAATGATGGTGTTGGGTGTTCATAACAAGATTCAAAAAATTGATGCTCAGATTGAGCGCTTAATGGAGATACGGAAAGTACTTCTGGAAATCGATGAAGGCTTGCAAAAGAAATGCCCGTGCCCTTCCATGCAGGGTTTGCTAAAGGATAGAAAATAAAGTATTGACATTGTATTATACTCCAGGCTTTATTATTTTTCCATGAATGGAATTTGGGGTATAGGAAGGTGTCAAACGAGATGAAAAGCGTAATTTATTATTTTTCCGGAACCGGAAATTCCCTGGCGGTGGCCAGGAGGTTAGCGGAGAATTTGGGAGGCGGGGTGGAACTGCGGCCCATCGCCGGGTATCAAAACGAGCATTCTGTAGAGGTCGATCAGGATTTGGTGGGATTGGTTTTTCCGGTGTATTTTTTGGCCGTACCCGGGATTGTGCGGGAGTTCGTAAGAAAAATCAAATTCAAGACCGATGCCTATATTTTTGCAGTGGCTACTTGTAATGCTGAACCGGGGTATAGCTTATATTCTCTTGAGAAGATGCTTGTACGGAAAGGAAAATCTCTGGCGCTGGGTTTTGAAATGGATATGCCCGGCAATGGCATTTTCGGGAAGATTGATAAGACCAACCCCCTCCAAGTACAGGAAGAGCGGCTAAACAATGTGAAAGCAAAAGTATTGATGATGGGTGAAGCGATTCGAGAAAGACGCCGGGGCATCATGGAAGGGAATAATGGTCTAAAAAAACATGTTGCAAGCTTTTTGATGAAACTTTATATTCAACACCTCTACCGTCCGGAAAGGCGGTTTCGGGTTCAGGATAATTGTACCCATTGCAGAACCTGTGAACGAATATGCCCTTTAAAGAATATCAATATGGACGCGGCAGGGAAACCGGTTTGGGGAAATCACTGCGCCCATTGTTTAGCCTGTTTTCATTGGTGCCCGAAACAAGCTATCAATATGGAGGCCGATACCATCGGTAAGAGGAGATACCGCCATCCGGGGATGACAGTGGAAGATATGACAGTTTCATAATTTGTTATCATTTGAATCAAGGTTTTATAAGCCGACAGTTTATTTTCGATCCACGCATCATAATCCGATTATGGTGCGTGTTTTGTTATATTGGCAGGAAGCGAATGGTTGTTTTTTGTTCGATGTTTATAAAAAGTATTAAATTGTTAAAATTATTCCGCCGATAATTTATTTATCAACTGGAAAATAGTTATGTATAGTGCTAAGTTCAAAAGAATTACGGAAAGAGATTATTTGTGAAACTTTTGGGAGATGGATTAAAACGGTTTTATAAAACTTCGTGCTCTTCGTGGTAGAAAAAAGGAATTTAATTTTTTCAGGCGATTAATAACTATCGGATGGTAATGCGAGTCCTGAAAATACCAGTTGAACTTTTTAACCACGAAGAGCACGAAGGACACGAAGAAAAGCA
>JAEVYU010000043.1 GCA_023392595.1 Bacillota bacterium | reverse complement strand
GGTAGCCTATCGCGGAATAGCCAAGAACTTAAACCGATTCTTCCTGCTATTTGCCAGCGCTAATCTTGTGATGTGCATTAGGGCCTGCAGACAAAAAGAATTTTGCGGGGTATAACTGCGCCCTTTTCCGGGTGAATACCCCTAGAAACAGTAAAGTATGGTGAATATTAGCCTTTAAATGCTTCAAAATCAAAAAATTTAATCAAGAAAAATGCTGGAAGGTTAATTAATCAGTGGTTCCTTAGCGATTTTAATTGAACAACCTTTACATTTTTAGTGATATTGGCCGCATCGACAGTATTGATTCCGGAAGAGTTCGCATTTTGTAAGCCCAGTTCATCTGCGATTTTCTGGTTGATTACCGTCGATGCCCCGGTATCCACCAAAAAAGTATAATCTTTCAGGCTATGATTGACTTTGACTTTAACTAAAATGTTCCGACCGACCAACTCGTACGGCATCTGACTCACAACGTCGGCACTCGCCACTTTTCCTCCGCCAAGCATTTCATTCCAATTACATTGCCCGGCGGTGCTTGTAATCATGAACAATATTACCAAAAGCAAAACTGCAGATAGATTTTTATAAAAATGAAACATTGTATCCTCCGATGAATACTTTGACAATTATAGTATTTATTGAATACCTTTTTTAAGATTTGGCAGTACAAGCGTTGCATTTTCATCAATCAGCCACGGATAATCCGGATTTTGTTTTTTCGGAACCAGCTTATAGTCCACTCCGGGTTCCAGCTTATTAAACTCCTCATTTTGAATCTCCGCCCATAGGCCCCAAAAAGTGATTCCTTTTACCATATAAACAGTCCCTTCATAGAGCCGGGCGGTGGCTACCGGATTTTCTCCTTCCAAAAGCCCGAATTCGCCGCCGGCTTTATTCAAAAAATCACCGACAAGTCTTCCCGGCGAATTCCGTAAAGGAGAAAATTCAACCTCCAGCAAAAGACTATGGGGCTTTTTGGCCTCAAGTCCCGCAATCCGGGAGTCCCCCGCCCAATAGGCATGTTTTACTCTGGCTGCTTTAATCGCTTCGGGTTCAACCCATGCTTCGGGCCCGACATCATAGATTTGGCCACTACTTTTGGCTTTGAAATATTCCAGGATCACCGGCAAAAAATCTTCAAAGGCCGGATATTTGTCCCGCCGTGCCAGGTATTTATTTTTAATTAAGGCATAGATTTCATCAAGATCATCCCAGCCGGCCGCTTTTTCATTGTTCCAGCTTTCATACGCCAAATCCGGACTGTGGTATTGGTCGAGGATTGAAAGAGTGATTGCTCTGGCCAAAAGTTCATTAAGAAAACTTCGGCAATCATTCTTCATAAAGCCTTGGGCCTTGCCGAATGACTGCTTTAAATATTTTTGATGGCGGTGAATGAGAGCCTGATTTTTATTTAAAACCGGCCCCAAAAAATGGTGGGCGTTTTCGTGGATAATGATGCTGGGCATCGAAAACTCGCCTATAAATGGATTGATGATAGTGATATAAGTCACGGTCTTATCCGGATTTTCAACCGGCAGCGCCGAACCGCCCTTGTACAATGGCGACAACAATATTTCAAACTTATCTTTGGACGCCGTCACTCCAAAGAAATCTTCCAACTCGGCTACATAGTCAAAACCATATTTAGTAACAAAATTTGCCGTCAGTTCATTGTATTTCGGCAGATTTAGGGCCCAAAATTGTTGGGAATCCGTTTCATCGTAAAAGTACCGCAAATCCTTTTGGATATTCATGGTCAAAAATCCGGGAGTATTTCTGAATACTCTATCGGAAGTAAGGATTTGCCCGTAACTTAAGACTTCGGCGGTAATCGGATTGGGAAATTTATTATAAGGAATATTCACGAATTTATGGGATAGTTTGTTGAATTTCCGGGCATATTTATCGTTTTGAAATGGACAATAATAAGATTTAACGGTTTCCGCGATTTCATTGTCGGCCGTATAAGCCGGATGCGTAAAGCCGCTGCCGGTCTCGGTGGCGATATACAACATTTCCAGATTCAGGTTAATCCCGACATAAGTTTTTTTCCCGGTCTGGTACTGTTGTACTGTGCCGATGCCGTCGATATTATAAGGCTGCGGTGTGAGAATATTATCCGCAAACGTTAGGCAGCAAAAAAAGGCTGCAAATACGATCAATGCAAAGAGTTTTCTCATCTTTACCCCCTTCTCATTCCGATCTTACCTACTTTAAGATCTCCGGCAGTAACTCGGCTTTTTTCAACTCCACCTCCCGCATACCCGCACTGCTGATGACTTGAAAACCAAAGGCGCTATCTACCTCTCCTCCCAAGGACGCCCCAAGCTCCTCAAAGAAGCAGTCGTTTCCATTGACCTTGAAATTCCTAATCTCATCACCCACTTTCAAGCCAGCTTTTTCGGCCGGAGAACCTTCCCACAACCCAATGATTTTGACTTGCCCGCTTTCATCCTTTTGGACATTGATTCCGAAGGAATCAATATTGGTCTTAAACGGCTTATTTTTGTCGGGTAAAAGATACATGAGCATTTTAGGATAATCAATGGTCACTGTAAATTGAGATAAAAAGCGATTAGCAATACAAAAATGAGGGCTATTCCAAAATTGGACTGGCAGGTTTTTCACTTTGAAACTCCCCCATTTTACGGTTCTGGCCCGGGAGTATTTTGCTTCTGCGTGTCCGTATAATCCATTAACCCCTGGGCCTATGGAGGATATGAGTCGACAATTGAGTTCCGGCTTTAGCCGTTCCAGGGATTGCATCGGTAAAGACAAATATTCGTCTCCCCCATCTCCCGTGTCGACGATCACGGACTGAAGTTTGATAGAACCTATTTTAATATCCGCTGTAAGATGCCCGGAACGTTCCCGCAAACGAATCATATATCCCCGAGGCTTTAAACGGTTGTCACTTTTGCTGGACAGCGTTAATATGTTTTGGGGATAGTCGATGCAGATGGTAAAAAACTTTAAAAAACTATGGCCCAGAATTCCATCGGCTTTCAATCCATAAGAATCAAAAGGGTTTTTATCCAATATGACGGTTCGGCATTTTTCAACCTCGACACTCCCCACTTGAATGGATCGTAAAAAAATTTGTTTTACCGTTTGGGAAACGTTTGCTGCATCAGTGCCCGTAACCTCTGATGAAACCCCCGTATCTCCCAACTCATCCATAACTTTTTGGCTTAAAACATTTGTTGTAGCTCCGGTATCCAAGACCAATGTATATTCTTTATCACTGTTATTCAGTTTTGCCTTCACCAGGATGCTTTGCTCTGTAAATTCGAAAGGTACTTCACTTATGGCATTGGGAGTAACTAATCCGCCTTCCGCGGGGGACTTCTCCCCATTGCACCATCCCATGGCGCTACTGCCAATTATCACTGCTGACAACAGCAAAGCAAAAAACATTTTTTTCCGTAACTGATTCATCATATCCCTCCCCAATCCAAAAAAATTCACCCTCCAGCTTTTTTCATTATAAATCTTAAATCTTAAATCTTATCAATGCAATTGCAAATTGTTTATAAAATTTTGGATAATCTTTGGCTAGTCGATGTTTGAGGCTGAATTGGGGATTTTTCATAAAATAGAGGAATGATCCGGCATGAGTTTACAACCAAAGGCCGTCATGATGGGCTTTGAAGGTCTCTTGCCGGATCAGGGTTACCCTTTCATATCAGGGGAACATCGGGTTTCGTTTCATTTTGGGTATTCCATGGTTTTCAATAGATTGGCCATTTCAATAGCGGTTACCGCGGCATCATACCCTTTATTGCCGGACTTGACGCCGGCTCGTTCGATGGCCTGTTCGAGATTGTCGGTGGTTAATACCCCAAAAGCTATCGGCAACCCCGTATCCAGGGAAACTTTGGCGATGCCTTTCGACATCTCCGCCGCCACATAATCAAAATGAGGAGTCGCCCCCCGGATTACCGCGCCCAAGCAAATCAAGGCGTCGAATTTTTTGAATCCGGCCATTTTTTGAACCACCAGCGGGATTTCGAATGCTCCCGGAACCCATGAAACCTCGATATCGGATTCCGCCGCGCCATGCCGGACAAGGGCGTCGAGGGCCCCGCTTAAAAGTTTATTGCTGATCAATTCATTAAACCGCCCAATGACAATTCCAAATTTTAAACCGGTGGCAATCAATTTTCCTTCATTCATTTTAATCGGCATTTTGGTTCTCCGCGCAGACGCGCGCCTCCTCCAACGGTTTTTGCGGATTAACCATCGTTAACCCTTCGAAAAGATGACCCATCCGCTCTTTTTTGGTGTTCAAATAGCCAATGTTGGTAGCATTGACTTCCGCATAAAGCGGCACTCTTTCCACAATCTCCAGCCCATGACCGTTCAATCCCGCTATCTTCCGCGGATTATTGGTCAAAAGCCGGATCCGTTTCAACCCCAAATCAGCCAATATTTGGGCTCCAATACCGTAATCCCTCATATCGGCTGGAAAACCAAGCCGGATATTGGCATCCACGGTGTCAAAGCCTTCATCCTGAAGCTCATAAGCGCGGATTTTATTAACCAGTCCAATCCCCCGCCCTTCCTGACGCATATACAATAAAACCCCTTTCCCTTCCAGGGTGATTTCTTTTAATGATGCCTCAAGCTGCTCGCCACAGTCACAACGGGTCGAATGAAACACTTCTCCGGTAAGGCACTCCGAATGGACCCTTACCAAAACCGGTTTAGTCCCATCGGTTATCTCCCCTTTGACCAAAGCGAGATGGTGTTCGCCATTGATCATGTTTTCATAGGCAATCATTTTGAATTCGCCGTAAACCGTAGGTAACTTGGCTGCGGCGACTTTTTTGACCAATTTTTCGTTTTCCCGGCGGTATTGAATCAAGGCGGCCACAGTGATGATTTTCAGGCCATGTTTTTGGACAAAATCCGTTAACTGGGGTAACCGGGCCATCGTCCCATCATCATTCATGATTTCACAAATTAAGCCCGCCGGCAAGAGGCCGGCCATTCGGGTCAAATCGACGGCAGCTTCGGTATGGCCGGCCCGTCTTAAAACTCCGCCGTTTTTAGCGATTAGCGGAAAAATATGCCCGGGTTTATTGAAGTCTTCGGCTTTAGCCGATGGATTGGCCAATTCATTGACCGTACGGGCCCGTTCATGGGCGGAAATTCCCGTGGTAGAATCCTTATGGTCAACCGTAACCGTAAAAGCGGTCCCCAAATACTCTTGATTGCGTTCCACCATCATCGATAAGCCCAAAACTTTGGCTCGCTCCTCCGTTAACGGGGCGCAGAGCATTCCTTTGCCATAGGTGGCCATGAAATTAACACTTCCCGGAGTAACTTTTTCGGCGGCCATCAAAAGGTCGCCTTCGTTTTCCCGGTCTTCGTCATCGACGACGACGATCATTTTTCCCAGTTTCAGGTCTTCCAGTACTTCTGGAATGGAATTGAACTCCATAGGGCTCCTCCTTATCGCATAAAGCCATTTTCTTTTAAAAAATCGACAGTAAGTCTGTTGCTGCTCTCAGGATGGTTTTGAATCCCGTTTATCAGCCCATGTACATATTTGCCAATCACATCGCACTCGATATTCACTGGATCTCCTTCTTTTTTGAGATTGAGATTGGTTATTTGGCGGGTAAGCGGAATCAATGAAACCCGGAAATCACTTGAACCGATGGATGCTACGGTCAGACTGACACCATTGATGGCCACCGACCCTTGGGGCACAAGATATTTTAAAATGGCCGGGGACGCTTTCAGGGTGAGCCAAACCGCATTATTTTCAATCCGTTTCCGGAAAATGTTTCCGGCGCCGTCAATATGCCCGGAAACAATGTGCCCCCCCAAACGGTCAGAAAGCTTCAGCGCCCGCTCCAGGTTTACCTCTTGGCCGGCGGTCAATGAATAGAGGGAGGATTTACGGATCGTTTCCGGCATCACATCCACGGTAAACCCATTCCTGCCAAAATCGTTGACTGTCAGGCAAATACCATCCACCGCCACACTATCGCCCACTTTCAGATCCGTTAGGATATTTTGGCATTCGATCGAAAGCCGATAGGAATTCCCGCCGGATACCATCCCCCTCACCCTGCCCAGTTCTTCAATAATTCCGGTAAACATGATCCTACTCCTTATTCTTTTGATACGGTTGAAGCCATGTTCACAAATATCCTTGAATGAGGATGTCTTCCGCCAATGGTTCCACCGTAACTTCTTTTAATACCATCGAATCTTTCACAAGTTCCCGGCCGTGACCTTCAACGGCGGTTAAGGCCGATGCTCCCCCCATGATTTTGGGGGCCACAAAAAACATTACTTTATCCACGATTCCCGCTTCCAAGGCGGCTGCATTCAGGGTACCGCCTCCTTCCAACAGTACACTGTCGATCTCCATTTCGGCGAGTTCTTTCATGAGCCGGCCCAGATCCACTCTGCCGTTGTTCCCTTCCGCTTGGATGATGGATACCCCTTTGGCCCTCAGTACCCTTTCCTTGGCCGGCGCTATTTTGGAAGTGGTTGCCAAGATTGTCTTGGATCCGGAAACTGCTACCCGGGATATCACCTTACTATCCTCCGGGATTCTGCCCCGGCTGTCCACAATAATCCGAACCGGGTTTTGAGGTTCCTCTCCTTCACAGCGGGCGGTTAATAAGGGATCGTCCCGCAAGACCGTATGAATCCCCACCATGATCCCGGCCACCCTTTGCCTGATCCGATGGACATACCGCCTGGAACTCTCGCCCGATATCCATTTGGAATCGCCGCAGCGGGAAGCGATTTTTCCGTCCAGAGTGACGGCGGCTTTTAAAATTACAAAAGGGCTTTTGCGGGTGATATATTTACAAAATATTTCATTCAGCCTTGCGGCTTCGGCTTGCAGGATACCGACAACAACCTCGATTCCCGCCGCTCTCAACATTTCAATCCCCTGACCCGACACTTTGGGATTGGGATCGACCATCGCGACGACGACTTTGGCAATACCTGCCTCAATGATGGCTTTGGCGCACGGGGGAGTCCTGCCGTAATGAGAGCAGGGCTCCATATTAACATATAAGGTACTGCCCCTAACATCCTGCCGGGCTTTTTGGATGGCGGCCATTTCGGCATGGGCCTTCCCCAATGCTTCATGATATCCTTCGGAAATAATCCGCCCGTTTTGGACAATAACCGCCCCCACCAACGGATTGGGATTGGTCCTGCCCCAACCGGCTTGAGCAAGCTCCAATACTCTTTGCATATAAAATTGATGATCGCTCATAAAAACCCCCTGCCTAAATTCTATTTTGTTTCAGATATACAAAAAAATCCCCGGAAGTAAAATACTCCTAGGGATTTCGAATCAAAACGCCAAAAAAAATATGGTTCTTCTTTCATCCAGACTGTACTGTCGGCTCCGGAATCTGACCGGATCTGCTTGCGCTCGCGGGCTTATTGTTCTGAAGCTTATGCCTTCATATCAATCTACCGCCGGTAAGGAATTGCACCTGTCCCTGAAGAGTTATTCAATTTTAAAATATTATATCGGTTATAAAAATACCATGGTTTGACGAAAAAGTCAATCATCCTTTCCACCCTGACTAACGGCAATGCAAAGTCCAATTTCGGGCGATTTCGCGCACACGCGCGCGCATTCGCCGCTCCATGCATTTTCCGCCCTCTATTAGACCCAGCACAGAGTAAAAGCAATGCAAAGCAGCGATTTCATTCTAGATCACCTCAAAACCAGCTTCTAGCTAAAATTATTTTATATCACATACGTACGCCTGAAAGCAACTCCCGCCAAATCATTAATCAAATATTGTTCATTTTTTAGTTTTTACCCATACTTCAGTAAACTTCTCGTCCAACTGTTCCATGCCACAGGGGTTATAGTATTTCAGATTACCGTCAAAGAAAGTACGAGTAATATACCTGGTAATTGCCACAGCGCGGGCCGGCTCCATAAATCCCAATGCTTCATGTATATACGTTTGTAGTTCAGGGGTCTGCGGCAATAATTCAAGCAACACCGGCATATCGGAAAAACTGCCGTGTCTGGTTTCATTGACTTCAATCATATAACTGCCCCAATGGAGATTGGTCCAAATATCTTTCAAAGTATTATCGGTCACACTGTTATGGATGTCATTATTCAAGATTAATACCGGTTTATAAATTGGTCGCCGAGAATCAACCCACCTCAAAGTGCCATCAATGTCAGCGGCAGCATTTAAATCGGATCTTTCAATACAAGCTTGGACCGATGCGGCTCCACCATATGAGTGCCCAAAACAGGCAATCCGCCCCAGATCCATTTTTCCGGTAAACGGCATGAAAGGATTGGAATTTAAAGACCCCAACTGGGTCATAACAAATTTTAAATCCGTCACAACGTCCTTAAAATGATTGTCAAGGTATGGAAACATTTGATCATCACTTAGTTGCGGTATCGTATAAAAATGCCCGTCCGGAAAAGCCGTGATACCTGATATGTTTGGGTGATTTACTGCAACTACAATATAACCATGGGAGGCGAGATCTTCCAGCAGAGTTTGATAAAGTGAAAATACCATACCATAACCCGGCGAAAAAATTAAGACCGGAAATATTCCTTTTGCCGCTGGAGCCCTGCCAACCGAATTGGTTTGAATCGACTTCAGCGATTTCAAAACATTACGTTCATCGATCCCTGGTATTGAACTATTTGTAATTATGAATTCCGCGGTACAATCATCCATATAGGGGTATGAATCGATGGGATTAGCCGGCTTTCCAGCCGGATACCAGATTTGGACCATCAATTCCCGAAATCTTGATTCTTTGCCATCATCATATTTGCCTGGCCTCGTTTGATCAACTAGCGGCATTGCAATCGTCCCGACTCCATAATTCCCTGTGGGAGCAGGTAGCCTCATAATTTGATCTTCAGTGGCAAATCCGACACTCACACTTGCAAAGATTATCAAAAATGCTAAAAACCATAGGTTTGCTTTTTTCATCAATATGAATTCTCCTTTACCGTTTTGTTGGAAATGTTTACAAAATAAATAATACCCTATGAATCGAATATTTAAAGTTTATCCATTTTGTTTGTGCATTCATTGAATATAAAAAAATGCCCCTTTTCTAGTAGATAGGTTTTTATTTTTAACCTGTCTGCCATAAAGGGAGCGTATGATGGGATCATCTCAAAACCGACTTCAAAATATGATATGATTACAATAATTTATCATAAAAATTAAAAGGGTTGTCCTTCCCAAAGGCATGCATTTGTCCAACAAAGGTATATCCCATTTTTTGAAACAGAGCATTCATTTTGAGGTTTAATGAATTGGTATCGGATCGCAAATAGGCCACTCCGTTTTTCCGGGAAAATTCTTCCGCAAACCCCAATAACGCGGCGCCGATTCCGCGTCCCCGGAACTCGGAGGCAACGGCCATCCTATGGAGTACCAGTGGCCTTTGATGGCTGGACCAATGGATCCGGGCATATTCTTCCGGTTCATGATGGTTGATACACAAAAAACCGCCCACCCTCCCGTCGATCTCGCTAATAAAAAGATCCTTTTTTCGAATATCATTTTCAAAGTCAACCGCCTGCGGGTAGGTATCATCCCATTGAAGATTGCCCTCAAGGCGCATTTCCCGGCATACGGTCTTAATAATCCACATAATTTCTTCGATATCGCCCAAATCAGCTTGTCTGATTAAATCAGCTGCCCTGATTATATCAGCTTGCCTGTTTAAATCCGCTTGGTGTGTCATAACGATTTCTCCTCATCCCTTTTTCAGCTCATGCCATACCGCTTCCATATTCCGGCTCATTCTTCCCACCAACTCCCAAACCACCGTGATCTCCTCCGGTGTAAAACCCTTCAAGCATAACCCGATATTCATATTCTCTTCTTCGATCACCGAGTCATAAACTTCCAATGCCCTGGGGGTTGGATATAACTTATAGGCCCTGCTGTCGGATTCGTCCTGCTCCTTTCGGAGATACCCCCCGGTGATTAATTTCTGTACGGCTTTGGTCGTTGTCGTTTTATCCACTCGTAAGAGATTGGAGAGTTGAATGTAATTAAGCCCGGGGCTTTCGCAGATTCGGGTTAAAAAAATAAATTGCCCCTTTTGTAAATGATATTTTTTAAATTTCAAATCACTTTTCCAATGGATGGCCCGGGAAAGAGAACCGATTTCTCTTAAGATAGGATTATTGAGTTTTCGAATTTTTACCACCTCCGCATCTGTTACTTTGCATGGATTGGATGATCATGGAATGGTTGAACTTTTCAAACCGTCTTCATTTGCTGGAATTGAAGAGCCTCTCAAGCTAAATTATAGCGCCGGATTCATTGGAAATTTAGTTGAAACTTCAACTATATCCAGTATACTCTTTTATAGTTGAAAGTTCAACTATAAAGTGTTTGTTTTGACGCACCTTCATTTTAAAACCGGCATCTCCCCGCATCAATCTTCATTCCAATCAATCCCCACTCCATTGCCTTTCATTTTTAAATGCCCTCCCCCCGCTATTTAAGACACGATGTCGAAAGACGCCGCCTCTTTTCACGAAAGAAAAACTCGGCTTATTTTCAAGCTGTGCGGTCCTGCCACCGGAAGCCTATATAATTGCCAGTCAGAATGGTAGGAATGGCGACGGCATTCAAAAACCCTGAATTATTTCTTTGATGATATTGAAAATTCTGGAAAAAACCATTACAATAATTTTTATAGAGAAAATACTGATATTCAATCCAAATAAAGAAATATATATCTCTTTCTATAACACCCCTCTGCCCCACATCACCCATAAACCCAATCCCTACCGGACTTTAAGCCGTTGGGACACCCTTGGGTGAGGCGTTTAGAAAATAAACGATTCCTTGCCGAAACGATTTGGGGGATGCTTTCTGCCGCAAAAATAAGTTGCGACTCAATGACCGGCATTTTCCGGTCGACTAACGGGATTTAAGGAGTCACAGTGGAAAGACCTCGCTCCGGAAATCGCTGCTAAAATAATAATGACTCATCAATAAAAGTCATTTTAAACCCCGGACAAGCCTAAAATACGCCAGCGTATTTCTTAGGAATATCAAGATACTCCAGGCTGTGCGCTTTGAAGGTTCGGTATATGCACGACCGTCGGGTAGATATGCGCAACGGTTCGGGATATATACGCGACTCTCGGGTAGATATACGCTGTTTATTGTAAAATAAAAAAAGAGGACAAAGTCATCCTCAATTTAACCAAAGGTGGAGTCAACATTATTGGTGGCGGAAATAACGGCTCGGACCACCGGGGTAGCCGCATAAAATATATATGTTTCTTTTCATGGACGAAACCTGAGCTACTAGAAATTCGCTCTGATCTAGAAAAAGCCCCCTCCAGGGTAAAGCAATCTGGTTTTATAATCCAATAGCCTTTTTGTCAATACCAGGATAGGACTATTTTTCAAGCCATGATCCGTTCCATCCTGCACATAAAAAAGCCGTCCCCACCGCCGGATATCGGCAAAATCGTCAACCACTTATCCCAAGGATCATCCAAATAACGAACCGGCATTTCCGGCAAAAAGGTCCCAAAATCAACCGCCTGAAAATCGGGGTGTTTGGAAAGAAACCACAGAATTTGTTCTTTATCCTCTTCCGGTTCTAGAGAGCATGTGCTGTATATCAGACGTCCGCCAGGCCGGACCAACCGCGAGGCATTTCTCAGGATTTCCCGCTGCATGGCGACGAGATTTTCAATATCTTCCGGTTGGCGACGGTAACGGGCATCGACCCGCCTCCTTAAAACACCGGTTCCGGTGCAGGGAACGTCGACTAAAACCGCGTCGGCAAACCCTCCCCCCGGAATTTTAAAATTACGGGCATCGGCCAGATAAGGACGGATACTTTGTAATTTCAACCGTTTAGCATTTTGCGTGATTAAATCGATCTTATGAGAATGATCATCAATACTCCAAATCGTGCCTTTATCGGCCATTAACTCGGCGATATGCGTACTCTTCCCACCGGGCGCGGCGCAAAGATCGATGACAGTCTCACCGGGCTTTGGCGCGACCAAATGGGCGACCAGCATTGAGCTTTCATCCTGAACAAACACTTTCCCGTTTTGAAAGGACAAAAGTTTATCCAAAGGCCCGGACATCGATTTAACTTGGATCGCTTCCGGTAAGAACAACCCCATCGAATATTTGATGCCGCTCTCATCGAACTCATCCAAAACTTCATTGATCGATCCCTGATATTGGTTGAACCGCAAAGTTAACGGAGGCTCCTCATTATTCACCTGCAACAGTTGTTCCGTCCGGGCTTCGCCATAGCGGTCAAGCCACCGTTCAATCATCCAGCGGGGCTGAGAGTATTCGATCTCCAAAAATTCCAGTAAGTTCAGGCGACGGTTGGGCGGTTTCAATTTGTCCTTATTTCTTAAATAAGCGCGGATGACTGCATTCACTAGTGGAGCCAACCCCTGATAAGGCGAGTTCTTGGTTTGTTCGACGGCGCTGAAACAAACGGCCCGGGCCGGGATCTCCGGTAGATACATCAATTGATAAAGCGCGATGCGCATGATATTTTGAACCGGCATTTTTAAAGAATCAAAAGGACGGCTGAGCAGCCGCCCCAAAAAATAATCCAACTTATAAAGATGCCGGTATACCCCGTAGGTCAGTTCAGTGCAAAAAGCCCGTTCACGCAGTTCGGCCTCTGGATGCTCGCGGAATACTTCCGGTAAAGCTAAATTTAAATAGGAGGCCCGTCCTTCAACACGGTTTAAAACCAGTTCGGCCAACTTGCGGCCACTGATACCTTTACTCATCCCGGTTTCCTCTGAGCAACAACATTCGCACCAATTGCAAAATCGCCATGGCAGCGGCGGCTACATATGTCAACGCGGCTGCACTAAGTACTTTACGGGCTCCCGCCTCTTCCTCGCCGCGCGTCAGGAAACCGGTACTGGTTAACATCATCAATCCCCGGCTGCTGGCGTTAAATTCCACCGGAAGAGTTAGGACTGTAAAGAACACGAAAAAGCTAAATAAAATGATGCCCAAGTCAATCAGGAATTTATTGCCGCCAAAGACCAAACCGAGAAAAAACAAGATATAGCCTAAATTGGAACCGAAACTGGCCACCGGAAAAATGGCGTTGCGGACGGAAAGCGGTACGTAAGCGTGAGCATGTTGAATGGCGTGTCCGGTTTCGTGCGCGGCCACACCCAAAGAAGCAAGGGATCGGCCATGATAAACTTCCGGCGATAACCGTAAAACCCTGGAACGCGGGTCGTAATGATCCGATAAAGTTTCCGGTGTCAGCTCAATGGGAACATCGGACAAATGATTACCATCCAATAATTCACGGGCGACTTGGGCCCCAGTCTTTCCGGAAGCCGCCGGGACATCCAAAAATTTGTTAAAAGTTGATTTGACTTTTACCTGGGCATAAATTGCTAAAATAACTGCCGGGATTAATAAAAAAAAGGTCCAATCGAAAAACATCGCTTTCTCCTCCTTGAATATAATCTTTACACTTCACAAAAAAGCATACCGCATTTTAAGCAACGGCCATTGGCGCATTCTTGGGCCGTCATGGCCCTTTTGCCGGCGGGTTGCATTTTGGTGATTAACAAAGACGCATCGCCGCAAGCTACCAGTATTCCTTGTTTCTTGATAATTTGCAAAATCGACCCCGGTTCAACCGGCGATGGGTTGGAACCGTCACAATCGGAGATATGAGTCTCTATAATTTTAAAACGTTCATTATTCAAATAAGTTTCCGCACCCGGGAGAGGGGATAGGGTCCGGACTAAATTATGAATCCGAGCGGCAGACTCCGACCAATTGATTCGTTGTTGTTCGGGTTTTAATTTCGGAGCCATTGTTGCCAAAGCCGGATCTTGCTTTTGGCGAGGCGCCCTGCCCGCAGCAATGTCATCCACCGTTTTCACCAGCAACGCTCCGCCGATTTCGGCCAAGCGGGCATAAAGGCTTTCAAAATTTTCATCCAAGTCAATCGGCGTCTGTTCCTGATAAATGATGTCCCCCGTATCCCATCCTTCATCCATATACATTGTGGTGACACCGGTTTGAGTATCCCCATTCAAAATACTCCATTGAATCGGTGCAGCCCCTCTATATTGGGGCAGCAACGAACCATGCACATTCACGCAACCATAGCGGGGTCCAAAAAGAATTTCCGAAGGAATTTTCTGACCGAAAGCCACAACCACCACTAAATCCGGATTTAAACTGTTGAATAACCCAATAAAATCAGGGCCGGTAACTTTTTCAGGCTGCCAGACCCGTACTTGATGTTTTAATGCAATCTGTTTCACCTCGGAAGATTGGAGCTCCATTCCCCGCCCTTTGGGACGGTCGGGTTGAGTGACAACGCCGATAATTTCATGTCCGCTTCCTAATAAATGTTCAAGACTGACCCCTGCAAACCCAGGAGTTCCCATAAATAAGATTCGCAAGTCTTTATTTCTCCTTTGGCAAATAATCGATAAACAATATACCATCCAAATGGTCGATTTCATGTTGTAAAGCCCGGGCTAATAACCCCTCCCCGGTGACCGTTACCCTTTTGCCCTCCAGATTGACATAAGATACGGAGACCTTTTGGGCTCTGACAATGTACTCGTTACGGCCCGGTATGGATAAACACCCTTCCACATCCTTGTTCTCCCCTTCACAAAGGGTTATTTCCGGGTTAAATAGTACGATAGGCCCCTCACCAACGTCGATCACCACTAAACGATCGGATATTCCGATTTGAGGGGCTGCTAACCCCACACCATTGGCATTATACATCGTTTCGAGCATATCTCTGACCAGTATCCGTTGACGCTTGGTGATTTTAGTTACTTCTTTAGCCTTTTGGCGTAAAATCGGGGTTCCCTCGGTCAATATTTTCAAAATGGCCACATTAACACCTCGGTTACGTATTATTAAAATATTGGGGCTGCAAGCCCGGCTTCGTTCAATAATCGATGAAAAGAATTCCATCCAAGTGGTCAATTTCATGCTGCAACACCCTTGCCAGGGGGCCGGTTCCGTGAATGGTCATTTTTTTGCCATCCGGGTTTAAAAAAGCGACACTGACTTTATCGGGCCTGGTAACATATTCACAACGGTCGGGGATGGATAAGCAACTCTCGACTTCCTTCCGTTTACCTTCCTTGGCCACAACCACAGGATTGATTAAAACAAGCGGCCCCTTGCCGATATCAATAACCACCATCCGCTCTGAAATACCGACTTGGGGGGCTGCAAGTCCCACACCATTTTCAGCGCCATACATGGTTTCCAGCATCTGCCGCGCCAGCAGACGGTGTCGCTTGGTAACCTTGCTGATTTCTTTAGCCTTTTGGCGCAACCTCGGGTCGCCCAAGGTTAAAATTTCTAAAACGGCCACCTTATAAGTTCTCCTTCGATATTTAATCCTTTATACTACCAAATAGGGGTTACGGTCTTTAATCACCCTAACCTCCTGGCGCTTTTGGAGATTAAATTGCTGCCAGGCTTCTTTAACAATCCGTTCCAATAAATCCCCCCGGTCGCTCTTGATTAACATTTGCCAGCGGTAGTTGTTTTGAATTTTGGGAATCAAGGTAGGACCGGGCCCCAATACTTCGATATGACAGGAAGGAAGGTTCTCCAAAGCCAGTTTTTCCTCAATTTCTTTAAGAATTTTACGAAACCCGTTGGCCGCTGTCACCACTTTAAGCTCATCCAGGCCGGAAAAACCGATCTTAACCAATTCCATGTAAGGCGGATAAAAAAGTTCGGCCCGGTGCCGGATCTCTTCCTGATAGAACCCGACATAATCATGGTCTTTGGCAAACTTTAAAGAGTAATGTTCACTGTCATATGCCTGAAAAATTACTTTCCCCAATTTTTCACCCCGTCCCGCCCTTCCGGCAACCTGGGTTAATAATTGAAAGGTGCGCTCCGCCGCCCGAAAATCGGGAATATTCAAAGTGGAATCGGCCGAAATTACTCCCACCAAGGTCACTCTGGGTAAATCCAAACCTTTGGCGATCATTTGAGTCCCTAACAAGATGTCAACCTCACCCGAAGTCAATTGCTGATAAATCTGCTGGTGAGCACCCTTCTTCGCTGTGGAATCCACATCCATTCTTAAAATATGAGCCGCTGGGAAATTGAGCGCCAATTCTTCCTCTAATTTTTGAGTCCCATGGCCAAAATAACGAATGCGCGTACTGTGACAGTGAGGGCAGATGTCCGGAACGGGTTGCCTATAATCGCAATAATGGCACCGTAAATTTTTTTCATTTAAATGATAGGTCAAAGCGACATCACATGCCGGACAACGCAAGGACTTTCCACAATCCCGGCATAAAATGAACGTTGAATAACCACGCCGGTTTAAAAGCAGAATAATTTGTTCCCGGTTGGCCAGGCTCTCCCCAATTGCCGTAAAAAGCTCCCGGCTCAGAACATTTTTGTTCCCATCCTTGATTTCCTGGCGCATATCCACTAACTTGACCGCCGGCAGCGGATTCTGATTAAACCGCTTCGCTAAATGCAAATATTGATATTTGCCGCTTTGCGCATAAAAAAATGATTCCACCGAAGGAGTTGCGCTGCCGAAAATAACCTTGGCCCCGGTTAGCTCCCTCAGCTTCTCCACCACCTGCCGTATGTGATAGCGGGGATTTTCTTCCTGCTTATAAGTAGTTTCATGTTCCTCGTCGACAATAATCAATTGAAGCTGTTCAAATGGGGCAAAAACAGCGGAACGGGCTCCCAAAACAAAGCGGGCCTTCTTTTCTTTGACCCGATGCCATTGATCATACCGTTCTCCATCCGACATGTTACTATGGAGCAGAGCAACCAGTTCTCCAAAACGGTCGCGGGCCCGCTTCAAAGTTTGAGGCGTCAAGGCGATTTCCGGCACCAAATATAATACCTGGCCGCCATGGTCAATCACTTCCGCAGCCATTTCAAAATAGATTTCGGTCTTACCGCTGCCGGTTACCCCATGTAATAAAAACAAACCACGGTCAGCAGCCCCGGAAATTTCATGATAAATTTCCCTTTGTTCGGAGCTCAATTCAATTTCTCTGGCAACCATTTGTTGTTCAAAACCTACTGGGTTTCGATCCGTAGTGACTTCGGAACAATCAATATAACCTCCGCCCAGTAAACGCTTTACCACGGATGAACTGACTTCGGCCGTGGCGCAGAGTTGGGCTGATGTCAATCCCGAAGGCTCTTTCAGTAAAGCATTTTTTACCCGCCGGCCGGTTGCCGATCCGTCCTCCACATCAGGCGCCACCCAGCGATATAGTTTGCATACTTTGGCTTTGACCTTGGGGTCGGCAATCCGGTAACATCGTTTTAATAATTGATTTTGAATTAAAAAATCCCAGATTTGCGGTAAGGAATGGAATTGTTTACTCCACTGTTTTTGATTCCATTCATGCCGGATTCCGGTAGTTATAATCCCCATTGCTTCCCGGGCTTGGGCCTCAGAAAAAATCCAACCTAATTGGGTTTCAATCATTTGAATATCCACCGCAGGCTGGTAATAAATTTCCCTCAATAAATTATCGCCCGGAGGCAGGCATAATTTCACAACATCCGCACGACTGCAAAAATAATAATCGGAAAGCCAGTCGATTAATGCAATATGGGTGTTACTGATTAAGGGGTATTCATCAAGAAGCTGCGAAATCGCCTTGAGGTTTTTAAAATCGGATTGATCGGTAAATTGCCAAACATAGCCGACATTGGGCCGATTCTGAAATGGCACCATAACCCGGTGTCCGATTTGAATGTTTTTTTGAAAAACCTCAGGTACTTCATAATCAAATAGACGATCCAGATTCTGCGCCTGGGAAGTGACTAAGACTTTGGCGATGATATTGTTCATTAATTCAAATAACCCTCAACTTGTTTAAAAAACATACTTCTCCTTATACTCCGTTTTACCCGAAGGGACCGTACTTAAAAAATAACCTTCCAAGTAATTCTTTCATTATTATTATAAAACAAAAATTTCAGAGTAACAAGGAACTGAGATATTTTTTACAAGGTAGTTGGTTGTCAACCCTCTCCTAAAACCTCCTTCACCGGAGCAATACTTGACTACGAGAGGTTAATGTAATATCATTTTAGGTTGAAGTCGTAAATCAAAAAGGAGATCAGCCAACAACTATGAAAGACAATACATTCAAGGTTATTGCAACATACAGGAATAAGAGTAGCAAAGAAGCCGTTGTAACGTCGGAAACTCCCGAGAAAGCAATCGAAAAAGCGATCGTCGGGAATCATTTACCACTCAATTTTATCGATAGTTTGCCGATTTTTTGGAGAAATTATAACCCAATCGAAAAAACGCTCCATATTATCAACTCGGAACAAAACTATGAAATTCAACTCATCAATAACAGCACCTACGAAAAATCCATTTTCAGTGGTAATGAGTTTTCCAATTGTGATATCACTTCAGTCACTGTTGAAAAAGCTTAATCTTACCAGACAAAAAGGCCCTTTGAGGGCCTTTTTGATTCCCGATTGCTTGGGGGCTTGCCCCAAAAGGAAATTTTACGATAATTTTACGATAAAGAAATATGAAGCTATATTTCTTATTGATTTCGAATTTCTTTCTAGTCAGCTTCCATGAAAATAAAAAAGGGGCTGTCTCAAAAGTAATCAGAGACAGCCCCTTTTCCACGAATGAAGAATGAAAATATAGAAAAGAGGTCATATCAAGTTGTAATCGTTGCAAGCTTCGTTAAATTATGGGCAATACTTAATA
>JAEVYU010000042.1 GCA_023392595.1 Bacillota bacterium | reverse complement strand
ATATATTGAGATTTACTACAACCGGAAACGGCTTCATTCCGCAATCGGTTATATAATCCCGGAATTTTATGAAAATCAAAGAAAATGCGCTTAATTCGGTGTCTAATCAACCGGGGGAAGACCACAGTACCAACGGTCAAAAGGAGGGGCAAAGCAACCAATAGACTCATGCCGACCGGGTCGCTGAGGGAGTGAGTCGATTTTGCCGCTTCGACTCTCCCCTCCAGATACTTAATTGGCCGTAGTTTCCTGTTTGCCGCTCCCCTCCCTTTGACTGCCGGCATCTTATGATGCCGAAGCTGCTAAATTCTAGTGAAAGGGAGGGGAAGTGAGTTTTATTTAGGTTTTGCTATTTGCTGCATCCTCCGACCTGTCGCGTCTAAAAGACGCGTATGGCTACCGATTGACTCATGCCGACCAGGTCGCTGATGGGGTGATTCGATCACACCTTGATAAAGGTTCCTTCCTCTAACTCTCGAAAGGCGAGTTTAAGTTCATCCTGGGTGTTCATGACAATAGGCCCGCCCCAGGCAACAGGTTCCTGCAACGGTTTGCCTGAAAATATCAGGAAGCGAATCCCTTTATCCGCCGCTTCTACAATAAGTTCTTCACCAGGGCCGAACAAAATTGCATTTTTAGAACCAACCGGATCATTGACTTTGTTACCAAACCATCCGCTACCTTCAATGATATAGAGAAAAACCGTGGCATCTTCAGCTGTTTTCAAGCTCCATTTTGCATCCGGCTGCATTTTTACATCAAGAAACAGTGTTTTTACATAGTCACCCTGAACGACTCCCTGATGGTTCAGATAATTGCCGGAAATAACTCGAATTTGGCTTCCGTTTTCTTCTACACACGGTATTCTGTCCGATTGGATATCACGATACTGAGGCGGAGCCATTTTATCTTTCCGGGGCAGATTAAGCCAAAGTTGGATACCGAGCATCCGTTCTGAGCTCTGCGGCATTTCTTGATGAATAATACCGCTCCCGGCTGTCATCCACTGACAACAACCATTTACAATATGGCCTTTATTGCCCAGGCTGTCTCCATGCTCAATATCACCGGCAATGAGATAGGTGACGGTTTCAATACCACGGTGCGGATGCCAGGGAAATCCTTTGATATAATCAGCCGGATCATCGGAATCAAACGCATCCAGCATCAGAAACGGGTCAAAATCTCTTACATCCTTGTGGCCGATCACTCTGACCAACTTGACGCCGGCGCCGTCATATTGGATACTACCGGAAACAATTCTACGGATTTCACGAACTCTCATCATTATTAGTCTCCTTCATCATTTTAAGTTCACTGAGAAATATGCATCCACTGGTTAGGAAAACAAGTAACTTGTCATTGAAAGGGAACCCATTGTGCAGGAATCGTTGAATACAGATAATTGATCGCTGCTATCCGCCGCACCCAATATATACAGAAGAGGATAAAAATGATCGGGGAAGCGGAAAGCGATTTTGGATGACTCGCCAGCCTGTTCATACCGGATGACGTCTGCATATTGTTTTTGGATGATCTTATGTTTGATATATTGATCAAATTCCTCCGCCCAAGGGTATCCACCTTTCATACCCCAATTGACTTCCGCCAGATTGTGGACGATGTTTCCGCTTCCCATAATGAGTACGCCCTCCTCACGCAAAGCACGGATCTCCCGGCCGATCTGGAAATGCTCTTCCCGGCCTGCATTACTGTCCACACTGAGCTGAAACAAGGGAATATCCGCTTCTGGATACATTCTGCAAAGTACGGACCAGGTTCCGTGATCAATACCCCAGTTGTTGTCAATCTGTACATCATAACTGATTAAGCTTTTTGTCCGGCGAGCGATCTCCGGCGACCCGCCGGCATCATAGATAACCTGGTAAAGTTGATCCGGAAAACCGTACATATCATAAACAGTCTTGGGATGCAACGCATCGTTGATTCGGCTTCCCTGGGTATACCAATGGGCCGATATGGACAAAATGGCTTTTGGCTTTGGAATTTTGCGGCTGATACCGGCCCAGTTTCTGGTATAGGTATTATCTTCAATTGCGTTCATGGGAGAGCCGTGTCCAACGAACAAAATTGGCATTCTTTGCACTGCTGAATTGTTCATAATAAACTCCTGTCTATTCAGACATAATTACCAAAACTGACTGCCCGACATTGCTGTTACTAAAATTTAACTGAGATGGATGACCTTTTCTATATTCCCATAATGTGTAGTCCGCAATCTACATGCAACACCTCTCCAGTAATGCCTTTTGAAAGATCGCTTAAGAAGAAAACCGCCGGACCGCCAATATCTTCTTGGGTGATTGCTCTCCGTAAAGGCGCTTTCTGAAGAGCTAAATCAAGCATATGATTAAAATCCTTGACCCCTTTTGCAGAAGTTGTTTTAATCGGACCCGCTGATATTGCATTAACTCTTATACCACTGACTCCTATCTCTGAAGCGAGATATTTTACGCCTGTCTCCAGCGCGGCTTTGGCAACCCCCATAATATTATATCCCGGAATAACCTTTTCCGAACCTATATAAGTAAGTGTAATAATGCTTCCGCCTTGAGTCATTAAATCCTTAGCCCTACGGGTTACTGAAGCAAGGGAATAAGCGCTGATTTCCATGGCAATGGAAAAACCATCCCTGGTTGTATTGACATATCCGTTTTGGATATCGGCCGATTTGGCAAAGGCGATTGAATGAACCAATCCATGGATAAGGCCGTATTTTTCTTTTAGCTCTCCAAACAAGCGATCGATATCCTCATCGGAGGTAATATCACACGGATGCATTGAATAGTCACCTAGAGTTGAAACCAATTTTTGAACATCTTCTTTTTCCCTTTCTCCAAGGTAAGTAAAAATCAGATTACCGCCTTCTGCATGGGCTGCTTTGGCAATACCCCATGCAATGCTCCATTTGTCCCTTATTCCCATAATTAATATATTTTTGTTCGCTAGTAATGAACCCATATTCATTTCTCCTGTTTTTCCAAGCGTACGATAATTCATTCCATCACCCCTGATTCTAATTTTGATAGATATTCTAGCCCCTCATACTCCTTGAATCCTTGTTTTAGAAATTCCGAATATTCATTGTCACTCGCCCCATCAAACGCCAGCATCCGGTATTCTTTCATAAAAGGCATATACTCCCAGTTCTCCGAGTTTTGAAGTTTTTTGTAATCCTGAAGTACTAGATCCCGCCAGTTTTCGGCTTGCTTGGGTGATGAAAATGTGGCACTGTTGAACATAAACTCCAGTCCAAATAAAATTGCAGGTTCTTGAGTCTGATAAAGAACAAACGGCAATCCTTGTTTCAACTTTTCAAAATTTTGCCCTTTTATCAGTTCATACGTACATTCTTTGAGAAAAGTGGGGTTAAAAACAACCAAATCAAAATGTTCACGCTGATATTTGTTTCCTTGGGGTGTGGGGTCGTTTTCACTTTTATAGTCACAGTTCTCGTTAGTCATATCGCAACGGAAGGGGGTTGGATACCCCAGATGGACTAAATAAAACAAGCTGCCGTCTTTACCCGTGACAGTCGGATATTGTAATGCGCTTTGGATAAGACTGTAGCAACGGCCGGCTACATCATGCTCTGTAAAAAACAAAGAGGGATTTTGTCGAAATTCCTTTTGGAGTTCTGTCACAGCTTGGTGGATTGATTGCAAATTCAGCATGAAAACAATCACCCTTTTCAAATAAATTAACGAGCACTAAGGTCAGCAAGTAAGGTCATCAAATATCATCAATTAAGTGAATTATTAATATGATTATATATTAATATATGTTATTTTTCAACCAGGTATTAGATCAATTCTTTTTTTATGAATGGACTCATGCCGGCCGAATTGCAGGATTAAATTTTTAAATATCGCAAACAAACCATTTTTTAAAATCAAAGTGTAGCTTATTACAAACCCTACAGCGCCGTTTACGATGGATGTTAAGGTGAAGATTGAAAATAACGGGATTCATCAAAGATTGGCTACAATTAAAATGGCGGATGGGAGTTTAAATAAAGAAATCAAAGTTGAAGGTAATCACGAAATCAATTTTTGTTTTGGGCTGACACCAGGGACAACAACAATAACTGGAATTGGACCATCAATCTTAAATAAGGATATTTTTTTTTAATTGGGGAAACTTATAAAAAAATATTAGGAGGAATATATCTTGAGACAACTTACCCCAGGTGAAGTTCTTTCTCTAGGCACCCTATTAGCAGCCGAAACTAATGCTTTAGCTGTAGCAAAAGCAGGAGTAAGCACCATTACCGATGAGCAGTTAAAGGCTCTTACTGAATCCGGTATCGTTGCTACTGAAACCAGAATAACCGGTCTCCAACAATTTATCAGTGAAAATGTAGGTATTACAGGGGAGGTACATTGAGATGGCATCTTTAGTGAATAGTTTATTCGGAAACGCCACCGGAACCGAAATCAACCAAACAATTACTTTAAATGCTATTGGTGCTGCAGCTGCATCATGTAATGCTTATTTGGCAGCAGCGCTTCAAGCGACAACACCTGAAGTACACCGTCTTTTTAATGAATACCTTAATCAAAGCCTTGTGGCTCATGAAGGACTTATCGGTTTAGCTGTTAAACGCAATTGGATAAATCCCTATAACTCGCCAGAAGAACAGCTTAAAATGTCTTATCAAAATGCAGATTCCGTTATGCAGCATGCTCAAGAACAACAATAAAAAAGTAAACAAGGAATATAATAAAAAGAATAACCCCAATGAGGGTTATTTTTTCATAGATATAGACATCTGTTGAATAGGCTTGATATTTAGCCTTTGTTACATTGAATTATTAAATTAAATTTTTACCAATCTGTAGGTCTTCATGGAGTTGTTCTTGTGGCGCAAGAAATGGTTTATACCAATCCTTCTCATTTACAAGGTCTGATAACTGATGATGTTGTTGTACTGAGGTAAGTAATTGATTTGTTAAAAGCTGTCGTAAATCTTGATCGGCTGTTTCGGTTAGGGCATTAGCCAGTGAAATTACACCAAATTTAGAGTCTTTCAGCATATCGGATGTAATTATACGATCGTCTAGGGCACTATTACTCAGCAACATATCTAGAATTCCCATGTTAATCCCCCCTAATGTCGTTGCGTTTTACTGTTATATAAATCTTGATATTGGCGAATAACATCCTGCTTGGTTTGTAAAGTGGTTTGCATAAATGTTTTTATGTCCGGGTCCTTTACCAACCCCAAACTGGCTTGAAGTTTTGTCACAACCGTTAATTCGCTGCGTATGATCTCATGTAGTTCTAGAGCCTCATGAGGAGCTAACCACATTTCTTGTTTCATTTTTATAACCTCCGTATCCCCAAAACTCTGGGGCAAATCATTAATCAATGTAATTGCGGTTTGAGGACAACTTTAATACAATCGTCGATTTTGGTATCAAATGCTCTATAACCGTATTCAGCTTGTTCCAGCGGCAAAGTATGGGTAACCACATCGCCGGGATCGACCTTTCCCGATGCAATTAGGTCATAAAGGTAAGGCATATAAGGGATGACTGGTGCCTGCCCAGTCTTGACGGTAACATTACGATTAAAGATATCGCCCAGCGGGAAACCGTTATATCTGGCGCCAAATACACCAGTGACTTGGATGGTCCCCCCTTTACGTACAGCCTGGGTGGCAATGACCAATGATCCCAAAGCTCCTCCTTGGAGTTTAAGTCCACTGGCTAGGAATTCCAACGGTGTCATTTTACCATCCATACCTACGCAATCTAAAACTACATCTGCACCGCCATGGGTGATTTCTTTTAAATATTCACCAATATTTTCATACTCTTCGAAATTAACTATCTCAACATGATTATACTGTTTAGCGTGCTCTAAACGATAATCGATATAATCGACGGCAATGACCCTTTTTGCGCCCTTGAGCCAGGTAAATTTTTGGGCCAATAATCCTACCGGCCCACAGCCGAGGACGATAACGGTATCCCCTTCTTTTATCCCGGCATTATCTACCGACCAGTAGGCAGTAGACATGGCATCGGCAATCAGCACCAGTTTTTCATCGGGAATTTCGGAGTCATCCGGAATGCGGAAAGGAGTGAAATTTCCAAAGGGTACCCTCATAAATTCGGCTTGTCCACCGGGATAACCTCCGAAGGTCTCCGAATACCCGAAAAATCCCCCATTTTCACCGTGTGGATTGGAATTGTCGCACTGACTGGTTAGATCATGTTCACAATACCAGCACTTTCCACAACTGACATTGAAGGGAATGATTACCCGGTCCCCTTTTTTAACTTTTATTACTTCGGGTCCGGATTCTTCGACAATGCCCAAGGGTTCATGACCAATTACGTAACCTTGGGGCAGGTTTGGAATCATATTGTGAATCAGGTGTAAATCAGAACCACAGATGGCGCTGGCAGTTATCCGGACAATAATATCATCCGGTTTTTCAATCTGAGGATCGGGCACCTGCATGATCTTAACATCTTTCATACCTTGATAAGTAACAGCTTGCATTATGATAACTCCTTCCTGTTGCTGTTTAATTCTGTAGGAAACATTCCTAATCTATTGGTGTTCCCTGGAAAGAGCTCCAAACTGGCTATCATCTGGGCCGCTTCTGCCGAGCGGATATCCACATGGGACTGATGACTTAAATCGCGAGGATGAAACCAACCTTTGGCCATCATCAGATCGGCTGTTTCACCCCAGAAGGTAATGGCGCTTTGAAGTTGACCTATCAATGTAGTCCTTACTTGGAAATTATTAGCCTCAGTTAAGGCTAAAGCGTAATTTTTGATGGCATTTTTTGCATCCATTAATAAGTCCATCGCTATGGTAGAATCGGTTATTTCCGGCATTCCCACCGCATTTGCTACATCCAAATAATCATTCTTCATTGTCTCACTCTCCGTTACTGTAATTGCGGTGCCGCTCGGTACAAGCTTTCCAGCTGTTTAACGGCGATCATCGACTGCTGGACGTTCTTTTCCAGCAAGACCTTTAAATCCTGATCAAAAACCAGTCCTGATGCCAATTTGGACTTAACCATCGAGACAGTCTGAAAGTTGAGCAATTCGTGAATTTCCATGGTTTCATGGAAAGCAAGCGGACGCATGCGTTCGCTTGGTTGCGATTGTGGCGTATTAATTTGAGACATACTTTGGGGAATATCCTGTTGTCTTGTACTTTGTTCATTTATCCTTTCTGAAGTCATAGGCTCACCTCTAGATATAAAATCAAGTTTATTTTAGGTTATCCATCAATCTTCAGATTATTCAGGATTTGTATTTAGTTTTTAGTTCCGGCCTAAGATGGTTTTATTCCTCTTTTGTCCTGGCAAAGAATAAGTTTATTCATATTGGCAAAATGCTACTCTTTTATAAAAACCAACGTAATGGTTAATGAAGACAGGGACTTGAGAGGTGGCGGTGAAAGAAATATTCGGTAAAAGCCACCAATAGTGCAAAAAAAGTAAGACTCCGGATAGTGGTATTAAAACTTCGGCTGGATAACGCCATTTGGCCAATCAGGAAACACAAATGCCAATAATTTAAGCCAGGGGAATGTTGGAAGCGTTTTTTAATGGCCGGACGGGGCAGCAAGCAGCTACCTGCTGAATGAATTGTCGATTTCGGAACAAAATGCGGTTAAACAATCAAGTGGCTGGATCAAGCAATCAATAATCTCCAGAATTAATTGGCTAATGCAAGAGAGGGCAACTTCTCTTTTTTAATTTTATAAATCCTATATTTTTGAACCCATAAAAATTGATTACCAGCAAAATCAAATCCGTAAAGAATAGAAAGCCCCGCAGTCGTAAAAAAGATTGGTGGTTTGGAGATTTTTTCCGCCATTCCGAAGATAGGAGGTCCGATTGCAACTCCAAAAAAACGGACGGTCCCGTATAAACAAGTAAAAGAGATGACTATACCAGCTGGAATGGAAAATACCGTAATGAATAATCCCTGGGTGCTGCTCCCCTCCCTTCGACTGCCGGCATCTTATGATGCCAAGCTGCTAAATTTTCGTGAAAGGGAGGGGGGATCGTTTTATCACGGCTTTTATCACAAAAACCATCCAAAAAACAATCTTGAATCCGCTCAATTAAAAAAGCTTCATTATGCTGCATCCTCCGACCTGCCCCTCTCTTCAACATTCATACCCCGCCATCAGTCAAAGAGAGGGGCATGACAATTAATGGACTCCTGCCGCCCAGGTCGCTAATGGGTGAGTCGATCACACTTTGATCTTCTCCACTCCCCGCCCAATCAAGGCCACCCAATATCCCCGCGCATATGCGCGCACAAAATCCCGTCCATCAGTGCCTGGCTGTATATCAACTCATCCTGGCCTTTCTCTGTTCTGTCCGGGACAATCGAAGCGATCCAACCTTTCTTGACCTGCCTGAGTTAACTCTTCATTCAGTTCTTTCATGAGTTGTTGCGGCTCTTCCCCGAGTTTCCGGTATTCCGGGTCATGGAAGACGATTTCGTCATGAATCTGGATTAAGCGCTCGAAGATGAATTGATAAATGCCGCCGCTGGTATCGTCGAGCATGAGGAGGACCTCCTTGATTTATAAAGTTAAAAGTTTAAAGAGAAAAGGGTAAATCGACGAATATCTTTGTGATTATGATAAGTTGATTACTTGTAGCTTGTCATGAAGTCTGATAAAATAAATTAAATACACACATTCAAGAAAAAGCAACGATTAGCCGTTATGAAACCGGGACGAGAGAGCCAAAAATAGATGCATTGATTGAGTTTGCTGATTTTTTTAAGGTCAGTATCGATTATTTGGTGGGAAGAACGGAGAAAAGGAAATAGCGGAAGCTTAGTAAAGACCATCGAAAAAATGTAGTATCCATGTTGCCTAAAACACTGTCTGAACCAAGATTACTCGCCTTCTTTTCGAGAAGGCGACGGATTAAACGGATGGGACGGATTTTAAAACCTTTTATTTATTTGACCCACCCTTCTTTAGGTCGAAATCAATTGGCTTGTTTCTTCGTAAATTGGTTAATAATACGACGAGCCCAAATCAATAGGTTGGAAGTCATTACTTACCAAGTTCAAAGGCATACAGTAGTAAATAACTAAAGAGTCTCTGCCAAACCGTCAATAATGGCGGATTTTAATCGTTCCAGATAACCAGCATCTTGTAATAACTGACGTTCTTCCCTATTTGAAAAGAAACCTAATTCCACCAAAATACTTGGGACTTCCGCCTCACACAATAAATAATAATCGCTGGGTTTCGGTAATTTGCGGTATGGTTGGACCTGATTGAGATGCTCCTGGACATGCTGGGCCATTTTTTGAGCCACCGGGGAATGGGCGGGATAATATACAATAGGTCCCCGATGATAAGCCAATTTGCTCCAATTAGCATGAATACTTACGATGGCCGAAGTCCCTGCCGCTTCCAGCTTTTGAATCCGGCAACAAAAATCATCCAGTTTATAAGGGTGATTTTTATAGGTATAACGGGCATAGGGTGTTAAAAGTTGATCTTCCTCTCGGGTCAACACGACTCTGTACCCTCTTTTTTCTAATCCTTTCACCAGTGTCTTACTGAATTTTAAATTCAGATCCTTCTCAAGCATATTCCCGAATTTGGTCCCGGAATCAATACCCCCGTGACCGGGATCAATCCCAATGACAATGTTCTTGTTTTTGTGGGATCGATTCGGAACACGGGTGTAAACCAGTTCCGAAAGCGGTACAAAATGAAAGCCTTCTTTTTCATATTTGGGGAGTTCTTTGCGGAGTACTGCGGCTAAGGTGGTCCCGGTTTGGCCGACATGGCCGATTCCTACCGCCATCCCTTTGGCCTTGGCCCGTTCCATCAATTTCTTCAATTGATGGCGTATTTCACTGGCGGAATTGATGTTATCTAAAAACACATCCCGCTCGGTATAAGGCAAACTTAAGTTATTGGCGATGACTGGCGCAGGCGAAGCGGTCAGGGTAGTTCGGCTGTCCAAGTAGAAACTGTTTCTTTGCTCTAATATTTTAAATACTTCCGTCATTACTTTGGGATCGGCGGTTGCTTTGGAGCCCATATGATTACTTAACCCAACCGCCATGGGTAAAACTTGAAAAGCTTCATCAATCAGCTTTTTAATCTCAGCCGGCGTGGAATTGGCGGAGATATACTTCTTGCCATACCAGCGGGGATCGGCGTTAACGGCTTCAAAAGGCATATGTATGATGATCTCAAAACCTTTTTTCATCGCTTGTTCGGCTTGTTGGTATGAGAATTCTTCAAACGGCATTATCGCAAAGGTTAGTGTATAGGGTAGGGTCATCATTTCCGCGATTCCTCCGGCATACCCGCCAAAATCATCGACTACGATGGCGACCTCTTTTGTTTGAGGAGCAAAAACTGTTTGGAGCTTTGAAATACGGCTGAACCAAAATCCCAAACCAGCCATGCTTCCCAATAATATCAACAAAAATATCTTTCGTTTGATAATAAGGACTTTCAAACCTTACCTCCAAACATAACTCTGACTCAAATATATGAGGAAGTTACCACCAATATTATATAGGACAGTCAGATAATTCCCTGAATTTTACATGCCGAAATACTCCAAAATAATGCTGGAAGTTACTATAAAGATCGAGAAAGGATCTTAAAATTGACCCTAAGAAAATATTTTCTTTGGATAGTATTCCTATTAGCCATCATCCCCTTGAGCTGCCGTATCGGCCGTCCCGGAGTGGGCAGATTTTATATGAATGATCCCGGCGGCTTGACTCCCTCCCTTCCTTAAAAGCCCACAACAAAATCATCAATAAAATATACCCTTTATGGTACCGACGATCATCAGGATTTCAGCGTTTACCGGGATAAAATGACCTTATTCATGCAAATCTTATTTGGCCAATTGAAAAAGATGAAGAAAGAAACCTATATGTCGGTTTTACCTCATGTGAATGTTCCGGTGGAAATGTCTAGGGTATACGATTACGGTGCCTTAGCCCATTTTGTCGATAACGTAACCATTATGTGTTATGACTATAGACAGGTAGGAAGCCCCCCGGGGCCCATCGCCCCGTTCACATGGGTGGAACAAAATATCTCCACCGCCATTAATCAAGGTTTTAAGCCTTCGCAAATCTGTCTTGGCATAGCTACTTATGGTTATGACTGGCCGGCGGGCCAGCCGGGCGGTTTTTCAAAACCCTCCCGCAAGATCCTGTATGATGCCGCCGTCAGAGGTTATCTAAATGGAGTGATACCTATCAAGAACCCTATTATGTTTATTTGGATTCTTCCGGCGTCCGGAGAAATTTGGTTTGAAACTACGCGACCCTGCAAACGAAGATCAATCTGGTCAAAAAGTATAAACTCTCCGGGAGCTGCATCTGGCGTTTAGGATTTGAAAATCCGAAATTCTGGCAGACCATTGAAAAGAATTGGGGAAGAAGATAAACCTGATGGTTTAAACGGGTTATGGAGGTAATGCCATTGTCTTACCGAGCTTCTTACTACAATTACCAAAAATAGGAGACCTTCACCAAATGCCTATTAAAGACTTTCCTGCTGTATCAAGCGTATCTCCATCTTGTATAGTATATGGTTGACAAATATATCCCTGTTGTTCCATATTGTCACCTCATTTTTTCAGCTGCTCAGTATGTTATGTAAAAGCTAAGATGGTGCTCCATTAAAAGCATCTCTTGCCGCTATCATTGTTATTCTTATCCCTACCCAAGCCCAATTCCCGGTTTTTTACCATTAGTAACCCTTCTCAATTACATGCGGTAATGGATTATAATGATCAACTCCCAAATTCTTATATTCAATTCGGCCATTGGAGTATTTAATCGCAAGCCAAGATTTCACAACTAAACCATCCGCGCCGGGAATAACGGTTTTTTCTTCTCCAAACCTTAAGTTGCCATTTTTGCGATAAAAAGTCCGAGTGGGTTTGCGACTTAAAATTTTGTGGCGCCAAGTTACTTTCGGCGGCTTCGTTCCGCCGTATATCGCCATATATAAAGTGTTTCTCTTGGTATCGGCCCAGATTAAAATCGGCCCGCTGCTGTTATTCATAAAGCGAAAGTCTTTATTGCTCGAAGCGACAGTCGCATCTTGCCCGGGCGGAACATAAGGAACCGGCATGCTATGCGGATTCCTTTCGATAATTTTCAGATTCGCCAAAGTTGTTACATTGTATAAAGTACTGGCGATTTTACAAACTCCTCCCCCCGTAACTTTGACGATCTCGGCCCCGTAATAAGCCGGTCCATCCCGAAATCCTCTAGTCTTACTGTATGGGCCGATGGTATGGTTCATCGAAAAAACTTCACCCGGCTTAACGATTTTACCGGCAAGGAAATCAGCGGCGCGAGCTACATTGGATTCCTCCCCCGGCAACGGATCAGGTAAAGTGGTTTGAAAAGCCGCCATCCGGACTTTCATATTTTTACCGGCAATTAGCGTTTTAAAGCGCGGGTTGTTTTCCCAGGGTAAAATACCTTTGAAAGATTTTCCGTAAGGATGTTCGGAGTTACCGCGTTCTCCGGCATTGACGGAACTTTTATTTAAATTTGGAGTGGGTTTCAATTTATCCTGGGGAATTTTATCCGGTTTATTAAAATTACAACCATTCATTTCAAGGATGAAAAGCATCCCCATCATTATCACGATAATCTTTTTTCTTCCCAATTGAGTTTGCATAAATACTCTGCCTCCAAAGCACAAGATAGCCCAGTGAAAAAACGCTCAAGCTTAAAAAGCTGAAAGTCTTTGCTCTCAGCTTTTTAAGAATCACTGTTGTTTATATTGCGGTTCTTGGGACTCGATATATTGCTGCCTTTGTTTTAAAGTATCGAGTGCACCGTCAAAAGTTTGCTCCAATTGCTGAAACATCTGTTTAGCCTGTTGATCCTGGGTTTCCAAAGCGAAAGTCTTCATGCTGGCGGCGACGCTTTGGACACTGGCAATCGCTTTTTGCACCTGCGTTCCTACGGTCAAATTTCTCACCTCCTTCATTCTTCGTTATTCCTGGCCAAATTGTCCTTTCGGTTTAAATAGCAAAGCACCCAAAAAACCAAAGATGATAGCCACCGATATACCGGCGCTGGTCACTTCAAAGATGCCGGTGATCACTCCAATAATCCTATCCCGCCTTACCTCAAAAGCCCCTTTCACCAACGAGTTACCAAAACTGCTAATCTAAACCGAAGCACCAGTTCCTGTGAATTTATTTAAAGGTTCGTATAAAAAAAATAAGTGATTAAAAACCATTAGATTCCCTGGCCAATTATACAGAAGCGACTGTCATCGGACTACTTCTTTTCTTTGCGAAAAACGATCGCTTACATATTTTCCATTGTCACGTCAATGGTATTCTGGTAATTTTTCTCTACCCTATCTTTGAAAATTCCACTTGGATAGAATGAAATTGGAAAGAATAAATATGGTGATGTTAATCAATAATTCTTGACTCGGGTATATAGAAAATATTAATTGATTGAGGAAATCTTTATGCCATTTTGGGAGAGCCAACCGTCTTTAACATTTATACAATGGATTTTACGGGCCATCATCATATTCTTTTGGTTGTTTTTTTTAACGAAAATTATGGGGCAAAGGATGCTTGGCCGCTTACATGCTTTTGACCTGATGGTAATTATTGCGGTCGCCGGAACTTCGGCAGGGGCGATTCATTCATCACAGAATTCTCTGATCGCCATTATAGTGACGACAGGTATGATTGCCGTATTATACATTCTTTTTTCCTATCTTTCTTTGAAATTTGCTAAATTCCGCCGGGTTTTTCAGGATGAACCCCTCGTGGGTTATTCAAAACGGCAGCTTAATCGAGAAAATGATGCGTAAAGCCCGATTTAATCTTGATAATCTTATGCTGAAGTTACGGCAAAAGAATCTTCCCAATATTCATGATGTGGAATTTGCCATTTTGGAACCGAACGGCAAATTAAGTATGATTCCCAAATCTCAGGCTCGTCCACTCAAACCTCAAGATCTAAAATTCAATACCCATTATGAAGGAATGCCTGTAATGCTGTTAGAAGACGGGAATATTATTACGGACAACCTTATCAGGAATGGCTTGAGCAAAACATGGCTGGAACAGGAATTGCAGAAACGGGGAATTAGCGATCCTCAAAAGGTGATGATAGCAGTTTTAGATACCAATGGCAGGTTGTTTATTGGAAATGAAAGGACAGGAGTATCTCCATTAAAAACCTAATAGTTCAATAAATAGGAGGGGCAAAGCTACCGATTGACTCATGCCGCCCAGCTCGCTGATGGGGTGAGTCGATCACACCTTGATCTTCTCCACTCCCCGCCCAATCAAGGCTACCCAATATCCAAACAATATCCCGTCCATCAATGCCTGGCTGTATCAACTCATCCTGCCCTTTCTCTGTTCTGTCCGGGAGCAATCGAAGCGATCCAACCTTTCTTGACCTGCCGGAGTTAACTCTTCATTCAGTTCTTTCATGAGTTGTTGCGGCTCTTCCCCGAGTTTCCGGTATTCCGGGTCGTGGAAGACGATTTCGTCATGAATCTGGATTAAGCGCTTGAAGATGAATTGATAAATGCCACCGCTGGTATCGTCGAGCATGTGGAGGACCTCCTTATTTTTATAAACTACAAGCTTAAAATTTTAGAAGAACTTTTTGTGAATTATATTCCCAATTATATTCTAAAAACTACCAAAGATCAAGGTTTATGGGATTGTTTTTCACAAATATAGTAATAATTTTACCTCTGATGTATGCTGTAATTAACGGAGTGTGAAAAATGAGCACATTTGGGAAATGCTTGAAAGAATTACGGGAAGATAAAAGTCTAACTCAGAAAGAACTAGCTGAACAACTCTCGATTAATCGGGATGCTTTGGCAAAATGGGAAACGGATCGGGCTTTCCCGGATCTTGACATGATTAAATCCATTGCCAAATTTTTCAATGTCACCACGGATCATTTATTGGGTAGAGATGATAATAGCTTTGAAAATCAAGTAGCAACGATATTACGGGATAATCAGGGAGTTATGGGTAAAGAGGAAGAAGCTTTTCTGCTCGCGATGATTACGAATTATATTGAGACAATTAAAAAGAAAAAATGACCTATACCTTTATAAGTCATTAATCTTCTTTAAATTGAGAAGCTTAATTATTTTAAATTCTGAGGGATTTCAATTAACAATGATTTATCAATTTCTGAAGCGTCTACCCTACGGTTATATGTATGTAATAAATTACACAATCCAGTAATCAGCTTATCTTTTTGAAATAAAGATAATTCCTCAATATTTTGACTGACAAACGATTCTATTGATTCTACCGCAATTTGTCCTGGTGTTGTTAATTCAGTATTTTGTCTGGTTGCAGCCAAACAACGATCCGGGACTAATATATATACCCGATATCCTTCGTTCACATTACTTCTACATTTATCATAAAGCGCAGGCATTGGAGCAACTGTCACATGAAATACTGTATCTCCCAAAGAAAAATCGCCTTTGCGCCCCAATTGGTCATCTGCCGTTGAATATGATTCATTACTTACAGTAATATTAGGAAAACGCAATTCCAGTTTGGCGCCAATTAAATGTTGGGCAACCGGACCTTCTTTGCCGGTTTCTCTGGAAGCGCTCAATAATTCATGAATGAAATGCCAAGTGGTGCGATTAGGATAAAATGTTATCGGAATAGGCTTAACGTTATCCATGGTGTTCTCCTCAACCTGTTCTATTAAGGTCAAAAAGTATTCTTTCTCACTGCTGATAATTCAACAATTTTGAGTCTGCCTAACAAAAAAATATCGTTATATGCTGCATCCTCCGACCTGCCCCTCCCTTTCACGTTCATACTGCACAAAACAGTCAAAGAGAGGTCGCGTCTAAAAGACGCGTTATGGCAACCAATGAACTCATGCCGCCCAGGTCGCTGATGGGGTGAGTCGATCACACTTTGATCTTCTCCACTCCCCGCCCAATCAAGGCTACCCAGTAACCAAACAAAATCCCGTCCATCAATGCCTGGCTGTATATCAACTCATCCTGGCCTTTCTCTGTTCTGTCCGGGAGCAATCGAAGCGATCCAACCTTTCTTGACCTGCCGGAGTTAACTCTTCATTCAATTGTTTCATGAGTTGTTGCGGCTCTTCCCCCAGTTTCCGGTATTCCGGGTCATGGAAGACGATTTCGTCATAAATCTGGATTAAACGCTCGAAGATGAATTGATAAATGCCACCGCTGGTATCGTCGAGCATATGGAGGACCTCCTTATTTTAGATGAAACATTAACCAATACTCTGGAACATATTTCTTCCTCTTCAAAAATAACACAATCAGCAACAACTGTCAAGTTTATATTTAAACCATATAGTTTAAATATAAACCTTTTTGACACATATTAAACTCATAAGTATAATCATGGTGAGGTGAAAAAATGGCGGTTAAAGAGGATGTTAAAGCAGCAATTGCTAAGGCCGGATGGTCCTTAAGCGCGGTGAATGATGAACTTAATAAACGGCATAACACCAAATATACTGTTCAAAATTTGAGCAATAAATTATCCCGAGGTTCGCTTCAATACCGGGAAGCAGTTGAAATTGCCGATATCATTGGGTTTGAAATTGAATGGAAACCGAAAAACTGAAATACCTTTGGTTTTTTAATCCTTAATCCACGTTTTTGCAAAAGTCGGTTAATCCTGACTAACCCTGGTATTATACATTCTTTTAAACTCCAAACTCTCAACCCAAAAGTTGCACTCATTTCTTGACATTTTAAAATAAATTATGTTTCACTGGAGCCTACAACTTGTTGTTTCCAACTGTCGTTTTTTACAGTGTTTTCTTCACGCCATCCAAACTAAGAATGCTTGACTAATCTTCTTTCTTTAACGTCTATCTACTAATATTGGAACTTCAATTCTATCTCTTGCGACACAAACATTATTCTTAATAATGTAACATTCGACAAAGTGAGGACCTCGAAAATCACTTGTTTCTGTTACTTGTTCTGAACCATTATCTTCAAAAATTTGTCCTCTGATACTATTTCTTCTTATTGCTTCGGCTCCACAATTTCTTACTTTCCACAAAACTTTGTATGGCTTGCTTACATTATTCCTTGCTATAAAAAAATTTAATTTTTCCCCTGTTTTTAAAAATGGAATTTTGCTCAATAAAGTAGTAATAAACCCATCACGTGGTGCTACATTGCAATCAATTTCTAAAGAATTTCTTATATCAACATTATAAAGGTTTTCAATGAATTGCTCATTATAATCAACCTGACTAACACCGTCAATTATACAAGCTTCTGCAGCCCTTTCCTCACTCTCATTTGGATATGGGAATGAATTACCATATATCTCTCGCCATATCGAATAGACGGTTTTGTTTTCTTTTTTCGCAATTGCATCTAAACAAAGCTCATAGGCTTTTTTTGCTTTCCTTTTAAACTTGCCTGTTCTATATACTCTTTGGTTACTGCCAGGTGCAAGCCAATAATTTTGATTATCATCTTGTTCTTTAAGATACTCAAAAAAGTCTCGTGATAATTCATCATATACTCCATAGGAATTATCATTAAGACTCAACTTTCGCACCTTGAAAACAAAGGAAAACAGCTTAATTGCATAAGATAGCAGCAAATATGAACAAGAATTGACAAATCGATAGAAACAATATAAAAACACCCCTTCATTTGGTATAG
>JAEVYU010000020.1 GCA_023392595.1 Bacillota bacterium | reverse complement strand
TGTTGGTTGTCAGCTACCGGGCTGCTTGACCATTACCCGGACTGGACTTTCACCAGTTAGCAATCGGAATCTTAATCTAGGCACGCACCTAACTCGCGCCTTTCTCGAAAGGCGGGCTCTTCCCCAAAGATGTTATTCAAAGTAGTTATTTCAGTGGAAGAGTAACCCCAGCCGTTGATCTCCAAAAGCTTTTAGACTACGAAGTCATCGGTTACTCTCCCACTGAATCCGCTTCATTAAAAAAACTCCATTGGGGGAGAGCAAGAGAGAGGTCAAAGACCAACTTTCCGGCTTGCATTTTGTTTTTCCAGAATATGTATTCTTTGCCTGATAACATTGGGGCAAGGGTTAGGTCAAATAGGCGTTTACTTCTAACAGTGATTTCTGATAACAACAAAATTTATTTCAACTCATATAGCTTTTCATAATGGATGATCCTGGACTGCCATTGTTTAAGCCGGCATAAGCCGATCGTCGGCGGGCTTCACCCTTCCGTCGCCAGCCCATTACTCTCTTTTAATAAAAAGGCATACTCCGTTGCGATATACTCCAATACCTTGTCCGCGATAATCCGGTGTCCTTCCCCATTGGGGTGAATCCCATCCACGCATAAAAACTTATTAAAATCGGGATACTGGAGAAATGCTCCCCGAATATCGATCCAACGGGTTTTGGTCGCCTCGGCCACCCGGATAATCGTCGAACTGTAACGCTCTTGCCACCAATAAATCTTGGTAACGCTCCCCAGCCATTTTAAAATATTCGTTTCGGCCAGAGGGTTGTTTTTGCTGACCCATTTCAAATAGCGGTCCGCATTGAGCGGCGGCAGGGTCATCAAAACCGGGATAACCTTACGATTCTTCAGAAATTCCACCGTCGTGATTAATGTCTTTTCGAACTGGTTAAAATCGGTCTTGGGTTCATGAATCCCCTCGGGAAAACTGGCAATTTTCTCCCAGTCATAATCGCAGTCGTTGCCGCCGTATTCAATTAACACAATATCCGGTTTGTCTTTGATAATGTCGTCTCTTAGCCTTGATATACCCTTCATCAAAGTATTCCCAAACTTGGCCGTATTGGAAACCGCCCCGGCAAGTCTCTTTTGAAGTAACGCCACATAGTTGTCGGCTAAAACCACATATTTTTGCTTTGCTTCATCATAGATGACTCCCCTGGATATAGAGTCGCCCGAAACCAGATATTTACAGATATTCTTAGGGGTTTGTTGATTCATGATCCATACCTCTTGAATATTTTGGTACTATTTTCAGTATAAAAAGGCTGTCCGGAAAAGTCAATATTTGTAACGTATTTTGAAGCAAAGCTTAAACAAACCATAAACTTTAAAAATAAGCAACACTCACCAATCTCGCAGCCCGACAAAGTCAAATGAATTTTAAAAAGTTTTTTACCATCACCCGCTAACTATCAATAAGGGCCATCATAAACTAATAATGCTTAGCCGTCAAAATTTGAATAACCCACTCCAAAGCTGCATATCCTAAAATTTTCAAAATACCTCATGGTTTTCCACTCTTTTTTAGGGCGGACTCCGCAATAAATACCAAAGTCAATCGTTGTTAAGGCGAAGGAATTTTTTATGGCTGTCTTGCGAATATCAACACAAATAAGCCAATCGAAAATGGCCGGGTTCATTTGATTTTCATTTTCAAGACTGGAGATGCTTTCATGTTCAAATTATTCCGATTTTTAAAGCCATATGCCATTCCCCTTACCGCCCTGGTTATTTTGGTATTTTTGCAGGCCATGGCTTCTTTATACCTGCCGACGCTGATGTCGGATATCGTCGATAGCGGAATCATTAATGGCGATATCGGTTATATCACCAAAACCGGCGGGATCATGCTGCTGGTAGCTTTGGCAGGTTCCATCTGCGCTATTTCAGCCAGCTTGTTATCATCCCAAATTGCCATGGGATTGGGCCGTATCATTCGAAATGAGATCTTTAACCATGTTACAAACTTTTCATTGAATGAATTCGATAAATTCGGTACACCTTCTCTGGTGACCCGAAGCACCAATGATATTACCCAAATTCAGAATGTGATGATGTTTGCCATGCGGATGGTGATTTTATCACCCCTGATGTGTATAGGGGCCATTATTATGGCGGTATCCAAAGATAAACATTTGGCCTGGGTGATCATCACCATTGTTCCGCTTTTGCTAACAGCCATTTTATTGATTGCCCGAAAAGGGTTTCCTCTATTTCAGGTGATTCAGAGTAAACTGGACCAAATCAACCTGGTCGTCCGGGAATCCTTAATCGGCATCCGGGTCATCCGGGCTTTTAACCGCAACGATGATCAAAAAAGGCGGTTTCATCTGGCCAACCTTGATCTTACGGAGACCTCCATCCGGGTCAATCAAATTATGGCCAGCATGATGCCGGTGATGATGTTGTTAATGAATTTAACCACCCTTTCGGTTATTTGGTTCGGCAGCACTTATATTGAAAGGGGCTTGACCAATATCGGGGATATGATGGCATTTTTGCAATATGCCATGCAAATCATGTTCGCGATCGTCATGGCCATGATGATGTTCATCATGATCCCCAGGGCGCAGGCGGCTGCCGTCCGGGTCAATGAAGTTTTGGAAACCATTCCGGAAATCAACGATCCGGAGCATCCCAAACCGGCAGCCAACCAAAGAGGATATTTGCAATTCAAGAATGTCTCCTTCCATTATCACGGCGCCCAGGAGCCGGCTATCGAAAATATTTCTTTTGAGGCCCATCCCGGTGAGGTTACCGCAATTATTGGCAGTACCGGTTCAGGGAAATCAACATTGATTAATTTAATTCCCCGTTTTTACGATGTAAGCGGCGGGAGTGTTGAAATTGACGGTATCGATGTAAGAGAGCTCTCTCAGGAGACTCTGCGTTCCAAGATTGGGCTGGTTCCGCAGAAGGCCATTCTTTTCAGCGGAACCATTGCCGATAATATCCGCTATGGCAAGGAAACAGCCACCGACGCTGAAGTGCAACACGCGGCGGAGATCTCCCAAGCGACGGAATTTATATCCGGCATGAAAGACGGCTATCTTTCAATCATCGCCGAGGGCGGGACCAATGTATCGGGCGGTCAAAAACAACGCTTGTCCATCGCCCGGGCCCTCGTCGGCAAGCCGGAGATTTATGTTTTTGATGACAGCTTCTCGGCCCTGGATTTCAAAACCGATGCCAAATTACGGGCAGCCTTAAGAAAAGAAACGGCTGACGCTACTGTAATCATTGTCGGACAACGGGTGGCCACCATCATGGATGCCGACCGGATCATCGTTTTGGATGAAGGAAAAATAGCCGGGATGGGAACGCATAAAGAATTATATCAAAGTTGTGATGTTTATCGTGAGATCGTGGCTTCACAACTTTCAGAGGAGGAGATTGCATGATCTTTTTGATACGGCATAGCCGCAGGAGGTGGTCGCCATGAGTGCGGAACAACGAAAATCCGGTGCAGCTGCAGGACCCGGAGGAGGAAGACCGGGGGGCGGGTTTGGCGGGGGGCCCATGAGAGGTCCCGCTGAAAAAGCCAAAGATGTCAAAGGCACCGTGAAACGGCTTTTGATTTATCTAAGTCCTTTTCGCGCCCAACTAACCATCGTGTTTTCTTTCTCCATTTTAAGCACTATTTTTAGTGTTTTAGGCCCTAAAATCCTTGGTAAAGCAACAACCCGCTTGATGAACGGTTTAATCGGAAAGTACGTGGCCTACATGCGGCATCAGCCTGTGCCATCCATTGATTTCAAATATATCGGCGCCATCATTCTGATTCTCATTGGGTTTTATATCATCAGCGCTGTATTTACTTATATCCAACAATATGTCATGGCGGGAGTGTCCCAGAAAACGGTTTTTGCGATGAGGCGGGATGTCAACGACAAGCTGGCCCGTTTACCTTTAAAGTACTTCGATTCCCGTTCCCATGGCGAGATTATGAGCCGGGTTACCAATGATATCGACAATGTCAGTAATACTTTGCAACAAAGCCTGACCCAGCTCATTACTTCAATATGTACCATTATTGGAGTAATCATGATGATGCTGACCATCAGTCCCATGCTGACCTTGATTACACTGGTCACTTTACCGGTTTCTTTTGGTTTAACCGCATTCATCGCCAAAAGTTCCCAGAAAAATTTTGCCGCCCAACAAAAAGAAATCGGCGCTTTGAATGGTCATGTTGAGGAGATGTTGACCGGTCACAAGATTGTGAAGGCCTTTCGCCGCGAAGAGAAGTCCATCCGGGAATTCAACGAAATCAACGACAGGCTTTATAGTTCCGGATGGCGCGCCCAGTTTGTCTCCGGGGTTATTTTCCCGGCCATGCAGTTTATCAGCAATATCGGATATGTGATTGTCTGCGCGGTCGGCGGTATTTATGTCATTAAAAAGAAAATCGAACTCGGGGATGTCCAGGCCTTTATTCAATATTCCCAGCAATTCTCGCAGCCGATTGTACAGACCGCCAATATTGCAAATATCCTCCAATCAACCATCGCTTCGGCGGAAAGAGTTTTCGAAATTCTGGATGAAGGGGAAGAGATACCCGAAAAAGCCGATGCCAAGAGGATTGAACATCCTCAAGGCGCAGTTCAATTCCAAAATGTTAAATTCGGTTATAAAGAAGGCGTCACACTGATGGAAAACATGAATATCGATGTTAAGCCGGGTCAAACCATTGCTATTGTGGGGCCTACCGGGGCCGGCAAGACCACCCTGGTAAACTTGCTCATGCGGTTTTACGAAATCAACGGCGGCAAGATAACTATCGACGGTGTCGACATTCGCGATCTCAAAAGAGGCGACCTCCGAACCATGTTCGGTATGGTGCTTCAAGATACCTGGTTATTTAACGGCACCATCAAGGAAAATATCGCCTATGGCAAAGAAGGCGTCGGCGATGAAGAAATCGTGGCGGCCGCTAAAGCAGCTCATGCCGATCATTTCATTCGCGCGCTGCCGGATGGCTATCATACGGTGCTGAATGAAGAAGCATCCAATATTTCTCAAGGTGAAAAGCAACTATTAACCATAGCCCGCGCTATCCTGGCCGATCCGGTTATCCTGATCCTTGATGAAGCCACCAGCAGCGTGGATACGAGGACTGAGGTATATATTCAAAAAGCCATGAAAGAACTGATGAAGGACAGAACCAGTTTTGTAATCGCCCACCGGCTTTCAACCATTCGCGATGCAGAATTAATCCTCGTGATGAACAACGGTACCATCATCGAAATGGGAAACCACCAAGAGCTCATTGCCCAAGGCGGCTTTTATGCCGATCTTTATAACAGCCAATTTACCGGCGCCTACACGGATGAGCAGGCAGTATAGCAGCATAAATGAAGAATTAAAATACAGGAAGGAAGAAAAATTCATGCCAACCAAAACCCCTGAACACAAAAAACCCATACTCATCGGAGGAATCATCCTGGCCGTCCTCTTCACTGTCGGATTAGGAGGCCTGTATTACTGGATCAATTCATTCAAGTATGTGTATACCGATGATGCATCCATTGATGGTGATCATGTATCGGTCAGTTCCAAAATGATGGGCCGTATCCGCAGCTTAACTGTTAATGAGGGCGCAAAGGTGACCATTGGACAATTACTGGCAGAGCTTGACGATTCCGATTTAAAGGCCGAGGAGAACCAAGACAGCACCGGACTGGTGTCTGCCGAAGAAAATGTGACCTTAAGTAAAGTCAACCTTAAAAAAGCCCAGGATGATTTCGACCGCGCCGAACTCCAATTTAAAGGAGGAGTCATTTCCAAAGAGCAATATGATCATACAAAGAGTGCTCTCGATACAGCCAAAGTCCAATATAAAATATCTCTCGACCAAGTAAGTAACACCCGGGCTCAGTTGGGAGTGATTCAAACCCAACTGAAAAATACCCATATACTGGCTCCCATTTCCGGAATTATCGCCAAACGTTCCGTAATGCCCGGCGAGGTGGCCCAAGCCGGCCAAGTTATCTTTTTGATTAACGACTTAAATCACATCTGGGTTACCGCCAATTATGAAGAAACCAAAATCAGGCTGATCCACCCCGGGCAATCGGTGGAAGTTGATGTGGATGCTTATCCGGGACGCCCGTTAAAAGGCCGGGTTACTCAAATTGCCGCCAAAATAGCCGACCCTCCTTTTCAAATAAGCGATACCACCAAAACCACTCAAAAGGTCCCGGTAAAAGTCCTGCTTGACCGGGTTCCGGGTTCCATGGTTTTATTGCCGGGAATGTCCGTGGAAGCTAAAATAAGGGTGAAATAAAATGAAACAGGTAAAAAAAACTCCCCTCTTTTATAAAATTCCGTAAAGAGGGGAGCGGGGTTCATCCAGTTGACATTATTTATCCATACGGTTCCAATAATTCTAAATTCTAATCCAGAAAATCCCTTAACTGCTTACTTCGGCTGGGGTGTTTCAGTTTTCTGAGGGCTTTAGCCTCTATCTGCCGAATTCTTTCCCGGGTGACATGAAAATATTGACCCACTTCCTCAAGAGTCCGGGAACGACCGTCATCCAAACCAAATCGCAAACATAAAACCTGTTGTTCCCGCTGTGTCAAACTTCCCATCACTTCGGCTAATTTTTCTTTGAGTAATTTAAAAGATGCCGCATCCACCGGCGCTTTGGCATCATGGTCTTCTACAAAATCTCCAAGATGACTGTCTTCTTCTTCACCGATAGGGGTCTCTAGAGAAACCGGTTCCTGGGCAATTTTGATAATCTCCTTGACCCTCTCCTCGGTAAGTCTCATCTCCGCAGCTATTTCTGAAGAAGTGGGTTCCCTGCCGAGAGTTTGTGCGAGCTGCCTGGAGATACGCGTATATTTATTAATTGTCTCCACCATATGGACAGGTACCCGGATAGTACGGGCTTGGTCGGCAATTGCTCTGGTGATTGCCTGACGAATCCACCATGTCGCATAGGTACTGAATTTAAAACCTTTACGGTAATCAAATTTCTCGACCGCTTTGATCAGTCCTAAATTCCCTTCCTGCACCAAATCCAGGAGCAACATTCCCCGTCCGATATAGTGCCTGGCAATACTGACAACCAATCGTAAATTGGCATCAATCAGGTGCTGTTTGGCATTTTCATCGCCCTGTTCAACCCGTTTGGCAAGTTCAACCTCTTCCGCTCCACTTAATAAAGGAACCCTGCCGATTTCCTTCAGGTATATCCGTACCGGATCATCCAGCGCAACATTATCGATGATGAACTCGTCGACCGACAATATTGAATCCGGTTCAGCCTGTTCAAAGCCTAAATCAAGATCAGCTTCCACCATATCCGTCGTTTCCGACTCGTCAGTTTCGCTCTCATCATCATTCAAATCTTCTTCAGGCTTCTCAAGCAGTTCCCCCTCGTGCGCACGAAAAATTTCTTCCTTTTTCGGGGCAAGTTCAATATTCTTTTTATTCTGGTTTTCTTTTTCCCCTTGATGGGGCAACTTATCAAAACCGGAAACATCGACTTTTACTGAAGTAACTTTATCCAATACCGACTTCACTCTCCCCCTGATGTAATTCATGATATTGCATTACTCTCTCCAAAACGGTTTTTTTGGGTGCGTGCAAACCGGAAATTCCGAAGCAATTACTATAAGAACACTGTTACGATAGCTTATTCACTCTTGACAAATCGAAAGATCTATGGTATATTTATCGTGGTTTGTTGTAATTTTATTCATCGCCGTGAACTTACATGATACCAAAAAAACTCGCAAAACACAACCAAAATATTAAACTTCCTAAAGATGTCCGGGTAAGTAAGGTGAATTTTTCTTCCAATTTCTCGTTTTCTCCATGAAAAATATTTGATAGTAAAACCGGTCAGAAGATTTCTGATCTTTTTTCTTTCCCAGCTTAATGTTTTTCAAATTTACAATCAATTCCACAAAGATGATGGTCCTGAAGGTGATCGTGATTGCAATCTTTTTCATCCACCACACGGATCCGGCTTAATTCCGCCTTAACATTCCCTTTAATAACATCAATGTATTGTCTTCTCAATTCACTCTGCTCGTCAATTTCCGCTACACTTAATCCTTGCGTTTGCCGCTTGCGATAAAGGAAATTGAGTCTGGCAATGAGATCGTTCATTTCCATTCATTGACCCCCAGCTACTCTAAAGCATTTCATTTTATATTAGAATTAATTCTATGGATTTGGTTTGAAACCTTTCGCCAACGAGCTCTATTTTTAAAATAATACTGGTAATCGTTTAACCTTTTTATGGTAAGGATGAAACTTCATGAGCCGCTTGAGGTTGGTAAAAGTTAACAATTCTTTAAAAAGGGATTTAAACAACTTCAACGTATATGGTTTATATATCACATAAGTATTTTATGCATTTCAGATAAGTCCATGAATCGAAACCCAAGGGATGAATTCGATGACGCTTAAAATTTTCAAGAAACTGTATCCGTATTTCCGCCCGTACCGTTGGCTTTTCTGTACGGGTTTTCTATTGATGATTGTTCAAAACAGTTTAATGTATATTATTCCCTGGGGTGTCGGGCATATTTGGGATGATGTTTTTCCCGTCCTTGAGAAACGGCCCGATGGCGGATGGCTATTGGCAAAATGGTGCGGGTTTCTCCTTTTGGCCGGGTTAATGCGGGCGTTGTTTCTTTTTCCGATGATTTATTTATTTTGGTATACCGGAACCAAAATCGTCCGGGATTTACGAAACCGGTTGTATCAAAAACTGCAAACCCTCTCATTCCGGTTTTACAATCGGGTCCGAATCGGCGATTTAATGTCGCGGCTAACATTGGATATTGAGTTGATAAAAAATTTTTACGCCTATAACATCGAACACCGTTCCCAAATCTATATGTATTATCTCATTGTGGCCGCTTTACTTTTTATCACCGATTGGAAACTTGCGCTGGTATGTCTGGCAATCTCCCCGATTATTATCCCAACCGCCCTAATTTTCAGTAACAAAATGCGCCGGGCGGTCGCGGAACGCCAGATCCAGGCGGGAATCCTCAATGCCAAGGTGCAGGAGAATGTTACCGGGATTAGAGTTGTAAAGGCCTTTGCAATGGAGAATGCAGAAATTACAAAGTTTGCCGCCGAAAATGGAACTATGTTGCTCAAAAATTTAAACGTCACCAAACTTCAGGCTTTTTTGCAGCCTTTCTTAATTTTCGGAGCCGCGCTCGGAATGGCAGCCATTCTTTGGTATGGCGGGTTTAGAGTAATCCGGGGGCAGATGTCCCTTGGAAGTTTGATTAGTTTTGTTTTCTACTTAACAATGCTGAATTGGCCCTTTACCATGTTAGCGCCGAATACCAACCAAATCCGGCAGGTGGAGGGAGCTGTAAAACGGGTTACTGAAATTTTAAATGAAACGGAAGATATCGCCTCACCGACGGGTGGGGGTAAAGTATTACCCGGGTTAAGCGGTAAAATCCAATTTGAAGGAGTAACTTTCGGGTACCAAAATCCGGAAGCGCTTCATTGGTACCCGATTATTAAAGAGCTTAATTTGACGGTGATGCCCGGTGAAAAAGTCGCCATCATCGGTTTGACCGGTTCCGGTAAAAGTACTTTGGTAAGCCTTATTCCCCGTTTCTATGATCCCCAGCGGGGCCATATCCGGGCCGATGGAGTCGATTTGACAGAATTAAATTTGAATTGGTGGCGTAAACAGATTGGTCTGGTATTGCAAGAAACATTTTTATTTTCAGCCACCCTCGCCGATAACATTGCTTTCGGGAAGCCTGATGCCGGTATGGCCGAGATTCGAAAAGCCGCCAAGGCGGCCCAGATAGACGAGTATATCATGGCATTGCCCGAAGGTTACCATACGATCGTCGGGGAAAGAGGCGTAGGCCTCTCAGGAGGCCAAAAACAACGGGTCGCGATTGCCAGAGCGCTCCTATTAAACCCCAAGATATTAATACTCGATGATTCTACTTCCAGCGTGGATGTGGAAACCGAACGGGAAATCCAAACGGCGCTTAATGAATTGATGTCCGACCGCACCACGATAATCATCACGCAACGCCTTTCAACCGCCAGACTTGCCGATCGGGTGATTATACTTGAAAGCGGAGAAATCCGGGCTCAAGGAACCCATGAAGATTTAATGGATCAAAATCCATTCTATCAAGAACTATATTCCGTTCAAACGATGCAGGAATTGCCCCCAGAGAACGCTTAACCGGGTGATTTCATTGAAAGAGGGATAATATAATATGCAACCCCGACTCGTTAATCCTGTGGAAAAAGCGAAAAAAGGTTTAATCGTGCTCTCTGAGGATGAAATGTATGATGATAAAAGACCTTTCGACAATAAATTGCTGCAAAGAACGGTCTTCTATCTTAAACCTTACCGCTGGAAAATCTTGGCCATGGTCTCTGCCGCAATGGTTGCCATTGTGGCTGCGCTTTTACTTCCATACCTGCTTGGGATCAGCATTGACCGTTATATTTCCAAACACGACCCGGTGGGTCTCACCAAAATTGCGCTGATCTATATCGGAGTCGCCATCATCCAATATATGGGGTTAATGGTTCAAAATCATTTGATGAATTTCATCGGCCAGCATGCTATATTCGACATCCGGCGCGATTTGTTCGAGCATATCCAATTTCTTTCCGCCAGTTTCTTTGACCGCCAGAAAACAGGGCGAATCATGCTCCGGGTTACCAATGATGTAAACTCTTTGGAGGAATTGTTGACTTCCGGGGTCAGTACGGCCTTCGCCGATACCCTTACCCTGGTGGGGTTGGTCGGAATGATGATTTGGCTCGACTTGCGCATGTCGTTGATTGTCCTTTTTGTGACACCTCTTACCATCTGGTTGGCCGTGTTTGTGCGCAACAGGATGCTGGAAGTATCAAGAAAGATGCGCCGTACCCTCTCGGCAGTCAATTCGAATTTAAACGAATCCTTAATGGGCATGGGCGTCACCCAGGCCTTTTCCCGCGAAAAAGTCAACATGGGATTTTTCGCCAACATTAACCAGGAAAATTTTGCGGCTGGATTGCGTTTCATTCCTCTTAACGCCTTTTTCTGGCCTGCCATCGGTTTTGTGAATATTATCGGTACAACAGCAGTGGTTGCCGTTGGCGGTGTTTTATACCTTCATCATTGGATAACCTTAGGTACTATCGCTTCATTCTCCAATTACATCAACCGTTTTTTTCAACCCATCCAGAATTTAAGCAATCTCTTCAATGTGATCAGTACCGCCATGGCCTCCTGTGAACGGATTTTTGAACTCCTGGACTACCAGCCTGAAGTATCCGATCCCGAGAATCCCACTGCGATGAAAAAAATTAATGGCGCCATAACTTTCAGTCATGTCGACTTTGGTTATGGGCCGGAAAAATCGATTTTGAAAGATTTTAATATTGAGGTCAAACCCGGTGAAGTGATTGCAGTGGTGGGACCTACCGGAGCCGGTAAAACAACGATTATCAATTTGCTGAGCCGCTTTTACGATCCGGTTGCAGGCTCAGTCAAAATCGATGGCTTGGATTTACGGAATATCGCCCAACAAGATTACCGAAAACAAATCGCCATGGTATTGCAGGATACCTTCATTTTTTCAGGAACCATCGCCGAAAACATCCGTTACGGCAAGCCCGACGCCACTAGGGAGGAAATCGTAGCGGCTGCGAAAGCAGTCGGTATTCATGAATACATTACTTCCTTACCGGATGGGTACGACAGCGAGGTTCACGAACGGGGCAGCAGCCTTTCAATCGGTCAACGTCAATTGGTCGCCTTTGCAAGGGCCTTAATACGGGATCCCCGCATACTGATCTTGGATGAAGCAACTTCCAACATTGACACGCAGACTGAAAAAGAGTTACAAAATGCATTGATGGTATTGCTCAAAGGGCGGACTTCCTTTATCGTTGCCCATCGTCTATCTACGATCCAAAACGCCGATCGGATTATCGTGATTCAAGACGGTAAAATCGCCGAAAGCGGGTCCCATGCCGAGTTAATCAAATGCGGAGGTATTTTTGCGCGCCTCTGCCAACAACACTATCAAGCGTGCTAAAAAAGCAGGGCCCCATCGCCAAAATCTCAAATCATGAAGCCTCACAAATTCATTTTTCCCCTACGAATGTCATGAATTCGATCTTCAGCCTGTTGATTAAAGGCATCTTTGCCGCCATCTTTTTTAATGGCCGTATAGAAGTTATGCAAAGCCTCCTTTTCATTTCCTTTCTGTAAATAAAGTTCACCCAGCAATAAGAAACATTGTTGGGCTTGGACGATCGACAAATTCTCACCGGTTTTATAGATCACGTCATAATAGCCCTTTAACGCTTGGCCTGTAGCGATACTAAACATTTCCTGATCTTCAACATCGTGATACAGCCAGGATAGTTGCAGCCAAATTTTCCCGAATTTCAAGGAACTTGCATGGACCAACTCCGCACAAACCAATGTCAAATAAAAAGCATCAAACACTTGATCAATGGTTCGGGGTTCACTAAATTGAAAAGAGAACTGTTTCTTTAATTCTTCCAGTTTAGCCAGTACCAACTGCTTTTTAAAAGGCGGGATATCATTGTAGTCTGTATAAAAGTTAGCGTAATAACATTTCGGACAAACCCAAATCGAATACCATACCGGTTCAAAGTCCACATAATGTTTTCTGAAATCATGATCCATCGCTTTAAACTTCATTTTCGACTGATACAATTTCTTGGCTTCAAAAATATTACCGCAAACAGGACAAGTTGATTGACTGGAGATTAAGTAGTCATTAAAACTACCGGGCGCAATCCGATCATACTTCTTATGCCCATCGGGATACAAATTGCCATATCCACTAATCACATGGTTGGTACCTATGTCCTGAACCGTTGGAACAGAATTGTCATTTCCGGTTTGCTCGATAGTTTCCGGTTCTCCCTGAAGATCCTTGTCCATCCCGTTGTTTGAATCCTCTAATTGTTGATTACCGCTCAACTTAGCAATTTCACTGTGTAATTGATTCATTTGATGAACCATTCCGATAATAATCCGGTAGGGAATTGACGTTGGATCACAAATGGCATTTTGAAAATTGTCTTTGGTGATCCCCAGCACCGTAGTATCGGTTTCAGCCATCGCTGAAGTATTTCGCGGCAAGCCGTCGACTAATGACACCTCGCCTAAAAAGTCACCGATTCCCAAGCGTGAAATCGTCAAAGAGGAACCATTGAGGGTTTTAAGGGTCACTACAACCCTGCCGGATAAAATGATAAACATTTCACTCCCGGTTTCACCTTGCCGAAATACGTAATCATTGGCCTTGATAACTCTGGCACTACCGTTCTCTTTCAGTTTCTGAAGATCTGTCATCCCACACACCCTATTTGCTGGTTTATGTAAAATTAACAAATTTATCTTAATTTCTAATTTTTATCATTCTTAAAAATTAAGAATACTCTCATTTAATGATTTTTATTCCCATGATTTTTTACAGCAACCCCAAATTATCTACTTTGGTAATAAAATTCATTATCATTTTAAAAAAACCTTCTAATCCTGGTAATTTATTATAAGAATGTACAAAAACTTCTGCCCACAATCAATAATTTTTTGGCAATGGTGTCTCTAAGAATAAAAAAACATAAAAAGCCGGAATAGTTTCTCCGGCTTTTTCATTCATCACGGGTTGCAATTAAAATCTTAATTACCAGGCCAACTTTTCCGTCAAATACTTGGTCAACTCGGCAATGGGAATCCGCTCCTGTTCCATGGTATCCCGATCTCTTACAGTGACCGCCTTATCTTCAACGGTTTGAAAATCAACAGTGACGCAATAAGGGGTCCCAATTTCATCCTGACGGCGATAACGACGTCCAATGGCTTTCGAATCATCATAGTCAACCATCCAGTATTTACGCAATTCTTTTTCGATTCCACCGGCTATTTCAAGTAACGGCTCTTTCTTTGACAACGGTAAAACAGCCACTTTATAGGGGGCCAATGCCCGGTGAAGCTTCAATACCACCCGAGTTTCATCTTTATCCGGTTCTTCATGATAAGCATCCAATAGAAAAGCAAGCGTACCCCGATCGGCCCCGGCTGAAGGTTCGATAACATAAGGGATATAATGTTCGTTCGCTTCTTGATCAAAATAATCCATCCGCTGCCCACTGTATTTGGAATGCTGGGTCAAGTCAAAATCAGTGCGGTTGGCAATGCCCTCAAGCTCCGACCAACCCATCGGGAAGAAATACTCAATATCATAACAACCCTTGGCATAATGGGCCAATTCATCTTTTTCGTGCTCCCGAAGGCGTAACCGTTCTTTGGTCAACCCCAGATCCAGGTACCACTGAAAACGCTGCTTAATCCATTCCTGGTGGATCTGCTCATCGGTACCGGGTTTAACGAAATATTCGATCTCCATTTGCTCAAATTCCCGGGTCCTGAATGTGAAATTACCCGGTGTAATCTCGTTCCGGAATGATTTTCCAACCTGGGCGATGCCAAATGGCAACTTCATACGGGTCGTTGTTAAAACGTTATTAAAATTGACAAACATACCCTGGGCCGTTTCAGGGCGCAGATACACCACTGCAGCGCTGTCTTCCACCGGACCCATGTGAGTTTTAAACATCAGATTGAATTGACGGGCCTCGGTCAACTCCCCGCCACAAGCCGGGCATTTATCCCCTTCCAAATGATCGGCCCGGAAGCGTTGTTTACAAGACTTACAGTCAACCATCGGGTCGGAAAAGCCGGCCACATGGCCGCTGGCCTCCCAAACTCTAGGATGCATCAAAATAGCGGCATCCAGTCCTACCATATCATCCCGTTCCTGAATCACTTTACGGCGCCAAGCCTGTTTTACATTATTTTTCAGTTCCACTCCCAATGGGCCGTAATCCCAGCAACTGTTTAATCCTCCATAAATCTCACTGGATTGAAAAATAAATCCCCGCCGTTTGGCTAATGAGACGATTTTATCCATTGTTGTCGTAGCTTGCACTTCAGCCATTTAAAAATCCCCCGTTTCCATATTTAATTTTGTTTTCAGATACCCAATGTTTTTAATCCCACGATTTTCATAACCAGCGGACTCACGGTTACTTCCAGAACAGCCGCCATCAGTAACATCAATACTATTAAAATCGCATAATAAGGCAAGTCTTGAAAAAATTTCCGAAACAACGGCGGTGAGTCATGTTTGGCTAATTCATGGTACATTAGCCGCCAGGGAATCAAACCAAAACGAATCCCTAAACCGGAAGCGATAATGAAAGCCGGCAGCTCAAAAATGCCGTGCGGCGCCAGGGATAAATAATACCAAACAGGCGATATTCCATGCCGTAACCCTAACGTCTTTTGCAAAAAGCCTAAAAGCACTCCATTCTCAATCAAACTCACGACCGGAGGAAAAGTAAAGATCCCAAGAACCACTGAAAATAACGATGCAAGAAGATTGTTGCACCATAACAGGCCGATCTTTCCGATGAGCGGCGCCTGAACAAACCACTCTTTGAGCTGGGCGAGTTTTTGAAGGGATGCTTTGGTGATCATGACAATCATCGGGTTATTTTGAGAGAGACTTACCCCAATTCCCACTCCCAAGATTAAAAGCCATGATGTCCAAAGAAAAAAACGCCAATCCCTTTTCAAAAGCTGGACCATTTTTCTGCGGAAATTTTGAAATTCCATTAATTTCACCCTAAAATACCTCCCCCCAAATAAAAAAAGGAACCCTCTTCCCTTCAGGGGCGAGAGTTCCCGCGGTTCCACCCTGTTTGATTCACCGCTCACCTTGGCGAAGCTTTCGGTTTAGCGAGAGAATGAATCCTCTTCAATCCTTATCAACTCCAAAGTGCCAGCCCATCATTTCAACCGGTCGGGTTTCACCATCCCCCGACTCTCTAAACGGTCCACAAAGAGCTCTCTTTTTCATCGCCGATTATTTTGTTCACTACGACTATAACAAATGGTTTCCTTCCTGTCAATGGTAGAGCGAAGAATATCGTAAGATTGAAAAATTATCGCAATAACCTCAGATTTCCTGTCAGTCGATTAATCTTTTGCTCCGGTCCGTACAAACAGAGACCTAAATATTGAAACGCATCCTGGCCGCAGGCGGCCAGTTCCCGGGTATAATCATCGTAGTTTTTGCACCGTTGAGCCACTGTATTAAAATCAATGATTTGAATATCACTATCGCTATCGCTTTCTTCCATAAGGCGTTCATAAAGGCCCTCTAAAACCATGGAGCTCGCTCCTAAAACGGGAATATTGACCTTCGTTATGCCGGCGTGGATTCGGCCGGCTCCATCGGTAATATCCGGCCCGGTTAACCCCCTTACCCTGTCTCCTACACTTAAGCCCAGCACGGCAGCGGTATTTGCGATCAGTCCCAACGGTAATTCCTGATTGATGACCATCACCAATTTCATAAGAGAATTCCTCCTGAAGTTTTTCTCCAGAATACCTTATCGGAGGAATCTTGCCTTGTAAAAAATTGTTTTCTGGCATTCATTCTATTTTAGATCATGTTCATACGTGGTTCTTCATTTGCCGCTAAGGGGAACCTGCTCAGTTTTGGAAGATTTCTTAAAATAGCGCTCCAAACCAATCCCCCGTTCTGCAATGTAAACCCCGCAAAATATCAATAATCCTCCCAAAATCATCCATCCGTTCACTTTTTCTTTTAATACCAAAACTGAAGCAATCATGGTAACCAGCGGCACAAGATAAATGTAATTGCCGGATTTTACAACCCCGATTCTTTTGACCGACTGATTCCACATGACATAGCACAATGCCGAGGCAATAAGACCCAAAAATAAAACATTGAAGACAACCGGGAATCCAAGATGATGACCGACCTTCAGATCGTCCTTAAACCAAAAAAGCCATGGCACAGTGGTTAATAAGCCATAAAAAAAAGTTTTGCGAACCACATAAACCGGATGCCAGTCGGGTCCAATTTTCTTCAACAATACGGAATATATCGCCCAAACCAACGCCGCAAGAATAGCGAGCATATCGCCTACAGGATTCAGTTGCAATACCAATTTCCCATTAAAAACCACTAGCGCGATCCCGGCCATCGCCACAATAAAGCCTTCTATCAACCGGGGGCTTAATTTTTCATCGCCAACCGTAAAATGGGCTACAATCGCCGTCAAAATGGGTGCGGCCGAGATTAACAAACTGACATTGGAAGCCAGGGAAAATTGTAAAGCGATGTTTTCAAAAAGGAAATAAAAGGTGACTCCGGTTACACCCAAACCGAAAAAAAGCAGTTCCTCCCGTAACTTGATGCTCTTTTGGATTTTAGGATATATCAGAAATAAAACGATATACGCAATGATAAACCTGTAAAATAATATTTCAACCGGTGTCAACTCCGTTAAAAGAATCTTCGTGGATATAAATGTAATACCCCAGATAAAAACGGTTATCAAAGCCAGTAAATGTCCAAGTAAATTTTGATTTTTCATGATGAATGAAACGGTCCTCCGTACCTAAATTACAATTAAACCCATTATCTCTCTTTTTCACGGAAAGAGCTAGTAGAAAATTAAAACGAGGATTAAAAATCCCCATCATAACGTATTAACGTTTTTGATGGGGATTTAGCTCAAACATTCCCTACTCTATCTGGGCTGTTTATTGAAATTTCACTTCAAAGAGTTCTCCTTTTAATCCCGGGAAAACACCCGTTTCAATTTTGGCCGTTTGTGAGGAATGTACCATCACAAATTTATTTTTCTGAACCAAAAGTCGATTCCTCCTTACCGGGGATTCTGATCCTTCGAGGGGTAAACCCGTTCCTTTGGGGAGAATGACCAAGGTAATGAATCCTTCCTCCATGACTTTGCAAGGAGAATAGTGTAAAGTCGTTGAATATATTTCGATGGCTGTACCTTTAGACAGATAAAATGCTTGGGCTTTAGCGGCATCATAGGTACAACCATCCATATCCTGCAGCTTTCCCAGAAATAACAGACAGTCGGTTACCGCAATAATAGTTTCACTCCCCTGATGGTATTCAAATCCGGAACACAACGTATTCTGTCCCCCGCATGTTCCAGCTTGTATCGGCATCTGCCCGTATATTTCCTCTTGAATGTTTTTAATTACCGGAAAATCTTCGATTTCTTTTACCGATGCCGAATATACATTGCCACATTCGGGAATCTTAACAATTTTTAGGGCGTATTCCAACACGCCAATGAGGTCAAATCCCTCTAATATCCGGCCATATTGGGCAAATTTGATGTTTCTTACATCGTCGATTATGATATCCGGATTCATGGCTTTTATTTCCTGAAGCGTCAATATTCCAACTCCTTCGTCGTTTTTCTATGGTTTATCAAGCGAATTCATTTATTACGACAACCCGCTCAAGACTCACCTTTGAAATACTTTGGATATTGTTGCCTTAATATTTCCTGCTCTATCCTGGGACTGCTCAAATGCTCAGCCATAATTTCTTCCGCTTTTTCGGCGTTGCCTTCCTTAAGAACGGATATGATTTTACGATGCTGCAAAATTATCTCTTCCACATCAATATTCGCGGCCAACCGCAGCATCCTTATCCGATCTAAGTGAGAGTTCATCGTTTCCAGCAAGGAATAAATACGATTCTTTTTGCAGGCTTTAAAAATAATGTGATGAAATTCATTATCCATTTCCATAAATTTGAAATAGTTTTTTTTATCGGCGTAAAATTGGTGCATGTTCAAGTTCGCTTCAAGTTCACTGATGTACTCTTCATTGATTCCCTGACAGGCCAGCCTGACCACTGCTTTTTCCAAGGTATTTCTTAAAAACCTTGCCTCTTCAACGAGTTCCAGGTCAACCAAGGAGACACATGTCCCTTTTTGGGGAAAAACTTCTATCAACTGCACTTGTACCAGCTTAATAATAGCTTCCCGGACCGGTGTCCTGCTCACACTAAGTTTTTCCGCGATTTCATTTTCGGTGATTATCTGTCCCGGTTCTAGACAAAGATTCACGATGTTGGTTCTCAGCACACGGTTAATATATTCTCTTGATGATTCACCCGATACTCGCCCTAGTATTTCCAACATTTCAAACCTCCGAATATAATCTTTCGGCTATGTTTTCAGAAGTTGTTGGCCCCATTAAGGTTATGTGAATAAAACCAATTTAGATTTATGAATCACCGAAACCCTCCAATCGGACCGCTCTTCTTCTTGACTATTTAATGGCCCCCATAGTCATACCCTTGATAACGTATTTTTGGAGAAAAATGAAAACAATCATTATAGGCAGACTGGCCAAGACGGAAAAAGCCATCATAGAAGCCCAGTCCGTAATGAATTCAGAAAGCATGCTATAAATTGCCATCGTAATAACCCGGTTAGACCAAGATTCGACTAAAATCATAGCAAATAAAAACTCATTCCAGGCTAGCAAAAAGGTATATAAACCGGTTCCAACCATCGCCGGAAAACTCAGGCGAACGGTAACCCGCCATACCGCTCCAAAACGACTGCAACCATCCACCATGGCCGCTTCTTCTAATTCTTCAGGCAAACTTACAAAATAGTTGCGCAACATCAAAATACAAAATGGCAAACAAAATGATAAATACACTAAAATCAATGCCAGTAGCGTATCATACAAACCGAAAGTAACCATCACTTTAAAATAAGGTATCGTTAATAACACCAATGGAAAAGTCTGAGTAATCAATAAGAAAATAATTAACAGACTTTTACCGGGGAATTTAAATCTGGCAATGCCGTATCCGGCCAAAGTACCAAAAAACAGTGCCAGTAACGTAACGACAATGGAGATAAAATAGCTATTCCAAAAACATTGCAAATAACGGGGTTCGCATAAAACCTTCAAATACGAAGCCGCTGTGAAGATTTGAGGAAACCAGGTCGGCGGAATCTTCATAACCTCCACATTATTCCGAAAAGATATGCTGACCATCCAAAACACCGGTAATGCTAAAATAAACGTAGAAAATATCAGTCCGCCATATAAAAAAATCTTTGTCATCCATGAGGTGGATCTTCCGGAAGCAGTCACGTTCATACCTCCTCTTTTCTAACACGCTGAATATAGATCAAGCTGAAAATCAATAGAATTAGAAACATGATTACAGCTTCAGCGGATGCGTATCCCCAACGAAGTGAGCGGAACGCCAAATTATAAATGTAGCTTGTCATCACTTCCGATGAATTGATAGGCCCACCGCCCGTCATGGTGAAAATCGTGTCAAAATGTCTGAATGTCCAAATGGTATCCAGCAATCCAACGGTCATAAATGTCCCCTTCAGCGAAGGAAGAGTGATATACCAAAATGATTTCCAGGAATTAGCCCCATCAAGCATCCCCGCTTCATAAAGCTCTCCAGGAATCCCTTGCAGCCCCGCCAATAACATAACCATTATAAACGGAAAACCGCGCCATATATTGACTAATGTCACTGAAAACAAGGAATAATCCGGGTTACCCAACCAGTTTATACTGGCTACCCCCGCTTTGATGATTCCCAGCGTCGCCAACAAGCCATTGAGAATCCCGAAAGGATTATAGATAAGAACCCAAATCATCGCAGCCACGGTAGGAGCGATTAACCATGGAATGATTAAAATACCGCGTAAAGTGTTGCGGAACTTCTGATTGACAGGTTGATTCAACATCAAAGCTAATCCTAAACCAATGAAAAAATGAAAGAAAACACTCCCCAGAGTAAAATAAACCGTCTGATACAGGGCTTTAAAAAATATCGGATCGGCCAACAATTGTGTGTAATTCTTCAAACCAATGAACGTATTGGACGATGTTCCCACTTCAAAGAGACTCAGCCTAATGACTTGAAATAAGGGATATACCAGCAAAGCCAATAGGAGCAGTAGAGATGGACCTACGTAAAAATATGGCTGTCCAGCTTTAAACATGTTTTTGGTCGAAAACATTTTATTCTCCTTTCCGCTGAAATAAAGGGAAAACTGTCCCAAAATGAAAACTGATGGAATATACAATATCATTGCACAATAGAAAGTACTCTAGGATTGTATATCCATAGATAGTTTCATTTTGAGACAGCCCCGTGAAGCTATTTCTTAAAAATAAGTTCACTCCATTGGTCCGCCGCAGCATCCAGCGCTTGCTTGGCCGTTTTTTTGCCGAGAATCACATTTTGAACTTCAACGGTCATAATTCGATTGAGTTCAACCTGATAGGGCAAATGCGGAATTGGAGTGGCATTGGGTTCGTCCATCTGCTTAATGAAAGCTTGCATATACTTGTTTTCCTTGGCGAAAGGCCGTTGGGCCGCAATCCGGTTGGAGGGAAGATCACCGCTGACGGACGTATACATTTCACATACGAGAGGTCCGCTTAAAAATTTAACTAACCGCCATGTAGCATTAAGTTTCTTTTTATCAGCCGCGGTAGTGGTAGAAATCCCCAAGAAACCGCCGCGGACCACGGTTCCACTGGTCGCTCCCATTGGAAGAGTGGTAATTTCAAAATTATTATTGGGATTTAATCCTTTCTGAATCGGCGCTCCCCATGGTCCATCATACATCATGGCAACATTACCGGCAGCAAAGTTACCCCGTTTTTCTTTCTCCCCATTGGAAAGCACGCCGGGCACTGAAATCTTCTCTTTGTTGACTAAATCCGCATAAAATTGAATGGCCTTGACTCCGGCCGGACTGTTAAAGATTGGCCGGTTCTTTTTATCGACGATCTTAGCTCCCGCCTGCAATAACAATGGATAAATATCATAAGACATGTTGGTGGGCGGTTCGGTTTGCAATGTGCAAGTAAAAGCATATTGATTTTTTTCGGGATGCGTGAGCTTTTTAGAAACTTCAACCAACTCATCCCAAGTTTTTGGAGGGGCGGCTATTCCTTCAGCTTTCAAAAGGGCCGGATTATAGAAAAGGCAGACACAACCGCCATAAAAAGGAAGATAATAAGATTTGTCATTCACCTTCATTTTAAATGCATCGAAGTATTGATTTAGGAAATCGGCAGGCTCCTTTTTGATGAGAGAGTCAATGGGCATAATGATCTTGGATTTCGCAAATTCCCCAACCCAGTCGCCTTGCATCAAAATTACTTCCGGCAATTTTTTAGCTTGAGCGAGTGTGACGACTTTATCATGGAAACCATTAAAAGGGGTTTCGACGATTTCCAAAATGACGTCGGGATTTTCTTTCTCAAATTCAGCTTTAATCTTATTCATCAGTGGCATCCCGACTTCAAGGCCTTTCGATTCCATCCACCGGACAACGGTTTTCTGTGGAGCAGCGAATGACACAGCGCTGATTGCCAAGGATAACATCAAAACCACCATCAAGAAAATACGCGAATAACTTTTTTTCATTACAGTTCCTCCCTTATAATTTAGTATCCGGACGTAAAAACATTTTTTCTATTTCCTCACCTCCCTCATGGCTGGAAAATAGTAAATTAAAGGCGATGAAACCATTCACCACCGATAATCGCTCAGTTTAATTCGGCCAAAGCAGCTTTTAATTGGTCATTATCTAGGGGTTTGCCATGCCATTCGGCTTTTCCTTCCATAAATGAGACGCCTTTTCCCTTGATCGTATTGGCGATAACCGCTACCGGCTTATTTTCTTTATTGGGCAAAGATAAAGCCTGAATCAATTCCAATAAATTATGGCCATCGACCACCCGGACCTCCCATCCAAAAGCCGCCCATTTGGACGGGAGATCCCCAAGCTCCATGATTTCGGATGTCGTTCCATCCAATTGGACTTTATTCCAATCCACGATAGCAGTAAGATTATGTAACTTATAATGAGCCGCGCTTAAAGCCGCTTCCCAGACTTGCCCCTCATCGCATTCGCCATCACCAAGCAAAACAAATGTGCGGTTTGGTTGATGATCCATTTTTCCACAAAGGGCCATGCCTACACCGACTGATAAACCTTGTCCCAACGAACCGGTAGATACTTCAATTCCTGGCAAACGCTTACTATCCGGATGCGCTTGAAGGCGAGAACCCAATTTACGCAAAGTTTTAAGCTCTTCCACGGGAAAATAACCAAGTCTTGCCATAATGGCATAGAGCGGGGGGGACGCGTGCCCTTTGGACAAAATGAAATGATCGCGTTGACTCCAACTGGGATTCCCGGGATTATGCCGCATGACTTCCACAAACAAAGCCACCAAAATTTCAACTATCGAGCACGAACCACCGGGATGTCCCGAACCAGCGGAAGAAATCATCTCCAACAAATCTCGGCGAATCAACCGGGCAAATTCTTCCAATTCTTTTAAACTCTTTTTCATCAGCGACGGAGCTCCTTTCGGGCGAGAACGTTTTGGACGGCGCTTACAATATCGGCACTGGTTAAAGCATATGCTTGGCAAAGTTCTTCCGGCGAGGCGGATTGACCAAACTGGTCGTTTACTCCAACCCGAATCATAGGCACTGGATACTTATTGCTTAAAGCTTCCGCTACCGCTCCCCCCAAACCTCCATAAACACTATGTTCCTCGGCGGTAACAACACATCCGGTTTTCTCTGCCAATGCCATCAAACCATTCTCATCCAACGGTTTGATGGTGTGGACATTGGCCACAGAGCATTCGATACCCAGTTTCTTTAATTCTTCGGCTGCTTGTAACGCTTGAGCCACCATAGAGCCGCAGGCGACAATGGCCGCATCGTTTCCAGAACGAAGTGTTTCAATTTGCGGTACATGACGATGATCTCTGTCAAAAATTTCCGGTGTTTCACTCCGAGATAGCCGGACATATGCCGGTCCGGGCGTCATTACGGCCTCACGAATGACCAACTTTGTTTCGTAAGCATCTGCCGGAGCATACACTCTCATATAAGGAAGTACCCGCGCCATGGTAATATCCTCTAAAGCTTGATGAGTACCGCCATCAGGGCCTACTGAAAATCCGGCATGAGTCGATATGATCTTAACATTCGCTTTGGAATAACAAATCGTATTACGTATCTGATCGTAAATGCGACCCGGTGCAAAAACGGCAAATGTCGAAATAACTGCAATTTTTCCAAGCAAAGCAAGACCAGCGGCAGCTCCCGCCATATTGCACTCTGCAATCCCCATATTAAAAAATCGTTCAGGAAATGCAGTCGCAAATTTTATAGTTTTGGTCGCCGAAGATAAATCGGCATCCAATACGACCAAATTGGGGAGCTCCTTCCCAAGCTCCACCAGAACTTCTCCATACGCATCACGCATCGCTTTCATTCCGTCACCTCAATTATTTTTCCTTTTTTTACTCGATCATTGTTGTAAATAAAATTTTTGTCTAAATCATCTATCTAGAATTTTTCTCCCCAATCACCCAGGTATTAGATAGGAAAAAATAGGAGCCAAAATTTTTGAGTACAACGATTTAACTTGTATACTTGTATACTAGTATATTAACATACAAGATTGTAGCTGTCAATTTTCACCTTTAAAATTAAATATTTCTTTTTGATCAGCATAAACATGCTCATCACTAAAATTCACCTCCATCTTCTTCATTAAAAAATCTACAGATATTCTCTGTAGATTTTAACGTAAAGTCTTTTATTTTAAAAAACAACTCTTTTTAGCGTTTCAGACGATATTCCAGCGGCGTGGTCCCCAAATACTGTTTAAAAGCCCTCACAAAATGGCTTTGATCATAGAACCCCGCGTCCTGGGCTATAGCTGTAATCGCTTCATTGTGCCGTTTTTGCAATAGTTCCTTGGCGAAATTAATTCGCAGCATGGTCTGATAAGCATGAGGGGTTGTATTATAGGCTGTTTTGAAACAGTGCACCAAATGGAATTTATTGAATCCCGCAATCATAGCTAAATCATCGAGACAAATCTTCTCTAAAAAATTGCCCTGGATAAACTTCCTGACTCTTTGCATTATCTGGGGATTCACCGCCAATCGATCAGGTTTTTGTTGAAAATAGCCCTCAAAATCAAAGAAATATTGCAACTCGGTAATCAATTGGGTCTCTTTTTGAAGTCCGGGCAAATCCTCTTTCAGAAGTCGAAACAACTTCAATATCCGTTGAAACTCCTTGGGCTGCAAATTTTTTACCGAGATATACAGATTTTCAGGTTTGGTGTCCAGTAAAGACTCCACCCAATCGGTTTTTAAATATGCCATTTGGAATTGCCAGGATTTCAAATCCTTCGGGTTGCACTGGTGGATGATCCCCGGCGGTATCATAATCACCGCGCCTTGCTCAACCGGAAAATCCCGGGCAGCGCTTTTTACCAGGCTGGCGCCTTTCATCACGACACCCAGGGAAAACTCTTCATGGACATGCCTGCGGGAGGCGTGAATTCCCGACTCACAACTCTTGATTTCAAAAAAGGGTACATTGGGATCGCGATAATATTGGATGCCGGGCATTTTACGCTTCCTCCATGGTTACTGAACCTATTGTATGACTTTTAGCCCCGACTGTCAAAAGGACCGATCCATGAAATTTTATGATTTAAATTTAAAAAGCAATTTCTTGCAAGACGGTTGATTGCATTCCGGCTATAATAGGAATCAATCGACAAATATATTTAAAAAAAGGGATACGACGATCGTTATAACTGGAGTGAGTTCTGTGGTCTGTTTTATCGAACAAGGCCTCCAATCCTTCGTCCACCAAAAAGTGAAACATTTAACGCCCCCCGGAGGTCTCATTGTATTGAATCCGGGTGATGACCATACCGGGGAACCGGCCGATAATAACGGATTTAAGTACCGGGCTTTATATCCGACCCTGAGCCACATGCGGGAAGCAGTTTCCGAAATTACTGGTAATCAGAAGGCACTACCGTTTTTTATGAATGTGAGAATTGATGATCCGGAGTTGGTACGGGCATTTTACGCTTTACACTTGTCCTTAACCCGTGAAATCGACCCTCTTGAATGTGAATCATTATTGATCACGGCATTGTCGCAACTGATTATCAAACATGCCGACATTCACGCGCCGGCGGAGGTCTCCAAAAAGGAACATCGCGCCGTTCAAACTGCATGCAGTTATATCCGCGAGCATCTGGCGGAAGGCTTTAACCTGACGACCCTGGCTGAACAGGTAGGATTGAGCCGTTTTTATTTTTTAAGGGTTTTTCGCGATGAAATCGGCGTGCCTCCTCACACTTATTTGGAAAGCTTACGGATTGGCAAAGCGAAACAACTACTGGAATCAGGTATTTCCCTAAACGAGACCGCTTTGGAATTGGGATTTTCCGACCAAAGCCATTTCACCAATTCCTTCAAACGATTCATTGGAATAACTCCCGGCCAATACATGCTGGAGATTCGAAGCAAATACGCCTGATATTTGTCCAACAAAACAGCCCACCGCTAGAGTTCCGGAGGCCCCCATGATCGAAAAAAGATTCCAAAGCCAACCGAAGTTGCAATCCAACAATTCACTCCATTTCATGGCTGTTATCGCAGCCGTTGTTTTCTGGAGTATATCTTTTGTAGCAACGAAATTTGCCTTCACCACCTTCCCGCCGTTCACATTAGGCGCTCTCCGCTTTATATTGGCCGCCTTCTTGCTGGGGATTGTTTTGACTTTACAACAGGAATTCCTTTGGCCTTCTCGAAAAGATTTGGTTCGTTTCATTGGAAGTGGTATACTGGGAATCACCATCTATTTCGCTATGGAGAATCTGGGGGTGAAACTGGCTACAGCAGCAGATGCGGCCATGATTGTGGCCTCCTATCCCGCCATGACGATGTTGCTAGAGAGGATGATTTACCGGAACGCTGTTTCGAAAGTCCGCCTTTTCGGCGCCGCTATCGCGATCCTCGGGGTATATTGGATAGCCCGCGAAAGCTCACATACGGGAAGCGAACACCGCTTGCTGGGGGATGTTTTATTGGCAGTAACCGGCATCGTTTGGGCGTTTTATAATTTTGTTACCCGTAAAGTCGTCCACCGGTATCCGGCGATTTTGATCACCTTTTATCAAACAACAGCCGGAGCACTTGCCTTCCTGCCATTGGCATGGATCGAGCGGAGTCAGTGGAAACCGCCGACCGGGAATTCATTATTCGCTTTGTTGTATCTGGGATTGTTTTGCTCAACCATAGCCTTCTTATTGTACGCTTATGGACTTAAAAAACTTACTTCAAGTTCGGCAGTTTCCCTGATGAACCTGGTGCCGGTTTTGGGAGTTATTTTCGCTCTCATTTTCCTCCATGAACCGTTAAGCGGATTCCAATTGATCGGCGGAATCGTGGTTATTGCCGGAATCATGCTCAGTGTCCGGCAGGAAAGTAAAAAAACAATAAATTGATGCAAAAAACTTTTCACGCTCTTTCTTTTTTCTGCAACCATTTTGAGTTATGCCCCGGCCCGTCCGAGACACATCGTCCAACACTGTTAATCCTCCGGGTAATGCAACCCCGGCATTCGGCCGCTTCTTCGCCTAAACATATTTTGCCGGGATAAATCTGATAATCCGCCCGGTGAATCCGGGGTGTCAAATTGGGCATGACCACATTGGCGCCGGATTTTAGGGCCAACTCCCGTCCTAGTGGCGAGATGCTTCCAAGGGCAGTGGTTGCCGGTATCAAGGCGTGAGGAAGAAAAAGACGGGTTAAAGCCACCATTATACAGGTTTGTTCAACCGTCCCCCCGGAACAGTGACCCAGAGGTGTATCCGGATGGGGAATGAACGGACCGATTCCCACCATTTCCGCTTCAAGCTCACGGGCCAGTTCCAAATCCTCCAGTAAGACCTTTTCGTCCTGACCGGGCAATCCCACCATAAAGCCCGTTCCCACTTGATAATCCAGGGACTTTAAAATTTTTAACATAGAAATCCGCTGGGCCAGCTTCTGCCCTGGATGTAACCGGTCGTATAAAGCAGGGTCAGCTGTCTCGTGGCGCATCAGATAACGCTCGGCTCCGGCATTTCTCCACAAGTCATACTCTTCGGGAGCCCGTTCCCCAATGCTCAGGGTTACCACTAAACCGATTTTCTTTATTTCCCGGATGATCTCGGCCAAAATTTTACCGGTAAACGACAAATCCTCGCCGGACTGAAGCACTACTGTCTTATATCCCAGACCGGCGCCTTGTTCTGCCGCAGCGATAATTTCTCCAGGCTCCATCCGGTAGCGGGTAACCCGGCGATTATCACGGCGCAGGCCGCAATATAAACAATGATTCCGGCAATAATTAGAAAACTCGATTAATCCGCGTAAATGAACTTCCGGTCCCACAATATCCGACCTTAGCTTATCGGCTTCAAATTGAACCTGTTGGGCTAATGCTCCGCTTGGATTCTGAATAACCTCCAAAACAAGATCCCGTTCACCGGGAAATCCTTTTCTCCGCGCTAAATTGTCAATTCCGCTCTTCAAGTCATCCAATTGAGTGGCTGTCTGTTCCATCGTGTACTCCCGTTTACGATTGTTTGGCCATTGTCGCCCTGGCATTCACGCCGTGGATATTTCCCAACTTGCCGGTCAGGGTGTTAATCTCGTTTTCGGTTCCTTCAACAATCAGGGAAAGAACGCCGATATTTCTTTCATGGTTGGGAATACCCATTCTTCCTACGACCATCTCGCTGAATTCACTGATGATACTATTGACCCTGCCCTGAACTTCCTTGGGATTTTCCAGAATAACGGCAATCACGGCAATGCGTTTTTCAGAACCCAAAATAATCTCTCCTCCATATACTCAATTCAATAATCAGAAGCAAACATCCAATAACCAATAAACCAGTAACCCATAACTGCCTTTCAATCTAACCATCCCCGCACTTCCGGAAAGGTTCCAGGGCCCTCGGAAAAATGCCCTGCAAATAAGCAATCAGCACTCCGTAATTGACAATCGGGACCCCTTGGGTTTTCGCCCTCGTTATCCGGTGCATCATTTCACGCCGGTTGAGCATACAACCGCCGCAATGAATCACCAATTGGAAGGGACTTAAATCTTCCGGCAAACTTTGGCCGCTGGCCCACTGGAAACTCAATTCCCCGCCGATAGTCTGCCTCAGCCAGCGTGGAATTTTCACCGTCCCGATATCATCCGATTGCCGGTGATGGGTGCACCCCTCGGCTATCAAAACTTTATCGCCGGGTTTGAGTTTTTCAACCATTTTGGCCCCTCTGACCAATTCTACCAGATTCCCCTTCTGGCGGGCAAACAAAATCGAAAAAGAGGTAAGCGGTACCTCTTTGGGGGTATCGGCCGCCACTTTCAAAAATGCCTGGGAATCCGTAATCACAACGGCCGGCTTCTTCCCCAAAGTCTCCAGAGTCGCTTTCAACTCATGCTCTTTGGTGACAACTGCCATGGCGTCATGTTCCAAAATATCCCGAATCACCTGTTGCTGAGGCAAGATTAACCGGCCTTTGGGCGCCGCTTTATCAATGGGTATGACCAACACGGCAAAATCGCCCGGTCTTACCAAGTCTCCAGCTAGGAAAGGTTCCTCCTCGATTTTTCCGGCTATCCGGACCAGGGCACTCTTTAATTCATGCAGACCCTTTCCTTGAGTGGCCGAGACTTCCAATACATCCATTTGAAGCTCTGCTTCCCAACGCTGTTTTTGCTCTTCCGGAAGTGCTTGTAAGTCCGTTTTATTGACTACCATTACGGCGGGAATCTTTTTTTTACGAATCACCGCGGCAATCCCGGTTTCAAATTCAGTCATCCCAATCCGGGCATCGATCACCAGCAAGGCCAAATCAGCCCGGTCCAAAATATCGTAACTCCGTTTCACCCGAAGTTCACCCAGGGAGCCGACATCATCCAGGCCGGCCGTATCGATGAAAGTAACCGGCCCCAGCGGCAGCATTTCCATGGCTTTAAAAACCGGATCGGTGGTGGTGCCCGGGTTATCCGATACCAAGGCCGCCGACTGGTTGGTCAGAGCATTCATCAAGCTGGATTTACCGGCGTTACGCCTGCCGAAGATGCCGATTTGAATTCGCGAAGCATTGGGGGTTGCGTTTAAATCCGGCATATTGAGACCTCCAATATTTATTCCGTCAAACTTTTTTTCCGGGAATTCCCGGTTTGGTTAATTGATAAGGATCGAAAATGATATTTAATTCATTCTCGGCAAAAATCCCGGTTCGTAAGGCTTCCTCGCGGATAGTGCTTCCGTTCCGCTTTGCCTGTTGCACCAAAAGAGTGGCTTTTTCATAACCGATATAAGGTGTCAGAGCCGTCGCATAAATCATGCTTCTTTCCAAGACCTCCTCACAATGTTCGGCGTTAACCGTAATCTCTTGAATGCAACGCTCCTTAAAAATTACCGCGGCCCGGTTTAACACTTCCAGAGAGTTGAATAGATTGTCGGCAATCAAAGGCAGCATCGCATTGAGTTCCAGTTCGCCGGAGGCGGCTCCCATGGTGATAGCCGTATCGCCGGCCATAACTTGGTAAGCAGCCTGACGGACCGCTTCAGGAATCACCGGATTGATTTTCCCCGGCATGATTGAAGAACCGGCCTGCATCTCCGGCAGGTTAATTTCGCCCAACCCCCCATGGGGTCCTGAGGCCATAAGGCGTAGATCATTGGCGATTTTGGCAAGGTTAACGGCCACCGTTTTAAGCATCCCGGAAACTTCCGCAAAAACATCGTTGTTTTGCGTCAAATCCATGGGGTACTCGGCCCGGGAAAGGCCAAGCCCCGTCACGTCCCGTAATTTTTCAATCACTGAAAAAATGTACCGCCTATCGGCATTCAACCCGGTTCCAACCGCAGTGCCGCCCAGGTTAACCTGACGCAAACGTTCTTCAACCTTATAAATCCGCCAACGGTCTCTGGCAATCGCCTGCGCGTAAGCTCCAAACTCCTGCCCCAACATGACCGGAAGCGCATCCTGAAGCTCGGTGCGGCCCATCTTGATGATTCCGGAAAATTGCTCCTCTTTTTGCTGCAAGGCTGCTTGTAACCCCGCCAGATTCTCACTGAGCGGTTTCAACAGGTTAATGGCGGCGATCCGAACCGCAGTCGGAAAAACATCATTGGTAGATTGACTCATGTTTACATGATTCAGCGGGTGAACCATCCGGTAATCGCCTTTTACCCCATGCAGCTTTTCAATGGCCAAGTTGGCGATGACTTCATTGACATTCATATTGGCGGAGGTGCCGGCGCCTCCTTGCAATGCGTCCACCAAAAATTGCTCGCGCAATCCCCCGGCGATGATTTCATCGGAAGCCGAGGTTATGGCTTCTGCAATTGACTTTTCAAGCAATCCGGCTTCAAGGTTGGCTAAAGCCGCCGCTTTCTTGACCATTGCCAAGGCAATAACCAGTGAATGGCGGATAGGCCGGCCGCTGATATTAAAATTCTCAACAGCCCGCAAGGTATGGATACCATAATAAAATTCGGCCGGAACTTCTCTTTTCCCTAATAAATCATGCTCAAACCGATAGGCCATTTGTCCCTTTCACCGCTTTCCAGTGAGTCTAGTAGAGCGTATCGTAAATACATGGTAATCAGAAATAGGAAAGATATGCTCTACTTAAGTAAAACGTTCACAATCATTGAGTAGTTATTTAGAGAACGTTTTACTAGTTCACCCAGGCTGAGAAACTTCGACTTTTAACTTTCGACATTTGACTTTTAAACTTATCCTTTATTAAATATATTGATCCCTTTGGCCGTTTTCCATATTTCTTAAGGCCTGGGTCACAAATTTCCTGGTTTGGGGATCCTTGATCTGTGACAGATATTTTTGGATGGCTTCCTCCCCGGCCTGACGGGTTGCCGGGCTGGCGTAGTCCAGCATATATTCTTTCAAAGTGCATATGGCATTGGGCATGCAAAAATTATGAACGAAGCTGGACTTGGCAATCCCCATAAAATGTTCGCCGGTCCTGCCCTTACGGTAACAAGCAGTGCACAAGGATGGGATGTCGCCCATTTGGCAAGTCTCCCGGATAACCTCATCCAGGGGCCGGATATCGCCCAATTGGAATTGCTCCTTATCCGGCATGGCATTGGCTTGGGATTGCTGATATCCTCCCACTCCAATCCGGCTGCCGGCATCAATCTGGGAAATCCCAAGCGGAATAACTTCCCGGCGGACCTCGGCGCTTTCGCGGGCTGTTAAAATCATTCCGGTGTAAGGAACGGATAGCCGCACTACGGCCACTAATTTTTTAAAATCATCATCGCTGAGGGCATATTCGGGATTTAAGGCATAGGGAGTGTCGAGCGCCGGCTGAATTCTGGGAAATGAAACCGTATGGGGTCCCACCCCGTTATAGTTTTCCTCAAGATGAATCGTATGATAAAGCAGGCCCATGGCTTCAAAGCGCCAATCATACAGCCCGAATAAAACACCCACTCCCACATCATCACAGCCAGCATCCAAAGCCCGGTCATGGCAATATAAACGCCAGCGGTAATGGCCTTTGATGGTCCCGGCAGGGTGTAATTTCCGGTAAGTCTGATGATGGTAAGTTTCTTGAAAAACCTGAAATGTCCCAATGCCTACTTGTTTTAACTTTTTTAGCTCATCCCGGGTCAGGGGAGCGCAATTGATATTGGCCCTCCGGATTTCCCCATGTTGGCTCTTTACGCTATAGGCTTGGCGCACCGTATCACAAATATAATCAATGTTCGTCTCGGGAGATTCGCCATAGACCAGGACCGTCCGTTTCTGGCCCTCGCTAATCATGATTTCAACTTCGCGCTTTAGCTCATCCATGGTAAGGGTTTTCCTGTGAATTGCCCGGTTCGTGCTGCGGTAACCGCAATAAACACAATTATTGGCACATTGGTCACTAACATAAAGAGGGGCGAAAAATACGATCCGGTCTCCATAAACCTCCCGTTTCAATCGACTGGCCAAAGCATACATTTGGCTTGTCAGTTCCGGATCTTGATTTTGAAGCAAGATTGCCATTTCTTCCGGTTCCAAACGGATCATCCGGGCCGCCTTGTCTAAAACCCGGAGGACATCCTCCTTGGATGGATGCTCCCATTTTTCAAGCTGGCTCCAAATCATCTCATCATCGATAAAGTCCCGTTCCATACGATCATACTCTTTAAAATCCTCTTGATACTTTTCTAAAAAATTCATTTCCGAATTCATCCTCCTCGCGGCTCCCGCCCTAAAAAATTAAAAACCCTTTTCTGAGGAATGGAGGCTATTCTCAAAAAAGGGTATGAATTCTTTCCACAGAGCGCCGCTTTTACCAAGCGTCGATTCCCGGATGAATCAATTCATATCACTTGTTTTCAAACGCTCTCCGGCCTCAGAACTTTCTTCGGCTTCAGAACAAAAGACAATCGGTTGGTTCGCTATCATGAAATCCTTCACAATAAAAAACCTGTTGGATTGATTATACCATATTGTGAAAAAAAGTACAAATAAAACGGCACCCAGCAAAAATTTCTTTATTTCCTGATTGATCCTTTCACCCTAAATTTCCCTATTAGACCATACACAATTGCGGCATTTACTTTAAACTCAATTCATCCCATTTTTGAATAAACCGTTCCACAAATTCGGGTCTTAAAACCATGAGTTTGCCTGTCAAATCGGTGTAAAGCTGAACCGTATAACCTCTGGCCGATAACATGCCATTTTCAGCATAAATTTCATAGCTGATATTCACCTTGGCGGCATCCGTCCAGTGACAAACGGTCTTAATCCGAATCAATTCATCATATTGAAGCGGATGGCAATGGTCGATGTGCACCCGGACCACCGGCATCGCAAAGCCATTTGCCATCATCTCCGAATAACCGAATCCGAATTTCCGTCCCCATTCATTCCGTCCCTGTTCAAAATATTTCAGATAATATCCATGCCACACTATCTTGAATGAATCCACTTCATCAAATTGCACCCGCCGCAAACATTCGGCAATCAGCGGAATTTTTTCATCCGGCAGGAAATAATTGGCTGTGCTTCTATGGGTCATTGTCTTCTTCCTTCATCCATCTTTGAATTGATATTTTCAGCTTATATCATCCAATCCTTGAAAAATTGTACATAAAAAAATACCATTTTATAATTCACTCCAGTCAAGATTGGAGTCATGAATAAAATGACATTTGTCATATGACAAAAATGATATTAATATTTCCGATTTATACTTCTCCCTCAATGATGGTAATCGGGTCGACTTTTTTAAGCATCCGCCAGACCGGAAGCAAACTGATAAAGGTGACCAATAACGGAGTAGATAACAGTCGGAAAGTATAACTTGGGTCCCATAACACCAGCGGCAGGCCTTGCGCCATTAAAACAAAACGGTTTAAAGCCCATCCGCATAGTAAAGCACTCGCTACCCCACAGAAGAATCCGAGCAAATTAATGACAGCGATTTCCAAAAACGCTCTGCCGATAATCATCGGCCTGGTATGCCCTAATGCTTCCAACAAACCAAATTCAGAACGTCTTTGGTTAAAATAAATATAAAACAAAAAACCGACACAGAAGGTGATCACACTGGTGATGACTAAGTCCAAAATGTTTGCTACCATGATGACGGTATTCGACATATTCAATAAAGCATTTTCTTCTGCCGTTGAGGTATTCAGCTCTTTATCTTTTTGAATGCACTTTGCCAAATAACTTTTGGCCTCAGCTAGTTGACCCTTTTTGGGGATGATGAGCCAGGAGGTGTCTCCTTCCGACAAGTGTAAATCATTGTTATAGGTATCCAGATCGGAAAGGCCGATAATGAAATCGCCATCCAGCAGACCCACTAACTTATAATCTCCAATGAATAATTTTTGATAGTCTCCTCCAATGAGTAAACTAGATTTATCGACTTGATTACTCAAATGATTACCGATTTTCAACCCTTTATTGGCGGCTATCTTCCAATGGAGGGCAACCTCATGGGTACCCGGAGTGGGAAGCCGTCCCTTGCTTAAGGTAAGATGTAAAAAGTTCATCAGCGGCTTGATATCTTCGGGTTTTAATGAAAGAATCTCGACCGAAACACCATCACGCATCGGGGTCGCCACGTATGCAAACGGTAAAACATTAGAAATCGCCGGATGTTTGCCAAGCAATCCTTGTAAACGGCTCCAATATTCCGGGGATTGCTTCATGTTATGATCACTATGATAAGCATAGGCCACTGAGTTATAAGGCATAGCAGCCTGATAAAAGTTAAGAGCGGTTGTAACATCGATCAGTAGCGCGCATTGTAAAAAGATACCCAGGAAAGTTATTGTGAAAATAATGGCAACTTTCTTTCGATTATTCCGATAATATTTCCGGATTGAGAGCGGTTTGGTCATTTTGGCTCCTGATGATGGCAATGTAGAAGGCCCAAAGGTCGGGCCGTTTTGATAATACGGCCGTCCCACATCTGAATTACCCGGTCGGCCTGTTCCAGAATGGATTCATCGTGGGTCGCTACTAAAATAGTGGTTTGGTTTTTTAAGCCTGCCAAAACATCCATGACCATCCGGGCATTGCCGTGATCCAGCGAAGCGGTGGGCTCATCGGCGAAAATAACTTTGGGCTGACTGAGTAAAGCTCTGGCAACGGCCACTTTTTGGCGTTGCCCGACCGACATTTGATAAGGTTTTTTAAGGGCCAAATGGGCAATACCCATCGTTTCCAGAAGGCTTACGGCTTTTTCTTGCCATACCTTCTCCTTTGAGTTGACAACCGTCAAAACATTGTCTAGTACGGTCAAATAATCAATTAAAAAATGGCGTTGAAAGATAAACCCAAAGTCTTTCCGGCGGATTCCCGCTAACTCATTGTATGATAATTCCTCCAATATGCTATTATCATAATAAACCGTGCCTATGGTGGGCTTTTTCAATCCGGACAAAATGTAAAGCAAGGAGCTTTTCCCGCTCCCGGACGGGCCCATGATACCGACCATCTCGCCCTGCCCGGCCGTAAAATTGATATCCCGCAGGGCATAGCATTCCTCATTTTTCTGATTGCCATAAATCAGGCTCAGTTCTTTTCCTTCGATCATGTTTTAACCTTCTCCCTCCATGATGGAAATCAGGTCGGCCTTTTTGAGCATGTGCCGGACAATGACTAAACTACTAACAATGATCACCAGGGGGGTTGACAATAGTTTGAAAGGATAACTCATATTCCATAACTCCAAGGGTAGACCACGTTTCATAAACATCAAGCTGTTCAAAGCCTGTCCGCTTAGGAAACAAACAGCTCCACCCAGTATAGATCCTGCCAAGCTGATACCACTTATTTCAAAAAACGCTTTGCCGATAATCCTTCGCCAGGTGTATCCCAGCGCCCTCAACAAGCACATTTCAGGACGCCTCTGGTAAAAATAGATATAAAACAGAAAACTGACGCAAATCGTTACAATACAGGTAATTATCAAACAAATAACGTCTATACTAAAGTCGTCAGGAATCGTATTTTCATGAAAAGTATATAGTTTAGGATCTTTACGAGCGCATTGGCTTAATAAACTATCGACTTTGGCCAGTTGCCCTTTCTTCGGGGTAACTAAAAATGCTGTATCTTCCGGCGGTAAATGATAGTCATGGATATAGGTATCCAAGTCGGCAAAACCAATGGTTAAATCGCCATCCAGCAGACCGCCCAATTTATAATCTCCAACTAAAAAGTCGCGTTGGGAATATTCACTGCCGAAATGGTCGCCGATTTTTAATCCTTTGAGCGCAGCCACTCTCCAATGAAGGACAACCTCATGAGTACCCGGAGCTGGAAGCTGGCCTTTGATTAAAGTAAGCTGCAAAGAGTTTATCCCAGGTTCCATGTCTTTTGAGTGCAATAAAAAAATGTAGGAGGCGTTCCCAAAAGGCCTTGAAGTAATTGCCAGTTTACACGGTAAAACCCGAGAAATTGCCGGTTGTTTACGAAGGAATTGCTTGAATTGGTATTGTTTTGATGGTTGGGTATAGACATAGACATTCGACATGAAAGGTATTGATGCTTGCGCCAATTTAAGCATAGTCATTTTGTAAATCAGCAGCGCGTATTGTAAAAAAACACTCAGGGAAATGATCATCAAAACTAAAGCGACTTGCTTTGGATTGTTACAGTAATATTTCCAGACAGAAAGTGGTTTGGTCATTTTCGCTCCTTGCAACAGAGTCAACCTGGCTTAAACAAGATTACAAACCTTGATTTTTCAATAGCAGCACAGCGTTCGTCCGGTCATTCACCCCGATCTTGCTATAAATGGTACTGATATAGTTGCGAACCGTGCCTTCGGAAATGAAAAGCGCCAGCGCGATTTGTTTATTGGAAAAGCCTTGGGTCAGCATGATGGCTATTTCTTTTTCCCGGTCAGACAATTCTGCCAAAACCGGGCCCGGTTTTTGGGGGACGATTTTATGCAAGCCCTGGGCGAGCTTGGCGGCGACCAAGGACGGCAATACCATTTTCCCATGGATAGCATCATCTATAGCCTCCAGCAACTTTTCGACTTCCATATCTTTCAGTACATATCCGTTAGCCCCGTTAGCCAAGGCCTCCATAACATATTCTTCATCATTGAAAGTCGTCAGCATCAGGACTTTGATTGCCGGATACGTTCGCTTAATTTCCTTAACAGTCTCGACTCCATCCATTTCCGGCATCCGGATATCGAGTAATATCAAGTCGGGAAGGTTGGTCGGATTTATGGAAAATATTGCTTCTTTCCCGTTCGAAGCTGTGGCCATAACGTTTATGTTTTTCTCCAAATCCAGGACAGTCCTTAATCCGTCTTTGAATAATGTTTGGTCATCCACAATCATGATATTAACCGGCATTTTCTGGAACCTCCTGTAACGGCAGTGAGATATGAATGAAACAGCCTTCACCGGGTTTGGAATCAATGCTGAAAATGCCCCCCAGCTCGTTAATCCGTTCTTCCATGGTTGTCAAACCAAAACCGGGAATGAGCTGTTCAGTGCCGACGCCATTATCCTGAAGCAGGAATTCAAGCCATTTTTCAGTTCTTTTGAGATTGAATACAAAAGCGGTGCTTTTTCCATGGCGAATCCCGTTGGTGATGCCTTCTTGAAGGGCATGGTAAAGCGCTCTTTCCTGTTCGGGGACGAGCCGGGGCAATTCGTCAATTTGGTAGCGGATATGAATATCGCCATGCAACATAATTTCATGAATCAATAATTTTATTGAAGCAATAAAGTCCAGCATTTCGTTTCCGGAGTTCAATGTCTCAACGGAGGCACGAATATCATTCAAGCCTTTGCGGATTTGGCTTTTGGCCAGTTTAACTTTAGTTGCCGCCCCAGCCGGATCGAGCGGAATGAGCCGTTCCCCGGCTTCCAGTTCCAGTAAAACGGTGGTCAAGGTATGACCGACCGTATCATGGATTTCCCGGGCTATCCGGTTCCGTTCCCGCAAGACGGTCATATCTTCCAACTCCATGGAGGCTTCTTTCAATTTTTGATAGGTCTTTTCCAGCTCTTTGGTTTTGATTTTCAACTCAACCATCACTTGACGCAAATGCTCTTTCTGCTGAATCTGATAACGAATAAAAACCATCAGGATATAAGTGCCTGCAAAAATTAATAAATCAATCAAAAGCCGGGAAACAAAAGTATTAAAATTGGGATGTTGAAAGTGAATGGTCCTTACAAAGCCATGAATAATAAAACTAAAAAAAGTGAGCCCACTTGTAAAAAGGGGTGAATATGTCAATGAAGCATCGATGATTAATACCATATAAAATAGGTAGGCGAAAAAACCCCTGTCATTGTACTCAAGAGCGAATATCAAGATCAAATCCGTGATAAAGTTGAATTTACCCAGATGCAGATACCGGGAGGAGTCATAGAAAATGGCCCGGCGGACCGTTACCGATACAGCCAACAAACCGGCAAGGGATAAAAGCAGCCAGCATTTTTCAGGGTTTTTTGAAATAACCAATACTAGCCCAATCAATAAGATTAAATACAATAATCGGGTAATTGTAATTTCGGTTCTTTCATCCGTTGTTAAATTGGTTTGCGGAAAGCTCATCATTCTGCCTCGTCGACTCATAAACATTATTTAAGATTGCATAATCAACCGTTAATTTCTGGAATATTTATTGAAATCCTGCCAAACAAATCGCTTGTTCTTTGCTTACTCTTCAACACTGTTGATTTCATAATCGCTCAAAAATTGTATTAAACCTCTGTGCTTGTAATATTTTTCGATTAATTTGACCCAATGTAATGTGCATTCTCCTTTTTCCAGCCTTTTTATTATACTTTTTTTGGAGTTTACACACCATATGGTAAACGACCTTCTTTTATCACCGAAATCATTCTTTCCGTCATCCAATGGATTCATTCTGTCACAGAAATCATTTTTTCCGTCGTCCAATGAATTCATTCTATCACAGAAATCATTCTTTCCGTCATCCAATGGATTCATTCCGTCACAGAAATAATTCTTTCCGTCATCCAATGGATTCATTCTGTCACAGAAAAATGATTGATCCTTCCAATACAACCCATGAGCATAAAAAAGAACTCCTTCCCGTTGCGGTCGGAGTCGAATGAAGTTCTAGATTCCTTTTCATGTAAAAATTAGTGGTACGTTTCCGGGTCTTCATTTTTTTCAATTTCCACCGTGCATTTGCTGACCAAGGCGGCCACGGCTCCAATAATCGCCAACTGTGGAGCGAGCAATGCCCCGACCACCCCGGCGGTAACCGGAATTTCCACCAAAACTTGATCATCCTGTTTGACCCGCAAACGGTTGATATTACCCTTGCGCACAATTTCCTTAATTTTCTCCACCAGTTCGTTCCCGCGTACAAAAATTTCCTCGCGGCGCGCTTTTTCATCACGCTCCAGCGTAATAAGGGCTTCAACAACATCCCAATTGGCGGCTTCCAGGGCCCCTTTGGCTTCCTCATAAGTCACATTCATCCGCTCGCGCACCATATCAATCTTTTCGATATTTTCCATCGGCGTCCACCTCTCATCCTCTCACCTAAATAGATTTCCCAACCTATGCCGATGATATTCCTTATGAAACCATTCTCGCCAAACTATTGATAACTTGCTCAAGTTAAAGGGATAAGCTATCCAAAAACACTTGCGATTTGAGGGGATGTTCCAGACGGGCCTCCATGAAGGTCCTTAATATCCTCTGAATCGTTTTACAATTTTCCTGCGATAAGGTCAATGTGGTCAGCTCTCGTAAATCAATCTCGCCAAGGCGTTCAAAAGCCTGCAAGTCCGACATGGTCATTTTTACTGGGTCGCGGTATCTGCCAATGCAGTTGGAACAAACCACCCCGCCCGCTTCGGCTGAAAAGTAAACCGGCTCCTCTAAACTTCTACCGCAGCTGGTGCAATGGGAGATTTGGGGTTGATAACCCAGATAGTTCAAAAGCCGGATCTCAAATGCCAGGTTTAAAATGGCCGGGTCCGGAGTTTTTTCCAAAACGATAAACGCCGCCAGTAAAAATTTAAAGATCTCTTTCGCTTCTTGCCGTTCCGGAATAAAGCCGTCAACCAGTTCCACCCAAAAGCTGGCATAGGCGAATTTGGTCAAATCTTCATGCAGCTTCGCGAATGAATGAACCAATTCCGCCTGACTTAAAGTATCTAAACTCTTTCCGCCAAGCAGCATCGCCCGGATATAATTAAATGCCAAAGTACTTCCCACAAACCGGCTGCGTTGCCTGCGAGCCCCTTTTACAATCGCCTCAAATTTGCCCAATTCTTCACTGAACAAAACGATGACCCGGTCGGCTTCTCCGAAATTCCGGGTTCTCAGTACAATTGCATTGGTGCGGTAAAGAGCCATTACTTTTTCCCCAATAAGTTAAAGATGAACGACAAAATAATACTAATAATGATGCAAGTAACAATCGGAAAGTAAAAACTGAAATTGCCCCGTTTGATAAAGATGTCTCCCGGCAAACGCCCGATTCCCGGAATTTTACCACCCAGCCAGATCAGAGCGCCCACAATGAGCATAATGGCTCCGAATATCATCAATAGTTTTCCGATACCTGAAAATTCACTCATCAACATCACCGCCCCATTGGACTCAAGATTATTTTTCCTTACAATATCTTTCCTTTTCACTATAAATACAACCGCAATATTTCTGACGGTATAAATTGTATTCTTTGGCCATGGCCTGACTTTGCCGGAATCCAGGCCGCAAATCTTGATCATAAAATTCCAGTCCGTGTTCCCGGCCTAACTCCCTTCCGATTTCCAGGATTCGGTCCCGGTTTTGGTAAGGGCTGATTAACAAGGTGGTGCCGAATAAAGAAAATCCCAACTCCTTGGCTTTCAGGGCGGTTTGACTCAAACGGCACCGGTAGCAATATTCGCAGCGCCTGGTGGGATCGGATGCCACATGGGCCAGAAATTCTTCGATTGGGTATCCGGGCGCCTCAATAACCTCCAGATTGCGAATGGACGCCAACTGCCGCAATCCCTCACGCCGCGCTATAAATTCCTGATAAGGATGAATATTGGGGTTATAAAAAAAGAGGGTTGGATGAACGCCGTCCTCCATAACCTTTTGCGTGCTATAACAAGCGCAAGGCCCGCAGCAGGCATGTAAAAGCATGGTTTTTGAACCCATTGCGATATCCTCCAAGTCTGTTTTTTGCCACAGAGTCCCCCACCCCGGCCCACCGGGGCACGTGAAAGGATAAAAATAGGTTTTATCTCTCTGTCTCTGTGGCCTAAATGCTTTTTGGCCACAGAGACACGGAGACACAAAGAAAGAATTGAGGCAAAAAATTATTTTCTAAGGAACCACTGATTAAAACAGAACAATTCAAGGGATATCCTGGAACATAACTAGGAGATATCGTATAATAAAGGTAACAAAATCAAGGAGAACTCCATGAAACAACAAACTTTCAGCGATA